>DASYPT010000173.1:0-14502 GCA_036006355.1 Pyrinomonadaceae bacterium | reverse complement strand
TTCATGGGAGGAGGAACCATGCCCAATCGGGCCGTGGTCCAGAGCGCCGGTGACGCTATTCGCATGAAGGCCAAGGTGCTGCAGGCTGAATTCGCCTCAGGTGGTGAGTTCCAACGCTTGTTGCTGCGCTATACGCAAGCATTGATCACCCAGATATCGCAGACGGCCGTTTGCAACCGTCTCCACTCAGTCGAACAGCAACTTTGCCGTTGGCTATTGTTGAGCCACGACCGTGTGGATACGGACGAGTTGATCATGACGCAGGAACTGATCGCAGATATGTTGGGCGTGCGCCGTGAAGGCGTTACGGTGGCCGCGGGTCACCTTCAAGACATCGGAGCAATCAGTTATGTGCGGGGCCGCATACAGATCCTGGACCGCCAGAAACTAGAAGATACTGCATGCGAGTGTTACCGAGTTGTCAAAGACGAGTTTGATCGGTTACTCAAATAACAGGCGTTCTCTCTCAGGCTGTGTTTATAACAGCCGGGCTACCCTCTTTTTCTTCCACTCTTCTCTTTGAGGTCAGCACTGTACCAATCGCTTCCCTCGCAAGACTCAAGACGGTGCGTCTATTCTCAAAAAACACTTTGAGCCATGCTCGTCTGGTTGTTTGTGGGAAATAGATGGCGCGGAACGCAAACCGAGTGATGAGATGAAAAATTCGCGGACCGACTGGTGCATAGCTCATCGCCTGGACCGCTTCCGCATTGCGCGCAGCGTCGTACGAGTGGGTCCACGCGTATGTAAGCTCGTAGTGAGTTTGGTCGATGGTCATCTTAAGCGGTACATGGGCCATCGTGTTTTTCTCAAACTTCAGCCAGTGTTTTGGTCGCACCAGACGGCCATCTTCTTGTAGCCGCTTGTACAGCGGTGTAGATGGAAACGGTGTGAGTTGGCCGAAAACGGGCAAGCCGGGAGGCCACGAACGAATCTGTTGCAGGATCCGCTCAGCCACACCGGGTGTGTCGTTATCCATACCAATAATGAAGGACGTGATGGCGTAGATATTATGCTGAGCCAGACGTTCGAGCACGCCTGTGTATTCTTCAGGCTTATTAAAGCCCTTCTTAACGTCAGCCAGATTAACGGGGTCAATCGACTCCATCCCGATAAAGATGACCTTCCCTCCGGATTCCGCAATCAGATCAACCAGTTCCTGATCGCGTAAGAGGTTGGCGCTGATCTGCGCGATCCAGGGGATCTGTGCACCGGCTGCGATGATGTCGCGCAGCAGTGATTTTGTGCGTTTGATACTGATAGCAAAGTTATCGTCAACAAAAAATACCGAGATCACGCCGCCTTCAGCTTTAGCACGCGCCTTCAACGTCAATAGTTCGTCAACGATGCTTTTGTTTGTGCGGAAGCGGATCGAGTCGCCGAAGAATCCGGTGACGGTGCAAAACTCACAACCATACGGACAGCCTCGCCCTGATTCAATTGGAACGATGTGCAGAGAGCGCCAATGCGGGCCAACTCGTGAAAGCAATGGACGCACGATGCGCGGGAAGAAATTAAACTGATCCAGATTGAGCGTTTCCCACGGAATCGCCGGGTAAGGCTGCAGACTCGGCTTCCGTTCTTTACCTGACTCGTCAACCGGAGCATAGATGTCTTTAAGGTCACCGCGGGCAGCATCTTCAACTATCCTCGGCCACGTTTCATCAGCCTCACCCAGCGCAATAGCGTCTGCGTGGCGGGGTCCTCCATCTCGACCGAGTGGCTCATCAGGAACTTCAGTGACGTGCGGCCCGCCCATTACAACCCGTACCCCCGCCAGACGAATCGCGTCTGCGACTCGATAGGCTTTCTCAATCATTCGAGTCATTGCGCCGATGCCGACTAGATCGATTTTTTGCTGCTTTATGAACTGAACGATCTCAGCATCGCTCATCGCCCGGGCATTCGCATCGATCAGGATAACTTCATGACCCGGAGGCGTGATTGCTTGCAGGAGAAACATCCAGAGGTGTGGCATGAAGTTGCGCGTGACGCCGTTGTCTGGATTGTAGAGCAGTATCTTCATCTTCCATCTCCGGTGTAATTACCAAGAGCCTTTTCAAATGCGCTGAATTACGCAAAGGGCAGGAGGAAGAGGGAAAGACTCGATCCAAGTGCAAAGCAGGCTGTTCGCTTTTCGCGCTGCACTATAACACATATGTGTGCTAGCACACATAACACTGATCGGCTTGTTCTATATGTTCATGTACGCTAACGAACATAGTGACCAGGGGCAGCATTCGGTATGTGTGTTCGCGCACAGACTCGTGACGCTCGAGTTGCTATTCATAGAGGTCTTGGAGTTGTGTTTCTATGCTGAGAATAGGTGAGTCAAGAAGATGTCAGTTTTGAAAAACAATAGTAATGGCGGCTTGAGCGTTAACCGGCTACTCGCCACACTTCCGAAAAATGAATACAAGCGTTTATTGCCCAAATTGAAGACAGTTAATTTGATTCTAGGGGAGGAGTTATACGAACCTGGCGAAGCAATTAAGTACGTCTATTTCCCTAACGACTCAATTATCTCGTTGATTTCCGAATTGTCGGAGACGTCGTGGCTTGAAGTGGGAATGGTGGGGAATGAAGGTATGGCCGGTCTGCCTGTCTTTATGGGCGTTAGCTCTTCGTCAACACGTGCTCTGGTGCAGGGCTCGGGCACGGCAATGAGAATGAGTTCTGCGGCTGTCCGCAAAGAAGCAAACCGGCTTGGCAGTTTACATCGCCTCCTGCATCGCTATTCGCACTCACTCCTGAATCAAGTTGCTCAATCATCTGCCTGTAACCGCTTTCACCTGGTTAATGCTCGACTGGCGCGATGGTTATTGATGACAAATGATCGTTTGGGCCTTGAGGAATTTCCGTTGACCCAGGAATTCCTATCCACCATGTTGGGCGTCCGGCGCGAAGGCGTAAGCAAAGCCGCCGGCGCGTTACAAGCGGCCAAGCTAATTCGTTACAGTCGAGGAATGATCACTCTTCTTGATCGCCGGGGCTTGGTAGCGAAGTCCTGTCACTGTTACACGATCATTAAAGCCGAAACAGATGCGTACCTGAATTGAGTTCCTTATTTTTATATGTGCCTTATCGCACATACGACAATGCTCGCATCTTGTTAAGCTGAATTTGTTATTGCGCTCCCGCGCTTAGAGTTACCCCACCGGGGAAAGTTCTCCTAGCCACAAAAGCGCACAAAGGGCACAAATATCTTTGCAAAATTTTGCGCCCCTTGTGCGCTTTGTGGCATTCACCCTGAGACAAGGCCGAGAGGCGGCATCCCTGTTCAATGCTTTGTATTCTTTTTGTCACTTCAGCAATACACCCACCGTTTTGACAAGAAGTCGTTATGTGTGATGCGTAACATAAGGTAGTTAGAGCATCAAAGTTCTTGGTAAGCAGTTCAGGGAGTTTTTAAGAATGTCAGTCGATCAAATTCGCGATGTTGGTCAAAGCCGATTAACCTTCAGGAGGGACAATGCTTTTCATAAAGAGTTAAGGCGAAGAGTCGATGACTATTTTCGCAGTTCCGATCGCAGTCCACGCGATTGTCCGACAATGTATTTGAAGACCGCAATTATCCTCACTGTCTTTAGTGGACTCTATTCATTGCTGGTGTTCGTGGCCGGAACCTGGTGGCAAGCTTTGCCTTTAGCGGTTCTACTTGGCCTGGCAATGGCGGCGATTGGCTTCAATATCGAACACGACGGCAGTCACCATTCCTATTCAAATCACACCTGGATCAACCGGTTGGCGGCTATGACGATGGATCTAATAGGCGCCAGTTCTTACGTGTGGCACTGGAAACACGTAGTCGTACATCATACTTACGTAAACATCACGGGCCATGATGCCGATATTGATATCGCTTTTTTCGGCCGCTTAACGCCACACCAGAAGAGATTCAGACTTCATCGCTGGCAGCATTTCTATTTGTGGCCGCTCTACGGATTGAACGTCATTAAGTGGCATTTGTACGATGATTTCCGTGACGTAACCCTTGGCCGGATCGGACGCACACGAATCACGCGGCCGAAAAAGTGGGAACTCGTCGGCTTTGTTGGCGGTAAAGCGCTGTTCCTGACATTGGCCTTTGGATTGCCCCTTCTGGTCCATTCCCTATGGACGGTGCTGCTGTTCTACGTTTTGATCGCCGGTCTTGCGGGCGTGATTGTCAGCGTTGTGTTTCAACTCGCTCATTGCGTGGAAGAGGCCGAATTCCCGTTGCCGCAAGAGAACTCCGGTTCAATGGACAATGCGTGGGCAGTCCATCAAGTTGAAACCACTGTGGATTTCGCTCGACGAAGTAGAGTTGAGAGCTGGCTCCTCGGTGGGTTGAATTTTCAGATCGAACATCACCTTTTCCCCCGCGTATGTCACGTCCATTACCCGGCCATCTCAAAACTCGTGGAACAAGCCTGTCGAGATTTTGGCGTGAGATATGGTGAGCACTCCTCCTTTCGCGCCGGACTATCGTCCCATTTCCGCTGGTTGCGCCGTATGGGTGCGCAAACTGCCGGCGCCCCACAGTTAGTCGTTGCCCCAGAACATGGACCAGCCGAGTGACGTTAGGAGCGTGCTGTTATGAAGGTTTTGTTAATTAACCCGGAGTTCCCGGATACATATTGGAGTTTTCGACACGCGTTGCCATTCGAGGGTAAGAGATGTGCATTCCCACCACTGGGGTTATTAACTGTTTCTGCGTTGCTACCGCCGGACTGGGAGCGGCGACTGATTGATCTAAATGTGGAGTCGCTAAAGACCACCGACATCGAATGGGCCGACATGATCTTCGCCACGGCGATGCTGGTGCAGAAGGATTCTCTCAAGCAAGTCGTGAGACTCTGCAAGTCGCTTGGGAAACGCGTAGTGCTTGGTGGTCCATACGTCACGACCACGATCGAGGATCTGCCGGATGCGGATCACATATTTGTCGGAGAGGCGGAGACTACATTGCCGCAGTTTATAAAAGATCTCGCAGGTGGAGTTGCAAAAAGCCGCTACCAGGCACTCGAACGTCCACCGCTTGCGGTGACTCCTGTCGCCGACTTTCACCTCGCCAATCTGAAGCGCTATAGCGCGATGAGTGTGCAGTATTCACGCGGTTGTCCGTTCTCCTGCGAGTTCTGCGACATCATTGAAATCTACGGGCGCGTGCCACGAACCAAGAGCATTCAGCAAATGCTGGCTGAGTTTGAAGCGCTGCTGGATCTCAACTGGCGCGGAACTGTCTTTATTGTGGACGATAACTTTATCGGCAACAAAAAGAATGTCAGGCTATTGCTGCCCGCGCTCGCAGAGTGGCAGAAACGAAACGGTTATCCCTTCTCTCTCCTGACTGAATCAAGCGTAAATCTGGCAGACGATGAACCGCTGCTCGAAGATATGCGGGAAGCCGGCTTTCGACGCGTATTCCTTGGCATCGAGACTCCGGTAGAAGAGAGTTTGAAAGAAGCTCAGAAGTCACAAAACCGCGGTAACTTGCTCGAGTCAGTGAAGAAGATTCAGAGCTATGGTATGGAAGTGATGGCGGGCTTTATCGTCGGCTTTGACAACGATCCCGAGGACATTTTTGAACGACAGATCGACTTCATCAGAGAAAGCGCGATTCCGCTGGCGATGGTCGGCCTGCTAACCGCGCTTCCTGATACCCAGTTATGGAAACGGTTGGAGCGAGAAGGACGGCTGTTAGGAGAAGCTTCAGGAAACAACACGAGCTGCACCTTGAACTTTAAGACTCGCATGGATCCGGCTGTGCTAATTAAGGGCTATCAGTCGATTATGCAGACTATTTACTCTCCACGTGAGTATTATCAGCGCGCGCTTGACTCGATGAAACGAACGGCTCAGCAGTTTGTAGAGCCTCAACGCTACAATGTTGTTAGCGCTGTTACGGCGTTCGCGCGCGTGATGCTCAAGCTTGGGGTATTTGACGGTGAACGCAAGGAATTTTGGCGCTTCATTACCAAAGCGCTTGTAATCCATCACGATAAGCTTGCCGAGACACTGCGATTGGCGGCCATGGGATACCACTTTCGGAAGTTGAACGACGCCTATAGCCAGCAAGTGAGCTGATCCACTATGCCGCCACGGCTTAGGGTTCTGTACGATTTGACGTGATAGTCTGAATGAGGAGCGCCGGAATGCTCCTCCAAGAGCGAGCCACTCTAAGTTCTTGCTGTAAAGTTACTGTAATCTTCCTTGCGCTTTACGCGTTGTGGCGCGTTATGTTCTGCTTAAACGACTGCTTCTCCGCGAAAAATGATGGTTTGTTCTTTGGAAGGTATCTTGTGCAGGGGGTTAGTTTGGATTCATAACCCCAAGGTAGGCGGTTCGATCCCGCCCCCCGCTACCAATAAAATCAATAATTTACGTCGATTCTATTATCGGCCTTGGTCGTTCCAACCCCAAGTCCGTTTGTTAAATAGTGTGTCTTGAGGAATTAGCGGCTTAACAATTACAGCAACTTTTAAAAGCAAATCAGTTGAGAGCAAAGAACGAGAAACCTGCCTCCAATGTCGTCACGTATTGCGGGCGGGGGAGGTAGCCGCGATAGACTGTTACCTCGATTCATGACACAAGCTAAATTGTTTGAAGAACACAAAATCGCAGCGAATCTTCCGGAGGGAATGACTTACCGCGCCGAACTCATCTCAGGACTTCATGAGAAGGCTCTTCTCGATCATGTGCGTCAGCTACCTTTCAAAGAATTTGAGTTTCACGGGTACAAAGGCAAGCGGCGCACGGTATCATTCGGCTGGCAGTATGAATTCTCTGGCCGCGGCGGACTCCAAAAAGCGAATGACATCCCTCAATTCATTCTGCCATTGCGCGCAGTCGTGGCAGAGTTCGCTCAGATCGATCCGGAGTATCTGCAACATGTGTTGGTTATAGAGTATGGGCCCGGCGCCGGCATAGGATGGCATCGCGACAAGGCAGTGTTCGGGGACGTCATTGGTGTCTCGCTTTTCTCTCCATGCGTGATTCACTTTAGACAAAAGGTGGTTGCGGCGGCGGCTAGTCGCGACGATACCGCGAAGAGTATTGATGAGGTCAGCACTGGCCGCATTAGGAAGGCTATAGGTAAGCTCAATGCCAAAAGTCGTAAGAGTCGCACCCCGAACAGAACTACGTGGCAGCGTGTGAAGCTCCTGGCAGAGCCACGCTCCGCGTATCACTTAACCGGACCCGCACGTCATGAATGGCAGCACAGCATCCCAAGCGTTACCGAACTTCGGTACTCAATTACGTTCCGCTCGTTGGCGTAGACGGAAACTTCACTCGTAGAATCCGCCATTAGCAGTCTGCTTGCCTCCTTCTCGTTTGTCCCCAGGCACCGCCGAATAACGGGTGTGTCACAGTGTGCAGCTTAACGAAGATCACGGATATGTGTTGGCCTAAGATTTGCTCGATATGACATGCGGCGAAAATATGCGCCAACTTGGATGATTAAGCAACACTACTGTCCAAGTTAGCATTGTTATCGCGCAGCGTAGTAATAAGAACAAGCAGGGTGAAGATGTATTACCAGCCAATCAACCTCGAATTCATTTCATTCGTGTGCGCTTCTTATGACTTACGCCCGAGGTCTAACAATTTTTGATTGGAATTATGACGAATTTATTGAGCAATAATGAAAAAGAGGGTTTTGGAGTCTCTTCTCTTGGCGCCACGACGGACGTTGTGTTGCTGACGGACACAACGCTGACCGCAAAGCAAGAACATCTCTTTAAGCACACTGCCTTCAAAGCGATCACTCGCGGAGTATCTCGACGCATAGATGCCTGCCAACTTACTCATCGATCCCGCGAGGAGATCAACTACGAAAAGGCCTGCTCTCAACTCGAACAGTATTGTGAGTTACTCGGTAGATGGGGAGTGGATTTGATGCCGGTTGCTGCTAGTGATTCACATCCGGATTGTTGTTTTGTTCAGGATACAGCAGTTGTGCTGGATGAGGTTTGTGTTATCGCCAGCATGGGTGCCGAAACGCGGCTGGGCGAAGTGGCAGAAGTAGAAAAAATGATCGCGCCTCTTCGCAAAATACGACACATTTTGTTGCCGGCAACTCTTGATGGCGGTGACGTAGTGCAGTTTGGCAAACGACTGTTCGTGGGTCTTTCTACCCGAACCAACGCCCGCGGTATTGCGGCCCTCGCCGAGATCGTCGAATGCTTCGGCTATACGGTCATACCAGTTGTGGTTAATGGAGGACTGCATTTGACTACAGGCTGTGGAATCGTGAATGACGAGACAGTGCTGTTAAATCCTCGTTGGCTTGATGCGTTCGCTTTTAGTGGACTGAGACGACTTTATGTTCCAGAAGACGAGCCATGGGCCGCTAACACAATCCGAGTCGACGACAATGTCTGTCTTGAAGAAGGTGCGCCTCAGACTGTTGATCTGGTCCAACCGTATGCGGGCAATATCGCGACGTTGGACATTTCGGAGTTTCGCAAAGCGGAGGGAAGTCTGTCCTGCCTTAGTCTAATTTTCAAAGATCATATGGGAACGAACATGGGAGGGGTCGGTAATGGACAGCGTCGGTAACAGGAACACCACGGCAACACTGAAATATTTCGCCAAAGCAGAGAAAGAACTGACTGCGTTGATGGACATGGATGACCTGGACCAACAGGTTCTTTCAAATCCAGCGGTTGCACGCGAGTTTGAGCAAGCACTTGCCTTTGCCTTGAGATCTGCGTTTGGTAACGGTCCGGGAGATGATCCGCATCATCTATTCCTGCAGCGAGTTCTCTACCGTATAAACCGGCTCAAGTTCTTCTGGTACGACGAGCTTTCCAACTATAAGAACGAATGTTCGAAATACCTACGTGAAGTTCAACTTCGTATCGAATCACTGTGGGAACCATGGGAACGATCTCAACTTGCTTCCGCGAGTACCGTTGAAAAAGGCAACGTCGCAGAGAGCCTCCGCATTCGTGCAGCCGAAGACCTCGCGCCACTTCCCTCGCCTCAAGGAATCTATTTTCGCGACCACATGGGAATCGCCGGATACCGGAGGCTTTTGCAGATCGCTTCGCTAGACGGACTCGTAGAAGCGAGCCAGCTTTCGCGAACTCTTGGAGGTGTCTCGAACGAAATCCACTCCATGATGACTCGGCTTCTGGTTGAAGAATACGGAGGCGGGCGTCTAAGCCGTAAACACTCCTCGTTTTTCACAGTCATGTTAAAGGAACTTGATATTAGCGCGGTGCCTGAAGCTCACTTCGAATTAGTTCCCTGGGAGGTACTGGCGACAATCAATCACAGTTTTCTTCTCTGCGAACGAAAACGCTATTACCTTCGTTACGTGGGTGGCTTGCTTTACACCGAAATCTCGGTGCCAGCAGCGTTCGATAATTATCGTCTTGCAGCAGAGCGGCTCGGGATGTCCGATAAAGCAAGAGGCTACTGGGACCTCCACATCAAAGAAGATGAACGCCACGGACGCTGGATGCTTAATGATGTCGCTTTGCCACTGGCCCAGATGTACGCAGCCAATGCCTCGGAGTTGGTCCTGGGGTATGACCAGCAGAGGTTCATGAGTGAGCGGGCCGCCAAGGCAACAGCAGATTTAGTAAAGCAGGCCGATTACGCCGAGCAGTTCAATTCCTCCAGCCGCGAAGAAGGCTTTGAGGTGGCGGCATGAACAGTCCAGTCGGCCAGAATATTGTTTGCTCTCTTATCGTGCCAATTCGCAGGGTAAAGGTTGATTCGCTTGAGATCAGGCGGTTGGGTAATTACTTCAGGTCGCTTAGCTGTGCGGGTTGTGAAGTCCTCATTGTTGACGGTTCGCCAAAATCAGTTTTTGACGAGCATGCCAAATGGTGGCAAACCGTTTCAAAACACGTCGCTCCTGATCCCAAGTACACCTACTTGAATGGAAAGGTAAACGGAGTTCACACCGGCATTGATTTGGCGTCGTGCGAACGAATTATTCTTGCCGATGACGACATCCGATATACGGCCGCTGACGTCAACAGAATGTGCCGGCTTCTCGATTCCTTTGAGCTGGTTCGTCCACAAAACTTTATCGCTCCCTCCCCGTGGTGGGCCCGACTTGAGAACGCTCGTATTCTAATAAATAGAGGAGTGTTGCGCGCCGGCGACTATCCCGGAACGTGTGGTTTTCGTCGCTCGGCGATACTTCGGGTTGGTCCCTATGATGGCGATGTGCTCTTTGACAACGAGGAACTGGTGCGCCACTTCGCTGTTAACGGCGGGGATATAAAATACGCGCTCGATTTCTTTATTCTCAAACGGCCTCCAACTCTTGCAAAGTGGTTGGAACAACGTCCTCGTCAAGCTTACGAAGATTTTGTAATGCGAGCCAAGACTGCCGCCTTCCTTGCCGTGATTCCGGTGACACTGTGGCTTAGCTTTCTGACCGCCGCTCGTTCCGTGATTTTCTTTCTTGCGATGCTTTCCTTGTTGTCAGTGCTATTGAGCGGCCGCGGCCTGATGCGCGATGCGGCCTACCGATTCTTTCCAGTTCGGTCACCTTTCTATGCTCCGCTTTGGATCCTTGAACGTTCACTAAGCGTCTACTGGGCACTCTATTGGCGCGTGTGGTATGGAGGATACCCTTTTGGAGAAAAGCTATTAACCAAAGGCACTGGCGGCGCCTGGATCGCTGGCGGGAAGGTTCAAAGTAAGAACTTAGCCAACGCGGTAGCCTTCCGAACTTTGAGCGATCAGAAAAATGTCTAAACCAATCCAGGATGCAGGGCTGCTGGGAGATTTGCCCGAACAAGAATTCCGCGCGGCGCTTCATCAAGCTGCAGAATGGGCGGCTGACTACCGATCGAGTATTGGCGGACGACCTATCTCGGCTCACGGACAACCGGGCGACGTATCGGCACAACTACCACCGAGCATTCCGAAACTTCCCGTGCCAATCGAAACCGTAGTAAGAGACTTCGAGCAGCTGATACTTCCAAACCTGGTCCACTGGGGCCATCCCGCTTTCCTGGGGTACTTTGGTTCCACTACCACAGCCCCTGGCATTCTGGGCGAGATGATAGCAGCGACTCTTAACGTTAGCGCTATGACGTGGGCAACTTCGCCTGCGGCGACAGAGTTGGAATCTGTCGTGTTGCGCTGGCTACGCGAGATGCTTCAGTTACCCGAAAAGTTCTTTGGCATCGTCTATGACACCGCATCGGTTGCGACGTTGCATGCGCTGGCCGCCGCTCGAGAAAGTCTTCCACTCAACATTCGGACTCTCGGTTTGACGGGTCGTCAAGATCTGCCACGCCTGCGTATCTACGCATCCGACCAAGCACACAGCTCTATCGTCAAAGCAGCAATCACGCTCGGCATTGGCGAAATAAATGTAAAGCGTATTGTTAGCGACGCCTTGTTTCGATTGGATCTGAATGCTCTTAAACTCGCGGTCCAACACGACCGCAGCGCTGGCTACTTGCCGCTCGCAGTAGTTGCAACCGTAGGTACAACATCTGCCGCGGCAGTGGATCCGATTCCTGAAATAGCTGCATTCTGCAAAGCCGAGAAAATCTGGTTGCACGTCGACGCTGCTTACGGTGGCGCAATGGCCTTACTGCCGGAAGGTCGGCAGCTCATGAATGGTGTAAGTGAGGCTGATTCAGTTGTGGTTAATCCGCACAAGTGGCTCTTCGTACCATTGGACTTTAGTACTCTCTACACCACACACCCTGCGCTTCTTCGAGAAGTGTTCTCACTGGTCCCCGAATACCTTCGCGGCGATGCTGAGCAGGCAGAAACCAATTACATGGACTATGGCATTCAACTGGGTCGAAGGTTCCGTGCTTTGAAAGCCTGGATGGTCTTTTCAGCCTTTGGTGAAACGGGATTGGTCGCTCGAATCCGAGAACACATCCGGTTAGCGAGGCTCTTCGCGACCTGGATAGAGAACGACAACGATTTTGAGTTGCTCGCTCCGGTCGAAATGGGCGTCGTTTGTTTCCGAGCAATTATCGCCGACAGCGACGGCGACAATTTGGTCGAGCGTACAAATGAGCTCAATCGATTGATTGTGAAGTCCGTGAACGCGACCGGGCAAGCATTCTTGACTCATACCGTGCTCAACCAGAACACGGCAATGCGCATTGCGGTAGGGAATGTCCTTACTACGGAACAGCACTTAGCTGCCGTCTTTAGTTTGATTAGAGAGGAACTCCAAAGCCAGAGAAATACTTCGAACTCTTCCGCCAGCTCAACTTCATCAGACTCCACACGGATCTTAGTAAATCCTGAGATGCTTTCTCGATGAATAACACTGAGTTCCTGGGTACTAACGAGCTATCTCTGTTTCCCAGTTTCTTCATGGGAGGATTTGAATGCGCTTCTCATCAACTCCTTTCCGGCCGCCGTCTCGATTTGACGGCCGCCACTGGTCATGATCGATATGCCTTTGAGGACTACCAACGCCTGCGCGAATACGGAATGGCGGCCGCACGCGATGGCATACGATGGCATTTAATCGAGCCGACGCCTTATTGCTACGATTTTTCCAGCGTACTGCCGATGTTGCGCGCGGCCCGGGAAACGCGCACTCAAATCATCTGGGACCTCTGTCATTACGGATGGCCCGATGACCTTGATATTTTTAGTACTGACTTCATCAAGCGCTTTTCCAGCGTCGTGACTGCATTCGTGCACGTCTTGAATGAGGAAAGTGAGCTCCCGCTCTTTATTGCACCGATCAACGAAATTTCTTTCTTCGCGTGGGCCGGTGGGGAATCAGCTTATCTCAACCCGTTTCAGACAGATCGTCCGCACGAACTGAAGGCTCAGCTAGTTCGCGCAGCCATTGAGGGCATAGAGGCCGCCTGGTCTGTCAATCCGCGCACTCGGATTGTTCATACAGATCCTTTAATCAACGTGGTCCACAATTTGGCGCGACCAGAGGAATTCGATCTCGCAGAATATTACCGTCTTCTGATGTTTCAAGCGTGGGATATGCTCGCGGGACGACGACGTCCTGATCTGGGCGGCGCGGAAAAATATCTGGACATAATCGGTGTTAATTACTATCCGAACAATCAGTGGTTGGTTGGTGAGACCAGCTTCCATCCAGAGAGGTGGCTGGAGGTTTCCGACCCGCAGTATCGTCGCTTGAGCAGTCTTCTCGAAGAGGTATATGAACGTTACCAACGACCGCTGTTCATTGCTGAGACAGGCACGGAGTCTGACGGCAGGGCGGATTGGCTCCGGTATGTTGCGCAAGAAGTTTGTGATGCACTTAATCTTGGAATACCTATCGAAGGTATCTGCCTATATCCGATTCTCGACTTCCCGGGCTGGGGAGATGACCGCCACTGCGAAACTGGACTTTGGGGTATGGCTAATGGGCAAGGCCACCGGGAGGTGCATTTCCCGCTAGCCGCAGAACTAAGCACACAGCAAAAGGCAATCGCAAACACGAGGGCAAGTAATTCTTCTGAGCTGGCTGTCGTTGCCTGAACGTGAACCATTTTCTTGATCTAACTCACATCAGGTCGTTGGTAACGCAGACCGCGAAGCGCACTGAAGAATGTCTTCCCACTACCTTTTCCGATCGCCATAACTCGGTCGGGTGATAAAACCAGGTTCTCGGCGCAACCCATACGTGTAAATGACAAATACTCGGGTTCAGACTAGACGTCCGCCCCGATTATTTATCATTTTTCGACTGATTCCTCAGTCAGAGCCCGCTACTTTAACGATCTTGTTGTAAACGCCGAAAAGCAAGAATGGCGCGACCCATTGGCCGACGAAAAGGCTCGCTTTCGATTTACCGGTTAATTGAAGAATTGCGGACGCGGCAATGGCACCACCCGCTGCCCAAAGGTAGATATCGGAAGGAAGTTTGGCTGTTTGTTGCTCGATCGTTCGTGCCAATGGACCTTCGGGATGTTTCTTGGCCTCATTCAATTCAGAAATCGGTTTCGACATAGTTGCGCTCATCAAAAATTCCCCCCATGCTCGTTTGATATGTCATTGCATGACAAAGCCGACCTTAACGGGAATCGGTCATGAAGTTCTCAGTCCGAGGTCACGAAACAATGTTTCTACTGGTGCCGTGCAAGCCTTGGGCTGCATTGATCCCAAATGACAAACGGCTCCTGTGAAGTCTTTTCAGCGAGACGAGTATATGTTGTTTAATCGAGCCGCGGCTTAATGAACGTGAACTCGCTCAGTGAGTTGGGTTTGAAGAGATTGATTCATGCTTCCGATCGCCAAGCAGCTTACAGAATTTTAAGGCGTCCTCGGTCATCTTACTATTATTAAAGAACACGTAACCGCGCTTGGATTTAACAAGTGACGCCGCCAATTCCTTAAGTTCGCCCAGCTCATACTGGTAACGCCAGCCACTCCTGCCGTGAAGTCGGAAGTAGTATTTGTCCGGAGTCACAGTCTTTCCAATGAATGGATCGACTACATGGCACAACTCAAGGCTTACACAAAGTGATCTTACTACCGCTGCATCCCAATCTCCGCGCGGTTCCCAGCACAAATTGAGATCCTGTCGATCTATAGAGC
>DASYPT010000172.1:0-21484 GCA_036006355.1 Pyrinomonadaceae bacterium | reverse complement strand
GTGCGTGTAACGCAGAGCCATTCTGACGTCTGACCATCCGAAGATTTCAGCCAACGCGAATGCGTCGGCGCCACCGTCAGCCATGCGAGTAGCAGCCGTGTGACGCAGATCATGGAATCGAAAGTCCTTGATTCCCGCATCCCTCTTCGCCTTGTCGAAACGAAACTTCACGTCGACAAGACGACCCTCGGTCTTCGGACTTGGAAAAACATACTCGCTCGTGCGCGGCAGTCTTTCCAACATCGTGCGAATCGTCTGATTGATCGGAACGAAACGGTCTTTCCCGTTCTTAGAGACACGAACGTGGAGCAAGCCTCGCGACAAGTCCACGTCGAACCAGGTGAGATCGAAGATCTCGCCCTGTCTCATTCCCGTGTTAATCGCCATCGTGACGATTCGCTGTACCCATTCCTGACCTTCAAGTTTCTCGAACAACCTGGCTTCTTCATCGAGGTCTCAGAGATTTCCGCTTTCACGACCTGCGTCACACCGCTGCCACTCGCTTGGCAGACGGCGGCGCCGATGCGTTCGCGTTGGCTGAAATCTTCGGGTGGTCAGACCTTCGAATGGCTCTGCGTTACACGCATGCAACGGATGAGTCGAAGCGCCGAGCAGTTGAAAATTTGGCCAAGCCGATTGGACCAAGTGACGAATCGGTGACAAATGAAAAAAGGCGGGGTCGCGGCCCTGCCTTAAGTCGTTGATTCTTTTGGTGGAGCAGAGGGGGATCGAACCCCTGACCTCCGCATTGCGAACGCGGCGCTCTGCCAAACTGAGCTACTGCCCCACACGCGTTGTGGAGGATATTAGGTAACCCCTCGCGAGAGTGTCAAGCTTCACTCTTAACAACTCATTTGCTGCACCCTTAGCAACTCATTTCAAGTGACACCACGCTCTCCGCTTGCCGAAAAAACACTCCTGTGATTGGATGCGCACACTAATCGCTCCAATTTCGCCGACTCAACAGGAGGGCACTTACTAATGTTGCTCAACCATAACCGCATCCGTCGCTTAATTGGTTTCTTGCTTATCGCAACCGGGTCAATCATCGCGACCAATTACCTTTCGTCGTCACAACGAGCCGCAACAGTGCAACGCGCAATTCGCGGTTCTCAGGGACCATTCACGATAGAACAGATCAAAAGTTATCCCTTCCCCAACGAGCTAACTACATCGGCAACCGGCTCTAAGATCGCTTGGGCATTTAATGAGCAGGGAAAACGAAACGTCTGGGCCGCTGAAGGTCCCGACTTCAAAGCGCGACGATTGACGAATTACGAGACAGATGATGGACAGGAGTTAACGAGTCTTTCAATTTCGGCGGACGGTAAATTTGTGGTGTTCGTTCGTGGTGGCGACCATGGAGGCAACTTCGATGTCTCAGTTGGCGTTAACCCAGCATTGACCCCAACACAAACGAAGGTACAGGTCTGGAGTGTTCCATTTGCCGGCGGCGAACCAAAACTGATTGGCGATGGCGATGAACCTGTGATTTCACCGAAGAGTGATAAAGTCGTCTTCGTGAAGGAGCGAGCGATCTGGTCTGGTTCACTCGACGGTTCGTCACCTGCAAAACGAATCTTCTATTTACGTGGTGAGTCTGGTGATGCAGAGTGGTCGCCTGATGGAACAAAGCTGGCCTTCGTCTCGAATCGTGGCGACCATTCGTTCGTCGCAGTTTATTCAAACGATGCGACACCAATTCTCTATCTGGAACCGTCTACATCGCGCGATTCAAGCCCACGATGGTCACCCGATGGAAAGCGAATCGCATTTGTTCGTCGGCCTGGAAGCGGTGGCGCTCCGGCACCAATTCTCGAACAACGCGCGCAGGCCTGGTCTATCTGGACTGCCGATGCAACAACCGGCGAAGGTAAACAACTCTGGAAGAGTCCTTTTACTTTGAAAGGCTCTCCACCAACCACGCAGGGAGAAACAAATCTGCGCTGGGCCGCGGGCGGTCGAATTGTCTTCCTTTCTTACCTCGATGGCTGGCCACATCTTTACTCAATTTCTGAAACTGGTGGCGAGCCGTTGTTGCTCACACCTGGTAACTACATGGCTGAGTACATCTCTATTAGCAACGATCGACGGTACCTGGTGTTTACTGGTAACGCGGGAACCGACGGTGATGATATCGATCGGCGTCACATCGTAAGAGTTCCAGTGGATCGGGCTGAGCCAACCGTCGTGACTCCAGGTAAAGGGCTCGAATGGACACCTTTCGTAACTGGCGATGGCAAGTACATCGCATACATAAGCGCGACGTCGCAGCGTTCACCATTGCCAACCGTCATCGAAACAAGTGGGACAAGGACGAATACCGTCGCTGACGATCGTGTTCCTGGTGATTTCCCAGCAACCCAACTCGTTACTCCAAAGAAAGTCGTTTACAAAGCGGCAGACGGACTCGAGATCCATGGGCAGTTGTTCGAACCAGCAGGTGGCCCGGCCAGGAAACCTGCGATCATTTACGTGCATGGCGGACCACCTCGACAAATGCTGCTCGGTTGGCATTATTCCGATTACTACACAAACGCATACGCGGAGAACCAGTACTTAGCGAGCCGGGGTTACATCGTCCTGTCAGTGAATTATCGTCTGGGTATTGGGTACGGCCATGATTTTCATCGACCACCGAATGCCGGAGTGCAAGGCGCATCAGAGTATCAGGACGTTAAGGCAGGAGCGGAGTATTTGCAGAAATTGCCGCAAGTCGATTCGAAACGCATTGGAATTTATGGTGGTTCCTACGGCGGCTATCTGACGGCGCTTGCTCTGGCGCGCGATTCGAACCTCTTTGCGGCCGGAGTTGACATTCATGGTGTTCACAACTGGACCGCTGAACGCGCTGGCCCGTTGCTCGAAAATCGCTACGAGAAAGCGCCAGACACTCAACGGGCACTGGACGTGGCGTGGCAGTCATCGCCGGTAGCGTCGATCGCAACATGGAAATCACCGGTGCTTTTGATTCACGGTGATGACGATCGTAACGTTCGGTTCAGTCAGACAACTGACTTGGTCCAACGTTTGGAGAAGGCGGGAGTGACGTATGAAGAGTTGATCATTCCAGATGACACGCATCACTTCATGCGACACGCTAATATTGTGAAGGTTGATTCAGCAGTCGTCGCGTTCTTCGATCGCGTGTTCGGTATGAATCGTGGGAGTGAATAACAATCGTGACGGGACCGCGGGCGTCCCCGCCCTGCGCGCGTTGCCTACATGGACTTAAGATCTCAAGGGGGCAGGCGGGGACGCCTGCGGTCCCAGGACGATCGTTTTTGATTTTTTAGAATGGCGCTCGCACAGGCTGCCCGGGAGTTACACCTTCCTGTAACTCACCTGCCTTCACAATCACCACACCGTTTACCAGGACATACCGCATACCCTCTGAATATTTAGCTGGTATTTCATAACTGGATCTGTCGATTATCTTTGCGGGATCAAACACGACAAGATCAGCGTCGCCGCCGATCCTGATCCGGCCCTTGTTTTTCATGGATGGAACGCGGCGCTCCAGTCTCATTGCTGGAGCCAACGTCATTTTGCGTATAGCATCGGTCAGCGTCAGAATCTGACGCTCGCGAACGTATCTCCCCAGAACTCGGGCGTACGTGCCGGCGGTTCGCGGGTGTCCCTTTCCTTGATCGAGGATGCCGTCACTCGCGATCATGGTTAAGGGATCCTTGAGAGCGGCTTCCACAATCTCCTCAGTCATGGAGAATACTGCGACCATTCCACCGACCTTACGATAACGTTCGAAACTTTCTTTCGTTAGTCGTTCGCTAGTTGCCGCCCATTGCAGGTCTGAGTAATTAATACCAAAGACGTCCTGCCAACCCTCGTTGAAGATCGCTGACTTTATGTCAGTCATGCCGGCAATGTACGGATAACATTCCGTCGTGATGTCCAATCCTCGTCCCCGCGCTTCAGCAATCATCTTGAGGAGCTGCGGCGTGGCTTTGCCGCCGGTGCTTTGAACGTGGACCACATGAAGCGGAGCGCCAGTGACAGTTGCCGCGGCTATTACTTCTTCCAGAGCCTGCACACTACTGGCTGGTTCCTTTATCCCGGCGTTTCGAAGGTGAACGTGACAGGACGCGTTGAAACGGGCCGCCACCCTGAACATCTCGAGGATTTCCCAGTGAGAAGCCTGCGGAACGTATTGAATTCCAAACCCCACACCCACGGCTCCACGACGAAGACCGCGTTCGATAGAAGATTTCATCTCAGCGATTTCACTATCAGTAGCTGCTCTTCGCGCTGCCTCACCAGTTGGCAAGAATTCGGGTGGGTCATGCATTGCTGCCATTCTTGCTGCCAAGTGCCCAACGCTTACCCCGTAGTTAATGAGAGCCTTCCCATTTCGTTCCATATACCAGCGGTCTACATCTCCGGTGCCAACCTCCAATTCAAGGGCAGTTGTTACCCCATCCATCGCCTTGAAACGATAGTTCTCATCGTTCTGTCCGTGCTGATGTAGATCAATAAAGCCGGGCGACACGGTAAGACCGCGCGCGTCTATCACCATGCGACCAGTCAGTTGGGTTTCGGTAATTGCTCTGATTGTTCCGCCGGAAATGCCAAGGTTTCGAACGCCATCCAGGTTTGATACAGGATCGATGACCCGGCCGTTGACGATCACGATGTCGTAAGTCTCAGCAGCGCCGCAAATGAAAGAGACGGGAAAGAGGAGCGCCAACAAGAGACAGCCACAAACGAGGAGTCGAGTTGATATGATTGTCATGTTCTTAACGAACTTTACCGCGGCCTTTAATGCTCCATATAACTTCGACGGCGCCATTTCTGACACCGTAGATCTCATCGTGCATGTTGACGGTGCTACAACAATGATTGGGAATGATGGTGAGACGTTTTCCAACTCGGTAATCGTAGGTTGAGTTCCTCGTATTCAAATGGCCATGCTCCTCAGAAAGAGCCTCGAGCTCACCATCTGGATCTTCTCTGACAATTCCAAAGCCTTTTCCATTGCCAGCTTGATGGCGATCATTTGCAAACGTCTTCGATCCTCCGTCAATAACCGCTCGTCCTTCAACGCTTGTGCTAACCACAGTGGTCAGAACTGACAGAGCACAATCTTCGAGCTGCGCGATACCGAGACCGACCATGTTGCGATCGTTGAAGATGTACATGCCCGGTCTTATTTCATTCACTCCATGAAACAGATGGCCTTCTCGCGCAGTGGGAGTTGATCCGCCGCTCACCGTTGATACCGAAATTCCTGCTCGCTCCAATTTGCTCAACGACTCGCGTAATAGATCGTTAACTGGTGGCAACAAGGCTGCGCGTTCATCTGCCGGTACTTGAAAGTGTCCGGGAAAAAACATTAACCCTCTGAAGTCCAGGTTGGGTAGTTCACTAACTTTTTGTGCGAGAGTCAAAACTTCGTCCGCAGTTCCTACACCACATCTTCGAAATCCAACATCAACCTCGATAAGCACAGCTATATTCGCGTCTCTGGATTTCAGTTCATTGGAGATCGCGCGGGCCACTTCTTCAGAATCAAGGGAAACAGAAATCTTCGCCTCCCGTGCAATTTTTGCGAGCCGCTCGCGTTTCCCAACACCGACGAGTGGATACGCGATAAGAATGTCAGTGATTCCCGCTTCAACCATTACTTCTGCTTCACCAATTTTGGCGACCGTGATCCCGCACGCGCCACCCGCCAGTTGTAGCTTCCCAAGTTCAGGAATTTTGTGAGTCTTTGTGTGTGGGCGAAGATTGAGGTTCTTACCGCGGCAATATTCAGCCATGCGCGATAAGTTGCGATCGATTACATCGAGGTCAACAATAACTGCAGGGGTTTCAATTTCCGAAACACGCATGAATGATTCGCCTCAGATGGTCCTTCATAAGGTCATGAAGACGCTAACTATAGTTCAAAAGCACTTGGAGAGACCAAACCTTCTCCACTTTTTTGCACGACAACAACGACCAATTGAAGAGCGCAAATTAATCTTCGCCTTCCTATTGACACTCGATAGGAGCCTCTATATTCTTCAGCCTCCTATCGAATGTCGAGTGGAAGAAAGCTTGTCGTGACGTAACCAACCACAGCTCCAAAGGTTCAGAGGCTCTTAGAAACTCACCGGCTTGGTTGGTTGCGTCACGACAAGACAGACGCATATCGGACATTACGGCCAGTCCAATTTTGTTCTGCGAATGACTTAAGGAGACGTTATGAACTTCAGTACTCTTAAGCGGCGGTGGCGCGCGTTGATTCACAAACGTGCAGTTGAGCAAGAGCTGGATAATGAGTTGCAGTTTCATCTCGACAAGGACATCGCAGAAAACATCAGGAGCGGCATGACAGCTGAAGACGCGCGCTACGAGGCACTAAAAGCTTTCGGCGGTGTCGAACAATCAAAAGAAGAAGCACGCGACGCGCGAGGCGTCAGAGTGATCGAGAATGTTCTCGAGGACGCACGCTATAGTTTACGTTTGCTTACTAAGACTCCAGCCTTCACGTGTGTAGTTCTCTTAACACTTGCTTTGGGCATTGGAGCAAACACTGCAATCTTCAGTTTCGCAAACGGCATTCTACTTCGGCCACTACCGTATCCTCAGTCGGATCGTTTAGTTGTTGTTGATGAGACGGCGCCTAAACGAAACGTGACTTCCATGAGTGTCTCTTATCCGAATTTTCTCGATTGGCAACAACAAAACACAGTGTTTGAAGGCATCGGTGTCTACTTTGGAACAAACCGGTTCGCGCTAAGTGGCAATGGTCAGCCTGAAGAGCTACGCGGCTCGTATATTTCCCACGGACTTCTAGAGATCTTGAGAGTGGCGCCCATACTTGGACGTACGTTTACGGAAGCAGAGGACACAGATGGCCAGGACGACGTTGTGATTCTGGGTTATGACCTCTGGCAGCGACGTTTTGGAGGCCAGCAGAGCATCCTTGGACAGAAAATTCTTTTCAATAATTTCCCGCGCACAGTGGTCGGTGTTATGCCGCCCGGATTTAAGTTTCCTGAGGTCTCAGAACTATGGGCGCCTCTTGCGCTCACTACTAAAACCTTCACCCGAACTGATCACGGTCTGAGTTCCATCGCACGATTAAGAGATGGTGTTACCGTTCAACAAGCTCAGGCGGAGATGACTGTGATCGCCTCGCGAATCGAGCAGGAAAACCCAGTAACCAATGAAGGGCTCGGCGTGAGTGTCAAGTCTCTGCACCAGAACCTTTCAGGTGATTATCGGCAGGCCCTGCTAATTCTGCTCGGCGTTGTAGGCTGTGTGTTACTGGTCGCTTGTGTCAATGTCGCGAACTTGATGCTTGCCCGCGCTTCGGCCAGACAAAAAGAGGTCGCATTGAGATCAGCATTGGGCGCAAGTCGATGGCGAGTGATTCAACAATTGCTGATCGAAAGTCTGATCCTGGCAGCCGGCGGCGGCATTCTGGGTCTCGTGCTTTCGGTTTGGGCGCTTCGTGTTTTGCTGCAATCAATCCCGATCAAACTTCCCTTCTGGATGAACTTCGGTCTTGACTTTCGCGTGCTCGGCTTCACTGCTGCTGTCACAATGTTGACGGGTTTGATCTTTGGCGTCGTACCTGCACTTCAGAGTTCGCGCGTAGATCTTAACGACGCACTCAAAGAAGGTGGACGCGGTTCAGGAAATACGATTCGTGGCCGTTCACGAAGCTTGTTAGTCGTAACAGAGATCGCTCTGTCGCTTGTTCTCCTGGTTGGTGCCGGATTAATGATTCGGAGTTTTCTTCGGCTGCGAAGTGTCGATGTCGGGCTCAACCCGCGAGGCGTGATGACGGCGATGATTATCCTTCCAAGGATGAAATATCCAGAAGGTCCTCAGCGCGCGGCTTTTTTCAAACAACTAGTGGAACGAGTCAAAGCGATTCCCGGAGTGGAAGGGGCTGGCGCAACTGGAACGTTGCCGCTGGGTGGAAGCTTCTGGGGAAGAAGCTTGACAGTCGAAGGGTTCCCTGTTCTGTCAGTGGGCCAGGCACCGATGATCCAACATACGGTGGTAACTCCGGGTTATTTCCAGACGATGGGTATACCTCTGCTGTACGGTCGAGACTTCACCGACGCGGATGCGAAGGGTGCCCAGCTGGTTACCATTATTGATGAACGCCTCGCGCGCAAATATTGGCCCAACGAGGTCCCTCTGGGTAAGCGAGTACGGTTTGGACCACCAGAAGATAATGAACCGTGGCACACAATCATCGGCGTCGTCAGTGCAGTGCGACATCAGCGAATGCAGGAAGATACGGCAGAGAGTGTTTACTTGCCACATCTTCAGATTCCAACCAGCGGGATGGCGCTAGTCGCACGCACGACTTCCGATCCAGGAAGCGTGGTGCCGGCAATACGATCGGCAGTGTCTGGACTGGATCCTGACATTCCGGTTAACGAAGTAGCACCAATGGAGAAAGTCATCGCAGAATCGATTTGGCAACCTCGTCTTTATGCGGCCTTGTTTGCGGTATTTGCGGCCGGGGCATTAATCCTGGCGGTGATTGGTATCTACGGTGTAATGGCATACCTCGTTGTAACCCGAACACATGAAATCGGTGTGCGAATGGCACTAGGCGCAACCGCGCGCGACGTGTTCAAGTTCATCGTCGGACGAGGTATGAAGTTAACTGTGATCGGCGTTTTGCTGGGCGTGGGTGGGGCTTACGGCTTAACTCGCTTAATGCGTGGCCTGCTATTCAACACAAGCACAACTGATCCCCTGGTCTTTGTCTTGATCTCGCTGCTGCTGACGTTGGTCGCGTTTCTGGCTTGCTACATTCCTGCGCGACGCGCGACGAAGGTTGATCCCCTCGTCGCGTTGCGCTACGAGTAACGCCAGTGTTACTGCAGAACTGGGATGGGTTCTTCTGTATCCTTCCGTTTCGGCAAGGGCAGGAAGTAACCAATCGCATAGCGGCCCGGGCCGGCAATTAAGATCGTCGACAGAACAGCAATCGCCAGTAAATGATATTCAAATCCTTCTCCAGCTTGCTGGCCCATCCAGTTCATGAAAAAGCCGAATTTGCCATGAACCATCGCAATCGCCCCAATCATGATGACGATGATTGCTGCCGCCGAGAAACGCGACAGGAACCCGAGTACCAATCCGAGGCCTCCAAAAAACTCGCCAATCGCGACGAGATAACCAATCGGGCCCAGCATATGCACAAAACCCGACAGACCTGGTCCACCGAACGCTCCAAAGAGTTTTTGTGAACCATGTGCCATAAAGACAACGCCAACAATGATGCGCGCAATCAGTAGCGCCCAATCAACTGCTGAACGATTATTGACTTCTATTTCGTCTACCATTGTTCCCTCCCTTAAAAGCTGATCGCGCCCATACGGCCAGCTTGATAGTCTTCAATTGCTTCGTAGATTTCTTGCGTGGTGTTCATTACGAATGGACCGTATCTTGCGACAGGTTCATTCAATGGGAGACCTCCGATCAGTAAGAATTCGAGCACTTCATCAGAACCTGATGGATTCTCGATCACTACTTCGTCACCATCGGAAGCAAACATGATCATCTGTCCGTCGCCCGCTCTTTCACGCTCATGCCCAAACAAACCTTCGCCTTCCACGACATAAGCAAATACATTGAATCCATCGGGCAGAGGCTGTGCCAGACGACCACCCGGCTGTACTTTGTAATGTAGATACATGATGGGCGTAACAGTTTCGATGACCGCCTCCGTACCCAAAGCCTGACCGGCGATGACGCGCACCGTGACGAGCCCGTCATCCGATGTGGCTGTCGGGATCTTTGCTGAAGAGATCTCCTGATACCGTGGTCGCATCATCTTGTCTTGACGAGGCAAGTTCACCCACAACTGAAATCCGTGCAGCGTTCCTCCGCTTTTCTGAAACGCCGCTGATGGCATCTCTGAATGGACGACGCCGGCACCAGCGGTCATCCATTGCACATCCCCTGCGCTAAGCTTCCCTGCATGGCCCTGCGAGTCCTTGTGTTCCATTTCTCCGGACAGAATGTAGGTCACAGTTTCAAACCCACGATGCGGATGATCCGGAGCGCCTTTTGCCTGACCTGCCGCGACTTTCATCGGTCCCATTTCGTCCAACAACAAAAATGGGTCGAAGTCTGAAAACGCTGCTTTGGGAAACGGTCTACGCACGAGAAATCCCGCTCCTTCCAAAGTTTCGATGCTGTTCACGACACCGGCAACAGTACGCCCTGTTTTCGCTAACTTTGTCACTTCCATTTCGATTTCTCCTGTCTAAACTGACACTCACGCTGCACGATTTGTTGTTTTCTGTCTTACGTCTGCGTCCGCCTTGTAACCGATCTTTTTCAGCAGACGAATCAACGTTGTCCGTTCACTTGCTGGCAGGTCGGACGCAAGTTCTTCCATATCCGCGGCGTGTTCGTTGTAGGCTCTCGTAATGAGTTTCTTTCCCTGGCCGGTCAAATGAACGATCTTTGCGCGTCGATCGTCAGGAGACGCGCGTCGTTGAACCAGACGCTTCTCTTCGAGCCGGTCGATTGCGACTGTTATGGAGCCGCTAGTGAGTAAGACTTTTTTACCTATCTCATTCACCGGCAGCGCTCCGCGATGCAGGAGCGCCTCAAGCACGGCAAAATCGCTTCCACACATTTCCAGATCGACAATGCTTCTTTTGGCATAGGCCTCCACGGCCTGCGCTGCCTTCCAAAGCACAAGCCAGACATGCACGCCGCTACCACCGCTCAATGAATCGCTTTTACCTCTCGGCATCCGTAATTTCCCTTTTGTAATATTTATCTTGATATCAAGATACTTTAAATAGAGAGATTCGTCAAGGGCGGTCGGCTCTGTTCCTCATTTCGAAGGAGTGGGATGTTTATTTGATCGGACTATTGCCCACGGATTTTCACGGAACACACAGATCAGAATAATCATTTAGTTAAATGCCTGATCTGCGTGATCCGCGAGAATCTGTGGCTAGTTAATGAACGGGTAACCTGATGGGTGCTTCAAAATTCAGGCGACAGGGATCAGTAGTAGTGCCTTCCCTTCGTCGCCTTTCCGGAGTCAACGTTCTTTCGTCCAGCTTCGCTAATGAACATTCGTCTTCGATCATTCGATTTTGAAGCGTTTGTATTTCAGAATGCATTACTGCAATTTCTTCCGGGCTAACGTTTCGCGACGAAATACTGCCAAGTCGTGTCTGCTGCTCAACAGTTCGAAGACTCGTTTCAATCGAATACATCCGCTGTTCAAGTTGTGAGAGGCGATTCTCCAATCGGATAACATCCTGCTGAGGCAACATCGCGCTCCTTCCAGCGGCAGAAGTGATCCAGATAACCATTACAAGCCCAAGAGTAATCAACACCGGCAGCCACCAACTTTTTGATTTCATGTAATACCCCTGTTGAATTTGTGAATCACGAATTCCTTGTCGATAAGAATCGTTTGATCTCTCGACCTGCGTTCTCAATCATTTCCTCGTCTGCCAGATAGACCATTCTGAAGTAGCCCTCATTTGGCTGGCAGCCGAAACCTGAACCATGTACGACCAGAACCGCGGTTGTTTCCAGCATATCCAAAACAAACTGTTCGTCTGTCCTACCTTGAAGGTCTTCAACTTTCACCATCAGATAGAACGCCGCTTCGGGTGTCATGCATGACAGTCCTTCAATCGCCTTGATCTGATTAACAGCACATTCACGTCTTGACCTTATTTGACCTAGAAAATCGCCAACGCAGGATTGATCTCCCTCGAGAGCTGGTTTGATGGCGTACTGCGTCGGAGTGGGCGAGCAAAGTCGTCCACTTGCTAACTGATTAATAGCTCGAATCAGATCGCTCATTTTTTCGCCACGCGTAAATCGCATCCAACCCACTCGCCAACCCGGAATCAGATGCGTCTTTGAAAGACTCTCAAGTGTTATCAACGCCAGGCCCATCTTCTCGGCGAACACGGACGCTGAGGTTGGACTCTCTATGAAACACAGTTGGCGATAGACTTCATCGGCAATTACCAACAATTGATGTTTATCCGCCAATTCCAGAATCTGTAAAGTGGTCTCATCCGGGATCACTGCACCCGTCGGGTTGTTTGGATTGATGAGCACGATCGCTTTTGTGCGTTCGTTGATGCGCGACGCTATCTGCTCGACTGCCGGTTGCCAGTTATTTTTTTCTTCAAGTGTGTAGTAAGAAGCGATTGCTCCGAGTTTAGCGAGAATTGCCGCGTACAACGGATAGCCAGGCGCGGGCAGCAGCACCTCATCGCCTTCGTTCAAGAGAGCCGTTAATACGAGATCGGCGGCCTCTGATGCGCCGCTCGTAATGATTATGTCTTGCGGTTGTGTGGATGCCTGAAGCTTAGTGGCGTAGTTTGCAATCGACTGGCGAGCCTCAAATAGGCCGCGTGAATGTGCGTAGCCCGTGAAGTTATCTCTCAGTGCTTTTTGTACAGGCTCCACAACATGCATTGGCGGGCGAAAGCCAAATGCCTGCGGATCGCCAATGTTCAAATAAGTCACATGCCGACCACGACGTTCCAGCACTTCAGCCGCTGCGACAATGTTTCGAATTGCGTAATGGTAATTTGCTACCCGGCGGGACGGTTGAATCATAGAGTGAGTTTAGTAAGTTTTTCGTGTTGGGTCGACTTGGAGACTTACCTGTTTTCTACTGCGTCACTGAGAAATCTTTGCGTTCGGTCCTCGGCTTTTCGTGTTGTTTCGTGTGATTTCGTGGATCGTATCTTCTCCGTCGACAAAAGACGATCCACGAATCAACACGAAACTTCACGAAACAAGACCGAACGGCACAGCCGACCAAATTCAAGCGACCATTACGGCAAGGCACAGCCATTCCTCACAACAAAAGGCGAAGCCGTTCCATCAAAACCGTAACCTTGTCATAGAATGTCCGCATGCCATCGGACCACAACCAAAAATGGTTCGGCTACGTTATTGCCGGGATCAGCGTTTCGATCACGACCGCTGTACTCAAGCCTCTTGGTAGTCACATTAACTCGACCACGGTCGCGCTTGCGCTTCTGTTGAATGTCCTCTTCATTGCAACGCGTTGGGGAAGTCTCCCGGCTTTATGCGCCTCGGTGGTTGCAATGCTCTGCTTCAATTTCTTCTTTCTTCCGCCATTTGGGACATTGACGATTGCGGCTCCCGACAATTGGATCGCTCTGACGGCGTTTCTTATTACTGCAATTACAGCCGGCCAGCTCTCAGCGCGTGCTAAGAGACGAGCCGAAGAAGCAGAGACTGGTCGCCAGGAGATCAGTCGTCTGTATTCTGAATTGCGCGACGCATTCGAGCGCGCCAGTCACACCGAAGCTCTCCGACAGAGTGAGAAACTCAAATCTGCGTTACTGGATGCTGTCACCCACGATCTCAGAACACCGCTCACATCAATAAAGGCATCGATTACAACTCTCCTCGACGAATTGAAACAGCGCGTTGACGGAGACGAACCGGTCATACTCGATCGTGAATCGCGCATTGAAATGATGGAGGTGATCGATCAAGAGAGCGACCGCTTGAATCGCTTCATCGGCGGATTGATTGAACTCGCTCGAATAGAAGCAGGCGAACTTCAATTGAGAAGACACTGGGGCGCTGTTGACGACATTATCGCCACTGCACTCGCACGCGCGGACATCACTACGAAGGGCTACAACATTGAACTCGAGATCGAACCCGAACTGCCAGTAGTGCGAGTTGACGAGCGCGCTGTCAGCGAAGTTATGTACACACTCATTGAAAATGCGGCGAAATATTCACCATCAGGAACCACCATTCGCATCATTGCCGCGCGTGCCGCGGAAGGCGTCATCCGTATGGCGGTAGAAGATGAAGGCACCGGAATCCCTGTTCACTTGCGCAAACGTGTATTCGACAAGTTCTTTCGCGCGATTCGGGACGGTGATGTCGGTACCAATGAACCCTCCGGGACTGGAATGGGGTTAGCGATTGCCAAAGGGATCATCGAGGCCCATGGAGGAGATATCTGGATTGAACCGGTTTCTGATCGTGGAGGAACGCGCGTCGTATTCACTTTACCTGTGGGCGATGACGACGCAGAACCAACACGCAGCCCAAGGCAGCCAGCGACGGTGATGAAATGACCAATAACGCGCGAATCCTCGTGGTTGATGATGAGCCGCAACTAACACGCGTATTACGAATGGGTTTGAAGTCACGCGGGTATGATGTCCGTGTTGCTTCCGACGGGGTAACCGGGTTTGAACTGTTTAATGATTGGCATCCAAACCTCGTGATTACCGACCTCGCGATGCCAAACATGGACGGTCTCGAACTCTGTCGCCGGCTTCGTTCTATTTCACAGATACCAATCATTATCCTTTCAGCCAAGGGTGAAGAGAAAATCAAAGTCGAGGCCCTGGACATTGGTGCAGACGATTTCGTTACCAAACCATTCGGCATAGACGAGTTGCTCGCCCGACTTCGCGCGGCGCTTCGACGATCAGCGCTTCAGCCAACTCAAACGACGGAAACGGTTTTGGACGCCGGAGACTTTCATGTTGATCTTGAAACACGAAGCGTTACGGTTGCGGGCAGAGAAGTTCACCTGACTCCGAAAGAGTTCGACCTGCTGGTTTACTTCATTAAGCACGCCGGAAAAGTTCTAACACATCGAACGCTGTTGGCTGCGGTGTGGGGCGGTGACTACGTTGAGCAGGATCAGTATCTGCGAGTGTTTGTCGGAAATCTTCGCAAGAAACTGGAGACCAATCCAGCGTCACCTCGGTACATTCTTACCGAACCATGGGTGGGCTATCGCTTCGATCCCAGTGAATAATTTGGAGTGCCGCGGCCTGCCGCCGCTTTGTTAATCCACTGACTGCATCCAAGCCCGCGTATAGTACGAACACTCAAACGAGATGTTGGATCTGCTGGTCCGCTGTAACAAAGCGACGGCAGGCCGTCGCACTCCAAAAGGAAAACAAATGCCAGCTACAGACCTGAAACAACTGTTGGAGCGAATTCACACGCGCCTTGACGAAAGCTTTGTCGGCATCGGTCAAATCGTAGGGGACATGGATGCAGCCGATTTGGCGGAGCTTATCAATCAGTTAACGCTTGCCGAAGCCGCAACAGTTGTTTCCATGCTTCCCGTAGCGCGGGCCATCGAGATTTGTAACCACCCGGTTATGCGACGGCGGGCTGCCATACTTGAAAAGCTCGAACCACAGCGGGTGTGTGAAATTCTTGCCGGCCTTTCAGCAGATGAGCGAACCGACGTTATCCAGAAAATGGGTCTGCACGAACGACACAAAGTCGTGCCGAGACTCAGCGAGGAAATTCGTCATGAGCTTGAAGGCTTGCTCAAGTATCCAGCCCACACAGCCGGCGGGATCATGACGACTGAGTTTGTTCAGCTCGATCCCTCCATGACCGTAGCTACCGTGTTAAAACACATTCGAGCAGTTGCCAAAGACAAGGAATCGATTTACGCCTGCTATGTACTTGAGCCAGGCACAAAACACATTTTGGGAGCAGTTTCATTGCGCGATCTGGTGATGGCAGACCTCGAGGTGCCCGTCACCACTGTGATGCGCAAGAGGCCCATCACAGTTAGCGTGCTCGACGATCAGGAACTCGTTGCTCAGAAGATCGCAAAGTATGACCTTCTTGCCGTGCCGGTGTTGGAGCAGGACCAAAGTGTTGTCGGATTCGTAACCGTTGACGATGTGATTGACGTTCTGGTCGAAGAAGGCACTGAAGACATTCTGCGCATGGCGGCTGTCGAACCAGGAGCGCTCGACAAACCTTACATGCAAGTCTCACTGCCGATGATGATCAGGAAACGCGCCGGCTGGTTGGTGATTCTGTTCCTGGGCGAGATGTTGACTGCAACCGCGATGGGTTTCTTTGAGAAAGAGATCGAGAAAGCAGTCGTCCTTGCGCTGTTTGTACCGCTTATAATTTCTTCAGGTGGCAACTCTGGTTCGCAAGCCTCCACATTGGTAATCCGCGCCCTTGCACTAAGCGAAGTGAAACTGCGCGACTGGTGGCGGGTAATGAAACGAGAAGTTTTCTCTGGCCTCGGCCTCGGCGTAATTCTGGGATCGATTGGCTTCCTGCGAATTACGATCTGGTCGGTGTTCTCAAATATTTATGGCCCACACTGGCTGCTGGTCGCTTTGACAGTTGGCGTAGCACTGATCGGTATTGTCATGTGGGGAACGTTGTCTGGTTCGATGCTGCCGTTTGCGTTACGCAGGCTGGGATTCGATCCGGCAACTTCTTCCGCTCCGTTCGTCGCGACGCTGGTCGATGTTACCGGGTTGGTGATCTACTTCAGTGTTGCCGTGATCGTATTGAGGGGAACGCTGCTATAACTGCCTAGCGGTGACACCACCTGGCTTTAGCCGGTGGTACTTCAATTTCTCAGCTACCGCATGACACCAACAGCCCCGACACCACCGCGCTTTAGCCGGTGGTCTTTCAATTTCTCAACTACCGCACGACATGCAAGCCACACGTGTATCGCATCTACTTCTGCCGGTATCGCAAGACTCGCAAAGATCACTTTGAGTAGCTTTGAAGTTGAAGTACCACCGGCTGAAGCCGGTGGTGTCTCTTTACAAACTTTTTATGAACTCTTTACACCACCTTTATAGCGGAGGTCGTAATGTTTCATTGTTGACAATCAAGTTGCCGAAGCTGCTCGCGATTGATTGACGAGCAGCGCGGGGGAACCAATCGTTCGGTTAGACAACTGAACCGGGGCGTATCGTGAACGTCACGTAGGCCACTTCCTTGGTCCGAGCCCGTCAGCTAACCCCGCAGGCTAAGAGGAAGGACACGAATAACAAAAGCCTGATGAAAGGCGCGAGGCGTGTGCTTCGCGCCTTTTTATTTCAGGCTCAGAGGTAGATCCATGGCTACGCAAATGTCTGATCCGGATTACACGGACTCTATTTTTACGAACCTTCGCACTCGTGGTTGGAACCGCAGTACATGTGGCGCTGTGTTCGGGTTGATTGGCGGCATTGTTGCTCCGATCTTTGGTTCAGTGTTCACGGTCGTTGGCTGGATATCCGGCCCAAGCTGGCATGGATTTGCAATACAGCGAATAGGCACAGTCTTGCTGTTCTCAACGATTCCTCTTCTTTTATTTGGCGCTCATTGTCTCGATTTGGCCGACCACAACGGCCACGAAGTGAAAAGAGGAATTGATGATGAACATTGCTAGACCTCTTGTTGGAAGTCTGACTTTGATAGTCGCAGTGGGCTTCGCAATTACGAGCTCAGCACAGCAGACAGTTTTCAATGTTCCGACAACTGATGTACTCGACAAGGGCAAGGTCTATGTTGAACTTGACGTCAGCGCGAAGCCAAACGGCTCCGATGCGCTGAATAAGTTCTCTTCATTCGTTCCACGGGTCGTGATCGGCGCGGGTCATCACATTGAGGTAGGACTGAACATCACTGGTAACGTTCAACCAGGTCCGGATACCACGACACTGGTTCCGACTTTCAAGTGGAAGATCTACGACGGTGGCGATAACGGCTGGGCCATGGTAGTGGGAGAACACTTGTTCATCCCTATGCGCAACAAAGGCTACAACATCGGCAATCACAACTACCTGATGGCTCAGAAAACTTTCTCGAGCAAAACACGAATCGGATTTGGCGCGGGCGTCTTTACTCGAAACGTCGTTGCTCCTAATGCAGTTCGTGGAGCGGGACAGTTCACTTTTGAGCAACCGGTAACAAGCAAGTTAACGATCGCATCAGATTGGTATACCGGCAAACACGCGAACGGCTACTGGAGCTCAGGTGGCTACTACAAATTCACAAAACGAATTACCGGTTACGCTGCGTATTCAGTCGGCAATGCGAATGCGGATAAGGGAAATCATTTTCTGCTTTTTGAAATTGGTTACAACTTCAATTGAGGGGCTGCATGGTCGATCCGCATAGAAGCTGGAAGCAAAGAGCGATGACCGCGTTTGGTGATTTTCATATGTTTTTGTGCCTCTGTGTGGCGCGCTACATCGTGTGGCGAACTCTAGCAGCGCGAAGAAAGGCTGAGCGACGAGCGTTAAGGGCTACATCAACGAGTGACGCTCGATGGAAGGACTCCGGATGAATGACCTTATTTACATTGGTGCAACCATCGTCTTCTTTCTGATCGCTCTCGCTTACGTGCGGAGTTGCGAAAAGTTGCAGTGAGGAGTGTTAGATGAGCATGGAAACAGTTTTGGGATTGGCGGCATCGGCGCTGCTATTGGTCTATCTGACTTATGCATTGCTGAAACCAGAAAGGTTCTAGATGTTCGATATGCTTTAGCTTGTCGTGTCGTCGAAAACTCGGGCCATCATTGACTTAATGTGTTAACCGTTGAGGCTCGACAAAACAGAACACGCATTTGGAATCTCCCGACAAGCTAAAGCATATCGGACACTAAAAGCGGTCCGAGAAAGAGAACATGACACTGACCGGTTGGTTACAAATTCTGGTATTCATCGCAATCATTGTTGCGATCACTAAACCTATCGGCGTTTTTATGACGCATCTGTTCGAAGGCCAGCGAACATTCCTACACCCACTGCTGCGTCCGGTAGAACGACTGATTTATCGATTAACGGGCGTTGATGAAGAACGCGAGATGCACTGGACCGAATACGCTGCATCAATGCTGCTGTTTAGTCTAGTTTCGTTGTTGTTGTTGTACTTCATACAAAGACTGCAAGCATACTTGCCTTTTAACCCGCAGAAACTGGCCGGTGTGGATTCCGCTGCAAGCGCCACGAGCGGCTACGTAGCGTCTGCCTTTAACACCGCAGTTGCATTTACAACCAATACAAACTGGCAAAGCTATGTACCTGAAGTGACGATGAGTTACCTCACTCAGATGGCGGGGCTTGCCTATCACAACTTTGGTTCGGCAGCAGTCGGCATCGTCCTTGCCATCGCTTTTATCCGCGGTATCGCGCGACGCGAGATGAAGACCATCGGCAACTTCTGGGTCGACTTTGTCCGTTGCAATTTGTATCTGCTGTTGCCCGTTTCCATCCTGGGCGCCTTGCTCCTTGTCTCGCAGGGCGTAGTCCAGAACCTGCGACCGTATGACACTGCTCAACTCATCGAGCCGCAATCGATTGAAGTTGATAAGAAAGATGCAAACGGAAATGTTCTGACGAATCCTGATGGTTCAAGTCAAAAAGAGACGAAGACGATTTCGGAACAGAGTATTGCTCAAGGTCCAGTTGCTTCGCAGGAAATCATTAAAGAACTGGGAACCAATGGCGGCGGTTTCTTTAATGTGAATAGTGCTCATCCTTTTGAGAATCCTACACCGTTCACGAACTTCATTGAGATGTTGGCGATCTTCTCTTTGGGTGCCGGCTTAACGTACACACTCGGCCGAATGACTGGTTGGCAAAGTCACGGCTGGGCTGTGCTGGCAGCCATGGTTATTCTCTTCCTCGCCGGGCTCATTGTTGTCTATTGGGCTGAAGCACGCGGCAATCCAATCCTTGCCAAACTCGGTGCTGACCAGTCGATCAGTGCGGCTCAATCCGGCGGCAACATGGAAGGGAAGGAAGTGCGTTTCGGACTGACGAACAGCGTGCTCTTTGCCACAGTTACGACTGATGCGAGTTGTGGTGCTGTCAATTCCATGCACGACTCATATACGCCGCTCGGCGGCCTCGTGCCGCTCACGAACATCATGCTTGGTGAGATCATCTTCGGCGGTGTTGGCAGTGGTCTTTACGGAATCCTAATCTTCGTCATTCTCTCGGTGTTCATCGCCGGGTTAATGGTTGGACGCACGCCTGAGTATCTCGGAAAGAAGATCGAAGCGTACGACGTGAAAATGTCAATGCTTTACGTCCTGATATTTCCGTTGGTTATCCTCGTGCTGACAGCTATTTCTGTGTTAGCACCAGGTTTTGGCACATCTCAACTGAATAATAACGGTCCACACGGACTCTCAGAAATTCTCTACGCATTCACTTCCGCCACCGGCAACAACGGATCTGCTTTCGCCGGCATTTCTGCCAACACTTATTGGTACAACACGACACTGGGACTCGCGATGCTGGTCGGCCGATTTCTGATGATTGTGCCTATGCTTGCCGTGGCCGGGAGCCTTGGACGGAAAAAACTTGTTCCGCCTTCGCTCGGAACTTTTCCAGTTACGACACCACTCTTCACGATTCTGCTGGTAAGCGTGATTCTGATCGTTGGCGCACTGACATTCTTCCCAGTGTTGAGTCTCGGTCCAATCGTTGAGCACTTCCTGATGCAAGGAGGCTCTACTTTCTGATTTACCGTCATGACCAAGACAACAAAGAAACAAGCAATTTGGAACGCTCGAATCGTTCGACGCGCTGCGATTGATGCGCTTGTAAAGCTGAACCCACGCACGATGATGAAAAATCCCGTGATGTTCGTGGTTGAAGTCGGCAGCGTATTGACTAGCCTGCAATTGATCCGAGGGATCATCAACCCGATTCCGGGTATCACCAGCACAGGTTTTGAACTTCAAATTACGCTCTGGCTTTGGTTCACGGTTCTCTTCGCGAACTTCGCTGAAGCAATGGCCGAAGGTCGTGGGAAAGCGCAGGCAGACAACCTGCGCAAATCCAAAACTGAAACGATCGCTCACCGCGTTGTTTCCGGGGATATAACTGAAGATGTACCTGCGCCGAAATTGCGCAAAGACGATGTCGTGCTCGTCTCAGCAGGTGAGTTCATCCCCGGAGACGGAGAAATCATTCAAGGCGTCGCTTCTGTGGACGAGTCAGCGATCACCGGTGAATCGGCACCTGTGATTCGCGAGGCTGGTGGTGATCGTTCGGCGGTTACAGGAGGTACTCGCGTCCTCTCAGACCAAATCAAAGTGAAGATCACTTCGAATCCAGGAGAGACGTTCATCGATCGGATGATTGCCCTCGTCGAAGGTGCAGAACGTCAAAAGACACCAAACGAGATCGCGCTGAACATCCTGCTTGCCGGTCTAACAATTATCTTCCTGCTCGCCGTCGTCACGCTGCAACCGTTTGCAATTTATTCAAGCGCGCCGCAGACAATCTTCGTTCTTGTATCTCTTCTCGTTTGTTTGATTCCAACCACGATCGGAGGATTGCTGTCTGCCATCGGTATTGCAGGGATGGACAGATTGATTCAACACAACGTTCTTGCCATGTCGGGTCGTGCAGTTGAGGCTGCTGGCGACGTGAACACTTTGCTTCTCGATAAGACCGGCACGATCACGTTGGGCAATCGGCAAGCAACAGCTTTCATTCCTTTGCCTGGCGTTGATGAAACCGAACTGGCCGAAGCTGCGCAATTGTCTTCATTGGCCGACGAGACTCCTGAAGGGCGATCGATTGTAGTTCTGGCTAAAGAGAGATACGGATTGCGCGGGCGCGAACTAACGCCGCACGAAGCGACCTTTGTTCCCTTCACTGCCCAGACGCGTATGTCAGGCGTCAACTTTGACTCGCGCGAAATAAGAAAGGG
>DASYPT010000171.1:0-11424 GCA_036006355.1 Pyrinomonadaceae bacterium | reverse complement strand
CCACCTGCGTAGTGCTCTTTGATTTTAAGTGCAAAGCGCGAGCTTTGTGATTATGACAACACCTGCAACGCCCCAATTTGCGACACCCGCATTACACGTTGAAGTAGAGACGAGTACTGTTCATTTCACAGCAAGGCAAAGCCTGATCTCTTCGCTACAGTGGTTCCTGGATGACTTGTTTGCCGAGCCACCTAAACGAGATATATGCCCATGCTGTAGACGTTCGTCTCAATCTTATCATCGACGGATGTTTGCCTGGTCGAGGAGTCGCATTAGCAACGTTCTTCGCCAGCACAGACTGTCAGGCAGGTCCCGACTCTCCTGACATAGGTCAACACCGGTGATGTAAGGGCACTTGCATCACCGGCAAGACCTGCTCGGCAATTAACAAACATTCCTTACATATCCTCATAAGTAAACGATGGACACTTGCATCACCGGCGAGACCTTTTTGCGTCAACACAGAAAACCGACTCGTGGTTTTTCACTACACATTACCAGGTGGACAAGCGGAGAAAACGGCCAAAAAGCACGACGAGACAGTAAACCGACATCCCATCCAGCCCGAACAGCCGCACATCAAACTTTCGCTTGCCAGCCACCGTACTAACCTGCACAATCCCGAAATCCCGCTCAGGAGTTTCGTCATGGCCGCAAGCGTTTCGACAAATACGCTGACCACTCCGCTTCCATACCTTAACTACGCGGGCGATGAGCCACCGCAAAATGGAAAGCCTGCGAAGACACGTATCGATTCTATCGACCTCCTGCGTGGAATCGTGATGGTCATCATGATGCTCGACCACACTCGCGACTTCATTCACAACGCCATCTTTCAATTTGATCCGTTGGATCCGACGCGTACGAATCCCACGCTTTTCTTCACTCGCTGGATTACACATTTCTGCGCTCCCACTTTTGTATTTCTTGCGGGCACCGGCATCTATTTACAGTTTGCGCGCGGCAAGAGTAAGGGCACGCTGACACGCTTCTTAATCACTCGCGGATTGTGGTTAATCTTCCTCGAATTCACTTTGGTGCGTCTTGGAGCGTTCTTCAACGTCGAGGTGAAGTTCCTAATGATGATGCAGGTAATCTGGGTGATCGGCGTGTCGATGATCGTTATGGCTGCGCTGATTCATCTGCCGTTAAAGGTCATCGCAGGTTTCGGGTTGTTGATGATCGCTTTGCACAATCTGCTCGATCCATTTCAGATTCCGCGCGCATTTGGTAATCCGAACCTTGGGCTTGGGGGCAAGCTGTGGCTTATCCTGCATCAACAAGGACTGTTTTTCATCGACGGCTTTCCAAGTCCTGCTGTGCTTGTTCTCTATCCACTCATTCCCTGGGTGGGAGTTATGGCAGTTGGTTATGCTTTTGGCTCGATTTATCGCAGGTCCACAATTGAACGGAAACGATTACTGTTCGGTATTAGCTTGGCCTCGATCGTGCTCTTCATCGTAATTCGTGCAATCAATATTTATGGCGATCCGCAACCATGGCAGTCGCAAACACGCGGTTTCTTTTACACCGTGTTGTCATTTCTCAACACTGCGAAGTATCCGCCTTCACTCTTGTATTTGTTGATGACGCTCGGTCCTTCGATCCTGGCGCTCGCCGTTTTTGAAGCGGGAAACGTTAGTCCTCCGTCAGGTTTGCGCAACTTCTTTGTTACGTTCGGACGCGTACCGCTTTTCTTTTATTTGCTGCAGTGGCCAACCGCTCATTTGATCTCAGTGATACTGCATTACTCATTTGGGAAACCGGTCTGGTGGTTGTTTAAGACTCCAATGGATTGGAACAACATCGGACGCGATGTGGGATTCAATTTGGTTGTCGTTTACATATCGTGGATTATCGGCGTCCTGTTGCTATATCCGCTGTGTAAGTGGTTTGCTGGTGTGAAGCAAAAACGGAGAGATTGGTGGTTGTCGTACTTGTAAGACCTGGCCTTTGGCCTTCGGTCTTTGAGCGGGTGTCCGATATGCTTTAGCTTGTCGTGATGCAACCAACCAAGCCCGGAGTTTCTCAGGAGCCTCTGAATCATTGGGGCCTGGTTGGTTATGTCACGACAAGCTAAAGCATATCGGACACCCGCAAAACTATGCTGACTAAAGAAATTCATTTCGCATCCCGACCGACAGGACTTCCAACTCTTGAGAACTTCACATTCACTGAATCTGAAGTTCCTGCACTTCAAGACGGAGAAGTCTTGCTTCGCACGCTGTATATTTCGGTGGATCCCTATCTACGTGGTCGCATGCGCGAAGGCAAGTCGTACATTCCTGCATTCGAAATAGGACAAGTGATTGAGAGCGCAGTCGTTGGTGAAGTGGTTCAATCGCAGGCACCAAATTTTGACTCCGGCGACATTGTCGTGGCTCAGCTCGGCTGGCGCACTTACAACATCGCTAAGGCCGGTCAGCTAATGAGGACCGTGCCGGGTGTCTCTCCAAGCGTAGCGCTCGGAGTATTGGGCATTCCCGGGTTGACGGCTTATTTTGGCCTGCTCGATATCGGCCAACCCAAGGTTGATGAAACCGTTGTCGTGTCGGGAGCGGCTGGTGCCGTTGGCATGACCGTTTGTCAAATCGCGAAGCTTAAAGGATGTCATGTGATCGGAATTGCCGGCAGCGATGAAAAGAACAAATACCTGCGCGACGAACTCGGTGTCGAAACTACAATCAACTATAAGACGACGAGCAACATGTTCGACGCGCTTAAAGAAGCGTGCCCAAACGGCATCGACATTTACTTCGACAACGTAGGAGGCGTGGTGTCGGATGCCGTCATGCCTTTGATCAACGAGCGCGCGCGCATTGTTATCTGCGGCCAGATTTCGATTTATAACTCAGACAAACTAGAAGTAGGCGTTAAGCCTCAGCCTTTTCTTGTGGTTCGCAGCGCAATGATGAAGGGATTTATCGTTACGCAGTACATGCCTCGATTTGCAGAAGGAATTAGTCAGCTCGCACAGTGGTTCACGAGTGGCCAACTCAAACACGCAGAAACGATCATCGAGGGATTCGAAAACACTCCCGATGCATTCATAGGACTCTTTAGAGGAGAGAATTTAGGGAAGCAGATCGTGAAGATTTAGAGTATTTCAGATTGAAGATTTCAGATTTAAGATTGGATCAGTCGTAAGTGGTCAAATCGGTTATCTCCTATTAAATTTGAAATCTTAAATCTTAAATCTTAAATTCTCTAAGTTCTCCAAAAAGCCTTGCCAGATCTTCACGTTGGTAGTTTGCGTTTAGACCGCTGGGGTTTGGCAGAACCCAGACGATACTGCCACCAATCATTTCGCTTTGCCGCCCTATGCCTGATTTCGGTTTGTTGAAGGCTACGCGATAAGCACCTACTCCAAGAATGGCCAGAGTTCGCGGTCGATACCTTAGAACTTTTAAACTTAGTTGCTTTCCGCCTTCGATGATCTCTTCCTTCGTCAACAAGTCAGCTGATGCAGTAGCTCGGCGTACGACATTGGTGATGCCAAGCCCAAATTTCAAGAGTTCTCGTTCATCAAATGGCGACAGCAAACGTTCGGTAAAACCGCTCGCGTGTAACGTGGGCCAAAAACGATTTCCGGGCCGAGCAAAATGATGTCCCACGGCTGCGGTGTAAAGTCCCGGATTGATGCCGCAAAACAGAACGTTGAGGTCAGGCGCAATAACGTCGCGCACCGTCTTCGTCGTTGCAGCGACGAGTTGTTCTTTGGAAGGCTTCCACGGTTTCGGCATGAAACGATTATAGAGTCTTTTGTGTTATCTACTCACAAAGACACCACCAGGCTTTAGCCGGTGGTTCTTCAGCTTCGCAGCTACACGAAGGCAATAGAAAAGCGCACACACCACCAGGCTTCAGCCGGTGGTTCTTCAACTTAAGAGCTACCCTACAAGGTTGCTGAATAGAACAGTTGCGAAATTGAAGTACCACCGGCTAAAGCCTGGTGGTGTCCTAATCATGATTCTTCCAAGTCGTAGCTGTGAAATTGAAGTACCAAGGGCTAAAGCCTGGTGGTGTCCTGGTGATTCTTCCAAGTCGTAGCTGTGAAATTGAAGTACCACCGGCTAAAAGCCTGGGGTGTCCGATTCATCAAAAAACATCAAAATGCGTTTGCCGCGATGTGCTTTGTTTGGATATCCGATCGATAAGCGTAACCTGGAGCACGTATCGACCGGCCTGGAGTTCACTCAATGGGATCTCAGCGGCGTAAGGAATCCTCGCCGTATCAGAGACTCCCTCCATGTTCACTTTGCGCAAGGCGGTGGTGAGCACTGGCTGGTCGTCGCGAATCACCTGCACTTGCACTGCGACATCTGGCTTTTGGTCAACTTCGGAGATTGATGCATTGTAAGCAAACACGACGAACCGTATCGTTGAATCATGATGGAAACGATGCCCCGGACTCAACAATACCGAACCAAGCGATTCACTTGTCGACGTATTCGCGATCATCGCCTGGGTTCTTTCACCTAGCAACAGACTACTCATCGACAATTTCTTGTTCGAAAGATCCGGCACCTCGATCCAGGAATACGCGCTGCCCGCACGCCCGCTCGTATACTCGCGCACCGCCACTCGAATCTGATAAAGGCCCGGCGGCAAATTTGCCGAATGCGTGTATGCAATATTGCCGTGATAGTCCTTAGCTTCTTCAGCTGACGGTGCAGTCGTCACCAAACGCTCATAGAAATTCGCCTTGGCCTGACCTTTGTCATCGAAGTAAATCCCTGTCATGTCAAGCACGGCCTGAATCTTTCCATTGCGTGGTTCAAAAACCAGAAACTCTCCCGGGATTGATACTGAAGTGGCGAGTGTCGCTCCCTTCGGTGCTGCATCGTAGTAGTTAACACCAACCTGGATAGGAAGAGCTGTTTGCGGGAAGGGCGCGCTAATAGCATCGCGAAGCTTAGTCCCGATGACCTTGATTTCTTCCGCCGGTGTAGACACTTTACTTGCGTCGGCTGTTGGTGCGGGCGTCGCCTCTAAATCAAAAAATCCTTTCCGCACACGTACGGTTAGGTCCGATCGACCAATCACGTTCACTTGAATGTTTCTGAATCGAGCTGCTTTCTGATTCTCGCTGTCTGGTTTCCATGCCAAAAGATAATAGACCGAGGTTTCTTTGACTGCGTTCTTCATCCCCGGTTTGAAATCGTTAGTGTTAAAGATCGGCCGGCCACCCGTATCGCGCGACAGGGCATTCAAACCATCCTGCAGTTCAAACCTTTCTCCGCTCGCTGCGCGATTACGTCGCCCGGTGAGATCCATACCTCCCGATTTACTGGCATCGAATTCGGATGAAACACTCAATCCACGTGCGTCGATTGCGTAGATTACAACTCCACTTTTTGCTGCCGCTGAGGTTATCTGTTGCAGTCTCATCCGCGCGTCGCCACGTCTATTTTGAATAAGGAATCCGTCTGAGAAGAAGAACAGTATTTTACGACCCGGGAGGTCTTTCGCATTGCGAACAAGTCTTTCCAGTCCCAACAAAGTGTTCGTACTAAAGTGAGCAGATTGGCTCAACGTTGCCTGCGCCCGACTTCGCACAACAGTTTCTGCCATTTCTCGTCTCAGTCCGGGATTAAGCTTCATCGTCTCGTCGATCATGTAATCCAGAAAGTCAATGTCATTGTTATCAACTAACATCGACTCGTATTCGCTCATCTCCGGACGTTCGCTATCAGTGACGGTGTACGAACGCGCATTAAGACGATCCAACGCGAGATGAAGAATCTCTCGATCACCGGTTAATTGCTGGAGGAAACCAATCTGACCCGTCGCCGTAGCTATTCCCACTTGATCGTTTTGTCCCATCTCCTGATCGATAAAATTTGTCATCGCCTTCCTGCAATAAACAAAACTGCTGTGATCGAGATGGAAGTCATCAACGTAAAAGAAAATTGTTCGACCTCGATCGAGAGGCACGACACGAGCTGAGTTGGGAACGTTTCCCGAACCACGAGCCGCAGCAAGTTGAGCTTCCTCGTTGCTGGTGCCAGCTTTGACTTGTTCGAAGAACTGAATAGGTCGAGCCTGACCATCGATCTTGATTTCAAAGTTGTCGCGAGTCAGGCCGTCAACAAAACGGCCTTGTTTGTCGAAGACCATCACATCAGTCTGTACCAGCTCAGTGAAGACTCGAACGACATCGTCAGAAGATTGGGGTTTTGGTTGTTGAGGTTCCTGTCCCAATGCCACAGTGGATACGAATATTACGCTCACAGTCAGAAGTGAGACGAGATGGCGGAATCGTTTGAAGGGTATTCGTAACAAGTGATTTAGATAGATCGCCGCTGAAGACGCGCGGCCACGACTTTGTTCATTGGGGTGACGTGAGATAACTATGTCTCAACTCCTTTATGGTGGCAAGCAGGCAGTATCACCTCGCGGTAGCGGGGCAGTAGCCCGACTGTCAAGGAGGGCTCACATCCAGTCTCTTACCACTACGACAATGACCCTCCTTGACAGTCGGGCTACTGCCCCGCTACCGCGAGGTGGTGAGCAGAAACATCTATACAGCAAACTCTCCACTCATGTACCCTCGTTATAAAGGATGACATCCAACCCTAATAACATAACCGTCAAGGTCGATCGCGTCAGCAAGAGTTTTGGCGACTTTACTGCAGTTAAAGACCTCACTCTCGCTGTCCGTGCGGGCCGCATATTCGGTCTCTTAGGTCCAAATGGCGCCGGCAAGTCAACGTCCATCCGAATGATCGTCAACATCACTGCACCTGATAGCGGCAGCATTGAACTCTTCGGACAAAAAATAAACAGTCGAATCCAAGACAGGATTGGTTACCTGCCGGAAGAACGTGGGCTTTATAAGAGCATGAAGGTTGGGGAGCAACTCCGCTTTTTTGCGCAGTTGAAAAATGTCACCGGAAAAGATGCGCTACAGCGGATTGACACCTGGCTTGATCGGCTCAAGCTGTCCGAATGGAAACAGAAGAAGACCCGCGATCTATCAAAGGGTATGCAGCAGAAGATACAGTTCATTTCTGCTGTCCTTCATGATCCCGATCTGATCATACTCGACGAACCCTTTTCTGGCCTCGATCCCCTCAATGTGGAGTTGTTAACAGACGTAGTACTCAATCTAAAGCGAGCGGGAAAGACAGTCATCTTCTCTACGCATGCAATGGACATTGCCGAGAAGATCTGCGATGACATATGCCTGATCAATCGATCTCGAAAAGTTTTCGACGGCAGTATTCGTGAAGTAAAGAAAAGTTTTGGACGCAATTTAATCGCACTCAGAGTTGAAGGTACCAATGGAAATCTCGCGGCGTCGAGATTAGTGAGTAACGTTGAACATCACAGTGATGAGATGGAAGTACTGCTCGCGACGAATGCCGATCCGCAGGAGTTTCTTAAAGAGTTAATCGCTTCCGGAGCTGTCGTGACCAAATTTGAGATGATCGAACCAAGCCTGCATGACATCTTTATTGAGAAGGTGAGTGAAACGCAGTGACGAAGTTACTTGCAATCATCAAAAGAGAATGGACACAACGCGTGCGCGCGAGGATGTTCATTATTACGACGGTCATGCTTCCACTCGCGATGATAATGTTTGCAATTGCTCCTGCGCTTGTTCTTAGAATTGATTCCGGCAATCCGATGCGAATCGTTGTAGTAGATGGAACGGGAAAATTGCTTCCCCGGCTTAAGACCTCGCTCAACGGCGATGACGCGGCTTCGGATCCCGAAGCGAATGTGGCCACCCGTGCCAATAGTATCGCTTCGGGAAGAAGCAGTGATTTCATTTTCGAGCAGCTGCAAACGGCTGGACGTTCAGAGGACGACATCAAAGCTGAACTTGAGACCAGGTTACGAGACAAAGAGATCGACGCCTACTTGATATTGCCACCTGACTTGATGCAAACATCGAAAGCGCAGTTCTTCAGACGCAATACCAGCGATCTGATTTCAACCAGAAAGATTCGCGATGCGTTGGACGGGGCCCTACGAACTCAGCGTTTGGTTGAAGCGAAAGTCGATCCGCGAACCATTGGTCAATTAGATCGCTCCGTCGACTTTGAAACAACGAGAATCAGCGGTGCAGGACGTGAGCGAGATGCTGGTGGTGCGTTTGCACTTGTATTTCTGGTCGGCTTTGTCATGTACATTTCTATTCTGTTGTATGGCCAAATCGTACTGGGTGCCGTTATTGAGGAGAAGGAGACGCGGATTGCCGAAGTGCTGTTTTCTTCTGTTCGGCCGTTCACGTTAATGACCGGCAAGCTGCTGGGCGTCTCGCTCGTTGCTCTCACCCAACTGACGATCTGGGGCGTCGCGTTCGCCGGCTTTGCACTCTACGGTGTCTCGGTACTTAACTCGAGAGGAATTCCTACGCGACTGCCATCAATACCACTTCTCTTCTATGTTTACTTCACGGTTTTTTTCTTAGCTGGTTATTTTGTTTATGCAACGATGTACGCGCTGCTTGGCTCGATAGTGACAACAGCGCAAGAAGGAGGGCAGGCAGCAATGCCAATAATCATGTTGCTTGTGATCAGCTTCTACCTCTTTCTTCCAGTGAGTCGTAATCCCGATTCCGCCGTTTCGTTCTGGCTGTCAATGATTCCCTTCTTTGCACCGACGAGTATGCTGGTGCGAATCGTGACGCAGACTCCACCACTCTGGCAGATTGCGTTGTCGCTGGTTATTAGTTTGTCTACAGTAGCCGCACTAACCTGGTTAACAGCCAAAGTGTATCGAGTCGGGATGTTGATGTATGGCAAGCGGGCGAGCATACCTGAAGTTGTTCGTTGGGTGCGGACTTAGGAAATTTCAGATTTAAGATTTCAGATTTCAGATTGGCCAGACGACGAGTGAAATCTGAAATCTTAAATCTGAAATGCCAAGAGCGTGGCTATCGAAATCGAAAAGAAGTATCGACTAACTCCAGAGCAGGCGAGGACACTGGCCCAGCGTTTGGATGAGATAGGGGCTGAACGATCCGGCTCAGCGTTCGAAGTGAACGCGCTTTACAGCAACTCCGCGCTGGATCTGGAAGGTGCAATTCTTCGTTTGCGACGAATTGGGAACCGCGCAATCCTGACTTTCAAGAAGCGTTTCTCCTCACCTTCACCCATCAAACGACAACTCGAAGAAGAAACTGAGGTGGAAGACGGAGACGTGATGGCGCGTATATTGGACCGCCTGGGCTTCAAACCTTCATTGATCTACGAAAAGCGTCGCGAGACGTGGAAACATCAATCAACGGAAATAGCAATTGACGAGCTGCCGTTCGGATGGTTCATGGAGATCGAGGGTGACGAAGCAGACATTGTCGCTGTTGAGCGCGCAATCGGTATCGATGAATCAAGCGCGGAAGAAGCAACCTACCCAGCGCTGACTCGAAAATTTGGAAGAATGGTTGATGATCGAATCGAAGCGCGCTTCGGTTAATGTCCGATAGTCTTCAGCTTGGCGTGTGTTTGTTATTGCGATCACGTTGCTTCGCAGTCTTTATGCAAGGTTCTCTCGGACTTCGAAGCGTCAGATTCTGTCACTCTGTGCGTAACGAATTCCGTCACCTCACTGCTCCTACCTGTGAAAAGCTAAGCATTTCCATTGGGAACGCAAGTTGATTCATTCTTCGGACCACTCGAACTTCAGGAGTGGCTCCCCTTGTATCACCCCACGTTGAAGATACGATCATGTTATTCGTACTCATCGCCGCAACGACGGCCATTGGCATGCTCATCCACGAGATGGGGCATCTCACTGCCGCGCGTAATCTCAACATCACGTGCTCCGAAGTCGCTTTGGGTTTAGGACCTAAGGTGCTTAGCGTAAGAGTGCGAGGTGTTGAATTCAGTCTGCGGCTAATTCCGCTAGGTTCGTTTGTAAGACTCGATGGAACCCAGCTCAAGAACAGCCCCGTACCACATCAGATTTGTGTGCACCTCGCGGGAATCGTTTTTAACCTGGTCGCCGGTGTCGTGACGTACGGTACTGTGTTCAGCTGGATCAATTTTCTGATCGCTGGTGGTAATCTCTTGCCGCTCTATCAACACGATGGTTGGAAGTGCGGACTGGTCATGATGCGCGCATGGATGAAACGCAAGAGTCAGCAAGCCGAATGGGCGTTGACGTTTTCGGGCGGGTTCGTGAGTTTGTTGATTGCCTGGTTGGTGATTCGGACGTTTGTATAGCTTAACTTTAATACGATAAAAGCCGGCGCGATCCATATCCGATATGCGTCTGTCTTGTCGTGACGGAATAAAAAGGCCCTCTCAACGAAGCCCGAGTATTGTTCTTCGTTGAGAGGGCCTGTTTGGTCTGCCACGACAAGCTAAAGCATATCGGACATTTTATGTTTTCGAAACGCTACTTCGTTTTGAAGAATGCGTCGATGTGTGAACCATCAAGCGCAGTCATTCGGACCTGGTAGCACTTGTTCGCCTGTTTTGGTGTCTGCCAGTTCTGTATGAACTGAGCACCGGTACCGTCGTAACGAAGAGCTGTGTTGCCCGTGTTTGCAACGTAATCAATCAGGCTGTCGATGCCAGCCGACGAGTTGCAGGGAATATCGGCCATCTGCACTGTGCCGAACATCACGTCACTGACATTCTTCCTCTCCGTCAATGGTCCTGGGGTTCCAGCGTAAATGTTGAATTTAAGTGGGACCGTAGAGCCACCTTTAACGGTGTTCCATATAAACATAGTGGGCGTGTTCATATCCACCGGTTGGTAGAACCCCGTGATGGTCCAGGCTCCAATCGTCAGCGTGCCATTAACGAAAGTGATTGTGTAGTTCGTACTCGTCAGACCGCTGGGGACGATCGAGTAGGTTCCAGACGGCGTACTGCCGTTATATGGAACGGTAAGGCTCGACGTGGTCTTGATTGTGAAGGTCAAACTACCGCCGAGGTTTCCGACGCCTTCACCTGTAGCGAAGGCATTGTAGCTCGCCGTGAGCGTGGGGATAGGATCGCCAAACAGGAAGCTCTTGTTGTCGGCAGTAACACTCAGCGCCTTAGCAGTAATGTGACCAGCACCGCAGGCGCTCGTTGGCAGGTTGTAGTTGTTTGGATTTGTGCCGGCAGCAGGTGAGAAATCGGAAGCAGCCAACGTAGTGTTGACTGATGCCGCCGTGCTCACGTCCTTACTATTGTATGTACCAGTGGTGTTGGTCACCATAAAGCCCTGACCGCTAACCAGGTTACTTATGGAGAAATTCGCCGGGGTCAACGTCGCATTCGTGTTGCCATCGTAGACCTTGGTCGGGTTGTTGATGATCGACGCAGTGAGCGTAACCTTGTCAATGGTGAAGGTCACTTGCGTAGCCGTGCTGCCGTTGTGATTCGCATCACCAGCGTAAGTCGCATTAGCGGTGGCGGTGCCTGCATTAGTGTTGTTGCCGTAAACAACCGTGACACTGACATTCAATCCACCCGCGCC
>DASYPT010000170.1:0-21289 GCA_036006355.1 Pyrinomonadaceae bacterium | reverse complement strand
TGACCTCGACGAAACAAATTTAGTCAACAGAACACCAAGTCGATTGTTTGATTGATTGAGCAATAGTCTCGTGAAGAAGACCGTCGCCTTCTGGGTCTATGAAAGGGACTTTATCTTGCTAGAAAACGAGCGTCAAGGTTTTGCGCTGAACTGACAATGTTGTGAAGGTCCGCTGTGAAATATAAAGACCTTCGTGCGGGGGCCGCATGCGCGGACGCCGGTCCGTTCGAATCATTAGTCCGAGTAGGTAATGCGGCCGGGCCGAGTGGGCTCGGGCTTTTTGTTTCGTGTTATTTCGTATGTTTCGTGGACCGTCTGTTGGTTTTGGGGCGAAGAAGAACGATCCACGAAACACACGAAATCACACGAAACAAAAAGCCCGAGTCCCATTCGCGTTTTTGACACAGTCTAGGTGCCGTTTGGGGGATTTGGATTTCGTGCATAGCTCCACCTACCGTAGGCAACATCGGCGGATGTGCATGATATTAAGTAACAAGTACAATGGTTGTTTGCTTATGCCACGTGACGACGGGTCAGAATCCAAGGTTGCCATCACTGCCGCGATCGTGGCCAACATCGCAATTGCCCTGACGAAGCTTGTCGCGGCGACAGCGACGGGAAGCTCCGCGATGCTGTCAGAAGCAATCCATTCCATCGTGGATACAGGAAACGGCGTGTTGCTATTGGTTGGCATGCGGGCCAGTCGAAGACCGCCCGACTTTGAACATCCCTTCGGCCACGGCAGAGAACTCTACTTCTGGACCTTGATCGTTGCGATCGCGATCTTTGCGGTTGGGTGCGCGACATCGATTTATGAGGGAGTCACGCACTTGATTTCCCCGCACCCGATCGGCAATCCCTTCTGGAATTACGTGGTGTTGGGCTCGGCTTTTCTATTTGAAGGCACATCATGGATATTCGGATGGAGAGTATTCAAGATGGCAAAAGGTCGGCGGGGAGTGTTGGAAGCCATTCACAAAACCAAGGATCCATCAAGCTTCATGGTCTTCTTTGAAGATTCGGCAGCGTTGCTCGGACTCGTCGTTGCTTTCATTGGCATTCTCCTCGGACGCGTGTTTCACAACCCGAATGCCGACGCCATCGCATCAATCATCATCGGTCTGATACTTGGGGTAATCTCATTCATATTGGCGTACGAGAGCAAAGGACTTCTTATCGGGGAAGGCGTTGACGCCGAAACGCTAAATAAACTGCGCGCACTGATTGAAGCGGATGGAGACGTTGCGCATGTCAGTCGTCTTCTCACCCTGCATTTTGGACCCCATGAAGTGTTGTTAACTCTCGACCTTCGTTTTCGCGATGAACTCTCTGCGGTTGGTGTGAGGGCGGCTGTTAATCGATTGCGAAAAGAGGTGAAGAAGGCGCATCCCGATATTACTCGGATATTTTTTGCGTCCGAATCAGTGGGACATGACGAAGCGGCCTTGAGTACACATCACTGAAGGGCAGTAGCCCGACTGTCAAAGAGGGCTCACCGCTCACATCAAGCTACCTCCCCGAGCCCTCCTTAACAGTCGGACTACTGCCCCTAAGGCACTATCGGCAAGACCGTTACCGCACTCGTCACACCTCGCACAGTCACAGTCAATGACAAGTTCCCTGTTGGTAGTCCATCCGGAAGTCTTACGATGATGTAAGACCCGCTCAAACCCGGTACCCCTGTAGTTTGTCCAACGTATTCAACAGGTAAATCAACGCCATTCGCTTTTACAGACAATGTCGAGGCTTGAGGAACCGGTGGCGACGTCAGGCCCAGATTGGTAGTGAACACAGTTATGCGTGTGTGACCATCAAGACTGAAGTTGTACGGATCAAGAATTCGGAAAGGCCCTCGCACGAATGTCACTGAATTAACCGCAGTGGCATTGTTTGTACCTTCCTCATTCAATACACCAGGTGGCGGGGGAATCGTCCGCCATACGCCATCGCTACCGGTTGTCAGCCGAGTCTGGTTACTACCATCGGCATTCATTACGTAAAGCGCCGGCGTCACTCCATCATCCCGCAAAGAAGTGAACAGAATCTTTGTTCCGTCAGGAGACCAGGCCGGCGCGGTATCCCAGGCTGGATTATTTGTAAGCCGCGTCTGATTAGTGCCGTCGGAATTCATGACATAGATCTCGAATTGCCCGTCGCGCAAACTTTGGAAAACGATCTTTGCGCCGTTAGGCGAAAAGCGCGGCCGAAAATCGCTGGTCAGATTCGTTAGCCGCAGGCCGTTTCCCGAAAGCCTGTTGTAAGTCCAAATGGAGTTGGCGGCTTCAAAGACGAGTGTCCAGTTGTCGAGACCAAAGTCGGGATTTGAAGATCCCGGGAAAGGACCAGTAGGAAACGGACCGGTTCCGTCTGCGTTGAAGATAGCAAGCGAGCTGTTCTGACCGGAACCGATAGTAATGGCAATTTGGCTTCCATCGCGCGACCAGGCTGGGCCAGACTCATCCTGAAGAGATTTAGACATCACGGCGAATCCGGTGCCGTCGGCGTTACGGACACAAATTCGCTGCGGCGCGCCGATGCTGCCATCAGGTTGCCGTAGACATGTATAAGCTAGACGGAACCCATCGGGTGACCAGGAAGGTCGCGTGTCGTCACCCGCTGCATCGGTAAGATTCACGACGCCTGTGCCATCCGTATTCGTAAGGAAGAGATCTGTGGCGCCACCCGGTGAACTGCCTGGCTTGACGAAGGCGATTGGTTGCGCGGCGGCCCCGGGTACCGGCGTGGGTGTTGGAGTCGGTGTCGCGGTGATGTACATAGCTGTCAACGTATGATTGGCCGTCATCGCCAGCGCCGCAGGCTGACCAATTGTAAAATCGACGCCATCGAGTTGCCATTTCCAAAACGTGCTTGTGCCTACGGTGGTTGGCGCGACCAAATTTGCCTGCACATTTAGATCGTACGTACGCGTGAATGGTGTCGTCCCATTTCCCAACCCGTTATTGTCATTTGGATTAACGCTTATGTTTACGCCGCTGCTTGGATTGGTAGACGTAACTGTCAGTACCGGCGGCGTAAAGTAAACAGCCGTCATCGAGATATTGAGACCGGGGTGCATTGCAACGCTCGTCGTTAAGCTTCCACTCCAGTCCTGTCCGTCCCGCAGCCAATGTTGAAACTTGTTACCGTTGACCGAAGCAGGCGCCGTGAGTGTCACCGTCGTGCCCGGATTGTAATTACGAGTGAACTGAGTCGTGCCGTTGCCCAAACCGGCACCATCATTCGGACTCACGGTAATGTTGACTCCGCTCGCAGGGTTTACTGAAGACACTGTCAGCACACTACGCGGAACTGGACTCCGCCGCGCGAAAACTACGGTTGGCGCGTTGGTGAGATCTTTCAAAGCGAATTCGGAAGTATGTGAGGTGGAGACATACGGTTCCGGCCAACCACCACCAATACCGACAACTGGAACCGTTTTCACGTTGCCGTCGCCATATCGCAAGGTGATCGTTCCGTCATATCGAAGTTCGATCTCGAAACTGACCGGATTCTCGCCTCGCGTAAGTCCGGGTGCGAGAGGAAAGTCAAACGTCACTGCTTGCCATCGGAAGATTATGCGATCCGCATCCTGGGCCGTGTACACATCGTCTCCAGGTCGTCGATCGGTTCGGAGATCATCAAATAGACCAGCAATTATTTGTTGACCGTTCAGCCATCGTTCGGAATTTGAGAATTCGGCGGAAGGAAAGTTGAAATACAACGTGCCATTGCTCGAGACAGTAACCTGGTTGTAGTCGGTGTTATAAAATCTGAATGCAAACGGCAAACTGATCGTCTTAAATACGTCATCGCCGATAAGGTTCAATGCTGTTCCCCCAGTCGAAACTGGAGCGGCGGCTGAATCGGCAATCGTGTAAGGATCACCTTGATCAATATTGACTGAGATTGGCACCGATGAAATCGGACCTTTGTTTCCGACTTCGTCCACTGCCCGGACAGCAATGAACCCTGAAGGATGTCGCCATGGAATCTTCACGCCGAGACTTTGATTGAAGCCCGGATCGACCGGGTCTGGAGCAAACAAGGGCCGCGCGAGATCGAAGTTGGCTTCGTTAATGGCTGTGTCAGAAAAACGAAGTTCGTATGCGGTCACCTTCCCGACATTTCCGTCGTCTCCGGGTGCTGTGAAAGTGACGTTAAAATCTGGAAACGCACCGACGACCTGCGTGGTCAGATTGTTGATTGCGCCAGGCGCGGTTACGTCGGGGCTGCTCACCCCCTGCAAGGCCTTGGCTGCGTCAACAGAACGTTTGGTTGAAACTGCTCCGGAATTCCACGAGACGACAAAGCCGCTGTACATTATCAACGAGCGAAGTCTTTGTACGCTGATACCGGGTGATAGCGCACAAACCAACGCAGCGCTGCCGGAAACGTGAGGTGCGGACATCGAGGTCCCATCGAAGAAGTCGTAGGTATTCTTCGGCGTGGTGCTCAGAATATTTTCGCCAGGCGCAGTAATGTTTACTGTAGCCGCACCGTAGTTTGAGAAGAATGATTTGAATCCCCCACTCGCCGACGACGCTACGCTGATCAGGTTTGGAGCGGTGTAATTCGCGGGATAAACCGGAAACGCATCATTCGAAAGGCCCTCATTGCCGGCTGCGACTACGAAGAGGATTCCGGCGTCGCTCAACGAACGGATTGCATCCAGCTCGGCTTGGGAAAACCCGAACCCGCCATAGCTATTATTAAGGACACGAATGTTAGCGCCCTTCGTACCGCCGGAAGTCTCCCACAACTGTCGCATCGCTTTGGCATACGTTAAGGCGTTCAACAAATCCGCACTCGATCCAAATCCGTCCTCGGTCAGAAATTTGAGAGGCAGCAAACTTACCTGCCAGTTGACTCCAACAACACCGATTGAGTTATTACCAGTCGCGCCAATCGTGCCCGCGACGTGTGTCCCGTGATCTTCTACGTCACCGGCGTAGTTTAGAGATGGTGGATAAGTAGGTTCAGTGTAATCAAAGACAGTTGCATCGTTATGAGCGAAGTCCCATCCGTGGATGTCGTCAACCAGGCCATTGCCGTCGTCATCAACGCCGTTGCCGGCGATCTCACCCGGATTGGTCCAGATATTGTCGTGCAGATCTTCATGGTTAATGTCGACTCCGGAATCCACAACGCCGACTACAACATTTCGACTACCCGTCGTAATGTTCCAGGCCTGCTCGGCGCGAATGTCATTGCCAGGCGTTCCGGTATTGTTAAGTCCCCACATTTGCGGGTACCGCGTATCGTTTGGAACCACCATGGCCCTTCGGAGAAAATTGGGCTCTGCATAGATGACATCAGCCCTGGCACGAAGTGCTTCGAGTGCATCGCTCGTATCAGAGGGATTAACTTTCGCGACGCGCAGCCCTTCAACAATCTCAAAAGCCGGGTTGACCGCTTTGATCGACATTGGGATTTGCCGGCCGGCCTTCTCGATCATTACCTGACTGCCTGCGCGTTTGGCCTTCGACTCAGGACGAAAACGAACAAGGATCTCTCCGGGTACTGCGTTGAGGTACCGCTTCTTAGTTGGTTGAGTTGACGCTTCGGGGGGTTGACGCTGCAAGCCCTGAGACTGACGCTCAGCTCTTTGTGCAATCGGAAGAACTGCGATGACGAAGAGGAGCATCGTCAGAAGAAATACCCAACGATACTGCGAAGCACGAGGGAGTGAAGAATAAGGTTTTAGATTCATTTCCTAAGGAATTCCAACGGCAATGGGTATATGCCGGACGGTTAGGTGCGATGCTCCCGGCAACTGATGGAGCAGTATAGTGAAAACCGATTTGACTGGCTATCTGCTCGTGGTTTTGCCGGGACCGATGTCCCGACAATTATCAAAAACAACTTTAATTCCTTACTGAAGCCATCAACAACCGTGATTGCCACAGTAGTCGGCTGCAGGCGAGAAATATTTGTCACAAGGGCAGTAAAAAGAGTGTTACAACCTACTGCTCGTCAACTTCCCTAGCAAAATCAGTGCCTACCGTAAGGAACGACTCTGTTCGTAGGTCTTGCGCCAGCGCGAGGAGTCTTTTCAAAACTGGCTTTGCTGCAAAGCCGTGGCTATTCGAACTCGAAAAATGAAACTGTCCACACTACCCTTTACGTATCCAGTGAGCCGGAATCTGAACCACACCTGATAGCTCGATAATAATTGCCATTTTGGAGGCTACATGCGCTTACGAACCCTTGTCCTGGCTGCCATTCTCATTACTGTTTCGACGACCGTCTTTGCGGCAGATGATGCTGTACTACTGGTCCATTCGCCGACGGTTAACCGTAGTCATGTCGTCTTTGTTTACGGCGGTTACTTATGGAGCGTGCCACGCGAAGGTGGCGATGCGAGACAACTAACGACTGGCGGTCATGAGGCACTTCCCATTTTCTCTCCTGATGGAAAATGGATCGCCTTCACTGGTCAGTACGACGGAAACATCGATGTCTTCGTCATGCCCGCGGAAGGCGGCGAACCGCGCCGGTTGACGTTCCACCCAGGGGCGGATGTTGCCGTAGGTTGGATGCCAAACAGCAGTCGCGTTCTTTTCAGATCCTCGCGTGAGGCTTATGCAGATTTCGCGCGCCTTTATACAGTAGGTCTCGAGGGCGGCTGGCCGGAAGTTTTACCAATGTGGCGAGGAGAAGACGGAACGTTTTCACCCGACGCTTCTCGTATCGCTTATGTGCCGAACCTTAAATGGCAAACATCGTGGAAGCGATACAGGGGAGGACAAACTACACCGGTCTATATTCTTCAGTTAAATGATTTGAAACTCGAAAAAGTCCCGCGCGAGAACTCAAACGATTCACGACCGGTCTGGTTTGGCGACAATGTTTACTTTTTATCCGATAGAAAGGGACCAGTCACGTTATTCTCCTACGACACCAAAACAAAGACCGTCACACAAGTCCTCGAAAATAATGGTTTGGATCTGAAATCAGTTTCCGCCGGACCAGACACTTTGGTCTACGAACAGTTCGGTGGAATTTATCTATGGGATCCAAAGACCACAAAATCATCGAAAGTAAACATTCAGCTCACTGGTGACCTCCCCGCGATTCGCCCGCATTACGAGAAAGTGGCAGAGAAGATACAAGCAGCTTCAATCTCGCCCACTGGCGCTCGCGCTGTGTTCGAGGCGCGCGGCGAAATCCTGACGGTACCGGCTGAGAAAGGCGATGCTCGCAACCTAACACGCACTACAACTGTCATGGAACGAGACGCGGCTTGGTCGAGCGACGGAAAGTCTATTGCTTTCTTTTCAGACGAATCTGGCGAATACGCGTTGCATATCGTCGATCAATCCGGACTTGGGTCAGTTAAGAAGATCAATCTGGGAAACCCTCCTTCGTTTTTCTATGGACCAAAATGGTCACCCGATAGCAAGAAGATTGTTTTCACTGATAAGCGACTCAACATTTGGTACGCAGATGTAGAAAAGGGCTCAGTCGTCAAAGTGGACACTGATCGGTTTGATGATCCGACTGTTGTCTTGACCGCTTCGTGGTCACCTGACAGCAACTGGCTTACCTATTCAAAGTTTCTGGACAGCCACCTGCGCGCCATTTTTGTCTATTCGTTGGATACCAGGAAAATTTCACAGATCACCGAAGGATTGGGCGATGCGCGGTACCCGGTCTTTGATGCAAAGGGCAAGCTCTTGTTCTTCACTACCAGCACAGATGTCGGGCTTTCTACTGGTTGGTTGGATCTATCGAGTTACCAACATCCGGTTTTGCGTAGTGTCTACGCTGCCGTCTTGAAGAAAGACGACAAATCACCGGTGGAACCAGAAAGCGACGAAGAAAAGACTGCCGACGAAAAGAAGGCTGATGAGCAGAAGCCGGAAGCAAAAAAGGCCGAGGCTGCCAAGGCACAAGGTCAGGCACCGGACGCAGCGAAGAAGTCAGATGAGAAGAAAGAAGAACCTGCGAAAGTCATTATTGATCTGGAGGGGATCGGACAGCGGATCGTAGCTCTACCGATTAAGCCTGCGAATTACGTCGCGGTCGATTCGGGCAAAGCGGGCGTCTTATTTCTTAGTGACATTCCCGATGTGCCTCGATTTGAACCAATCACTCCAGTAACAATTTTAAAATTTGATTTGAGCACGCGGAAGACAGAACCCTTCCTTGCCGACATCAACGGGTTTACGGTTTCAGCAAACGGAGAAAAGGTACTTTATCGAAAGGGTCCCGGCTGGTTTATCGCGGCCACAACGGCAGCGCCAAAGCCAGGTGACGGCGCTCTGAAGTTGGGCGGTCTTGAAGTTTACGTTGATCCCCGGGGCGAGTGGGCTCAGATGTACCACGAGGTCTGGAGAATCGAGCGCGACTTCTTGTACGACCCGAATCATCATGGCCTGGATTTGATCGCGGCTGAGAAAAAGTATGCTCCATATCTGAAGGGCGCTGGCGGACGAGCTGACCTTAACTACTTGTTCGACGAGATGCTCAGCGAGATCACGATTGGACACATGTTCATTGGTGGTGGCGACATTCCAGACGCGCCAAAAGTCAAAGGTGGTCTTTTGGGCGCAGATTATCGAATCGAAAATGGCCGCTATCGATTTGCCAGGATCTTTAACGGTGAAAACTGGAATCCGGATCTGCGCGCACCATTGACCCAACCAGGAGTCAATGTGAAGACCGGAGAGTATTTGTTGGAGGTCAACGGGGTCGATGTTAGACCGCCGACAGAGGTTCACAAATTCCTCGAAAACACCGCCGACCTCCAGATACGCATTAAGGTCGGACCATCACCTGATGGCGCAAATGCTCGTGAAGTTACGGTGGTTCCAGTAGCGAGCGAATTTACTCTACGAAATCGGGCATGGGAAGAAGACAGCCGTCGAAAAGTCGACGAGTTAAGCGGCGGCAAGCTCGCATACGTGCATGTACCCGACACAAACATCGGCGGATACTTAAACTTCAATCGCTTCTACTTCGGACAAGTTGAAAAGCAAGGCGCGATTATAGACGAACGATATAACCATGGCGGACAGGTGGCTGATTACATCATTGATGAGTTAGGCAGGCCATTACGGAATTGCGCCGTCACGCGAGAGGGTGAAAAGTTTTGTTCTCCACAGGCACAAATCTACGGTCCAAAAACAATGATCATTAATGAGATGTCAGGATCGGGTGGCGACGCGTTACCGTGGATGTTCAGGCAAGACAAACTTGGGCCATTAGTAGGAATGCGCACGTGGGGCGGGTTGGTTGGAATTTGGAATTATCCGCCGCTGATGGATGGCGGTTTTGTCACGGCGCCGCGTGGAGCAATTTATGGATTGAAGGGCGACTGGGAAGTTGAGAACCGTGGTATCGCACCCGACATTGAAATCGAAAACGACCCGGCTTCGGTAGCAGCGGGACGAGATCCTCAACTGGAGAAGGCAGTTCTGATAACAATGGAGGCGCTGCGGAAGAACCCGGTTGTAATACCCGATCATCCGCCGTACCCGAATTACCAAAAGCCGTAGGTCACGAGTCAATTGATTATCGACGCCGGTGCGCACTCCGAGGGAGTGCAATATTTATAGATCGCAGACGATAAAAGACCGGCACTCCTTTAGGTGTGCGATGTTCCGAGCATGCACGCCAAGAACAGCAGGGGCACCAGCGCGTTCAAATTCAAGACGGCGACTCCATCTCTAACATGGCGCTCCTAAAGGAGTGCGGCATTTTACGCTCGCTAGAGCTATAAACATTCCACTCCTCCGGAGTGCGGGTCACCTTATGCTCAATGAAGACAGTTCTACCCGCTCGTGGAACGCGATCGGCGATAGCTGGGCGTCACACGCTGATACCAATGATTATCGCAACTTCCTCCTCATGCCCAGGATGCTGAAAATGTTGGGCGACGTTTCCGGCCGACGCATACTCGATCTTGGTTGTGGCGAGGGAGGATACGCACGCGAACTAAAACGGCGTGGCGCCAACATTATCGGAGCAGATGGAAGCGAAACGCTTGTTCAAATTGCGCGCGAACGGGCAGAAGCTGAGCAACTCGAGATTCAGTTCATTTGTGCCAATGCAAATGCTCTGGACACGATCCCGGATAACGGCTTCGATCTAGTCATTGCCGCCATGAGTCTGATGGATATCGAAGATTATCCCGGTGCGGTTCGTGAGGTTCGACGAGTTCTTTGCAACGGCGGATCACTACTAATGAGCATCACCCATCCTTGCTTTTCCGCGCGTATCTCACAATGGGAACGCCCTACCGATAACAAGCACGAACTATTGTTCTTCAAAGTCGATAACTACTTCGATCGGGAAGTATGGGAAGACAAAATCACTAAAGACTTCTCTGCGTCAGTGCTGCGTCGGCACCGACCTTTGGAGGATTACATACAAGTGCTCTTGAGGGAGGGCCTTCTGTTGCGAGAACTCAGCGAGGCTGAACCAACCGAGGATGAATTGAAAAAGTCCTATCGCTTCCGAAAGCTTACGCGGATCCCATACTTTCTGTTCATGCGATGGGAGAAATCGTAAAGCGGCGCGCTTCACGTACCAACATCCGCTGTCTTTGGCGATACGAAATTCAGTAGAGTTGTGCAGAAAATTGCCCTGCATTGATGTTTTTGAACCGACGATTTTTAGAATTTAGGATTTGCTCCTCAATTCTCACATCAGCCAATCATCGAAATTGTAAAAGCACTAGGTTTTTCACTTAGAACTCGAACTGCGTGCTTGCGGAACAGTATCTGCAACGATCAGATTTGAAATTCTTGATCTGATCGAACAACCGCGCTTGAACTAAAAGCCTGCCCCCAAGTTGTTCGCTCAGATCAAAGTCGGCTTTAAGCCGATGTCTCCCCAATAACAAACAACAGCAGCTAGCCGAAGCCATTTCGGCGAACTACCAGAAACACATTTCTTCGGAGGAATTCCATGAAACGAAAGAATCTTCTGGGAGGCATCTCTATTTTTTGCGCTCTCTTGCTCCTCGCAATCTGTTCGACTTTTGTCGCCGGCCAACAAGGCACGTCGACAGTCCGTGGGCTCGTCAAAGACCCGCAGGGTAACGTCGTCCCGGGCGCGTCTGTAAAGCTGACAAATTTGGGTACAAATTTGTCTCGCAGTACCACCACAAGTGATACGGGAACATACTCGTTCGATTTTATTCAGGTCGGCGACTATCGGCTGGAAGTTGAAGCCAAAGGTTTCAAGAAGGCATTCGTAAATGAAGTTCATGCCCTGGTTGCGAAGGCCGCAACGATTGACGTTCAGCTTGAAGTCGGGAACGTCTCCGAAACAATAACGATCACGAGCGGCACTGGTGAAGTGCTGGTCAACCGTGACGATGCCACGCTCGGTAATAACTTCATCAATAAACAGATCACACAACTACCCCTCGAGGCTCGTAGTGTAACTTCGCTTCTGACATTGCAGCCCGGCGTTACCCGCGAGGGATATGTCTCCGGTGCACGAAGCGACCAATCAAATGTGACGCTGGATGGAATTGACATCAACGATGCGCAGACCAATCAGATCGGCCCTGCCACTGGTACAGCAAGCAGCGACAACACCGAATCTGATCTTGTCTTTGTCAACGGAACTACGATGTCGCCAGACGCCACCACGGTTATTCGCTTAAACTCGGAAGCTATTGAAGAATTCCGAGTCACCACCGCTAATGCCAACGCGAGCCAGGGCAGATCGTCTGGTGCACAAATATCCCTGGTAACCAAGTCTGGCTCTAACGACTTCCACGGTGCACTCTTTGAAGCGCATCGCAACACCATCTTTACAGCGAACGACTTCTTCAATAACCGCAACGGCAGGTTTACGGCTGATGACGCGGACGTAATCCTTGGTATCAAGAAGGTTGGCGACGAGAGAAACCCGAGACCAAAACTGCTACGCAACACATTTGGTGGCGCTCTTGGTGGTCCAATTATTAAGGATCGCGCTTTCTTCTTTTATAGCTATGAAGGTCGCCGAGATGCGGCAGAACAGAGCGTTGTCAGAATTGTTCCCCTCGCGAGTATGGGACAAGGTCAGCTACGTTACGTTAACCCTTCTGGTGGCATAACAACTTTGTCCACGGCGCAACTGAATTCACTTTTCCCGGCGGTTGGGATGAATCCGTTAGCCATTTCTACGTTGGCCGAAGCCGCCGCGAAATATCCTGCAAATGATTTTACGCAGGGTGACAGCACTGTAAATAATCGCCTGAACACTGCCGGTTTTCGATTCAACGCTCCGACACCAGTTAAGTTGAACTCGCATAGCGTGCGTTTTGATTTCAACCTGACGGACCGTCAAACCCTCTTTGTGCGCGGCAACGCTATTCACGACCTTATTGGATTGGCGCCACAATTCCCCGACACGCCGGCGCCTCAAATCTGGTCACACCCCTTAGGCTTTGTAGTGGGACATACCTGGACGCTAAATACCAATCTGGTAAATAACCTTCATTATGGTCTGACACGTGAGTCGTTCACCCAGGGTGGTGATTCAGCAGCGAACGCAATAACGTTCCGCTTTGTGTTCTCTCCTTTGCTTTTCGCGAGAACTTTTAGCCGTACGACGCCCGTGCAAAACATCACAGATGACGTGTCATGGGTGCACGGCACTCACTCTTTTCAGTTCGGTGGGAACGTTCGGTTGATCAAGAACAACCGTATCAGTTTCGCTAATGCGTATGACAGCGCTGTAACCAATCCATCATTCTATGCGGGTGGTGCTGGAACAATCCTGTCAGATACGGTGCACGACTTCTCTCCGATAGCTGATGGTTTCGAATCTACGGTACAGAATGCTGTAACCGCACTCATCGGACGGTATTCACAGTACACATCAAGGTTCACGTTCGATCAGTCGGGAGCCTTGCAGAATTTAGGTACGCCGACTGACCGTACGTTTGCTACGCAAGAGTACGACGGCTACATGCAGGACACGTGGAAGATGACGCCAAATCTAACGTTGACGTATGGCCTGCGATATAGCCTGAGTCGACCCGTGTATGAAACACATGGTTTCGAAGTCAAGCCAAACATTCCGCTCACCGATTATTTCAATCAGCGCGTGGCAAGTGCGGCCCAGGGCATTCCGTTCAACGATCCGATCACGGTAGATCTCTCAGGGCCGGCGAATAATCGCTCGCCGCTTTATCGATGGGACAAGAACAACTTTCAACCTCGAGTAGCCCTTGCATGGTCTCCGGGATTTAAGAGCGGATTCCTGTCCAGGATATTTGGCACGAATCATGAATCCGTTCTTCGAGGCGGTTTCGGTATTACCAACGATTACTACGGTAATCAGTTAGCAGTTAACTTCGATCTTAACAATCAGCTGGGATTTAGTTCTCAGACGACGATTGCTGCCAACACCTATAACGTTTCCTCCCGTCCCGCACCATTATTCACTGGTTTCGGACAGTCGGTCCGCGACCTGCCAAACATAACGATCCCGGGCCCGCTCACTTTCCCACAACAGAAAGCAGCAAACGATTCTCGGCGCATCGAGTCGACTTTGGATGAAAAACTGGTCGCACCAATCAACTACAGCTGGAATGCGACCTTCGAGCGCCAACTGCCACACGGCCTTGTACTACAAGCATCGTATGTTGGCAGGTTGGGCCGCAACCTGCTCGCTCAACGCGACATCATGGCGCTCAACAACCTAAAAGATCCGAGGTCGGGAATGGATTGGTATACAGCAGCGGGCATACTCGAAAACCTGCGCGCTCATGGCACTCCAATTTCCTCAGTCGCGCAAATACCGTGGTTTGCCAACTACCTGCCGGCTGGGTTCGCCGCTTTGGCTAACGACCTTTATTTTGGAAACGCACATTGCGCCGATCCAACTCAGTTCTGCATAGACGAGTCTTTAAATCAAACGCAGGCGGTGTACGCGGTCGCGCAAGGTTTTTATGGTAACGACTGGACCGACACACAGGATGTTATCGACACGGCAATCAGCGGCAACCTTTTCTTCAATCCACAGTATGGCGCTCTCGCAGCGTTTAGCAGCATTGGCAACTCCTCATACAACGCCGGGACAATCTCCTTGCGAGAACGACTAGGCGAGAAGTTGACCCTGGATTTTAACTACACGTTGTCTCATTCACTCGACGATGCTTCGGGTTTGCAGACCAGTGGCCTTCCGGCTGTAACTTACGGCACCGGTTTTATCTTGAATGCGATCAGGCAACACGATTGGTACTCTAATTCCGACTTTGACGTGCGCCACGTGATAAACGTGAACGCTGTTTGGGAGATGCCTTTTGGTCGCGGTCGCACTTTCTTCAGCGGCGCCAATAAAGTCGTAAATGGCTTTATCGGCGGCTGGCAGCTGGCTGGTATCTATCGCTGGAATTCCGGTTTGCCATCAGCGAATTTCTTCGACGATGCTCGCTGGGCCACGAACTGGAACGCACAGAGCCTGGTAGTTCGAACTGGTCCATTGAAATCCTGTCCAGATCGGGGCGGGGTCGATGCACCGAAACTATTTGGCTGCGATCCAACCGCGGCTTACCAGAGTTTCAGAAACGCATTCCCAGGCGAGTCGGGAGATCGCAATGCCTTCAGATTGCCCGGTTATGTCAGTCTTGACCTTGGACTGAGCAAGTCCTTTGGCCTTCCCTGGGGTGAGAATCACAAACTTCAGATTCGCTGGGAGGCTTTCAATGTGACCAACACCCAGCACTTTGGAAAGATGGACATTACTCGCACAGGCACTGGTGTCACACTCGATCCAAGTACAGCCACTCCACCCTCGAATTGGTCGAATTTCACAGCCATTCAGGGATCGCCGAGGGTAATGCAGGTTGGTTTTCGTTATTCCTTCTAAACTTAAATTCCAATTGGGGCCGAAGCAGAAATGCTTCGGCCCTTTTTGCGTAGCGCCCGGATTGAATTCCATTCGGTTAATGATGTTTCGTGTTTTTAGTGGATCGTCTCCTTTCCGCCAAGAAAAGCAGGTCCACGAAATTCACGAAACACATAAAACTAAAAATTCTCATCATCATGAACGTTAGAACCACGCGAATCCTGGTCACGATAGTTTTGTCACTACTGCTGTCTGCGGCAACTGTTGCGCAAAATGGCGGTGGACACATTCTTTTTGGCGACTTCAAGGTAGACGAGAGCAAAGCCACCGGTATAAAGCCACTAAGCTTTGACGTCATTCTCTACACCACCGGCGGTGATCTAATCGCGCGACAAACAGTCGGAAATAATTCTCGCTATCGATTCACAGACGTCCCGAGTGGAGACTACGAACTTGTGGTCGAAGTGGAAAGTAGTGAGATTGCTCGAATCCATCTAATGCTGAACGAAACATTCAAGACCGATATTCGGCGCGATATTGAACTTGAATGGCGAGAGAATCCGATCGGGAACAATAAAAAGGCAGGCACAACATCGGCTCTGGCTTATCACCGCACCTCAGCAAACGAGAAGCGTTTTGCGAAGGCCGAAACTGCAATAGATCAAAAGAAATATCCAGAAGCACTCGACTTGCTGATGCAGGTCTTGAATGACGACGGTAACGATTATGAAGTTTGGACCGAGCTGGGCACTGTCTATCTTATGCAGCAAGATCTCGGCAAGGCTGAAAGTGCTTACGAACGCTCTTGTGAAGTCAATCCCTCTTTCTTCCAATCATTTTTTAATCTCGGCAAATTGAGGATGTCGCAAAAGCGAGTTGACGCAGCGATCGAACCATTGGAACAAAGTATTAAGCTCCGACCTAATTCTGCGCAGGCTAATAACCTTTTGGGAGAAGCCTACCTGCAACTTCAGAAAGGATCGAAAGCGGTAGTCTATTTAAACGAAGCACTGCGACTCGATCCGGATGGAATGGCTCCAGCGCACCTGCGACTGGCTAAGCTTTACAACGCGGCAGGAATGAAAAGTAAGGCAGCCGACGAATACGAAGAGTTTCTAAAGAAGAGACCCAACTATCCTGATCGCAAAACTCTCGAGGACTACATCACTCAGAATCGAAAACAGTGATCTTCTGAACACCAACATGTCGTCGCTCCGCTAACGGTTTAGGACTATCATATCCGTGTTGTGAAGCTAATTGTTGCCACGCTCCTGTGCGTTTTGATTACTTGTGCAAACCCGCGCTGAAATGCGACGACTCACCTTAGAACGACACTCTTAACCCAAGCTGAATCTCACGACCTGGCGTTGCTGCCTCAGTAATCGTTCCAAACTGTGGAGTATTCGCGAATCGGTTCGGTGTGCCCAGGTTCGTGTGATTCAGTGCATTGAAAGCTTCGGCACGAATCTGCAATTTAATTGTTTCGTTCACTGCAAACTCGCGTTGCAACGCAAGGTCGAGCGTTTGCCGGCCTGGACCATACACCGTGTTTCGTCCTACGTTGCCGAACGTGAACGCTGCGGGTGTGGAAAACGCAGCAGTATTAAACCAGTGGTCGGCGGTGTGTGTTCCTGCACTAAAGACCGGTTGGCCTGTGTAGTTTGCGCGGATGGGATTCTCACCGAGTAATGTACCGGCATTAGCAGTGTCACCAAAGACTGAAACCGAAAACGGAAACCCACTCTGCGCCTGGTAGATTACGGACAGTCGCCAATCTTTTGTCACTGCACGAGCAAATCCCGACTTGTTCCAGGTCGGCAGACTATAAACTGCGCTCAGCGCGAAGCGATGACGAATATCGCAAGCGGGTCCCTTCTCCAAAGATAAGTCGGAATTGTTTTGCGGTGCGACAGACTCGAACATCGGCGACCGAAAATCAGGCGCGTCGCTGAGATCCTTTGCAAATGTGTAGTTCGCCAGGAAAGTCCAGCCACGTGCAAAACGCCTCCGAAGGTTCACATATCCAGCGTCGTACCAACTCTGTGCTGAATTCTCCAAAAGATTAATGCCACTGACTGGAAATGTTGTGTTCGCGATGGTGATATTGGTCGGGAGCACCATGCCGGGAAGGAAACTCAACGTCTTGAAAGGACGACGTGGCCCAATTGCTCCAGGTCCTGGAAGTGCGTTGTTGATTAGATGCGACCGCTGCAAGTGCAGCCCATGAGAACCAAGGTAGCCAAATTCAAGCGTCGTTTCGGCGCCGAGACTCTTCTCGAGGGAACCACTCCATTGTTCGATGTATTGCGGCGGCGCGTTAATCTCGAAAGCGGCGAAGCTTACCGTGGTCGTTCCCAAAACTGCAGGGCCAAAATTTAGATGGCTGGCGACGATTCCCGCAGCAGGAGTGAAGTTGTCGCTCTGCTGTGTCTCAGGAAAAACGTATGGAACATTGTGACGCTGATTGCACCAGGTGTTCATGTCAACCGGCGTGAAGAAAATTCCGAAAGCGGCGTGAAGCACAACTCCATGCTGAGGCAAGTTGTGAGAGATTCCAACGCGAGGAGCAAAATTCAGCTTATTTGCGTTGTTAAGACCTTCCGGAAACCCCTGTTGCCCGCCGATGAAAACTGCCGGTACTCCATTTTGAAACGTGAGGTTCGTATTCGCATAACGAATATCAACCAGCGGACTCATGAATTCGTAACGTAGACCAGCCTGAATAGTCGTGTTACGACCCAGTTGAAAAGTGTCTTGTACAAAAGCATCAGCGTACCATTGCCGCAGTTGCATCTGCGGAATTCCCGCTTGACGTTGTTTCACCGCTGGCAGGCCCAGGAGGAAACTTGCAAGGGCTGATCCCGTGCCGTCATTCGTTGCCGTCCGAGTCGTGAAGCCGTTGGTGAATTGGTAGTAGCCCCGGTTTTGAAAGAACCCCCACATGGGCCAGATGAAATAACGATAGCTGGCTCCAAACTTCAAACTGTGACGACCCTTCTGCCAATTTAGAGAATCGCGACCTTCCAGAATAGTGTTCCAGGCATGCATCGGTGTGGCGATGTATGAGTCGCCCATGCCGGAGTACCCTTGCACGTTGAACCACGGTGCTCCAAAAGCGCCTTCACCACCAAAACCAACGCCGCTGATTCCCAGTTCGCTAACAATGTCGTTGCTAAAACTGTTCTCTGAAGTGCGATGCATTGCCAGGCGGGAAAAGGACACTGTGGAGATGTTAACAAGACTGGGACTGATGATCTTGGTCCAACCTACACTCCCGTGTTGCGATAAGTTGTCGTGACGAGCACCAAAGCCCGGCAGGTTTTGCGGCATGAACCCTTTTTCACTGCTGAAAGAATAGCGCGCAAACAAAGTACCTTGGTCGCTCAGCGTGTGATCGACACGAATCGTCCCCTGATCGTTTTGATGATGTAGATTTCTGACGTCAAGGTAGTTGTTGCAGTCCGCGCCTGCTCCCACCACTGTGGGGGCTCCCATCATCGTCATGCCGCAACCCATCATCCCCATGTCCAAATTCGGCCGCGGAATATACTTCTGCAAAAAGAGTTGGACTTTCTTATCGATCATGCCTTGAGGAATGACATTACCCGGGAATTGATCCCGAATGACCTGAGGGTTGCTTGCGCTTACAGGTTTACCTGGATCAAAGTTTGGATTTGGGTGCGAGCTGAACGGGTTATAGATCGTGGCGCCGCTCATGTTGAAGTCGCCATTGATCTCCTCTTGAGTTGGCACTGTCGCAACCATCGTCTGAGATTGTGTTCGTCGAAGTCCTTCGTAGTTAACAAAGAAAAAGGTTTTGTTGTGGATGATTGGTCCGCCAAATGATCCACCGAAGTTGTTACGAACGAGGTGATTTGACGAATCCATGTCATTAAACGTTCGAGCGTCGAGGGCGTCGTTTCTCAAAAACTCATACGCAGTTCCATGAAACTCATTACCACCAGTACGCGTCACAATGTTGATCTGACCACCGCCGGCGCCGCCCATTTCCGCTGAGTAACTCCCAGTCTGTACTTTGAATTCCTGGACACTGTCAGGCGAGGGACTGAAATTGAGCGTATTGAAAGTGGGATCGGTATTCGTTGCACCGTCGAGCAGGAAGAAGTTGGCGTTCGGTCGATTGCCTCCGATACTCACGGCGGAGCGCTGACCTGGTCGCCAGTAGAGTGGACTCATATCACCGGCCTGCGCACCGTGCGATTCGTGTGTTCCCGGCACGGTTAGTACGAGATCTATTAGCATGCGGCCGTTGAGTGGCAGGTTTTGGACCGCGGTCGGTTCAACTACTTCACCGACGCTCGCATCTGTAGTTTTCAAGACCGTAATCGTGTCAGTCTTAACATTCACAACAGAGCTGACCGACGGTAACTTGAGATTGACGTCCAGCGTCATTTGTTGCGCAACCTCAAGCATCACATTCTCGTTCACTGTCGCAAATCCTGAGGCTTGCACTGTCAACTTGTAGTCTCCAGGGAGTAGACCCGTAATCTGAAAACTTCCGTCGTCATTGGTTACTGCATTACGAGAGACGTTGGTACTGTTTGAAGTAAACTGCACAGACGCCCCTGCAACCAGCTGGTGTTGAGGATCGAAGACTATGCCACTCAGAGTCGCATAGTTGCTCTGAGCGAAAGTGGTGGCCGACGTTGCCAGGAAAAAGAACAAACCGAAGCGAATAAGTTTGCGCACTGTTCTATCCTCCGTGTAGACGTATCCGCGTGAGATTAAAGCGAATTGCAACTGCTGAACTGTCGATTTGCCCTTAGAGCCTGACCAAGACTAATGAGTGGGCAGGAATCTTATCTGCGGAGGATGCAGTCCGTCATGCATCGAAAGTTGGGGAGCAATATCAACTGTAAGGTTTAGCAGTGGATTGTACGACAGGCTGTTAGCCTGTCGTGGTTTCCATTGGCTGCACTCATTTGTAAGACAACACTGGAACGCATCGACAGGCTAACAGCCTGTCGTACATTGACAGTTTGAAACAACGCTCAAACACAAAGAAACGCAGATGATCACCCCGGATCATCTGCGCTCATTCGCGGATGAGAGTTCGCCTGGAAGCGAACGCTCTACGGTTTCCCACGCGCACGCAGTGCGTGATGCGAAACGAACTGCGCAATCTGGCGGCCCATGCGTGCGCCCACTTCGTCCGAATTACGCCAGTGGATTCCGGAATAGACGCGAGCGTCGATTACTTCCTGAACACCTTCACTAAAACTATTCCAGTGACGCGTGATGCCTGACAGTGTAACTGTAATTGGAACGCCTGGATTATCGCTAAACTCCAACATCAGAATCTTCGCCATCGCGCTGCTGTTTGTAGTGTGTCCGGATGGATAATCGGGGTGTGGCGGCGTAGGAATAAACGGCTGCCACGAGGCGTCACCTACGGTCGAATCATTACCATCCAGGCCGGCGCTGATAATAGCCCGCTCCGGCCGCCAAAAGTTGTACTGGTACTTCGTTCCCCAGCAAGCGATACTCGCATCAGCGGTAGCCAAATACATCAGCGCAAATAACCGGGCCTTTTGTGAGAGATTCAAGTTGCGTGTCTCCATAACCTGAGTCAGAACGCTGTTCCAAATTGCCGTTGGGGAGGCTCGCCAGAACTGCGCAATATCACTCTGTTCACTTGTGCGAGTTGAACTGAGCTTAGCGCCGATCTGTTTGATCTCGTTGTAGTCGGTTGTATAGGTATCGCTGTCTAGCGCAGGTGGCGGACCTGGGTCGAACTGTGAAGCGCTTCGGATCACAAATGGCGTGACATTTCCCCAACCGGGCAGCAATGCAGGAACATTATTAAGTCGAACCCAAACTCCCGGATTGCCGGCCCCAGGGGCGTCGTAAGGAAACTGAGCCTCCGCAGAATGATCGTTTGCTCGTACGGCGAGGATTGCCGCAGCCGCGGAGCAACCATACTCGATTCCAGGATCACTGAGCGACAGACCATGGACCGTTAGCGAAATCACGTACTGAAAATCGAGTTCCGCAGTACTAGCAGGAAACAGGTTTTTCAATGCATGGTGCGCAGCGGCGATCGCTGCTGCCTCTGGCGATGCATTCTGTGGCGCTGCCGGGAGCGATAAGTACGTGTCATATTCTCCAGTGAGCCCATTGACGGCATCGTGAACAGCCAACTGAAAGATAGCCATGACGCGCGCTTGCTGAACGGGAGCGAGTGCCGAGGCTGGTGCAAGTGTTAACGAAACTGCCTTTTGATTCCACTCCGTCACGACATCGCTTGCCACTACCATTGGGGGCGCGGCGGGTTTGCCGGCTGGTGGGTGAGCGCTACGCGCTGAAGCGCAAGCAGCGTTTAGGAACGGACACACGGCTAATATGACCACGACAGTAAGGCTTAGTAACACCAATCTGTTACTCAGTTTTTTTACTCGCATCTCTTCCTCCCTCCATTGTGACTTCTATTGATGAAGGCGGGATTGAGTGAGAAAAACTGTAACGTTGG
>DASYPT010000169.1:0-35867 GCA_036006355.1 Pyrinomonadaceae bacterium | reverse complement strand
TACAACAACTCGAGATCCTTGCCAAGAAACTCGGCGTAACTCGCCGCGGCTTCGCGGAAGTCTGCTCTGTCTCTACTTTTCAAATGGATGAACGGCTGCAATTTGATCTTAACAGACGACCGGCCGAACACCCGTTCCCAAACTCCGATAGATCGGCCATCCATAACCATGGGTGGATCGAATACCAAACTGGTCTTGCCTTGCAAACGATTAGCGTCCGGGTGTACCGCCGCACTGCGATCTTTGTATGCAATGAAGTATTCATCATAAAGCGGCAGCATGTGAACTCGTCGAGCTAACGATTGCTTCGATGGCACTTTCTCAGCACAAAACCAATACTGCCGATCGTTTATCGATCTGGTTTGGAGCCGGCGACCATTGATCTCAATCCCACGCCTGGCATCAGCTATCTTCAACCCGCTCCACCACACAAAGTCGTGCACCGTCGCAGGTCCACGAGTGCTGAAATACCGCGACGTGATTTCACCAAGCGCTTCGTCGCACTCGAGTATTCTTGATTGTGGCGCGCGTTCTGCCAAGAGAGCGTAGGTGAATTGATTGCCTTTCCGTGCGCCGCTGCAAATGAGTCCATCAATTTCTGCACGAAGCAGAATATGACCGAACCTTGTCGAATCACCGGGTTCGATACCACTCGACACAACTGCATCACGTAGCTCGGCCCGCGTGAGTTCTCGACCTCCTGAAAGCGACTTTGTGATCACTTTATTCGTTCGGCGCAAGAATTTGTCATCAAGTCCGGCTTTGCGAAAATAAGAACTGCAAGCAGCCTGCACTCGGGGCGCAGTCAGCTCCACCAGCCAGCGAATATCATCAGCAGAAACGAAATGCCACGTTGGGCGCATCACGTGAAGACGCAGGATTCTTCCATCCGTTAAGGCCTGCTCCATTTGATCGTTGGTGCAGTTTCTCGTGCGTTGGGCCAACGCCCACTTGGCTCCAGCGTAGTCCTGGCCTTGAATTGCGACGAGCGACTTTAGAACCTCAACAGGATCTTTGAGTGTTTGTGACGCAAGGTGTTGATTGCGCAATCGCTGTTGGCAAATATCATCCATTGAAACGTCAGTTTACCACGCGGCCTGTTAATTAATTTCAAGCGGTGCTCACTCCTCCGGAGTGACTCGACCATCCTGCCGATCTAAGTTACGCTGAACACAGGAGGAACTCTTACATGTCGCGCCATTTTTCATTTGATGAAAAGGCTTATCAGTACCTTGTTAATACGTCTGTGCGAGAACCTGATGTCGCACGTCGCCTAAGGGAGGAAACGCAAAAACTTCCGCAGGCCCAAATGCAAATCGGTCCCGATCAAGGACAGTTCATGCAGCTGCTTGTTCAGTTGATACGAGCGAAAAAAACGATCGAAGTTGGTGTGTTCACCGGCTACAGCTCATTATGGGTGGCCAACGGTTTACCCGATGATGGTCGCATCGTGGCGTGCGATATCAGCGAAGAATACACTTCGGTGGCAAGGCGTTATTGGAAAGAGGCCGGGGTAGATCACAAGATCGATCTCCACTTGCGACCAGCGGTAGAAACTCTCGATGAACTGCTATCGAACCAGGCGGCAAGTTTTGATTTCGCATTTATCGATGCAGATAAGACGAATTATGAGAACTACTACGAACGAATCCTCAAGCTCATACGTACTGGGGGATTGATCGCCGTAGATAACACTATTTGGTCAGGACGAGTGGCGGATCCAAAAGAATCCGATCCCGACACGGTCGCATTGCGGAAGTTTAATGAGAGGCTTTACGCAGATGAACAAGTTGCGTTGAGCATGCTGAGTGTTGGCGATGGGTTGACGTTGGCGATGAAACGGTAGCGTTATTTAAGATTTCAGATTTCAGATTTAAGATTGTGCTTTGTGCTTCGTACCTGGTGCTTGGGTCAAAAGGAACTTAGCACAAAGCAGAAGAACAAAGCACAAAGCACGAAGCACAATCTTAAATCTGAAATCTTAAATCTGAAATTTTCACGTTCCCCATGAAAGAAGCACGCGAGGAAACAATCGCACATTACAGGATTTTGGAACCCATCGGTGCGGGTGGAATGGGTGCCGTCTACAAAGCATACGACAAGAAGCTGCATCGCGTTGTTGCTCTGAAAGTCCTTCCGAACGAATACGTCTCACAACAGGATCGTCGCCGTCGTTTCTTCCAGGAGGCACGCGCAGCCTCAGCTCTTAATCATCCTCACATCCTTACCGTTTATGAAGTAGGAGAAGACGAAGGCAAGCCTTACATCGCGATGGAGTATATTGAAGGTGAAACACTCAGGCAGAAGATCAGAGCTCGCAGCTTACAGGTCAAGCAGACACTGGATATCGCGATCCAGATTGCCGACGGCCTTGCTAAAGCACACGACGCCGGCATCATCCACCGCGATCTGAAACCCGAAAACCTGATGATTAGTCGCGACGGCTACGCCAAGATTCTCGATTTTGGTCTTGCCAAGCTTGTCGCGCAGCGTGAACGCGCGCTCGCTGCAGATAGTGCACAGAAAACGTTACTGCGTGTCGAAACCGAATCCGGCGCACTCATGGGAACGGTCAATTACATGTCGCCCGAACAGTTGTTGGGGCAACGAGTGGATCACCGGTGTGACGTTTTCTCCTTCGCCGTCGTCTTGTGTGAAATGATCACCGGCGCCGCTCCGTTCGTTCATGAAAATCGCATTGACACGATGCACGCAATTCTTCATCGCGATCCCCGCCTTCCGGATGGGAATCATTCGGACGTACCCACCGACCTTCATCGCATTTTGATCAAAGGTCTGGCGAAGAATCCAAAGGAGCGATATCAAACGGTTGTTGAATTTGCGTCGGAGCTCCGGGCACTCAAGCGAGATCTCGATCTTGGCAAAGCGGTACCGCTCGGCGCTGTGCGCACCAGGCTGGTGCTCAAACGAACTTCCACTCTTGTCCGTGAACGTGGAATAGACTACGAAACCGAACTCAACGAAGCTCAGCTAAAAGCCGTTAAGACAACTGAAGGTCCACTCCTCATCGTTGCGGGCGCCGGAACGGGAAAAACCCGCACGCTTGTTTATCGCGTAGCGCGTCTGATTGAGATCGGCGTTAAACCAGAAACGGTTCTGTTGCTTACCTTCACTCGTCGCGCTGCCACCAGCATGTTGTCACGAGCTGCGGCCCTTGCAGACGCAAGATGTCAGCGGGTATCGGGCGGAACTTTTCACGCCCTTGGTCACTCGGTACTAAGAAAGTTTGCGGAGCAAGCAGGCGTTCAACGCAGCTTCACCGTTCTCGATCAAAGTGATACTGAAGACCTAATCGATCTCATGCGGCGGCAAATAAAACTTGCCAAAGGCGAACACTTCCCTCGCAAGCGAACCGTCGCCACTATCTTCAGCATGATGGTGAATAAGGTCATTCCCCTGAAGACAGTTTTGAATCAGGAGTATCCCCAGTTTCTCGATCAAAAGAAGAATCTTGAGGCGCTCTTCAAGTCGTTCGAAGATTTTAAGCGCTCCAAGCAGATGCTGACTTACGACGATCTTTTGGTTCGATTCAAGGAAGCACTGGAAAACAGCCAGGTGATGCGCGAGCAACTGTCCGATCAGTACCGTTACATCATGGTTGACGAGTATCAGGATACGAACAAGCTCCAGGCTCAAATCGTGAAACTTATGACGACTCGGCACGACAATGTTGCCGTCGTTGGCGACGAGTTCCAGTCGATCTACTCCTTCCGCGGCGCAAGTCATCGCAACATGCTCGAGTTCCCAAAACTTTTTCCGAAGGCCCAAATCATCAAGTTGGAGGAGAACTACAGGAGCACGCAGCCCATACTTAACGTGGCCAACTCGATCATGGAAGACGTGAAGGAGAGCTATAAGAAGCGACTCTTCTCCACAATCGACGGCGGTCAATCGCCTGTAGTCGTCAGCGCGCACGACGAAAACGAACAATCCAGGTTTGTTGCTCAACGAATCGACGAGCTTCGCGAAGCAGGCACGGCCCTGAATGAAATCGCGGTTCTGTTCCGGTCGAGTTCTCATTCCTTCGATCTGGAAATTGAACTGGGTAAGCAGGGAATACCCTTCCGGAAGTTTGGCGGAATGAGATTCGCAGAATCAGCACACATTAAGGACGCTTTGTCGTTTTTGAGAGTGACAGTAAAACCATCTGACACATTGTCGTGGTTTCGCATGCTGAAGCTGATAGATCATGTCGGTGACGCAACTGTCTATCAGATACTGGAATACCTCGGCGTCGAACAGAGAGACTTCCGATCAGCACGAACTAAAGAAGCCTTATTCAAGAAACTCCATCGCTTCCCGGGTCGTGCAAGTTATCAAACTCAACTAGTTCGACTAGCGCGCGTGCTTACGACCGTATCGGAAAGCAAAACACCCAGTGACCAACTTTCCGCTGTGTTACGTTTCTATCGACCTCTTCTAAAAAACAAATACGACGATGCACAGCGCCGAGGTCGCGATCTGGAACACCTGCAGACCATCGCAAAGCGTTACAAGAACTCGGCCAAGCTTCTCGAGGATATCGCCATCGATCCAACCGACGCTGTGGAGGGCAACGCGGGCAGACGCACCACCGGGTTCGTCACCCTATCGACCGTGCACTCCGCTAAAGGTTTGGAGTGGAATCATCTCTTCATTATCTGGATGACGGATGGTTGGTTTCCCTCGAACCGGTTTCAGGATGAATTTGACGATCTGGAAGAAGAACGTCGCCTTCTGTATGTGGCCGCAACCCGCGCAAAGAGCGATTTAACTTTCGTGTACCCAGTTAACGTCTACCGCGGTCCTGAAGCCGACAACACGCCAGCCCTCTCTCGCTTCCTGGAACCAATTCCCCACGATGTTCTCGCACACGCGAGTTTGGATTAAAAGTTACTTATCACTTGCACAGGTCTCCGTGCCCCATCTCTGCGTCTCAGGGTGCCCTGGTTTGTTTTCGTGTTTTTCGAGTGTTTCGTGGATCGTTCTTAGTTAGACTGAAAAGTACGTTTCACGAAATATCACGAATCACACGAACTCAAACGCACCGCGAGGCGCAGACGGCTGTTTAGATTAAGTCCCAGTCTATGCAACAATGCGGCATCATCTAAAACTACCAGGGAGGTAACGTTCATGCGTTGGAGGGGCGAACGCGAAAGTAGCAACGTTGAAGATCGGCGTGGCATGTCCGGCGGCGGCCGAATAGCTATTGGCGGAGGACTGGGCACACTCGTAATCATAATAATCGCTGTACTACTCGGCGCAGATCCGCGACAGATTCTGCAGCAAGTACCAAACGACACCGCGCCATCAACGTCACAAGCCCCCAGGCCCGGTAACACCGAAGAAGAAGAGCTAAAGAAATTCGTTTCCGTAGTGCTCGCGAAAACTGAAGACGTTTGGGAAGACATCTTTCGGCAAAACGGAAAACAGTATCGTAATCCAACCCTCGTATTATTTACGGGTGAGGTCCAATCAGCTTGCGGCCTTGGAAGCGCCGCCTCAGGCCCGTTCTATTGTCCGGGCGATCAAAAGGTTTACATCGATCTGGCATTTTATGAAGAGCTGCGACGACGGTTCAAATCTCCTGGCGATTTCGCCCAGGCTTATGTGATCGCTCATGAAGTCGGGCATCACGTACAGAAGTTGCTTGGCATCTCTGATCGAGTTGATTCACTGCAGCGACGGATGAGTGAAGCTGATGCGAATCGGTTGTCCGTGCGATTGGAATTGCAAGCCGATTTCTTCGCTGGGGTGTTCGCCCGTTATGTCCAGAAACAAGGTTTACTTGAAGAGGGAGATATCGAGGAAGCTTTGAACGCCGCAAGTGCAATTGGCGACGATGCGATACAAAGGCAAACCTCAGGTCGAGTCGTTCCTGATTCATTTACTCACGGGACTTCTGAACAACGTCTGCGCTGGTTTCGCAAAGGGTTTGATACCGGCGACATCAGACAAGGCGATACTTTTTCAACAACAAATCTTTAGTATTCTTCTCTCTGCGTCTCAGCGTTCTCTGTGTCTCGGCGTCAGTATGGTGGAAGTTGATCGCAGAGACGCCGAGGACGCTGAGACGCAGAGAGAGACATTCGGGAACGAATCAAAGTCTACGAGGTTTAATCGAAACAAACTCTTCGAACGGAGCTGACGCATGCGCCTACTAATTCTGCCGGCCACACTTGCAGCCGTTACGTTGGCTATCGTGGGCCAACAGCCCATTACGTCGAACTCTTCGAATGCTTCGACACAAACAACAACCAAAAAGTCTGGTACTACCTCGTCAAATTGCCCCGATATCGACGAACTTCGTAAGAACGTTGCACAGCTAAGCGGCGAGAATCAGCGACTCAAAAAGAGAGTTGCAGATCTGGAGAGAGAACGATTGGTCACGCCGATTCAGGAGCAGCTCGAGAAGGAAGAACAACGAGGAGAAGCATTACAACACCACTTGTTTGAGATCGCTGAAAAGGAAGGTCCTTTGTCCACGCGAATGGACCAGATCGCTCAGCAACTCAGCCCCGAAGCAATCGAACGAAGTTTGGTGGGAGTCGGATCGTTACATCCGGAAGATGCCCGCGAAGACATCAGAAGACGACTAACCAACGAAAAGGCCAGAATCCAAACTCAACTTGATCTTTTGAAGCAGGATCAACGTCGGACTCAAGCATCTCTCGCAACTACTGACGCGGCGATCCAACGTCTGAAACAAAAGCTGTTGGAAGCGCAGAGACCTGAGTGAGTCAGTTGTTAGTAGTGAATAGGTTCTATAATTCTGCTTGTAGGACAAACCCCTACAACGTCCGTCGCTATTCCCCTACAGAAAAATCATCCATTCTTCGATTGTCACAATCGGCTGGAGACGGCACACTCCGTACTTTTTGAAATGGAAGTAGGGAGTAAGTTGAAAGAGATTCGAATTCTGATAGCGGACGACGCACAAGGCGATCGAGAACAACTTCGCAGAACCTTTTCACAAGTACACCAGTTCTCCACTCTCACCGTTCGTAATACTGGCGAAGCAGCTGAACAAGTAAAACTACTCCAGCCGGACGTCGTGGTCCTGGACACCCAGATGCCACATCGTAGCGGCCTGCAACTCCTGAAAGAGATTCGCCGGCATGGACCACGCGCTGTCATAGTTATGTTCACGGCGGATCCATCCGTACTGCTAAAAGAAGTTTGCCTTGAAGCGGGAGCGAACTTCTATCTTCATAAGACTCAGCTAAGAGAACTTATCGACATCTGTTTTGACCGCTTAGCGCAGGTAGAGCGACGGTAGCGGCAACCGCATCGCGTCGGTTCTTCTTCTAGGAAAGAAGAGACCTGCGCGACACCGAGCGTGCGCGCGTGAGTTTGAAGGGGACGAACGCGCACCGCTCGGTGTAGTTTTTTGCAGGATGTCCGATATGCTTTAGCTCTCCACATTACACACGTCTGCTCTCGAAGCACCTCCGTGCTCCGCCGCCCCCGTCGATCAGAAGTCTCCATCCCTAACACACGAGCGCTCTTCTGTCGGAGCGCGGCCGAGGATCCGACAGACGAGCAGGCGTGTGTAATGTGGAGGAGCGTTTAGGTTGCCGGGGTGCAAGTAGCCGATGCGGTGTAATTTTCGTGTTGATTCGTGTGATTCGTGGATCGTGCTTTTTAGACCTGGACCAGAGGCGATCCACGAATCACACGAATCAACACGAAAGGCACCGTTCACTTCATCATCTTCCCGTCAACCAAACGCCAGACACCTAACGGGTTCTCTTCTCTCAACTCGTTTGGCAACGCCGCATCAGGAAAACTTTGGAAGCAAACCTGTCTGGTAAAACGAAAGATGGCTCTTGTTCCAACTGACGTAGATCTGCCGTCAGATGTTGCTGGATAAGGACCACCGTGAACCATTGCGTGACACACTTCAACGCCCGTGGGAAATCCATTGAACAAGAGTCTTCCTGCTTTTCGTTCCAGGACATGCAACAGTTCGCTATTAGCGGCAAGTTCCGCTTCGGTACCGTGGATGGTTGCAGTGAGCTGTCCCTCCAGCGATCGCACCAGCGCCAGCAACTGATCTTGATCGTCGTAGCTGATTATCAGTGTTGTTGGGCCGAAGATCTCTTCACTTAACGCAGTGTTCGCCAGATATTGAGTAGTCCCGATTCTGAATAGTGCCGTCCCGGCGGCGCAACCAGCCTCCGCGGATTTCTGCATCACCGTCGCAACACCGGTTTGACCACTTCGGCCAGCCACGCCTTTCTCATAACTCGATCTGATTCCGGGCGTGAGCATTGTCTGATCCGGTGTCGCGGTCATCAACTCTCTAACCTTTTCTACAAACCCATCCGCATCTGAGCCAGAAGGTAAGAAAACCAGTCCGGGATTTGTGCAAAACTGGCCGGCGCCGAGTGTCACGGATGCGTGCAGCCCAGTTGCAATTTGATCCGCTCGTACACTCAAGGCTTCGGACAAGATTACGACTGGATTCACACTGCTCATCTCGGCATAGAACGGGATCGGCTCAGGTCGCGACGACGCAACATCAAACAGCGCTCGTCCTCCCGCACGTGACCCTGTAAATCCACCAGCTTTAATGAGCGGATGCTTTACCAAGGCAGTACCGACTTCGCTTCCTGATCCATAAAGAAGTGAAAAGACACCTTCGTGAAGTTCACATTGACGCACTGCATCAGCAACCGCGAGGCCAACGAATTCGGATGTGCCTGGATGCGCGTGATGCGCCTTGACGATGACAGTATTGCCCGCCGCAAGCGCCGATGCTGTGTCACCACCGGCAACAGAGAACGCGAGTGGAAAATTGCTGGCGCCAAAAACTACAACCGGACCCAAAGGACGTAACAACGATCGCACATCAGGCTTTGGAATCGGTGTTCGATTTGGATCAGCGTGATCTATTCGAGCGTCTACCCATGAGCCTTCTTCGACAATGTCCGCGAACAGTCGTAGTTGATGACATGTGCGAGCGGTCTCGCTTCTAATGCGACCTTCTGGTAACCCAGTTTCCCGGGTTGCTCGCAAAACGAGTGTGTCGCCGAGAGCTTCGATGTTCTCAGCTATCTGACGCAGGAAGGCGCTCCGTTGTGCGCCGGTTGTTTGCGAATAGGAATCAAACGCCGCGCTCGCCAGCTGGGCGGCCTGATCAACTTCAGCAGTCGTTGCACCATGATATGCAGGTTCAAGTGTTTCGCCTGTTGCGGGATTGAAGCCATGAAGGATTGCTTGATCTCCCTCTCCTCTTTTTGAGCCAATAATTGATCGGCCAATTAATTCCATTTCTTCCCTCAATTCAATGTCTATGCGTCTCTGCGTCCTCAAACCAATTAAGCTGATGCTGTTGCCTCAAACTGCCGGGTTTGCAGTGCCTGCCGAATTACTTTAAGCGCAGCATCCAATTCCTCGCCTTCCAATTCCAACCGTGGCGGTCGCACACGTGCGTTTCCCATACCCACTTCCTGCTGCACGAGCTTGATGAGTTGTACAAACTTAGGCACCGTATCCATTCGCAGTAACGGCAGGAACCAGTTGTAAAGCTTCATCGCCTTTTCACGCTCGCCGGCCATCGCATAATCAAACAGCGCAACCGATTCCTTTGGTAAAGCGTTGACTAAACCGGCAATCCAACCAACAGCGCCGACTGCTATCGCCTCCACGATCGCATCATCAACTCCAACAAACACTGCGAGCCGGTCGCCAATGAGTTCGCGAATCCAGGTTACTCGACGTGCGTCTGTACTGGACTCTTTTACAGCATGAAAGTTTTCGTGTTCGTTGCTCAACTGGGCAATCTGTTCAGGCAAGTAATCAGTGCCATACGCGACGGGATTGTTGTAGAGCATGCATGAGAGTTTGGTCGCGCGAAATACCGCATCAACATGGGCCTTCATTTCACGCCAATCACTTTTGTAGACGTATGGAGGCAGGACCATCAAAGCGCGACAACCGGCGTCAGCGGCGCGCTTACTCAACTCAACTGCTTCAGAAGTACTCAGCGAAGCAATTGCGGCAACAACTGGAACACGATCACCGACGGCACCCAATGCTGTCTTCCAAAGTGCGAGCTTTTCGTTGAAGGACAGCGTTGCACTTTCACCAAGTGAACCGGGCGTCACAATTCCGGTGCAGCCGTTATCAACTAGCCATGTGCAATGGCGAGCAACGGCTGAGTGATCGATGTTTAGCTGTTCATCGAACGCGGTAGTAATTGCAGGCATCACGCCGCTCCAGTTCATCGTCATACGCTTCCTCCGAAGTTCGGACCCTTCTCTGCGCTTTCTCTGCGTTCTCTGCGTCTCTGCGGTGCAATTCAAGTGCGTCACTCTAAAACCGCAGAGACGCAGAGAACGCAGAGGAAGCGCAGAGAAATCTAAGTCTCGCCACCCATACTCCCAACACGCACAGGAAACACTGGCGGCCTCACTGATTGAACGTTCCAAGCAAAAAGGAACTCAACAGCCGTTCCGCAAATACGACCCTGGCACGGTCCCATGCCGCACCGTGTATGGAGCTTTGCTTCTCTCCACGAGCTGCTTGTTCGCAGGCGTTCAAAGCTGACATCTTCACAACGACAAACCATGGTGTCGCCGGCAGGAAGATCTCTTAACTCCCTGCGCAACTCAAAAGTGCGATTCAACAAACGTCCAAACTTTCGTTGCTTGTCGCGATTGGCAAACAAAGCTCGCGCCTTTGTCGTTTGTCCGATCGCAGCGAGTCCTGCAATCTCACCTTCAACTAACGACAACTCCAAACCACCAATGCCGGTTGCCTCACCCGCACAGTAGACATTCTCGGCGGAAGTTTGTTGGAACTCGTCTACTCTGACTGCATCGTCCTCAATTTTACAACCAAGTAACTCGGCCAGCTCCAGATTAGGAACCAAATGAAATCCACAGGCGAGATAATCGCAAAGAACATCAAACCTGCGACCCACCTGTTGCAAAGTAACCCGTTCCAGTTTTTCAACGCCGTGCGCTGCCACAGGCCAACAGCCAATCAGGTACTTCACACCACGCAGCCGTTTCCTTAACTTGTAAGCTTGGGATGCTTTGCCTCGTTGACCCATCAGTCCCAAGCCAAAACGGAACAAATTCGCACGCGACGCCTGCTCGGCAATCGTCAGGACCTCTGCACCTTTGCGTGTCAGGTAATCGGCCACGGCAAGTAACAATGGTCCGCTGCCGGCAACAACAATTCTCTTTCGATCAATCGCGAACCCTGTCTTGACCAACGCCTGTAGCCCACCGGCCCCCATGACGTTTGGCAGTGTCCAACCGGGAAATGGTAAGAAGCGCTCGCGAGCTCCAGTCGCGAGAATCAGTTTCTGATAACTCAATTCGCAAACATCATTTTCGCACTCGGCGAGCAGCAATCCAGATTGCGGCTGCTGAAAAACGCGAGCGCCGTTGATAAAGCTAATCTTTGACTTGCGAATCTTTTCGAACCAGGCAGCAGCCTCAGGTGTTGACGGTTTCTCTTTTTCACCACGCCAGATTTGTCCGCCGGCATCCGGGTTGTCGTCAACAACGCTTGCTTCCCCGCCACTTTCAACAACTCGATACGCAGCGGCAAGACCAGCTGGTCCCGCGCCAATGATTAAGACGTGGCTCTCAATCGCGCGTCTACTCACAGGTTCGAATGTCCATTCCGTTTTGACAGATGGTTTGACAACTTCGGCAATGCGGCTGCAAATCGATCGTTACTCGACATTCAAAACAAATACCCATTCCACACAACAATCCGCGCGCTTCACCGCTAACCGATCTTCGGAACGACGACACTCCGGCCGTCATGATCGCCGCTGATACCGTGCTCCCAACCGGCATTCTGACCAGCACTCCATCTACAACCACGACGACCTCTTCAGGCATGGCTCAACTCCGATACGCGCGCAGGAAGGTAAGGAGCGATTGGAATTGCCGAGCGGCGGCTCACGATCTGATCCACTAACAGTTTCGCTGTCCCGAGAGAAGTCGTGATACCCAAACCTTCGTGACCCGTTGCGAGATAAAGTTTCGAGTTCAAGACGTCAGGTCCAATCAATGGCAACTTGTCGGGTGTGGCGGCCCGAAATCCAGTCCAGGTGCGAATGGATGAAAGGTTGGCAAGATCAGGCATGTATTCGATCGCGCGATTCAGCATGCGTCTCAGGATCGGTGTGTCGATCTGCGATGACTCAATGCCGTATTGGCGTGAAGATCCAATTAACATTTGTCCCGTTTTGCGAGGTTGAATATTGAACGCAACAGAATCGTCGGTTACTGAATGCGCACTCTTTAGATATCCAAGCTCTACGAGTTGATGTTTGACGAAACCGGGGTAACGGTCCGTTATTAAGAGATGACCCTTCCGTTTCTTCACATCGATTCCGGATGTAAGTAACGGAGCCCAGCTGCCGGTCGCGTTCACAACCAGGCCGGAGGATAGAAACGTATCATCATCTATTCGCACGCCGTCCTTCTGGATATTTTTGACTTTCTTGCCAAGAATCAATGTAGCGCCATTCGAAACGGCTCGATCAACAAAGAACTGCGCCGCACACGGGGGATAAATTACACAATCGTTGGGAACACGCAGACCTCCCGCCAATCCTGTTCGAAGATTTGGCTCGGCTTCGTCGAGAGCTTTTGCATCGAGCACCTGAACAGGCACGCCACGTTCTGTGTAGTATTTCTCTTTTCTCCGAACTTCCGCCATCTCTTCATCATCCGCCGCCACCCAAATCGTGCCGCATGCCTCGTACTCAATGGAGGGAGGTAAATCCTCTTTCAACTCACTCCAGAGTTTGCACGAATAACTGGTGAGTGCGAATTGCGCTTCTGAGTCATCCATGACGACGAGATGGCCCATACCCGCAGCAGTTGCGCCACCGCCGATGATCTTTGCTTCGACGATTGCTGTCTTCAATCCTTCGTTAATACATTCAGCCGCACACGCGGAACCGACAATGCCCGCGCCGATAATCACGACGTCGAAGGTGGGAGAAGTCATGAACGAATGCCCATACAGAATGGGTCTCTGTCGTCGAGAATTAGTTCTGCTTCAGCGGTAATAAAGGCAGAACCCTTGATGCTTGGGTGAATAGTGCTGTTCGAAACGCGGACCGAACCTTCGAAGATACTTCCCACGATACTTTCCTGGCGCCACACTTGTCCCTCTGCCAATTTGTTATCGGCAACGAGGCAGGCAAGCTTCGCGCTCGTACCAGTCCCACAGGGTGAACGGTCGTAAGCTTTTCCTGGACAGAGAACGAAGTTCTTACTATTGACGCCCTCAATATCTGATGCAGCGAAGAGTTCGATGTGATCGATCTCCTGGCCGCCCTCTCCAGTTATTGCTGCTTCGTTTAGAGCCTGACGAATCCGCCATGTAAAGTCAGTCAGAACTTCGAGATTACCGAGCGAAATGTCCTGTCCGTGATCGTTGACTAGAAAGAACCAGTTGCCGCCCCAGGCGATATCACCCACGACCGGGCCGTGACCTGTCACGTTTACGGAAACTTTTGACGCGAGCCGGTAACTCGGTACATTCGCCACCGTTACTTCCCCGTGCTCGTCGAGGAGTGCTTCAACAATTCCGACCGGAGTCTCAATGCGATGATTGCCTGGACCTATTTGACCCAGGTACGCAAGAGTGACGACGACACCAATAGTTCCATGACCGCACATCCCGAGATAGCCAACATTGTTGAAAAAAATCACGCCTGTCACGCACGATTTATCGACTGGCTCGCACAGAAGTGCACCAACGATCGAATCCGATCCACGTGGTTCATTCGTAATTGCTGAACGGAGGTGGTCAAATTCGTCACGAAAGCGTTCGCGGCGAATCATCAGGGTGTCGGAGCCCAAATCTGGTCCGCCACTAACGACGGTTCGGGTTGGTTCTCCGCCCGTATGCGAGTCGATCACTCGTATGCGTTTAGGCCCAGGCATCGAATTGGAGCTCCGAAAAGTCTATTGAGTGATAATGCGAGACATTATCATGGAACTGAGGGGAGTGCAGCTTGAGATTGAGCCACGGATGGACACCGATTTGAGAGATCAGCATTAAGAAATTCGCCAGTCGTCAGTTGTTTTATTCTGGGTCATCTGTGGCTTAATCTGAAGCTGAGACTAAAAAGGAATAATCATGAATTACGAAACTCGAGTTCGACTTATCGTAGGAACTGTTGTCACCGGACTACTGATCGGCGCGCTAACCTTGACGAAAAGCTGGCGTGCGTTAGGTTCCTTTCCTGAAACGCCGCCGAAGATTACTGAAGCAACCGCCCCCGAGTTTGCACCAGGCACATGGATTAACTCTGAACCGTTAACACTTAAGAGCCTTCGAGGCCGAGTGGTGCTCATAGAGTTCTGGACTTTTGGCTGTTACAACTGTCGGAACACGCTGCCATTCGTTAAGGCATGGCACGAACGTTACGCAAGCAAGGGTCTGACTGTCATCGGCGTACACTCCCCCGAACTAGATGGGGAGGAAAAGATCGACAATGTACGACGCGAAGTCGCGTCGCTCGGGATTCACTATCCAGTGGTCACGGACAACGACTATGAAACCTGGAAAGAGTACAAAGTCAATGCGTGGCCAACGATCTTCATACTCGACAAGACTGGCAAAATTCGATGGGCACACGTTGGTGAAGGCGCGTACGACGACGCACAGAAGTTGATTCAGAAACTCCTGGCGGAGAATGTCGATCAGGCGCGGGAACAGGAGAAAGTAATGACGGATAAAGTTGTAAAGACTGACGAAGAGTGGCGCAAAGAGTTAACGCCCGATCAATATCAAGTGTTGCGAGAGGCGGGAACTGAGCGCGCGTTTACGGGGGCTTACTGGGACAATCACGAGAAGGGCACGTATTACTGTGCTGCATGTGGCGCGAAATTATTTACTTCAAATACCAAATTCGATTCAGGAACCGGTTGGCCGAGCTTTTATGCACCGGCTTCCGAAACCGTAGTTGATAAAGACAGCGACACTACTTTGGGAATGGTGCGAACTGAGGTGAAGTGTCATCGTTGCGGATCACACCTTGGGCATGTGTTTGATGATGGGCCCGCACCGACGGGTCTAAGATATTGCATGAATTCGTTGGCGTTGAAGTTTGTGAAGGAGTAAGCAGGCACAACCCTACTCGGGCTTTTGTTCGTGTTATTTCGTGTGGTTTCGTGGATCGTTCTTCTTCGCCCCAAAACTAAGACGATCCACGAAACCACACGAATAACACGAAAAAAATGAGTTAGGGATCTGAGGTTGCAGCCAGACTGCTTTCCATCAGGCCAAGAAACTGGAACGTCTCCTGTGTCGCGGAATTCAAGTCGTAACTCGAGAGCCGAACCGGTTCAACCCAGGCGTATTCACAGAACTCATCATTCAAACATATTGCTTCGGTTGAAGAGATACGACATTCAAACAGCAAAAAGACCATATAAATTTCGCGCTGGCTGCCATCCGGAAATGTCTTCTTGTGCAATCCATCCTTAAAGAAAAGCGGTTTGGCTTCCAGCAACGAAACACCAAGTTCCTCCCTGACTTCTCGTTCAAGCGCTTGATACATCTGCTCACCTGGCTCGACGCCACCGCCGGGCAATCCCCATTTATTGGGAAAGACGCCACGATCTGGTGGCATCTTGCAAAGCAGGATACGCCGGTGTTCGTCCCTCACGATTGGGACCACAACGAGTCTGGTAGGAGTATTGGTAGTCATCAGTAAGTCCGTTTCTTTATTGAGTGTTGTCCATCGTGCGCGCAACGCGCCAACGTCCATCTTCTTTACGCCAGATCTCCAAATAGCGTCGCTCAATAATTTGAGGTTCTCCGCCCGCTTTCGGGGTGAGCGTTACACGAAAGGCGCCGCGCGTGTAAGCCATTTCTCCGGAGACGCGAATTTCATCATTCATGACATCCACTCGTGAATCAAACTTATCAAACACTACCGCAACTCGCTTTGCCGTTTCAGCCTTCGTTTCCGCGGGTCCACCCTGTCGAATTTTGATCAGATCGTCACTGTAATAGGCCAGCACTCCTTCAAGGTTGCCGGCATTGTAGACCCTGATGAATTCGGAAATGGACGCCTCGATTGTTTTCTCTTCGTTCAACTTATCACCTCCGGCAGCTGGCGCCGATGTAACCAACGCATTTTTGATGCACCGCGCTCTTTGTGATATTAAGCTGACCGTGCGCAACAAAGTAAAAAAACCTTGCTGGTTCATCGCTACCGCTCTTTTAATAACTCTAGCTTTACTCTTAACGCGGTCCAACCCTTCTTACGCTCAAACCCACAAGAGTGGAAGTCCAGAACAGAACCTTCCGTCCAACATCATTCAGTTGACTGGTTTCGGTGAGCGTGCTGCTTGGTCCCCCGACGGTAAACGCATCGCTTTCATGGAGAAATCGTTCAAGGACGCGTTCGAAATCGATCTTAAAACTCGGCTCACACGTTTACTCACTGGTCATTTTCCACACGAAGGTTTCTTGCGAATTCAGTACTTGCCCAACGGAGACTTCTTCCTGATCGGCGCGAGAAAGTTCACCGACATCAACATCACACGCTCGCGTGATCAGGAAATGTGGATTATGAAACCTGACGCGAGAACGCAACCAGTTCCACTAAATCATAAGATCTTTGAGGGCGTTGCCATCTCGCGCCGAAATCTAAGAATTGCGTGGTCGAATACGCACGGACAGTATCCCGATCAATTGGGTGAAGACGAGTCCGTAATGTACACAGCAGATATTGAGTATCACAACGGGGTACCCGCGCTCGTCAACAAGAAAGAGGTGCTCCGTGCGAAGCGACCCGAATGCACTCTCGAACCACAGGACTTTCGTCACGACGACACCGAGCTTATCTACACCTGTTATCGACAGAGCGGCAGTAAGGCAGATGTCTTCGGGATCGATCTCAAAACTAACAAGATCACCACTTACAGAAAAGTCGCGGACGAATACAATGAGGTCGAGGGTATATCTCCTGATGGTGAATGGGCGTGCGTCGAATCAAGTCGTGAGCAGGGCGGTGCGGACCGTGAAAACTCGCATTACATCGACATTTGGAAGTTGCAGCTCGAACCGAACAGCACCGGCTTCGTTCGCCTGACAAGATGGGGCGATTACGATGGCTACAAAGCATCGAACCCGGTGATCAGTCCAGACGGAAAGTTCATGGCGTTCCAATCTGGACGCAGCGTCGATCCGGCAGGCGTTGGGTATGGAATATTTCTATTGAAGCTGAAATAACGAGGTTCACGTTGAGGACCAGATTGCTGTGCCTGCTACTTGCGCTGTTCTTCTTTCCCAGCGCGGCTGAAGTCAGAACTGAATACATTGTTGCTGACAGTTTTCCCGTTCACATCCAAATCGACACGACAATAACATTGGGAGCCGTACGCCCCGTCTGGCGTTTCTTTGGCGCCGATGAACCGAACTACGCTTACATGAAAGACGGCAAGAAGTTGATCGCCGAACTCGGGCAGCTCAATCCGACTAGGGTCTATTTTCGTACGCACAATCTCTTGACTTCGGGCGATGGTACTCCCGCTTTGAAATGGGGCTCAACAGGGGCTTACCAGGAAGATCCTCAAGGAAAACCGATCTATGACTGGACGATTCTCGATCGCATTTTCGATACCTACGTTAAGAATGGAGTAAAACCGTATGTCGAGATCGGTTTTATGCCGCATGACCTATCCATCAAACCTGAACCCTACCAACACAAGTGGACATCAACCGCGCCGTATGAAGGGATTTTCACAGGTTGGGCATACCCAACAAAGGACTACTCGAAATGGGCGGCGTTAGTTCATGCGTGGGCGAAGCATTGCATTCAGCGATACGGGCGGAAAGAAGTAGAGCAGTGGTATTGGGAAGTTTGGAACGAAGCGAACATCGCTTACTGGGCCGGCACGCCTGAAGAGTTTCGCAAGCTTCACGACTTTGCTATCGATGCTGTTCGACGAGCTCTGCCAACCGCTCGAGTTGGTGGACCCGATACGGCGGGGCCTGGCGGCAAATTCATGCGCGACTTTTTGGAACATTGTCTCAGCGGAAGAAACTACGCGACCGGAAAGATTGGTACACCGCTCGACTTCATTTCATTTCACGCGAAAGGATCGCCAACGATTGTCGATGGTCATGTGCAGATGGGAATCTCAGCTCAATTGCGCAATATCGATTCCGGCTTCGCGATCGTTGCGTCATATCCAAAGCTCAGGAACAAACCAATCGTAATCGGTGAATCGGATCCCGAAGGTTGTGCCGCTTGTCAGGGACCAAAGCTTGCATACCGAAACGGGACGATGTACTCGAGTTACACGGCTGCTTGTTTCGCACGCAAACAAGAGTTAGCAGATAGGCATGGCATAAACTTCGAGGGGGCACTGACGTGGGCTTTTGAATTTGAGGATCAACCTTACTTCGCCGGTTTCCGCGCGCTCGCGACAAACGGTTTGGATTTGCCGGTGCTGAATGTCTTTCGCATGTTTGCTCGTATGAAGGGTCAGCGATTGGAGACACAAAGTGACGGCGCCGTGTCACTCAACGAGATGCTGGAGCATGGTGTCAGAACGCGACCGGACGTCTCTGCAATTGCGAGCATCACAAAAAACAAACTGTACGTGATGATCTGGCATTACCATGATGATGACTTACCTGGGCCAAGTGCAAACGTTGAGCTTGCGCTGTCGAAGCTATCTTTTGCGCACGGCAATGCCGTGTTCAATGAGTTTCGAATTGATAATGAACACAGCAACTCCTTTGCGGCATGGCAACGAATGGGTTCACCAACCGCGCCAACACCCGCACAATACGACGCGTTAGAAAGAGCCGGACAGCTCACCAGAATACGAACAGCCGAAACGGTTCCCGTGAGAAATGGCCAGGCGAGCCTTTCAATTAGTCTTCCCCGTCAGGCCGTGTCGTTGATTGAGATCGATTGGAGTGGCTTCACACAAGAACGAACGAACTTGGATGAAGTCAGTACCGCCTCGCGGTAGCGGGTGGGTGCACGGCCCTAAAATTGATCGTCAGAGCAGGCGGCACAGCCACCGCTACCGCGAGGTGGTACTGACTTCATCCAAGTTTGAAACGAGTCCGGTGACAAAAACACTATGAGCACACGACCACTTTTTATTCCCTTAATCCTCGGCACAACACGCAAAGGTCGCGCGAGTGAAAACGTCGCGCGGTTTGTTTATGGAGAACTCCGCAAGCATCAGGCGATCGAGACCGAGTTCATCGACTTGCGAGATCTGAAGTTCACAGTGGAGGACGCCGGCGAAGCTATCAAAGATCCAAGATTTTCGGCGACGATAGAGCGAGCTGATGGATTAGTTCTGGTTGTGCCGGAGTACAATCATGGCTATCCCGGTTTACTGAAACACGCGCTGGACACAAATCTGAAAGAGTACATTCACAAAGCGGTTGGCGTTTGCGGCGTATCAGCCGGTGGATTTGGTGGTACCAGGATGATTGAAAATCTACTGCCTGTCCTGCGTGAACTCGGACTTGTAACAATCTTCTGGGACGGGAATTTTTCCGGGGCGCACAAGGTGTTCGATGCGACAGGCGCTTTACTTAACACTGCGTACGTCAAGAGAATCGATCAGTTTTTGAAAGAATTGATCTGGATGTCGAAGGTTTTGAGGTACGGTCGCGAGAATGTAGAACTTTAGAAGCAACTCTCTTCAATTACAAAGAACAAAGGCAAGTCCGGAACAAAGAACAAGTAAGACATCTTACTTGTTCTTTCCAATGGTGCTCGTGCCTTCTCATCGATGTTATTGTCATACAAAGGACTAGACACTTAGCGCTAAATACCAAAGACATGAAAATTGTTTCGCTCAATGTCGGTCGTCCGCAGTTGGTGATGCGAGATGGCGAGCCAGTATCAACCGCAATATTCAAGCAACCGGTCGAAGGTCGAGTAATGCTCAGAACTCTCAATCTCGATGGCGACCGTCAGGCGGATCTCTCCGTTCACGGTGGGCCAACCAAGGCCGTGTACGTTTACCCGGCCGAGCATTACGAATTCTGGCGACGGGAATTTCCCGAAATGGAGTTGCCCTACGGAATGTTTGGCGAGAACTTCACCGCTACCGGATTCTCCGAAACCACGCTCAACATCGGGGATCAGTTTCGCGTTGGTTCAGCAACTGTGATGGTCACTGAACCACGGATGCCCTGTTACAAGCTGGGGATCAGATTTGGGCGGACCGATATCATCAAACGCTTTCTCGTAAGTGAACGAAGCGGGTTCTATCTGGCTGTTCTTGAGGAAGGTGAAGTTGGAACAGGTGACGAGTTTCAATTGTTAAAGCGAAACGAGCCGTCGGTCACAGTCAACGAAATAGTGAGTCTCTATTCACGAGATAAGAACAACTCAGAACTTCTACGCCGAGCGATCGCAGTTCAGGAGTTGCCGGAGAGCTGGCGGAGATACTTTCAAGAGAGGCTTCAGAGGATGCAAAGCAAAAGTTAACTGAGGTACCCCAAATGTCACAGAATCCCAAACTCAAGTGTCCACGTTGTGGCGCCGACATGAATCATCACGCAATGAAAGTTGATTATGGAGTCGACGACTGGGAAAAGAGCGATCCCGTCTTCGATGGCGTTTTGGAAGAGGTACATGGGTGCCCTCAGTGCGGCCATATTGAGCTAAAAGTCGCTTCGTAAACATTCCGCGGGTTTTCCTCCTAACGCACTCCAAACGGACCAAGTGTCAGCGTTTGGTTGCGCTTCCGGCAAAAGACTTCACTCTCACTCGAACAAATCAATGGGAACAAGGCTTGCCGATGTTTCTCTGAAGAACTTTCTAACTCAAGGAGAACATCATGCGTATCAAACCACTCCCCGTGTTTCTGGTGTTCGCACTGCTGATAACCCAGTTGCCAGTCGCCTTCAGCCAGCAGGCCGGTTCAAATGAATGGTCGGCTGTTCAACAAATCAAGACGAACGCGAAGCTGATCGTGAAGCAGAAGAACGGTAAAGAGATAAAAGGGTCGATGATAGAAGCTAACGACACTACGTTGACGATCGATCGCGACGGTAAACCTTTTGCAATCGCGCGCACCGACGTCCGTGAGGTCTCAATAAGAACCAGCAAAGCCGAAAAAGGTAAATGGGCTGCAATTGGCGCCGGAATTGGCGCCGGAGCAGGTGCGGGTATTGGATTCACGAAATATCGTTCCAATTTTGACGATTATGAGATCTATCCTGTTATGGGTTTGCTTATAGGTACCGGCGTCGGGGCGGTTACCGGCTTCGTGTTCGGCCAGAGCAGACGAAAACGTGAATTGGTTTACAGTGCGTTCTAAGTAAATCGAGTCCCAGATCAACACGGATGACACGGATCCCTCAATGCTGATCTGTGTAACAAACCGACTACTTCTTGTTTTCTTAGCAAGAAGTTGCGAATTTGAACCAATAGTTACGCGACTAGACGGATCTTCTTTGTGGATCTCTGTGTCTCCGTATCTCTGTGGTGATAAAAACGTCTCATTCACCACAGAGGCACAGAGACACAGAGATACACAGAGAAAACCTTGCCGTTAGGTCCATAGTTCAAATTCATTGCGGCAGTCATCAGATGACTTTCGGTTGCGGCTCTGCTGCGCTATGTAATCTGTGATTATCTGTGGGTCAGGTGTGTCGATCTGAAGGTTCTCGTGCGTCGTATAGTTGAAGTCGATAATTTCAAGGAGAACGAAAAAATGAAATACCTACTTTTGATTTACGACCGAGAACAAGACTGGAGCAAACTGAGTGAAGCTGAACAAGGCAAGATCTACGCTGAGTACATGAAGTTTTCACAAGACATCAGGGAGAGCGGAAACTACATCAGCGGCGCACAGTTACATCCGGTTGCTTCAGCCACAAGCGTTCGTATCCGCGAAAACGAACAACTTGTCACTGATGGCCCCTTCGCGGAGACCCACGAACAACTCGGTGGATTCTATCTGGTTGAAGCCAAAGACCTCGATGAGGCCATTTCTCTCGCTTCCCGCATTCCTTCTGCGCGATTTGGCACCGTTGAAGTCCGACCTTTGGTTGAACGCGCCGCACCCGCAAGCGCCTGAGCTTTGTGCTTTGTGCCTGGTCGAATAGGTCCTATAGGTCATATAGGTCCTATAGGTCCTATTCAGCTGGCCTCTCGATCCACCTCTTGCAATCTCGCCCATCGTCGTGCAACTCTCGCGCACGATGGTTGATTCAAGCCAAATGCTCGAGAAGGTCTTTCGAGAAGAGTACGGCCGCATTATTTCAACGCTGATTCGTTTGTCGGGTTCATTCGATCTCGCGGAGGAATCCTTACAAGAAGCATTCGCTGCGGCTGTCGTCAATTGGGAACAAAACGGTCCACCCAGGACTCCCGGGGCATGGTTAACCACGGTTGCTCAACGCAAACTCCTCGACGTGCGCCGTCGTGAAAAAACTAAAACAGAGAAACAACCTGAACTGGAATATGAGAGCGAACGTTTGCAGGCCAGTGCTGAATTTGAGCAACTCGATGAGGCAATGGAATATCCTGACGATCGATTGCGACTCATCTTTACCTGCTGCCATCCTTCGCTGAGCCAGGAGGCCAGAGTTGCTTTGACACTTCGTACGCTGGGCGGGCTCACAACAACTGAAATTGCTCGTGCGTTTCTCTTGCCCGAACCAACGTTGGCGCAAAGGCTGGTTAGAGCCAAAAACAAAATCAAAGTTGCCGGAATTCCTTACGAAGTTCCAGCACTTGATGTACTGCCGCAAAGACTCGCATCGGTTCAGGCAGTAGTCTATCTCATCTTCAACGAAGGCTATTCTTCGACATCCGGTGAGAACCTCGTGCGAACCGATCTGTGCAATGAGGCGATTCGGTTAGCACGCCTCCTGGTTCAACTATCGCCGCATGAACCGGAAAATCTCGGCTTACTCGCGCTGATGTTGCTGCAAGACTCGCGACGAAGTGCACGAAGTAATTCGGATGGTGATCTTGTTACTCTCGAGGAGCAGGATAGGTCGTTGTGGGATCAAACAGAGATCACGGAGGGTTTGGAACTTATTGAGCGTGCGCTGAAGCAGGGTCGAGTCGGGAATTATCAGCTTCAGGCTTCGATTGCGGCATTACATGCGGAAGCAAAATCACCGGAGCAAACCGATTGGCCGCAGATTGCAGCGATATATCGAGTGCTATCGAGAATGAATTCCTCGCCCATAATCGCTTTGAACCATGCAGCCGCCGTTGCGATGAGCGAGGGTCCGGAGAAAGGGTTGAGTTTGATCGATCAGGCTGCCCGTTCGGGAATATTAGACAACTACTATCTGCTACATGCTGCCCGTGGGGATTTGCTGAGAAGGGTGGGACGTTTTGATGAAGCAAGAACTGCCTACTCACGAGCGCTCGAATTAACCAGCAATCAAGTAGAGAAGAATTACATGCGGCGGCGGTTAAATGAACTGACCTGATGAACAAGCATCGAGAAGAACAGGTATCGACCAAAGAACAAGTAAGGAGCACTTGTTCTTTGCTCCTTACTTGTTGTTTCTCGATGCTTGACCTGGATCAATGATCATCTCTTGACGCAATCTTCACATCCTCTTCCTCTCTAATCCCCAACTTCATGGCATCGTACGCTGGTAATCGGCTCGCTAGCGGCATTGGCATGTCTCTTCGAACTGAGAACCAAATGATTTGATTGAGCACAAACGGATCAGCCATGTCGGCATGAGAAAAATCCTGCTCCTCAGTCTTCCGCATCCAAAAAGCGGTTTCGGTATCGCGCGCTGACGGATTGATCAAGTTATCGAGTGAGAGTTCCGGAACGAGAGCTTTATATGGCCTAAGATCCGTCTCAGCTCGGAAGATATCGATCGGCGAGGCGGTCGCATCAAGCTGATTCATTGGAGCCATGCCCAGCAATAACTCGATTGTTCGAATCAAGCTGACGGTGTTGTGAAACTCATGAATAAGAGCACCTGGCCGGTTGTAAGCAGAAATGAGCAACGCCACTGAACGGTGCGCGTCAATATGATCGGGACCGTCTTGAGCATCATCCTCAACTGTGATGATCGCGGTATCTTTCCAGTAAGCGCTGTTTGAAACTGCTTCGACAAGTAAACCCAGGGCATAATCATTGTCCGCAACAAGAAACTGTGGCGTTGGTTTGCGAGCTGCGAGCCCGGCAGTGTGATCGTTTGGGAGTCTTACGATCGACAAGTTTGGGAGGCGATCCGCAGTTCCTGCGGATCGCTCAGCAGCCATCACCTGAAACTCTTGAAGCCAGGAATCCATTCGTGATGTACCGCGGAACCGCGAATCAGGATGCTTACCATTGATAAAAGCACTGACACCTCCAGACGACTCCTTCGCCGCTTTATACGATTCCGTTGTCATCGCATCAGGTGTGTCAGTGTCGAAGTTGCGGAAGGTTTCGCTGTAATGGCCCTCGAGAGATTTCTTGGTTACGAAGGCCGAAACATTGCGAGTCAAATCCGGATAGGTCTTGACGCGGTTGACTTTGATTGCATTTACATCAGCCTCGGACAGCGTCGGCACGAACTCTCCGTAATTTCGATACGTTAGTCCGGCTCGCGCTGCTGCGTCCCAAAGGTAGAGTGTTTCCGGTTCGCCAATATCGCGAGAGCCATGCAGGTAAGGAACAAAACGCCGCAAGAAATTTTCAACTTCCTTCACATCAACGCCAGGACCAAACATCGAGGGCAGACCTTTCGACGACGGTTCATAATCAGGAAGCCTATTGAAACCCTCGTAATCGTAGGTGCGACCTCGGCTGCTGTACTCCCAGCGAAATGCTTTATCGATGTAGTCATTTGAAAATGCCGCCGTGGCCCAGTTATGACCGTCCGGACTCGCTTCTGAATTGACAAAGAAACGATCGAGCAACCCAAAACGAAGCGCGAGCGCACGATGATTTGGGGCGATGTTCTGTCTGGCGCCGCCAGGTCGCGCCGCTGCTAAGCCGGAACCAAAGATTGCGAGCGCAGGATCACCGTCAGCCTTTGTACCATCGCCGGAGCGTTCGAGATCCCCAAACACCTGATCGTACGTTCGGTTCTCTTTGATGATGTAGATAACGTGCTTGATTGGAGAGCGTCCCGCAAATAGTCTGGTTTGACGTTCACCAAGTAATCCATTGTTCCGCATTACTTGTTGCGTATAACGCGCCAGTGATGCGTCGTCAGAAGTTGGAACGGCGCTGATGTTTCCAACAACGAGAGAGACGCTGTATTGACCGCCCTGTCCTGCGCCTCGACCTGTACCGGTTGGAAAGCGATCATTTGGCGCGTTGGGTACACGGCCGGAATTGTTGACCACCAGCGAAGAGTTTTCGACTCCTGTTCCCTTGCCGTTACCGACAAAGATCGTGTTGCGAACTACAGCAACAGCTGACGGGTATTGCCCTGTCGGAATAAATCCCTGAACCTTGCTACGATCCGCATCGCGCTGACTGCCGCCATCCTCTTCTGATTCACGTCGCGAACCTGACAAAGCTCGTGCACCCAAAGCAACAACTGCGATGGAATTACTGTGGGAGTTCGCGACGTACAATCTCGAACCATCCAGCGCAAGACCCTCCGGCGAGTTCCCCATCGGGACATTCTCTGAAAGTCGCACGTTGATCCGCTCAACCTCTTTGTCAGTGCTTGTGTCTATCACCGAAACCGAATCGTCGTTTGAATTAGCAACAAACAATCGCGTCTCATCTGAACTCAGGAGTAACTTTGTAGGGTGTCGTCCTACTCCGATGTGCGTGGCTGGTTTATCCGGAGTGTTGAGACTCACTACTGCCACCGATGCATCGTTCCAACAGGAGACATAGACTTTCGCTGCTGAAGTCCCGGACGATTTCACCGCCACCGCATAAGGGTAAACAGCATGTTCCGGATTTGTTGCACGCCGCAAATCAATTCTCTTCAGCTTACGTTGGCCGCGCAGCTCGGTAATAATCCCCAAATTGTCGGCAAGATTGTTTGCGACGAACAGCGAGTTGGCATCGGGACTCAAAGCGATCCCGGTCGGGTAAACTGGTGAACGATTGAGATTGTAACGTGGAGAATTCGCAGCCTCAGCAAAACCGCTGACATCGATGAACGGAGCGTCGACTGTTGTCGATGGTCCCGGCGAGACTGGTGTAATAGGCGCCACATGTTTCGGCGTGAATTGAAAGATCCAAATCTTGTTTTCAAAACCGCCCGATACGTACAGTGGATATGAGTCCTCGTCATCAGGCTTCGAGGCGAAAGCAACGCCGAAGTTCACACTCTGCGGAGATGGAAAGTAAACGTTTTGGACAACAGCTGGCGCGGGTGAAGCATTCAAATCAATAACACTCAGAGACTGCTGTCCTTTGTTGCCGCTAATCGTGAACTGAATCCCGTAACCGCTATTCACTGCGATTAAGTAGCGACCTTGACCATCTGGCCCCAGGTGATCGGGACTGCGCACGAAGTCAACCGTCAAGGCACCAACGGCAGTTTGTCTGGTTGTCAGATCTTGAACCAGGGTACCGGCCGGCGTTATTGGTCGACCTTCGCTAGCTGGTTCATCGCTCTTTAGCGCCAGCGATACTTCGCCGAAGAAGCTTACCGTTACCGGAAGGCACAGAAACAACAGCAGCAGGATGAGCTTTGCGTGTTTTAGTGTCATGAGTTTGTTTGTGTCGGACCTGATGTAAAGCGCCGGGAGTTTATCATCGGGCCCTCAGAAACAAATAGTTGGAAAAGAGCAGTTGACCAGACACAACATTCAAAAAAAGGCGCAGTTGGGAAGGGGACAAGCGACCAAACACAAGCCAAAACCAACAAGACCCCTGAGCGCGCCCCCGCAGGTACAAAGCCCCTGTTTGCTTGCAGGGCTTGGAACCTGCGGGGGCGCGCTCAGGGTTTGTTGGTTTCGGTCTATGTTTGGTTCGCTTGCCCCCTTCCCAACTGCGCTTTCTTTTGAGTCTGACTCGCTTGCCCGTTTCCAGCTATTCATACCCTCTGACATCCAAATGCATAACTGTTTTTTGCAAATTCTCGTAGCAACACTGCCACTTTTCCCTCCTGCACAAAACAACCGCCTAGTTTGTCTCAGCTACTAATGGGAATAGCCCACGGCGTCTCTGTATAATGACGAGCACCAGTCAATGAATCAGCTTGTACGGTTTTTGTTTGGGCACGAACGCGCCGTTTTCACCAATGGACGGTTTGGCTTTGACGTGCGCCCACGCTTTGTCATGCTGATCGTCATCGCCATTCTCGTCTGCGTCTTCGTTTATTTCATATATATAAGGCCTCGTTGGCGTCTGACGGCCGGGACTACCGCACTCCTCGTTACTCTTCGTGCTGCACTGTTGGCGTTGATGGTGATCTTGCTTCTAAGGCCCGTAGTGGTCGTTTCGTCGGTCATACCGCGGAGTAGTTACGTCGCTTTGGTTGTCGACGACTCGCTTAGCATGAAGTTAAAAGACTCGGCGGGTGGCTCAGCTCGACTCGACACAATCAAACAAGCACTTCTCAACGACAATAACCGCAAGCCTTCATTCATGAGTCGGCTGGAAGAGAAGTTTAAGACAACTCTCTTTGGATTTTCTGGCTCTCTGACGGCAGTCAAAGATGCGAATGATTTGACAGCTGAAGGCCGTAGCAGCGATCTCGCCGGAGCTCTCGACGAAACAGTCAAACGTTCATCGGGTGTTCCTTTATCAGCAGTCGTGATCGCGACGGACGGTGCTTCGAACGTACCTCGCGATCTCGCCGCTACCTTAAGAGAGTTACGCGTCCGCGACATTCCTGTTTTTACAGTTGGCGTCGGCAACACGGCTCGTCCAATGGATGCGGAACTGACGCGGATAAACATGCCACGTCGCGTATTGGTCGGCTCACGTTTGAACATCGAAGCATTTGTAGGTCTAACCGGCTACAGCACAACGAAAGTCCTGATCGCGGTCCGTGAGGACGGCCGCACTGTAAAAACTGAAGAGTTTAATTTTCGCGGCAATGATACACAGGCAATCAACCTGGAGATCACTCCAAACACACCAGGTATCCATCGATACACCGTTGAGATCACTCCGTTGGATGGTGAGATCACAGTCGAGAACAATAAGCAGGATGCTCTGGTTGAGGTAATTCCCGGCCCACTTCGTATTTTGTATGTCGAAGGTGAACCACGTTGGGAGCTCGGCAAGATTCGTGAATCGCTTTTACCGAACGAAAAGAATGTGACTCTGGTTTGTTTGCAACGCACAGGCGAGAATAAGTTCTATCGCCAAGGCGTTGGCAATCAAACTGAGCTGGTAAGCGGCTTCCCCAAAACAGAAGAAGAACTCTTCAGTTACGACGCTCTAATAATTGGAAGTGTTGAAGCCGGTTTTTTCTCAGCGGATCAACTGCGCAACATCGAAGCATTCGTTGCTCGACGTGGCGGCGGGCTATTAGCACTCGGAGGCCGGCTGGCATTTGATGGCGGCAAGTACAAAGGGACGTTACTAGAAGATCTGCTTCCTCTATCCCTGACTGGAAATCCAATCAATGATGCCAACTCCTTCATGCCAGTTTACAAACCCATTCTTACCGGAGTTGGGACAACACATCCAATAACGCGCTTGAATGACGATCGGAGTCAAAATCAAAAAACGTGGAACGAGTTGGCGCCCATCTCGGTATCGGAAGCATTGACTGGCGTAAAACCAGGCGCTTCAGTGCTGCTTGAAGCAAAACGAATTGACGCGAATGGTCCTCAGTTGGTCCCTCTTTTGGTGCAACAGCGGTACGGGCGCGGACAGACACTGGCGTTGACCGCCTCTGATACTTGGCGGTGGCGCATGCGAATGGATTCGAAGAGCACGGCACACGAAACATTCTGGCGTCAGATGCTTCGGTTTCTGGTGAGCGGGACACCATTACAAACCGAAGTTTCGTCTCAACGCGACGTATACGCACTGGACGACATCGTGAGAATCGTTGCTGATGTTCGCGACAAGAAGTTCAATGCGATTTCGGACGCGCACACCGTAGCTCGCGTGACAAAACCTTCTGGGGCCGTGATTGATGTGCCATTGAAATTCACAACGCTGAACAACGCCAATACGTACGATGGCGAATTCAAAGTTGATGAACTGGGCCAACATCGGATCGAGTTGGTTGGTACTGCCAACTCAGGAATGTTGAGTGCAAAATCGGATTTACTAGTTACTGATCTGAACCGGGAGTTTTTTGGTGTGGCCCAAAACAGTGATCTTTTGAAACGAATTGCCACCGAGACTGGTGGCAAGTACTACACGCCAGCTGAGGCTCAATCGCTGTTGGATGACCTGACTTATCGTCAGAGCCCGTATTCAGAGCGTGTAACGAAAGACCTGTGGGATATGCCAATCAACTTCATGCTGATAATCGGGTTATTAAGTGGTGAATGGTTCCTGAGAAAGCGCGAAGGCCTGGCCTGATTATGACTCGAAAACAAACTTGGATACGGTCAGTACCACCTCGCGGTAGCGGGTGGGTGCGCAGCCTCAAACTCAATCTCAAAAGACGCTGCGCACCCACCCGCTACCGCGAGGTGGTACTGACCGTATCCAAGTTTGGTCGACTAATGTTTCTCATTCTCCCGACACTGGTCTGCGCTCAGAATAGCATTACTCAGAAACCAAAGGTCGCCCCGATCGATACAAACAAATTCGCAGTCATCATCAACGGCGCCGGCGGCGAAGAAGAATACGCGAAACAATTTGAACAGTGGACAAAGGATCTCACCACTGCGCTTACTCAGAAATATGGGTTTGATCCCAACAAACTGCGCATCCTGACGGAAAAGCCCGCGGATGCTAATGCGCTCCGTTCGACCGCCGAAGAAGTTAAGCGAACGTTCTCGCTGCTCAAAACCGAACTACACCAGGACAACATCCTCTTTGTCTTTCTGATTGGTCACGGTTCGTTCGACGGTCGTGAGGCCAAATTCAATTTGGTTGGGCCAGATCTGCCTGCTTCCGAATATGACACTCTGCTTTCGTCATTGCCGACACGGCGCATTGTTGTCATCAACATGGCCAGCGCCAGCGGTGAATTTGCGAAGAGTCTCTCGGCCAAAGGACGCATTGTTATTACGGCCACACGGAACGGACAGGAGACAAACGCTACTCACTTCCCCGGTTTTTTTATTGATGCGCTCAACGCTACGGACGCTGACACAGATCAGGACGGTCATGTATCAGTGCTGGAAGCGTTCGTTTATGCGAATCGTCTCACAGCTGAGTTCTACACTCGAGCGGGAAGACTGGCGACTGAACATGCGTTACTCGAAGACAATGGAGATGGTGTGGGACATGAACGAGTTGAAGCGGGTGAAGGGTTGCTTGCGCGAGCCACGTATCTCGATTCGCTGAGTGTGGAGCAAGCTGCGGAAAATGTGGCGGTGGCAAAACTGCTTCGCGAACGCACGAGGCTCGAGGGCGAGATCGAGCAGCTGATCGCGCGCAAAGCAAATCTGCCCGAAGGTGAATACGAAGCCAATTTGGAGAAGTTGTTCATCGAACTGGCGAAAGTAAATCGATCGATTAAACAGGCGGGGACGTGAACGTCGGTCTTTGGTCGTTGGTTTTGGTAGTGAGCCCGCGAAGCGGTCGAAAGCGCATGCAAAGAGCTACTCAAGAAATGCAACCTCTATCGCCTAAAACTTTCCATGAAAGTGATCTTCAGCCTGCGCGGGCTTTATCCAATCACCTCTTTCGCAGGTCAAAACCCCATGTCGAAATTCTGTCAATCCTGATAGTCCTGTCCGCCTTTTGGATTTCGCCTGTCACCGCCCAAACACAGACCGATCAACCCACCGGCGCGTCAGAACTCAAAAAGGGCAACTATGAAAACGCCGTTCGTCTCCTAACAGCTCAGCTCACGAGTACCCCCAATGAAGCCGACGCAGAGACAAGCCTCCTTCATGCATTCATCGAAACAGGTCGCTACACGGACGCAGAAGCTTCCGCCAAAAAGTTTCTCCTGAAAAACGTTGAAGCCGCCAACGTTCGACATGAACTGGCCGAAGTTTTCTCTCTAACCGGACGTTACACAGAAGCCATCGCAGAGTTTGAACATGCGGTCGGCGATCTCGAAAAATCGCAAGGCCATAAATTGCACAGTCAACTTCGCCTGGCCGAAATGCTTGAGCTTGTCGGTCAGGAAGAACGAGCAAAGGAGATTTACGAATCCTTTGTCAGCTATTACAAGGAAAAAGATCCTCAAACAACTTCAGAGCTGACCTGGATCGCTCGCGCTCTGGTTCATCTCGAGCGGTTCCAGGACGCCAATGATCTTTATCGTCTGGCCATCGAAAACGATTCTGAGCATCTCGAGGCGCAGTTGGGAGCCGGCGAACTGTTTACGGAGAAGTATAACTACAGTGACGCGCAGCAGTTTTTCAAAGACGCTTTGGAAATCAATCCAAATAGTGCGCGCGCATATCTCGACGTTGCGCTCAATAAACGACTGGAAGGTGGCGAGGAACTACAAAACGCATTGAATCAAGCGCTGAAGATCAATCCATCCTACGTCGATGCGCTGGCGTTCAAAACGGCGCTGGCGCTCGAAGCAGGAAACTTTGATTTAGCTCTTGCAGCGATCGATCAAGCGCTAAAAATAGATTCACACTCTCCGGAAATTCACTCACTCAAAGCTGCAATGCTCTATCTGCAAGACAGAGATTTCGAAACTGAGGTCGCAGCTACGCTGACGGTCAGCCCACATTACGGTCAGATCTTCAATACACTAGCGCATTACGCCACCATCACTCGACGTACGGAACAGGCTGCACAATTCGCGCGGCGTGCACTGTCAATTTCACCTCGTCTGTGGGATGCACACTTGAGCCTGGGAATGGCGCTACTTCGTTTGGGCCAAATGGAACCTGGTCGCACAGAAGTTGAAATGGCTTTCAAAGGCGATCCGTTCAACCTGTGGGCCAAGAACACTCTTGACCTGCTCGACACAATGCAGGACTTCCACGAAAACAAGCGGGGAATGTTTATTGTTAAAGCCTCTGCCCAGGAGAGCGACGTATTGTCGGGTTATGCGCTGGACCTAATCGAGGAAGCGTCCAACAAATTAACCTCCAAATATCATTTCACTCCGAAGGGCCCAGTAGTGGTGGAGATTTTCCAAAACCACGAAGACTTTGCAGTGAGAGCATTGGGCATTCCAGGCTTGGGGGCACTTGGAGTTTGCTTTGGGCCTGTTATTGCTCAGGATTCGCCATCTGCGCGTGGGGCCGGAGAGTTTAACTGGGGCAGCACGCTCTGGCACGAGTTCACCCACGTAATTACACTTCAAATGACCGACTATCGGATTCCACGATGGTTTTCAGAGGGACTCTCCGTTTACGAGGAAAGACGAGCACGACCAGGTTGGGGAGACGATTGGAACCCTTTGTTCGTGCGTGCGTTTACAAATGGGAAATGGTTCAAAATCGCCGATCTCGATGCTGCGTTTCAACGGCCGCGTAATCCGGCGGACGTACCTATTGCCTATTTTGAAGCATCTCAAGTTTGTGAGTTCATTGTCGATCGATTTGGGTTCGATGCGATTTTGCGAATGTTAACGATGTATCGCGATAAGGCGCAGACTCCTGACATCTTAAGACAGGTTTTGAAACTTGAGGAGACTGATTTCGATCGAGAGTTTTCAGCGTATGTGCAGACGAAAGCAAAACCACTCAGCGATGCTTTAAAGACCGAGCCAAATGCTGCAGCGTCGATGTCAAAAGCTGACGTGATGAAACTTCTTCCGGGCCAAGATTCATTTGCATTACATCTACGGGCTGGGGATCTGTTTGCAGCGGACGGCGACACTAACAGTGCAATTCAACATTACCGGCGCGCGATCGAATTGTTCCCTTATTTCACTGGAGAGGGAAATTCGTACGAATCGCTTGCCAAACTCCTCGAACAAAAAGGCGATGCGAGTGGTGCAGGTGATGTGCTTGATTCACTCTTGAAAGTTGACGAGAACAAAGTAGAGGCAATGAAAACGCTTGTCCGCCTGCGTTTGGGCCTCGGAGACAAAACTCGTGCGCTGGAAGCGATGCGGGCGAGTTTCTATGTCGCGCCTTTTGATTACGCATTGCACACCAAAGCCGGTGAAATCAGTCTCGAGTCGAAGGATTACGCGAGAGCGCTCGCGGAGTTTCAGGTGGCGCTGGCATTGCAGCCGCCAAATGTCGCGGAAGCAAACTACAACGTTGCGACAGCGTATTACTCCCTTGGTAAACAACCTGAGGCGAAGAAAGCCGTCCTCCGAGCACTGGAAGCAGCACCGCGTTACGAGAAAGCGCAGGAGCTTTTGTTGCGGATTGTTGGGCAGTGAAGGAATTTCAGATTTAAGATTGGTAGGGTCGAAATAGGTCCTATAGGTCGAATAGGTCTTATCGATAAAAGGAGAACAATGGCCGTTGAACAATTGACCATCAGCGACGAGCAATTGCTCGACAAACTTGGGTCTGCACGTGAACTACTTCTTCGAGAAATTCGGAAGGTAATAATCGGACAGGATGATGTAGTCGAGCAGGTACTGCTCTCGCTCTTTGTCGGTGGACATTCAATTATCACAGGCGTACCAGGTTTGGCTAAGACACTGCTGGTCCGCACGATCTCAAGTGTCCTCGATCTGTCGTTCAAACGGATTCAATTCACTCCCGATCTTATGCCGGCCGACATAACCGGCACAGAAATCATTGAAGAAGATCGGGCCACAGGTCGTCGCGCACTTCAATTCATTCGAGGTCCAATCTTTGCAAACATAGTGCTCGCGGATGAAATCAATCGCACACCACCCAAGACACAGGCAGCGTTGCTTGAGGCTATGCAGGAAGGTCGCGTCACTGTCCAGGGTGTCAGTTACGACTTACCTCGTCCCTTCCATGTGCTGGCCACGCAGAATCCAATTGAAATGGAAGGCACTTATCCTTTGCCTGAAGCGCAACTCGATCGCTTCATGTTCAATGTGAAGATTGGCTATCTGCCTGAAGAGCAGGAAGTCGCCGTCGTTAAGCAAACGACTTCACCGCAGGAATTCGACTTCAAACAAGTAATGAATGCGGAAGAGATCATTGCTTTTCAACGGTTGGTAAAACAGGTTCCTGCATCTGACACTGTCTCGAGATATGCGGTTCGCTTAGTTAACGCGAGCCGGCCAGGAACTGCCGCAGCTCCGGACTTTGTAAATAGATGGGTTACGTGGGGCGGTTCGCTTCGTGCTTCACAGTTTTTGATTTTCGGCGGCAAGGCCCGCGCGATATTGCGAGGTCGTTATAACGTCTCGTGTGAAGACGTTCGTGCTGTCGCACCGGCGGTGCTTCGACATCGAGTATTGTTGAACTTCCAGGCAGAGGCGGAGAAAGTCGACTCGGATCAGGTAATCAAGCAACTGCTTGAGACGATTCCAGAGCCGAAGAGCGGATTGTGATTTAAGCGATTGAACTCTGCGCTATCTCTGCGTTCTCTGCGTCTCTGCAGTATTCTTCGTGTTGTTTCGTGTTGATTCGTGGATCGTCTCTTCGCAAGGTTCAAAAAAGATCCACGAAATGACTCGAAACAACACGAAGAACACCGCAGAGACGCATAGAACTCAGAGATAGCGCAGAGAAAAACCAATGTTCGGGTTTAGACGTAACAAACAAGCTGAAACTCCCCCAACTGTTGCGACACAATCTTCGTCCGTCCAAACCCCCGCGCGGTTTCTCGACCCGGAGTTACTTGCCCACATCAATTCACTTGAACTTCTTGCGCGTGCTGTTGTCGAGGGGTTCATGTCAGGACTGCATCGTTCACCATACACCGGCTTCTCCACCGAGTTCACTGAGTATCGGCAATACAATCAGGGAGACGATCTTCGCTACCTCGACTGGCGTTTGCTTGGCAGGACCGATCGCTACTTCATTAAAAAGTATCGCGCCGACACAAACACGCAGTGTCATTTGTTGGTCGATACAAGCGCTTCGATGAAATACTCAAGCGCCTCATCGATTACCAAATTGCAGTATGCACAATTTCTGGCAGCCTCGATTGCATACTTATTGAATCGGCAGCAGGATTCGGTTGGACTGGTCGCCTTTGACAAACGAGTCCACACGCATGTGCCGGCACGCAATCGCACCGGGCATATGCGAACAGTCTTTGGACACTTATCGCAATTAACCGCAGGCGATGAAAGCAATCTTTCTGAATCACTTCATCAGCTGGCCGAGATTCTAAATCGACGAGGAATTGTCGTGATCATATCGGACTTCTACGATCATCCTGACCGGTTACAGGAAGCGTTTCAGCATCTGCGCTTCAAGGGACATGACCTGGTTGCTTTCCACGTGCTCGATCAAAATGAATTGGACTTCCAGTTCGATGAACCCGTGCTCTTGCTGGAGGATTCTGAAACTCAGGAACAGATGCCCGTGCTACCTGATGTGGTAATGAACGGCTATCGTGAACGCATTCGCCGTCACGTGGATAAGATGCGGCAGAGTGCGGCTTCCAACAATGTCGACTACGAAATGATGACCACAAGACAGCCTCTTGACTATGCATTGTTTTCGTTTCTGTCGCGGCGATCCGGAAAGGCGTGACTATTTCAGATTTAAGATTTCAGATTGAAGATTTTTCAGTTAGCAATAGGACCTATTTGACCTATAGGACGTATCTCCGAGCCGCAAATCTTAAATCTGAAATCTTAAATCTGAAATAACCATGAATTTCCTGGCTCCATTATTTTTTCTTGGCGCAGCCGCAATCGCGGCGCCGATACTCGTGCATCTCGTACGACGCACGCGCGCTCGCCGAGTGGAGTTTCCAACTCTGTACTTCGTTCGCCAGGTGCCACAGCGCACTATCCGGCGCCGCACACTTCATAAC
>DASYPT010000168.1:0-72642 GCA_036006355.1 Pyrinomonadaceae bacterium | reverse complement strand
CAAACTGCACTTTCGGATTGTTCTTTGCCAACACTTTCGTGATCGCTGCCGTCAACGTCGTCTTCCCGTGATCCACGTGCCCTATCGTCCCGATGTTCACGTGCGGCTTGGAACGGTCAAATTTTTCCTTCGACATCTCTTTGTCCCCGTGGTTGCTTTACAGGATTCCATGATTTTTCAGGATTCACATACAAGTCATGTCAAATGCTGAAAGCCTGTGAAAGCGATTTAAGTTGAAAATAAAAGGCACAGACTCGAAAGTCTGTGCCACTCCTTCCGAGTTATTTTGCGACCCCCTGGACTTTTGCGATGACCTCTTCGGCAATATTCTTCGGCGCCTGCTCGTAACGCTCAAAGTGCATCGTTGAGGTTGCGCGTCCCTGGGTGGCCGAGCGCAAGTCAGTTGTGTAACCGAACATTTCCGAAAGCGGAACGAATGCAGTGATCACTTGTGCACCGCCAACACGTGGCTCCGTACTTTGGATTTTGCCGCGGCGCGAATGGAGATCGCCATTCACCGGACCCGTGTATTCGTTGGGCGTTACAACTTCGACGCGCATGATCGGCTCAAGCAAAACCGGCTTGGCCTTTTTCACCGCATCCTGAAATGCGAGCGACCCCGCTATGTGGAACGAACGCTCATCAGAATCAACTTCGTGATACGACCCGAACGTGAGTCGCACCTTTATATCCACAAGTTCATAACCCGCGAGGTAGCCACGCTCCATGGCGTCCTTCACGCCTTGTTCGACCGGTTTAATGTATTCGCGCGGGATAGCACCGCCCGTGATCTCGTTGACGAACACGAAACCTTCGCCAGGAGCAGGCTCAATCTCGAGTTCGACGTGTCCGAACTGACCGCGACCACCGGTTTGCTTCTTATAGACTTCCTTACCCGGTGCTGGCAGGGTGATGGTCTCGCGATACGCCACTTGTGGCTTCCCGACGTTTGCTTCGACACCAAACTCGCGCTTCATGCGATCGACAATAATCTCCAGGTGCAACTCACCCATACCCGCGATGATTGTTTGCCCCGTTTCCTGATCAGTCGAAACATTGAATGAAGGATCTTCCTGTGCGAGACGATTCAAGGCCACGCCCAGTTTGTCCTGGTCCTGACGCGTTTTTGGTTCTACCGCAACACGAATTACCGGTGCTGGAAACTCTATGGCCTCCAGCAGAATTGGTTTGGTCTCATCGCAGATCGTGTCGCCCGTCGTAACTTGTTTCATGCCCCCGATTGCTATGATTTCTCCGGCACTTGCAGTCTCAATGTCTTCACGCTTGTTCGCGTGCATTCGCATCAAACGACCGACGCGCTCTTTCGCATCCTTTGTCGGATTGTAGGCATACGAACCGGCCTTAATCGTTCCGCTGTAAATACGCACGAACGAGAGTTGGCCCAGGTGCTTATCAGCCATGATTTTGAAGACGAGCCCGGAAAAAGGAGCGCTTGCATCTGGAGGACGTTGCTCGACCTGGCCATTCTTCGGATTGGTTCCCTCGACAGCGGGAATGTCCAAAGGAGACGGCAGGTAATCAACTACGGCGTCGAGCAATGTCTGCACGCCTTTGTTCTTGAACGCCGACCCAGTAACTACAGGAACGAGCTTGAGCTCGATAGTGCCCTTGCGGAGACCAGCGCGAATCTCTTTTTCTGTAATTTCCTCGCCCTCGATGTACTTGTGCATCAAATCGTCATCGACGCTGGCAACCGCCTCAATTAATTTTTCTCGAGCAGCGGCCGCTGCATCTTTCAAGTCATCCGGAATCTCTACAGTCTCGTATTCTGATCCCTTGGTTTCATCGTTCCAGATCAAACCCTTCATCGCGATCAGATCAACGACACCTTTCAACTGATCCTCAAGCCCAATCGGAATTTGCAACGCAACTGGATTGGCGCCCAGGCGAGTGATGATGGATTCAAACGATCTGTCAAACGAGGCACCAGCGCGATCGAGTTTGTTAATGAAACAAATGCGAGGCACCTGATATTTGTCGGCCTGACGCCATACCGTTTCCGACTGGGGCTCTACTCCAGCAACGCCATCGAATACAGCAACTGCACCGTCGAGTACACGGAGCGAACGCTCAACTTCCATCGTGAAATCAACGTGACCAGGTGTATCGATGATATTGATTCGATGATCGATACCGTTTCTCTCCCAGAAACACGTGGTCGCGGCGCTGGTAATGGTGATACCGCGCTCCTGTTCCTGCTCCATCCAGTCCATGGTCGCCGTACCCTCGTGCACTTCACCGATCTTATGCGTGATTCCGGTGTAATAAAGGATACGTTCCGTGGTGGTGGTCTTGCCGGCATCGATGTGAGCCATGATGCCGATGTTCCTCGTCAGATTTAGGTCTTGCTTAGCCATTTCTTTTGGTCTTTGGTCTTGGGTTTTTGGTCTTCGACAAGGCCAAAGACCGAAGGCCTAAGACCTGTCGTTACCACTTGTAATGCGCAAACGCCTTGTTAGCGTCAGCCATGCGATGCGTATCTTCCTTCTTCTTGACTGCGTTACCGCGATTGTTTGCCGCGTCGAGAATTTCCGCCGCCAATCGATCGGTCATTGTCTTCTCGCCGCGTCCGCGTGCATATGAAACGATCCACCGGATAGCCAGCGCGCCACGTCTTTCCTGATGTACTTCAATCGGCACCTGATAAGTGGAACCGCCGACGCGACGGGATTTCACTTCCACAGTCGGCTTAACGTTATCGATCGCCCGCTTGAAAACCTTGAGCGGCTCTTCACCGGTCTTGTCACCAAGCTGCCGCATGGCATCGTAAAAAATCGTTTCAGCTACAGACTTCTTGCCATCCCACATGACCCCACTAATGAACTTCGTTACTAGTGGGCTGTTGTAGACAGGATCGGGAAGTACGTCTCGTCGTTCAGCTACTCGTCGTCTTGGCATAATGAGCTTCCGAGTTAATCTATCTTTAAAGTCTTGTTACTTACCTGCACTGGCCTTTGGCCGTTTAGCGCCGTATTTCGAGCGGCCTTGTTTGCGATCCGAGACGCCAACGGAGTCCAGCGTCCCGCGAATGACGTGATAACGAACTCCCGGCAGGTCTTTCACGCGGCCTCCTCTAATAAGGACAATCGAGTGTTCCTGTAGGTTGTGACCCACGCCGGGAATGTAGGTGGTCACCTCGATCCCATTGGTCAACCGAACTCGGGCGACTTTGCGCAGCGCTGAATTCGGTTTCTTTGGTGTTTGTGTGTAAACGCGCGTGCAAACGCCCCGTTTCTGTGGCGAACTTTGGAGCGCAGGGCTGGCCGTTTTGTACTTAACCTGCTGACGGCCTTTGCGGACAAGTTGATTTATGGTCGGCACTGTTTTCCTCTTATCACTCGGCGCATTTAGCGCGCAAAAGGGCTCGTGCCTGCCTCTTTCCGGAACCAGTCCGGCAGTCAGCGCAGGCCGCTGCCCTGTTAAAACTTTGATTTAGGGACGTTCTGAATTCGCTATCGGGCGGGTGCGGATCGTGGCTTCCCTTGAGCCAAAACTTTTCTGTGGCGTCGCATGTCTGGACGAGAAGGAGTTAACTCCTGCGCGGGCGATGCGTGGGAACGGACGAAAAAACCAACCGCGACGCATGCCATTTACGCCACAATATTTGTCAACCGGCAGTTTTACTAGCCGACGCAACGCCTCCACACCGACAGAACCAACTGGACGTTGCTTTGTTTGCTTCAGACCGCTTGTCCGAAACGGCAGACTATACGGTTGCGTGCGAACTGTGTCAAGCAGACGGGACACTACCCGATTTTATGAGCTACGCGGCGCAACTGTCCTAGTTTGCGGCGAGAAAGAGTGGCTGGAAGCGATTCAGGATAAACGGGAGCCAGATTGTTTAGGTTGGCCGCTCGCTTATGTAAGGGAATCCAAAAACCAAAAGGCCAGCCGTAGCTAGCCTTCTGAATGACGTTCACAATCAAAAGCGGGAAGCCTCCCACAACTTCCCGCCGAGCGTTTTAGGCCGTAGACCCCTTCGTCCACGACACAGATTGCCGCTCACAGGGTCGTATATCATTTAATCTCCGGTTGAGACAAATTGTTCTCAAAGTTTTATTTGGAAGTTATTAAAAAGGCGTCACCATTTCCAGTAACGCCCTTGATCGTGACGTGACTCGCCTTGGATATTCCAATCCATGACGTACCAAGACAATCGGTGCCACGACTGCCTAACGACTGGCGAGACTGCATCCTAAGCACATACCCGCTCGGCCCAAAGACCGTCGATATCTTGTCCCTACCAGCCGATGATATTCTACTCGCGGGACAAGCAACGTGCCAAAAGCCTGATTCCAATTTTCAGATTAGGACACTACCAGTGCAAACTGTGCGTAATTTTGAGATATTCGGGGTCGAATCGCTCATAGGAGCAACGATGCCTAACGACCAGTCCACCAAAAAGAATTCCTTCCAGTTTCTTCTGCGGATTCCCGTTCCATGGGTCTTCATCCTAACGTACTTGGCGGGCGCCGCTATCGATTACGCAACTGGTCCGCATTTCTTTATCAAGAGAGTTCCGCGTCTAGGTACCGCCGGCGCCACCGTATTTGCGGTTGGCGCAGCTATAGCGGGTTGGGGTTGGCTAACCTTTCGAAAGGCGCGCACTACAACAGTTCCAGGCGAAATATCGTCTCGGTTCGTTACCTGGGGACCGTATCGTTTCACGCGAAATCCTATGTATGTAGGTCTTGTGGTCGCATATGTCGGAGAGGCAATGATCCTCCGACAAATTTGGCCACTTCTATTGCTACCGCTAGTTGTTGCTTACGTTAATCGGGTGGTTATTCCCGTCGAGGAAGGGAAACTTACGGAAGTCTTCGGCGATGAGTACCTGGGCTATCAGGCAAGAACTCGACGATGGCTGTAGCCATACCTAAAAGATCGATCTCACTAAATACCAAACGGCCACTGATGCGACTCCTAACACTAAGAACAAGATCACGCAGACGAGTGCGATAATCAACTTAAACTTGCGATACCGCTTCCGATCTGGCGGCGCGAGGGAACCTTGCGGAAAATATGGCGGTGGTGTGTAAGTGGCCATTGCTGACTGTCTTAACCTTTCAATCCTTTTGACGGTGGTGGAGGCTTGGTAGAATGCGGGGCAGGTAAACCTTCGCCTGCTTTCTTCAACTCGTCTTCCTTTTCCTTCTTAAGTAAATCTTCCTGATGCTTTTTGCCTGCCTGGATTCGCTTGACTCCTTCACGAGCCTCGTCCAGAGCGTCCTGGGCTCGATAGTTCTCGGGATCGATCTCCAAAGATTTCGAAAATGCGTTTGCGGCCTCCGTGTACTGAGCCAACTTCGTGTGCGCCATGCCTAGATCGTAATAAATGTCGGCGTCGTCTGACCGAATCTTGGTGGCTTGCTTATACTCTCGAATGGCGTCGCTGTATTGGTGAAGAGCAGCATAGGTCTGACCCAGATTGTAATGGGCCTCCGCATCCTTTTCGTTGTCCTCGTTATTTCCAAAATACTTTTTGTAATTCTCGACTGCCTTCTTATATTCATTTTCAGCCTCATCGGCCTTAGTCAAGGCTTCATATGCTAGTCCCAGACGAAAATGGGCTTCCGCCAATGTAGGGTCGTGCTCAAGCGCCTGTTTGAATGCCTCCGCAGCTTCGGAATCTTTATCGTCGCGATAAAGGAGTTTCCCCTTTTCGAGGAACGAACGCGCCTGAGTTGGATCAGGATTTACACCGTTCGCCGTTGATGACTGGTTCGAGTTATTCGAATTCGACGTTCGCCCGCGGCTGCACGCAGACAGAACTAACAAAACCGACAGCACAAGAATGACCGGCGCCTTTTTCATCGAGTGGATTTGACGTTCGTCTTTATGAAACGCGAAACCGTCGTGGGAGTCAAACCGGGGTTCAACGAGTGGGAGAGTTGGTGAGAGGGCCAGCGGGTGAAAGGGCGAGTGGGTGAGAGGGTGAGAGGGCGAGAGGGCGAGAGGGCGAGTGGGTGAATGGGCGTGTGGAGAATGTGCCAATTCGCCCGCTCTCCCTCTCCCGCTCTCACCCTCTCGCCCTCTCGCCCTCTCGCCAACTCCTTTACGCAAAAATCTAGGCAACTGGGGGTCTATCTGCTAGCCTTATGGAACCTTTGAACCATTGCCTCTATTTCTTTATCAACCCGTCTTCCCCCATACGACTCTTTCGGACCGTCAATGTCGTGGATGGGGCCTTGAATTGAGGAGTAGAAATGTCTAAAAGCCAGCAGCCCCTAACCGCCTTGCTGCTACCAATCGCTTTGGTGGCTGTTTTTCTAATTCCCGCTTCTGCCTCAGCTCAGAAGAAGGTCAAATACATTGGGGCGTACGCACCGCCGACACTGGTCTTATCCTCAGACGCAACTATCGTCAGCGAATGCGCCGGCAACGCAGCTGTTCAATTGAACGCCCGCGCTGCCTCACCGGATGGAAACCCAATTAAATATCATTGGACAACGACTGGGGGCCGCATATCGGGTGATGGTCCCGCAGTGACCTGGGATTTGACGGGTGTGACGCCAGGAATTTACAAAGCCGCCATTAAAATTGAGACTGGCAACACGGACGGCGAGTGCGAGGCTTTTACTTCAACAACCGTGGCGGTAAAGACGTGCCCGCCCGTCATTCAGCCAAGTTGTCCCGTCGTAGAGATCAGCTGCCCTACCAACATCGGTCTCGACCAACCACTCACTTTCAGTGCTCGAGTATCTGGTGGTAATCCACCTGTACCGCCGGTTTATAACTGGACAGTTTCCGCGGGCACGATTGTCGAAGGCCAGGGTACGAGTTCGATTAGAGTTGATACTACCGGTCTCGCGGGTCAGACAGTAAAGGCCATGCTATCGATGGGCGGCTATACGATCGATTGCTCAGCAAACTGCTCCGCTTCAGTGCCACTTCCATCCGCGAAGTGTAGGAAGTTTGATGAGTTTCCCGAGATCTCCAGAAACGACGAGAAGGCGCGCCTCGATAATTATGCCGTCGAAATTCAGAACGACCCCACTTCGACAGCATATGTCGTTATCTATCCTGGCCGTGCCGGTAAGTCAGCAAACGCGCAGAGACATACCGCGCAAATCATTGACTATCTCGTAAACTCACGCGGGATTGACGCTCATCGAATCGTCACTCTGGTTGGCGGCGCACGCGACTCAATGCAGATCGAATTGTGGTCTTGTCCACAGGGAGCGACTCCACCTAAACCATAGCGTTCAACAATCGGGGTAATATAAAGCCAGCGCCGAAAGGTGCTGGCTTTTCGCGTTTATATGTGACGGTATCGGTGTTGCAGTGAAGTTCAGCGTGTACATCAACGAACGCAAGTCTGCTCGTTTAGCAGACGTGCCAGCGATCTTCTGTATTAGAAACCAACACGGCGGAGAAAATTATGGTTAGGAACAAGACTAGAGTGTGGCTGCTGTGGTCGATGCTAATTGTGCTCGCTCTTCCGGCCGCAGGACTATCTCAATCTGACAAAGACAAGAAAGACAAGAAGGAGAAGAAGACTTATACGGGCACCCCCGTTCTGTGGAAAGATCCGACAGACATTCAAACTCGAAACCTAATACTCGGCGCCGGTGGTGATTCGATGAAACCGAATCTAAGTCGAGTAACTTTTATCGAGCAAAAACCTGGCGGTTATTCGACCAAGTATCGCGTCAAAGATGGCGCCGGCAATGAATGGATCGCGAAGATTGGAAAGGAAGCTCAACCAGATACGGCGGCGAACCGGATCCTGTGGGCACTTGGCTATGAGACTGAAATCGCGTATCTCGTCCCGCACCTTAAGATCGAAGGGAAAGGCGACTTCGATAATGTGCGACTTGAAGCACGTCCTGCCGATGTTAAGCGCGTCGAAACCTGGAGTTGGGAAAACAATCCCTTCAAAAATTCTCCCGAGTTTCGTGGCTTAAAGATTCTGATGCTGATGATTAACAACTGGGACATGAAAGACGACAACAACCAGATCCTTGCAACGAGAGACGATCCCAATGCTCCTTTGCGTTACATCATCAGTGACCTCGGAGGTTCATTTGGAAAGACTGGCGGGGTAATCTCTCGAAGTAGGAACAAGCCATCCGACTATGTGAAAGCGACCTTCATTGAAAAAGTGAAGGGAGACGTTATTAATTTTAATTACGGTGGCAAGAACAAGAAGCTCTTTGAGGGTCTAACTGTCTCCGATGCGCACTGGTTAAGTGAGTTGCTGAGCCGCCTTAGCGATGATCAGTTAAAGGATGCATTCCGTGCGGCCAATTATTCTGCCGAAGAGGTTGAGCAACTCTCAGGAGCATTCAGGGAACGAGCCAACGCACTAGCTAGTGTTGGGAAGTAAAAGCGTAGGGAAGAAGCAATAGGTCCTATACGTCCTATAGGACCTATTATGCGGATCACGGCACCACATCGATCGCAATCAGCTGCTGCCCGGATATTACAAACTCAGCAGGCGGTAACTCCATTTCATAAACGGGAGAAAGTACTGTTGGCGTGTAGCCACCCGCGGTCCTCTCGCTATTCAGCGTAGCAACTACCGAGGGAGGCAAACTAGGCAGTTCATTCGTGCCTATGACCGCGCCGTTCGTAATACGAAAGAGTTTTACGTAGAGCCGGTCACTCTTCTTCACAGTATTAATTGCCCGCACCAATTGACCCAGATCTCTTGGTACAAAACTCTTGGCTGGTGATCCTTCCTGCAATGCACCACCATCACCAACGAATACTAAGAGCTGTCCGGGTGCCGCATCCTCAGGAATCTGAACCGGAATTCGCTGCACAAACTGCCTTCCCGATTCGGTTCTAACGTAAGCCTGTACCTCGATCTTCTCGCCGCGATGGACTTCAGTTCGGTCGACCGCGACGCGCTCCAATGTTCCCGCATACTTTGAATCTGACGACGAAATCTCCAGAGTGATTCCGTCAAGCTGAACATCGTCAAAACCGCTGGTCAGGAGTGAGCCGACCGGTGCGGCTACTGAACCAGCTGCCATAATCGCAGAGTTGTTTGCTGAAAATCGGCGATCGATCTGAATCGTGTCCTGCCCCTTGACCTTGATCTCTCCCTTTAGTGAAATCGTCGAGTCGCCAAGTGCGCGCTCACTCGAGGTGATCGTATTGAATACGGTGATGTTCAAAAGTAAAGGCGTCAAAAAGCTGTCGTTGGCAATCTCGTAAGAGTACGTGTCTGTGCGATCGCGACTGGTATGCAGATTAATCTTAACGGGAATCATTTTCGGTGACTGCCCGAGGAGTCCGAAGACCCCCGAAGCGCGATCTTGTGAAATTGAACCAACCATCTGACCAGGTACTGCTAGTTTGAATGAACTGTTTACGTTGGGAATTACCGTAACAACTGAGCATTCTGACATTGGCATGTCAGACGAGCCGAGACTAAGGAATGGATGACCGAACGCATAAATCCGATCTCCATCACGCAGGGTTACAGTACCCGCTGCCGCGAGCGAGTAGTCACCACGCACTAGTTGCACACTTATTGAACTTCCAAACGGAAACGTGTTGTTGTTGTGCGGCGCCAGCGGTGTAATCGGCGCCGTACCGCCGGCTCCCGAAACTGGCAAAAGACCACTGGCGATAAGTTGAGGCGAAAACATCGCCAGCGCTTCCTGGCTGAGACCACTGAAAACAAGAGGAGTTGCTATCGGAGTCATTTGTTGACCTAACAGCGGTAATAACGGCGAATCGGCAGCAACGGGTGCGAACAGAGACACTGAAGAAACTGCAGGTTTCGGCAAATTGGGTTTCCAATCGGTTGCGGCTAGCTGCGAGAAGGAAACTACGCGCGGCTCCTTCGGTTTGTCGTTCTGGTTTTCGGATCCCTTGTTGAATAGATCGATCATCTGCTTGATTGGCGTGATACCAGCAATCGGTTCCTTCGAAAAAGGAAAGCTGAAGGCGATGGCTCCGACCAGTTTGCCGTCGATAAATACCGGCGAACCAGACATGCCGCCAAATACGCCCGTCCTTTCGGCCTTTTCCCCAGTTAACCGAGCGATGATGGCCGTCTGTCTCGGACCAGGAAATCCCGGCAAAACTCCAAGAATCTCTACACCAAAGTCTTCCGGTTGAGTACCACTAAAGACTGTCTTTGCCGTGCCTTTCATGCCGGGACGGAGATCTTCCAGCGGAAACAATGCAGGGCCGTTATTAATTGGAGCTGTAACCTTCTGAGCCTTCAGAGAAGGACACAGGACTAGAGCCAAAAAAATCGCCAGGACCGGGGCCAGTCTATTCATTAAGAACTACCTCAAACCTACTACAGAATGTCTATATCACTTAACGTCTCATTGAGATGCACAAAGAGTGCGTTGCGACACTCTGCGACTATAAACTTCGCTAAAGAAATCGGTCAAGGTTATGCCTCGATCAGATTCAAGGCCAATCTTTGTTAACAGTTCGAGAGCATGGTAACTTGGCCTTGGTGGGAGACAGGATCGTCCAGCGACGAGTTGTTATGCATGACATCGAAGCGTTCATCCTCGCCGGCGGTGCATCGCGCCGCATGGGTACCGACAAATCCCAACTCCTGCTGGAAAACGAACCTTTATTACAACGTATCCAGAACACGCTGGGCAAGGTTGTGTCCCGTGTACGCATCGTTGGTTTGCCTCGCAACGATGATCGCGACGTAGTTTCTGATATCTACCCACATTGGGGAGCCCTCGGTGGCATTCATGGAGCATTAGCTGCCTGCACTTCCGAATGGGCCATAGTCACTGCTTGTGATTTACCCTTCATAACTTCCCAACTCCTCCTGCTACTCATTAGCTTGAGAAACAATCACGATGCCGTTGTTCCAATTCAAGCTGATGGCCGACCTCAACCGTTATGCGCCCTTTACCGTGTCAATCCATGTTTACAGAAAGCAGTAGAACTGATCGGGGCGGGTCGCCGTAGACCACTCGATCTAATTGAGGTGGTTCACACGCGATGGGTCTCATTCTCTGAGCTCGAACATCTCGAACACTCAGAGAACTTTTTTGTTAACATCAACACGCCAGAAGACTATTATGAAGCGACTCAAAAGGTGTCGGCCCATAAAAACCTAAGCTGACACGAACTCAGTTCAACCAACGACTCTAATGCCACCGAAAAGAAAACTCGGCAAGCGACTCCTCAGATCTCTTTTGCCTATAGTGCTCGTGATCCTGGTGGCAGCATTGGTTGCACTGTCGTTCGTCGTCTACTGCATTTCGAGGCCTGCAAAAAGCGCTTACCTTGTAACTCCGCAATCGTTCTCACAAATAAGCAGCCCGGCTTTGAAGGTAACAGACGAGACTTGGACCAATCGCGACGGCACTCGGGCACGCGGCTGGCTGTTAAAGGGCGCGGCAGGTGCACCAGCAGTTGTCTTATTGCATCGTTACGGAGCCGATCGATCGTACTCGTTTAATCTAGGTGTAAAGATTAACGAGACTACAAGCTTCACGATTTTATGGCCGGATATGCGCGGACATGGTCTAAACCCACTCGTGAGGTGGAGTTCATTGTCAGGCAGAGAGGATGATGATCTTCTGGCGGCGCTCGATTTCCTGCGTGGCCTCAAATCAGAGGGAAAGTCGAAGCTCGTTGGCGATCGGTTCGGAGTTTACGGTGTGGAGTTGGGGGCATACGCGGCCTTGAAAGCAGCGCAGCATGAGAATCAGATCAAAGTCCTGGCCCTCGACTCTATTCCCAAATCATCAACAGAACTCGTTGACGCGACTGTGACCAACTGTACGGGCTTCGACAGCCAGCTGCTCAAATCACTCGCAGCCAGCGCAACAAGGGTCTACATGTTGGGAGCGTACAAGCCCACCATTGCCTGTGACATTGCGGCATCGTTAAGAGAACAGCGAATCATGCTCTTATCGGGCGCTGATGCCGGTTACTTGATCGCATCAACCACATCGCTAAAAGACTGTTTTCCGAATGGAGCGAATGTTGATATCAGGACCGACTTGCCGCTGAGTGGTCTAAACCTGCCTTCGGCCACAGGAGAACAGGGCGAGGCCTACGACCGGATCGTGATCGACTTCTTTGATAAGTATTTGCGTTGAGATCCCGCTAGTACAGACACAACAAAGCAAGTTTTCCATTACTACCGATCACTTCAATTCCGGGCTTTCCTCTGAACAAGTTAGTATTCTCGGCCGGAATAAACGCCAGAATTCTTTCCTTCCGTTTACGAACTGAATCGACTATTGCCGGCGCTTCATCAAGAGAGATAACTTCGCCTTCATTCCCATACAGCACACGTCCCGTCGCATAAAACTGAGCCGAGCGATCATCTCCATGCATTGCGAGCACTGGAAGGTTTGTATAGCCGCGGGCATCCGCCAAAGCCAGCAAATCTCTGGTTGATTCTCGCGCTGAAACAATGCCGGCAGCACAATTCAGTATGATGACCAATGCCAGCACCAATGTGCCCGCTATGGTTAGGAGCAAGTAGGATGGACTTCGATTCCAAACGACCGCGAAAAGTCCTGCCACGGTAAACGGTACAGAAGAAAACAGAACACAGGATATGGATAGATGTTCTACCCGTACGCCATAAACTGCGCCAGCAACTCCCATCGCCATGCAAACTACACCCAGGGTTATCCAGGGCCAACGCGAATGATTCCCGCTTTCACGTTGAATGATGCTTGTGCTCAACAGCAGCAGCGCAGGAGGTAGGACCGGAAGAATGTAGCCAGGCAACTTCGATCCGGAAAACGAGAAGAACACAATTGGGAACACGATCCATGACATTAAAAAGACTCGAGATCGTGCCGCGGCATCCTGACCCCGCCAGTTCCATTTCTTTATCAAAAAGAGCGCTTGAATCAAAAACGGTGTCCAGGGCACTGTTAACATCAGAAGGATTACAGGGTAAAAGTAGAACGGTTGGGGGTGATGGTATTTGTTGGATAGATATCGCGCGAAGTGGTGCTGTACAAAGAACTCGTCGATGAATTGCCATCCATGTCTGTAAATAACCGGGCCATACCAAACTGCTGAAACCACCAGGCTCACAGGTACTCCCCAGATCAGACTCAACCTGAGCTTTCGAGCTGGCCACTCTCTTCGCATTAAAAAGTAGAGAGTAATCACACCTGCGGGAACGACTATCCCTACCAAACCTTTGGCTAGTACCGAAAGCCCGACCAAAACATAGAAGCCAAAGAGTAACTGGTTCTGTTTAGAACTTTCGGCTGTGAGTTGTGATCGAAGAAAAAAGCAAAAGGCCCAGGTGAGCGTGGCAGTCACCACTATGTCGAAGCTAACTCCGCGAGAAAACACAATGAGCCCCAAACACGAACTCGTGAGCAAGAGACTCCATTCTGACAGGCTTCTGTTCTTTGACGTGCGCTCAATCTCGCGAGCCAGCCACCAAATTCCTACAATCGTTAAGACGCCGCAAAGTGCTGGTCCAAGACGCGCCGTCCATTCATGCACTCCAAATGCTTTGTATGCAGGAATCATCAACCAGTAGAGCAATGCTGGTTTCTCGAACCAGCTGTGTCCGCCAAGCGTGGGACTAATCCAATCACCGCGCAAGAACATCTCGCGAGCAACTTGTGCGTAGCGTGGTTCGTCTGGACCAACGAGTGGGAGATGACCGAGACCGAAGAAGTAGAAAGCGAGAAAGACTATGGAAATGAAAAATTGGAGTCGCTTGGCAAGCGTTGAAGGATGCAAGTATATTCCGTGACCAGAAGCTAGTAGTTAATGATCGCAGTGATTATAGGTCGAATAGGTCATATCCGTCCTATACCTTTAGTAAAGATCCATGCCAATTCGTACAGCAGTCATCGGAGTCGGAAGTTTAGGACGACAACACGCACGCTTGCATGCCGCTCTTGCTGCCGAGGGTTTCTCAGAGTTTGTGTGCGTTGTTGACTTGAATGAACAAACCGCCAAATCAGTCGGTGAAGAACGGCACGTCGAGTGTTTGACGGACTGGCATGATGTTGTCGGGAAGGTTGATGCGGTAAGCCTGGCGGTGCCCACTGAGGTTCATTGCGAAATCGCCTGTGGCCTCCTGGAATCGGGCGTCCATGTGCTCGTTGAGAAACCGATCGCACGTACGCTCGACGAAGCCGATCAGATGATTAGTGCCGCTGCGTCTGGCAAGTCAGTTCTCCAGGTTGGTCATCTCGAACGGTTCAATCCGGCAATGGTTGCGCTTCGACCTCACGTACGAAAACCTGTCTACTTTGAAATACACAGAGTTGGCGAGTTCACTGCCAGATCACTCGACATCGATGTCGTGTTGGATTTAATGATTCATGATCTCGATATTGTTCAGTGGCTGGTGGGCGAAGAGGTGGAGGTGACAAATATCCACGCGGTGGGGATACCAATTCTCACCTCCAAGGTAGATGCAGCGAACGCGCGTCTTGAGTTTTCATCCGGGGCAGTTGCAAACATTACTGCCTCGCGCGTGGGAACGGAGAAGATCAGAAAGATGCGCTTCTTTCAGCCACATGACTATGTCGCTGTGGATTACACGACCAGGCGTGCGTCTGTTAGCAGTCTCGCACCGCCCACCGCGACTGGTAACTGGCCCGGCGTTCACATCAAACACCTTGATGTGATCGACATTGAACCTCTACGTGCAGAGATTGTTTCGTTTCTCGAAGCTGTGGGAGAGGGGAAACCTCCTGCAGTCTCAGGCTCGGAGGGAAGGAACGCATTGAGTCTTGCGTTACGGACACTCGATCGTATACGCGAACACGCGGAACACCCGGAAGTATCTGGAGTGATTTCAGATTGAGGATTTCAGATTTAAGATTTTCAATGGCCAGTGATATAGGACCTATTCGACCTATTGGACCTATACTCAATACTGACCATTAACAAATCTGAAATCTGAAATCTTAAATCTGAAATGTCTTCCAGCCAACAACTCTCCGCTCTTCTGTCAGAACACATTTCGGCCGGTGATTTCCCTTCGGCTGTCTATCTGGTTGCACAGCGTGGCAAGATCGTTTTCACCGACGCGCTCGGTCATTCAGTGCTCGAGCCATACCGAATCGCAAATAAGATCGACACCGTCTACGACCTCGCTTCTCTTACAAAACCGCTGATTACCGGCATGCTTTGCGCACGCAGAATTGAACTTGGCGAATTGACCCTCGACAGTTCTGTTTCTCATTACCTGCCGGAGTTCGAACGCACAGACAAGCAGATGATTACTGTGCGGGAGTTGCTAACTCACACCTCCGGTCTTCCTGCATGGCGTCCAATTTATCTGCTAGCTAACGATGAACCCGATCGGGCAGTTGGTGCGATTGCCAATCTTGATCTTGAATACCATCCAGGAACGAGAGTGGTATATAGCGATCTGGGGTTCATTGCTCTCGGTTTTCTCCTCGAGCGAATGACCGGTCAGAGACTCGCCACTCTCGCACAGGACGAAATCATCCAACCGCTAGAACTGGAACACACATTTTTTAATCCTGAATTGGCGTTACAAACGGGCATCGCTGCATGCGAGACCGGAAACACTTATGAACGGAACATGTGCGAAGAAACCGGCGCGGGGATTTATTCGAATTCACGACAGCGCGTGATCTGGGGCGAGGTCCACGATGGAAATGCCTATTTTCTGGGCGGCGCAGCGGGACACGCAGGATTATTTTCAACGGCCGCCGACGTTCTGGTTTTGTCGAATCAATTTCTTGCAGCTCATAGCGCGCTACTAAAGCCCGAGACATGCACACATTTTCGGACCAACATGACTCCCGGATTGGAAGAGGCAAGATCACTCGGATGGCAACTCGCAATGTCAAAGGAATCGACCGCTGGCCCTGATCTGCCTCCAGACAGCTTCGGTCATAACGGCTTCACTGGCACCAGCGTCTGGATCGACTCACAAAACGACCGAGTGTTCATTCTGCTCACCAATCGAACTCACGCGCGACAATTACCATTCGCGAACATTAATGCCGTACGACGAGAATTTCATAGTCTGGCAGTAAGTTCACTGGCAGCTAAATAGGTCCAATAAGTCATATAGGTCCTATATATTTCCGCCTCTCACAACTTAAACCTCCAAGTCGATCCGATGACATGCAGATCTCCCGGCACACTGTGCGAATCGTTTTGTCGGAGGTAATACAAATCAAGTGTCAAGTGTTTATTAACCACTTTGCTCAAACCAACTGCTGCCCGATTTCTAACCCATGCATTGAATGACCAGTCGTAAAACACCTCGTCCGAAACAAATAACGAAAGCTTCTGTTTAGGTGGCCCAATCGGATGTTCAACCTGTAAACGGTTGCGATAACGCGTAGAACTTATTCCCGGCCGTCGAAAGCGTCGTTCGAACAAATTCCTATCAGAAAATACAAACCGGCCTACCGGCACTCGAACAGTGGCAGGAACTGAGAGTCGATCTTCAAACACTCGCCGGCCTTCAAAGGGCTGCATCCCAATATACAAATAGTTTGGAACCACCGTTAGGTATTTGCCGAGCTTGAATGAAAATCCGATGCCTAGACGTTCGTCCACAGGTCGATGGAGATTTCTCCCGTTACGCAACGTACCTTGCATTACAAAATCAACCTGCTTCGAGAGCGGCACTATTAAGAAAACATCATTCCAGTTTTGCGTGTCGTGATGCGAAGGAGTTGTTTGGGCACAAACCACGCCACCCAGGATGAAAAGTACAAAAAGAGCTAATGCTGGTTTCACGGCCTTCATATAGTCATATCCATTCGAGACAGGAACCGTTCGGCATGTTCTCGAATTAAGTTCTTACTTGATTGCGCTTGAGGGCAAAACGGTGAAAGAAGTAATAGCCACAACTACACGCTCTCCAACGCGCAGCTTCATGGCGCTTGCCTCAGACTTGGGGTGCGTGGCGACGATCGATTTAAAGGACTGACTTTCAGGGGTATCGGTTGTTAAGAAGAATTGGTCATCGGTTGTACACTCCTCACGACCATTCTTCTCGAGGCGCAGCCGAACTCTCTCATACGCGCCGACAAAACTTATCTCCTCCACGACGGCAGCGGAGATCTTGTGATGACCCGGTTTGACGAATTCGGTTTTGCTCAGGGATACGTCTTCAGGACGAAAAACGATCTTTACACAGGTTCCATCCTTAAACGTTTCAGGATCCAAATTGGCGGCAATGCGTGTTTTCCCAAACTCCAAAGCTGACTTGCGCACAACGGCTTCGAGAATATTTGCTGCGCCCAGGAAGGTCGCAACGTACTCAGTTGCCGGTCGATTATAGATTTCGTACGGAGTCCCGATCTGTTCAAGGTGTCCCTTGTTAAGTACAGCAACGCGATCGCCCAGTTCCAGGGCTTCTTCCTGATCGTGAGTAATGAAGATTGCCGGCACGTTAACCTTCCGAAGTAACGCTCGGATTTCTCGTCGCAAATGATGACGCGTCTGAGTATCAAGCGCGCCAAACGGTTCATCAAACAGCAACACCTCGGGGTTGTACGCCAGGGTTCTCGCGATGGCTACTCGCTGTTGCTGACCACCCGACAGTTGTGATGGATACTTCTTCCGGTGTTCTTCCAATTGAACCAGAGTTAAGAGTTCATTGACTGTCTGGCGAATCTCTTTGCGCTTCCTCTTGCGAATTCGCAATCCGTACCCGATGTTCTTTTCAACCGTCATTTTTGGAAACAGAGCGTACGATTGAAAGATTACTCCAACGCCGCGTTCGCGCGCCGGTAGTTCGGTCACATCACGTCCGTGCAGAATCACTTTTCCCGTGTAGGGTTGTTCAAGTCCGGCGATGATGCGAAGGATCGTAGTCTTTCCACTTCCGGACGCACCGAGCAACACTAGAGCTTCGCCTTCAGCAACATCGAAGGTGATATCTTCCAACACACTCGTTTTCCCAAATCGCTTGCTGACCCCAACCACACTCGTAGCTTTCTGCGACGCAGTTGGTGGTGGCACTGGAACTTTGTGTTCTTCGATAAGCTTTTCTTTCGCTTTCAAAGTGTCTTCCTCAGTCTACATCCAGCCAGTCGCGGGCGAAGAACAACACGCTGAAAATCAAAAATGAAAAGAGTGCCAAAACGATGGCAATTGCGTTCGCGGCTTCTATTTGCCCTTCGTTAAACTTTGCAAAAATATACAACGGTGCGGTTTGAGTGTGGCCCGCCAGGTTGCCTGAGACGAGAATTGTCGATCCAAATTCACCGACCGCTCTGGCAAACGTTAATAGGGCACCGGAAACGATGGCACCTCGAAGCGATGGCAAAGTGACATGCCAGAAAGTCTGCCAACGCGTAGCACCGATTGTTGCCGAAGCTTCCTCCAGCGAACGACTCATAGTGTCAAAGACCGGTTTTATGACACCGAAGGCGAGCGGGAACGTGACAAAAACATTTGCGAGAATGATAGCGCCGGCGGTGAACATAACCTGGATACCCTGTGGCGCCAAGAAACGCCCGAGCGTTCCGTAAGGTCCCCATAACAGCAAGAGAGCGAAACCGGCAACTGCAGTCGGAATTGCGGTTGGTAAAGAAATCGTGACGATGAGTGCGTTCCGTCCCCAAAAGTTGTAACGGGAAAGAACGTAAGCGGCAAATAATCCAAATAGAACATTGAACATCGTGGCCCAGAAACTGGTGGCCATTGAAAGCTTCAGTGCGAAGATCGCCTCGGGTGCTGTTAAGGCAGCCCAGAATTTGTCCAATCCGTTGCTCGTTCCAAAGATGAAGATCGATAAGAGTGGCAGAAACACCAGCGGCAGCATCATGAAAACGAGCATGCCGATGCTAAGCGGCCGTACAACGTCGAACCCTCGAACGTGTCGCATTGTTGGAGCAACTGTAGACATTAACTCAATTCCGATTTCCGATTGCCAATTGCAGATTTACAGAGATTCCGAATTAACCGTAGCCTGCAGAAATCGGCAATTGGCAATCGGAAATCGGCAATGGCTTCACCTCTTCTGCACTCGGTCACGAAATACTTTTTCAATCACTTCTGGGTAGGCCTTGTCCCAGCCGCCAAAGTAATCGATGGTAAACGGCATTTCGATCTTTGCTAGTTCCTGATTAGCGTTGTTGTAGGCCTCATTCGTCACTGATCGAAAGTGATATTTTACAAACGCTTGTTGTGCCTCATCGCTCCAGAGGTATTTATGAAAAGCCTCTACCGCTTCTCGTCTGTTCACTGAAACATTTTTGTCGATGATGACCGCGGGATGTTCACTGAAGATTGTTGCTTTCGGAATCACAATCTCAACGTTGCTGCCCGCAGCCTTCATCGAGAGACCTTCGAGTTCATAAGTGATCAATGCGTCACCGAAACCTGTTTCGAATTGAGTTCTCGCTTCTCGTGCGGATCCTGGAGTGGAAATTACGTTGCGCCAGATTGCCTGGAGTCCTTGCAAAGCCCGCGCTTCGTCTTTCTCGCCATTCTCCTTTTCGGATTTCATTAACTCGGAACCATAAATGGCAAGGATGGACCACTGTGCTCCACCTGAACTAACGGGATCCGGGTGAATGACGCGAACACCGGGTTTAGCCAGATCTGGGAAGTCCTGAATACCTTTTGGATTGCCCTTCCGCACCAGAATAACGAAGGGTGTTTTGTTGACTATGCCTCGGTAAGGCAACGCATGCCAATCCTGTGTCACAAAGCCCTTGTCCTTTAACCGCTGCGCATCTCGATCGATCGAGAGGATCGCGAGGTCCGCTTGCACTCCTTGAAGTATCTGATTCGTCACAGTTTCTGACCCGGCAAAGGAAGAGGTAAATCGCACCTCTTGATTGTGTTCTCGCTTCCACTTCGCCTGGAACCCTGGAAAGATGGCTTTCTCAAGCGACTCTTTCATTATCGAAAACCCATACAGAGTGATTGATATGTCCCCTGATTCAGAGGGGGGTTTAGGCAAACAACTCGCGGCTATCAGGCCGAGTATTAGCGCTGCGAGTGCGAGAAACGACCGGCTATAAACGGTAGAAGTCCCCAAAGAGATGCTCCTCCATCAAATGACAGATGAGCCGACGTTGAGTCGGCATCGCACGATTCCACTGCGGGGGTATGACCCGTCTATACCATAGAGCGGGCCTCTAAGTCATTGCCAATTTTCGATTGACGATTGCCGATTTGTCGCAGGGTGGTCGGACCTTAGGGGACTACACAGACCAAACCCACCAGGAGCAAATAGGTAATCGGCAATCGGAAATTGGCAATGTTGTAGTACTATTCCCTTGCGGCAATGCCCTCCCTGATACTGAGGCCGTCAAGGACGTACAATTATGCTCAGTCCCCTGACGCGGCGAGTCATTACCGTTCTACTCACTCAATCACTCTTTTCTTCACTTGTGTTCGCGCAACAAGGCTCTTCGGAGGGTAGTCGCCCCAGAAGAGTTGAATCCGTGTGGCCCGTCGCCGCAACCTCTTCTTCAGTCATACCAACTCCAACGATCAGCAGCATAACTGGGCCTGAGCCAAAGATTCGAGTTGCTTTGAATACGAATGCACGATCGGCAGTCATCTCTACGACTGGCCGGCTCATGAATGCTAGTGGAGGCGGAAACACTTTGGTTGCGCTGGACACGTCACGGGTACGAGTTGAGCCTCATATGTTGTCGCCCATTCCTCAACAGTCCGCGGAAGATCTCTACCGGGTCATCGTTGCCGGTGCGACCACTCGTGACGAAGCGGAACAAACCGAAAAAGAGATCAAGAAAATCACAAGTGAGGACCCGCAAGTCATCTTAGATATTGAAACGAAGACATGGGGTGTGTTGATTTCTTCCAAACCTCGAGAAGAAGCCGAACAGATTAGTGAAACACTCGAGGCCGCTGGCTACGATGCGGCTGTCTTAGGTCCATCATCGCGACAGAATGAGAGGGTGAGCGAAAAAACCAGCAACAGTTCAGTGCGTCTCGCTTCGCGGATAAGTCTTCCCTCACGTGAAGTCGTCGGCGCATCAGCAACCAACGGTCATCTGTTTAGTTCCAGCGCACCTGTGTCGCTGGCATCTGACGACGAAAAGGATGCTCCGGTCCGTTACAACGATCGACCCTATCGTGGTCGGATTGAGGTCTTCACGAACTTGCGTGGCTCGTTAACGGTAGTGAATGAATTGGGCCTCGAAGATTATGTTCGAGGTGTTGTCGCGAATGAATTATCGCCGGGCGGATATCCAGCCATTGAAGCATTGAAGGCCCAGGCCATTGCCGCCCGGACCTATGCCTTAAAGAATCGCGGTCAATTCATTGCGGAAGGTTTTGATGTTCTACCAACAACTCGCTCGCAGGTTTATCGCGGCCTGACTTCAGAGAATCCGTTGTCTACGCGTGCAGTTGATGAGACTCGCGGATTGATTGCTACCTACGCCGGTGAACCGATTAATGCTCTCTACACGTCAACCTGCGGAGGCCGAACTGAGGACTCCGAAAACATTTTTAACCAGCCCGTGCCGTACTTACGGAGTCGCGAGTGCGCGGCTGAAGGCTTGAGTGCGTTGAGTCCATTTACCATCAAGACCAATCGGGAACCTGCGGAGCTACACACCGACAGTTATGTCCCGCTGGCCCGTGATGTCAGTCTTCTTGTAATTCAGAACGTCAACACTTTTCCGTCACGTGTTTCAGACGCGTGGTTCGCGGCTGACGCGAGCGTTGCGGAAGTGAAAAATCTGTTGGCTAACGCCGCGCGAATATCGCATCAACCAACTCCAGCATTCACGGAAGACATTAATCGACCGCCCGCTTTCGCCTCAGCGCTCGCAGCAGCAGTTTTGGGAGACAGTCGATACAGCACGCTACTGAACGAAGCCGATGCGGATTATCTGCTGGCGGTTCGTGACGCCAACGATGTTCCGCTTCCAAATCGGGCTGACCTGGCGATGTTAGTGCGGGACGGACACCTGTTGATCTATCCGGACGCGACCATTCGGCCACATACCCCGTTGTCTCGCGGGCGTGTTGTTCATGCCATTGTCAGACTGCTCGAGAGTCGAAATCTCCTTCAACTTCAAAAAGGAAATGCCCGGCCAACAAGCGACGGACAACTTGTGCTGCGCTCAACGCGCGGCAGGGACCAACCGATCAGAATTAATCCAGAAGTGTTTCTGTTTCGACAGATTGGCGAGGCGGCATATGGAGTCCGCTCCCTTGCGCTGGTTGGTGGTGAAGCCGTCACGTTTCATCTAGGCGCAGATGGATTGGCAGACTACCTCGAAGTTAGACCTGCACCAAACGGCGCAGCCGCGGACAGGTTCTCGCCGTTCAGTAACTGGACTGTGGGATTAAGTCCAGGACAAGTGCAGGCACGCCTTGCACGCTCAGCAAAAGGAATCGGACAGCTGGTTGATCTACGCGTTGACGCTCGCGGTTCTTCACATCGAGTGACTGATTTGGAAGTGGTTGGTACGAATGGAACGGCCCATGTCCGCGGCGGGAAAATCCGATCGGCTCTTGGTTTGAAGGAACAGCTTTTTGTGATCGACCGCGAGCTTGATGACAATGGACGCGTGACGGAATTTGTCTTCACTGGGCGCGGCTGGGGTCATGGCGTTGGTATGTGCCAGGTCGGTGCGTACGGACTTGCCAGACAAGGGTGGAGTTACGAACAAATCCTTAAGGCGTATTACACGGGGATTGAAATAACAAAGATGTATTAGTTCGTGGTCTTTGGCTTTTGGTCTTTGGTGTTTGATCCACGACTCAAAGGCCGAAGATCAAAGACCGGATTTAAGTCATGTCTTTAATCGAACACCTCCTGACCGTAGCAGATCTGGAAAAGTATCCAGACGACTATGGCTCTATCACAAGTATGGCGTTCAAGAATATTGGGTTGTCGATCAGGAGAATCAATCGGTCCTGCTGTATCGATGCACCAAATTTGATGAAGTGACATTTAAATCCACGGACAGACTGCGAAGTGACTTCCTGCCTGGGTTCGAAATAACTATCGAGAACCTGTTTAAGTACTAATTAGTTGTCAATGCGCTTCACCCGCAACCAAATCCTCGGTGGTCTCTTAGTCCTTGCCCTCATCTGGCTCCTTATTCTTTTTCGCGTGCTATCCTCTCGCGCGTGAGTTCCACTGACCCAGTCGTTGCTATCGTCGGTCCAACAGCTTCAGGCAAAAGCACTCTCGCCATCGAAGTTGCCTTGCGACTGAATGGCGAAATAATCAACTGCGATTCTGTTCAAGTCTACAAAGAGATCGAGATCGCAACCGCGAAGGTGCCGCTTGCGGAGCGCAAAGGGATTCCTCACCATCTGATTGATTTCGTTTCTCCCATGGTGAACTACACAGCCGGGGAATGGGCACGTGAAGCAGCACAGGTCATTGAGGAGATTGAGAGCCGTGGAAGAATGCCCCTTCTCGTCGGAGGCACCGGGTTTTATTTGCGAGCCTTGCGCCGTCCATTCTTTACAAGTCCGCCAACTGATGCATCGCTCCGAGATCGTATCACCGCGGTTCGTGAGCTTCATGGCCCAGAATATCTGCACCGGTTGTTGAAAAGAGTTGATCCAGTCGCCGCACTTCGTTTCTTTCCGCGTGATTGGCCGCGAGTGCAACGTGCACTTGAAGTAAGGTTGCAAACAGGTCGTTCAATAACCGAGAAGTTTGACCAGAGGCCGGAGCCTCACGAAAGCACTCGGCGTCTTCGAATCCTTGCCCTCAATCCCCCGCGAACGGAACTGTATGAACGCATCAATCAACGCACCGAGCTGCATTTCGCAGCTGGACTTGTCGACGAGGTAAAGAACCTCCTCGACCAAGGCGTTCCGGCCCATTCCAACGCTCTTGGAGCCCATGGCTATCGCCGTGTCGTTGAGTTCTTACAGTCTAAGCGAACGTTGGATAGCGCGATTGAACAGACCAAGCTGGACGTTCGACACTACGCGAAGCGTCAATTGACATGGTTTCGCCATGAAGCAGACGTTGAATGGATTCAGGGTTTTGGCGAAGAAAACGAGGTTTTGGAATCAGTTTTGGAAAGGCTTTCGGACCATACCACAACCAAATAATCATCTTTCTATCACATCTCGGTCTATCTCTTGTCAGCCTCTACCCCCTGTTGTAATCTGATTGCAACCGCGCATTCTCGTGAGCTTCCCCAGGTTTTCAAAATGTCCGACGGTAAACAGTCACCGCAAAACATCCAGGACGCTTTTCTCAATACGGTCAGACGCGAGAAGACTGCGGTCATCATTTATCTCCTGAATGGCGCGAAGCTAACCGGTCGGATTCGAAGCTTCGACAAGTTTTCAGTGCTACTTGAGTCAGGCTCTCAGGAGCAATTGATTTTCAAGCACGCCATTTCCACCATCTCACAATCCCGCAAGACCGGCGACCTCCATTCACCGCCGCCTGCAACCGAGACTCATGCACGCCATGAGGACGTGACCTCGCCTGAAGCTTGATTCTTCGTTTACACTCTCACGAACAACACTCTCAAGAAGCAGGGGCCCTGTGGCTGGAACCTTTATTACCTTCGAAGGCATCGACGGTAGCGGAAAATCAACGCAATTACGGCTACTTAGCAACTTTCTCAAAGGACTCGGTTGCGAGCCATTAGTGACCAGAGAACCGGGCGGGACCACTATCGGTCTGCGTCTGCGAGCGGCACTGCTCGATGCGCAAGAAGAAGTCGATCCACTAACGGAGTTGCTCGTTTTCGCCGCCGATCGTGCACAGCATGTGCGGCGCATTCTGCGGCCGGCATTGCAAGCAGGCCGGGTAGTAATTTCGGATCGCTATGCAGATGCGACTGTTGCTTATCAGGGTGCGGGTCGCGGGTTTAAGTCTGAGCTCGTCGAAGAGATCGTACGGCTCGCGACGGAAGGCCTGGTACCAGATCTGACTTTGTTGTTTGATCTACCCGTAGCAGAGTCAACAAATAGAACGACACGACGGTCAAATGTCAGGAACAAACTTGATCGTCTCGACATTGAGCACCGTGATTTTCATGAGCGTGTTAGAAAGGCTTATTTAGGAATTGCTGCTGCGCAACCAGAGCGGGTTAAAGTGATTGATTCGAGTGGCGCGGTTGAAGATACTCAAGAGCGTCTTAGAAGTATACTGGTGCCATTCTTAAAAGAACGCGGCTATGTCCGATAAACTGGTTAGGAATTTAAGATTGAAGATTTCAGATTTAAGATTGGCCGGCTCAAATAAGTTCAGTTTTGTAGAGCCCCATCTGATTCCCCAATCTTAAATCTGAAATCTTCAATCTTAAATTCTTAACCAGTTCGTCCAACATCGAACACTATGTTTGATTCATTAACTGGAAACGATCGCGTCAAAGACGTGTTAAAGCGGATGCTCATTTCAGGGCGGTTGCCCGGAGCTTTGCTGTTTGTTGGAGAAGAAGGTATTGGCAAAAAACTCTTTGCACTTGAAGTTGCGCGCGCACTGAATTGTCGTACTCCAATTGACAACCAGGGTTGCGGCTCATGTTCAGCCTGCAAAAGAATCGGTCATCTCAATTACCCGACGAGTTCTGACCCCGACGACTGGATGCCAATTATTTGGACTAATCATCCGGACGTTGGCATGGTCGTCGCGCCGCGACGAGTGTTGCGCGTTGAACAGATGCGTCAGATCGAAGCTGAGTCGAACTTTAGGCCGATGGAAGGCAAGGCAAGAGTATTCATCATCGATGAAGCGGAGAAGCTGAACGACGCATCAGCGAATGCGCTTTTGAAGGTCCTGGAGGAACCGCCGAGCACGTCTCATCTCATCCTGATTACATCGCGACCCGCGATGTTGTTGCCGACGATCCTTTCGCGATGTCAGGCAATCAGGTTCTCGCCACTCACACCTGCGGAAATTGAGAGCCATCTGACAACTAATAAATTGGCTGATGCATCATCCGCCCGATTGCGAGCACGCGCGGCCGGCGGGAGCATCTCCCGCGCATTATCAGGTGACGTGGAGACGTTCACGTCGCAACGTAAGGCTATGCTTGTGGTGTTGGAAGCGCTTGTCGTTACGAATAACCTGGCGCAACTTCTTAGATCATCGGAACAATTGAATGAAGCGCAATATAAAGACGAGTTTGAAGAACGTTTGGATGTGTTGGAGACGTTGATTCGCGACGCGTGGATGTTATCGCTTGGGTCAAAGCGCGAGCAGTTAGTGAATGAAGATTTTTACAAGGATCTCGAACTGATTAGTCGAAAGATTGATCCTGTGAAAGCAGCAGCCTGGATTCTCGAGATCGAGGATATGCGCGAACAACTGATCGTCAATATCAATCGAAAAGCCGCAACGGACGCTTTGTTCGTAACAATGGCGTCAGGAGAAATCCCGCTCAAACGGTTCAGTGTGAAATGATCTCAAATCTCAGATCTCAGATTTAACACCACCAGGCTTTAGCCGGTGGTCCTTCAATTTCTTAGCTACCAAGGGCGACCGAGACTTCATAGACACCACCAAGCTTTAGCCGGTGGTCCTTCAATTTCTTAGCTAGACCCGGACTTCATCGACAACCGACCTTCTCCAGAGTTTCTGAGGGCTTGTTTGTAGCCGTGAAGTTGAAGGACCGCCGGCGGAAGCCGGTGGTGTCCGGGCGGAAGCTGGGTTGACTCTTTGTAGCTGTGAAGTTGAAGGACCACCGGCTGAGGCCGGTGGTGTCGAATCTATTTGGTGATACTTATCAATTCAGGTTCGGTAGCCTTTGCCGTTGCGCCTTCAGCCAAAAGCTTTTCAGTTTCCATCACAAAAGCTTCGACGATATCTTCCCCTGCCACTTTGCGCATCGGCACGCCGTCTTTAAAAATCATCCCCACGCCGCGTCCGAACGTTATGCCAAGTTGAGAGTCATGCGCTTCGCCGGGTCCGTTTACCGCGCAACCCATGATCGACAAATGCAAGGGCTCTTCAATGTGCGCGAGCCGGCGCTCAATCTCGGTGACAATCCCAACAAAGTTGTCAACATCGAGTCGCCCACACGTTGGACATGCAACAACTGTTACGCCTCGCGTTCGCAGTCCCAACGACTTCACGATTTCCCATGCAACGCGAACCTCTTCCTGGGGCTCCGCAGCAAGTGAAACTCGAATCGTGTCGCCAATACCTTCATGAAGCAGAATCCCCAGCCCGATTGAAGACTTCACCGTACCGCTAAACGACGTGCCCGCCTCAGTAACCCCAAGGTGAAATGGATAATCGACTTTTTGTGCAAGTAAACGGTACGCGGCAACCGTACGATGAACATCGGAGGCTTTCAGTGAAATGATGATGTCTGTGAAATCGAGATCCTCAAGGATCCTGATATGACGCAAGGCCGATTCAACCATTGCCTCGGGCGTCGCAGTCCCGTACTTCTTCAGCAGATCCTTTTCAAGCGATCCGCCGTTCACGCCAATTCGAATCGGTACTCGTTGTGACTGCGCTGCCCGGACAACTTCGCGAATCCTTTCGTGCGCACCAATGTTGCCGGGATTGAGTCGCAGCTTGTCGATTCCAGCCTCGAGAGCCATAAGCGCGAGTTTGTAGTGAAAATGGATATCAGCCACCAGCGGAACATCGGGCACCCGCTTTCGAATCTCTTTTAAGGCAATCGCAGCGTCGTTGTCGGGCACTGCCAGTCGAACGATCTCGCACCCTGCTCGAACCATCTCCTCAATCTGCGCCACAGTCGCGCCAACGTCAGCGGTATCGGTCTTGGTCATCGACTGAATTAGAACAGGAGCACCACCACCAATCTGCAGATGCTTTACTTGAACAGCTTTTGTTTGCCGCATGATGAAACCAAGACAAATCCGACGCCAAACTCCTTCAGCATGTGCTTCTGGAACTTTGTACGTCGGACGTGAACTCTTCGATCATTCTATTTTGCCGGCGCAGTAGCAGCCGGCTTTTCCACTTCAGGTGAAGAGCTAAATTTCTTCACCAGATCGTTGGTAATCACAAACACCATCAACAACAAAACCATCACGAAACCGACCTGTTGTATGCGATCGCGCACGACCGTGGAAATCGAAAGACCGATGATGGCCAGAAGCCCCTCAATCAGTAACAGGAAAATCGCGCCACCATCAAGCACTGGAATTGGCAACAGGTTGAAGATCCCAAGATTCAAGCTCAGGAATCCCAACATTCCAAAGACGCCATCCCAGCCCAAGGTCTCAACCGATTTCTTAGCAGCCTGATAAATACCGATCGGACCAGACAATGTGTTTCGAACGGAACGCTGGCCAGCGAATACCTGACCGAGGGCTTTGCCTGTTAGACGCAGGATCTGAATATTGGAGTCGTACGCGTATCGCAAAGCAGGAAAAATTCCGGCGCGTTGAAGTGGAATCTCATCCCCAATCGTCACGCCAAGCTTGTTGCCTGGAAGTCGTCGGGTGCTCGTTGTGATTTCTGTACGGTTCCCACCGCGTTCCAGGATGAACGGAATGGCGTCTGGGTGATTTCGAATGTATTCAGTCACCTGTGCTGCGCTGCGTACCTGTTGCCCACCAATCATCAAAACTCGATCGCCACTTCGGAGCCCGGCTTCCTCGGCAGGAGAGCCCGGATTAACGTCGTGGATGAGCGCTGGTATTCCACCATAGTCGGGAATGAAATCGAGAAAGCCCGCAGTATCCCCATTCTCAACACGCGCGCTTGGTTTGATTGTTAATGACATCTGCTGTCCATCGCGCTCGACTGTTATCGGGAAAGGGGTGCCGGGCGACAACAACGCATCACCCTGCATATTGTCCCAGGTTGGATCCTCCGAACCATTAAAAGCAACAACTCGATCACCTAATTTCAGACCTGCCTGATCGGCGGCTCCGCCGGGAGTGACGTAGCTAACGATAGGCTTTGGTGCTATCGGCACTCCATAAATCATTCCCGCCGCAAACGGGATCGCCATTGCCGTCAGGATGTTCATCACTGGTCCTGCGAGCGCTACCATTATTCTTTGATAGCGCGGGCGCAGACTGAACATTTCCTCCTCAGGGATGTCAGTCGCGCCTTGACCTTCCAGCGGGGCATTCGATTCATCGCCGCCGAGCTTCACGTATCCACCCAACGGAATCGCTGAGAGGCGATAATCTGTGTGACCAATCTTTTTTCCGAGTATGCGAGGACCAAAACCCACGGAAAATGTTTCAACTCGGATCCCCAGCAGTTTGGCCACAAGAAAATGCCCAAACTCGTGAAGAACAACCGCGGATCCGAGAATAAAAACAAACGCCGCGGGATAGATTAGAAAACTCATCAAAAACGCTCTTTTCTTAACAATTTCATTCCCAAATCAGCTCGTTTAGACAGCAAAGCGACCCTCCGGGTTGCACACGCGAGTGTACGCGGCGCTTCACGTTTGCGTCAAACAATTCAAACTGGATCTCAGATTTCAGATCTCAGATCTCAAAAGCGATGCCTTTCATCTGAGATCTGCTATCTGTCATTTGAGATCCAGGCCACACTCGCTGGCTTCTTCGCTAGCTTTTCGATCTCTTCGCGAGCCGCTAGCCGCGCCCAGTGGTCAACTTCCAAAACTGTCTCAATCGTTTCAACCGGCTGTGAATCATGTCTGTTCATTACATTCTCAATTATCACCGGGATCTCAGTCAGACAGATTCGCTCGTCGAGGAAAGCAGCGACGGCTTCCTCGTTTGCTGCATTCATTGCCGCCGGTAACGTTCCTGCAGTTTCGAGAGCCTGGTAGGCGAGACGAATACAAGGGAAACGTTCGAGGTCAGGTGCTTCAAAATGAAGTGAAGAAACTGCAGTCAGATCGAGTGCGGGCAGGGAACATGAATGGCGTTCGGGATATGTCAGGGCATACTGGATTGCGTGTCGCATGTCAGTGATACCCATTTGTGCGATCACGGAGCCATCAACCAATTCGATCATAGAGTGCACCACAGACTCAGGATGGACGAGTATTCCGATTTCGTGAGGTCCGAATCCGAATAGCCAGTGGGCTTCAATGACTTCCAGACCCTTGTTCATCAAAGTGGCGGAATCGATCGTAATTTTCGCGCCCATGTTCCAGGTAGGATGTCGCATAGCCTCAGATACGCTCGCCTCTTTCATCTGCGACTTGTTCCTGGTTCTAAACGGCCCACCGGACGCTGTGAGCACGATGCGTTTAACTTCTTCACGGCGTTCACCACGCAGACATTGATGTAACGCGTTGTGTTCTGAATCGACCGGAAGAAGTTCGGCTCCGGATTTCTGAGCAGCTCGCGTCATCAATTCACCCGCCATAACGAGAGTTTCTTTGTTGGCGAGGGCAACACGCTTCCCTGCCTCCAGCGCACGCAATGTTGGAAGAAAGCCGATGGCGCCTACTGTCGCACTAACCACGCAATCCGCCTCTTTGTGCGTTGCGACTTCTACCAGGCCTTCTTGGCCGATAACGATGCGTGGCAAATCCACATTTCGATCAAACAGCAGTTCGCGCAGTTCGTGTGCAGCGTTTTCGCTTTCGACTGAAACAACTTCGGGCAAATGCGTGACAACTTGATCAGCTAATCGCTGCATATTGTGACCAGCACCCAACGCTACAACTCGCAAGGTTGGACTGGTCAACGTTTCAATCACGCGGAGAGTGTTGCAGCCGATTGAACCGGTTGAACCAAGTATCGCTACGTTTTTAGTGACCATACTAAGCTGCTAACGAAAGAGGGGGCGGGGTAACTATCGTCCTTGTATCGTAGGGATCTTGAAGACTGACCGTTTGGCCTGAATGGTTGACGTACGAAGCCGAACTAACTCGCCATGCCTGTCCGTTTGTAAATAAGAGATGAACGGTAGCGTTGACTGTATCCCGGTCACCAGTCACTTTTAGATTGATCACCGCCTCGCCGTTGTCGTTATTTATATTCACGCTTCCTGTAATAAAACTGCTGAAGTCTTTTACTTCACCGATGTCAGCTTTAAGTTTCTCATTATGACGCAGAAAATCCTTTGCGGTCACCGCTGCCTGACTATTGCTAATTGAATAAAACGTAAAACCGATAATACCTGCGACAAAGAGCAGTACCAGAAATGTAATCGCGCCCACGATGCCGAGGATTATGAGAACGAGTTTACGGTTGGTCATCAGCCAGCTTCTTCTGGGGGATCAGCTGTTGAAGTAAAAGCGAGCAAAATAGTAGATGAGCGGCGCGTTGAAGAGCAAGCTATCCAGCCGGTCGAGAATACCACCATGACCCGGAAGAATGTTTGCGGCATCTTTCGCACCGGCACCGCGCTTTAGAGCACTTTCAGTCAGGTCACCGAGAATGCCGATGACTGTCATTATGAAAGCAAGCGGTAAGGTCCACTTCAGTGGTAGTTCGCGGAAAAACCAGTAGTGAGCAACTGCTCCCATTAATAAGGCCGCAACAATCCCACCAACAACTCCTTCCCATGTCTTGCCCGGGCTGATCTTTGGCGCGAGTTTGCGTTTGCCGAGCGCACGACCGGTGTAATAAGCGCCAGCGTCGCCACCCATGAGGACGAGAAAGAAGAAAGATAGGAGATGTGCCGAAAGCCTTTGATCAAATCCCACGCGCGTGGCAACAAGGTGACTTCCTAAAAGCGCTACGTAAAGCACGCCTAGAATCGTAGACCCAGTTGCCGCAATCATTTTGTCAAAACCGTTTCCCCTCAGCGAAGCAGCAATCAAAGTTCCCGCTGTCAAAACGATGATGACGAACTGCGTGAGTAAGAGGCTGAGGGAAACATCGTTAACAAATAGCGAAACGACGAAGATCGCAATAGCGGCGATGAAGCCTGCAGCGGTGTCTGGCTTCAATTGAAGACGTTTAGCCAGTACGTAAAACTCGAAAAGAGCCAGCGCCATCGCTGCGCCCGCCATGGCAACAAAAAACCATCTAAGCCAGGGCACCAGAATAGAGGCGATTAGAAAGGGAAGGACTACGACCGCCGTCAATAGTCTCGCGCGACCAGAGCTTTTGGCTGCGGGCTTTTGGGTGGGTGTTTTCAAGACTGTAGGGTTTTGGCTCAGAAGCTAGATTTCATTCTCATGACGCTGACAGGAAAATGGATTTTGCCGGTAGTTCGTTCGTGTTGGTTCGTGTGATTTGTGGATCGTTCTCTTCATGGCTTGCGGACCGATCCACGAATCACACGAACCAACATGAATAGAACCGCGGGCTCACCGCTTCGCAAAAACCAACTTCAATCCACCGAACCTTCTGTCTCGCCTCTGGTAATCAACAACTGCTTCCAGCAAATGCTGTCGTCGAAAATCCGGCCACAGAGTCTCAGTCACATAGATTTCACTATACGCACTCTGCCACAAAAGAAAATTGGAAATGCGCAACTCGCCGCTTGTGCGCACAAGCAAATCAAGATCGGGCAGGTTCCTCGTGTAGAGTTCATTCGCAATTCGTTCTTCGCTCAGTTCGTCCGGCTTGCCTCCCTCATCGAGCAGACGTCTAACTGCCGCGCGAGTGGCATCGACAATCTCAGCGCGTCCGCCATAGTTCAACGCGACGCTGAGTATCATTCCACGGTTCTTCGCGGTTCGTTCAGTTGCACGCGCAATTTCGCTGCGCACATTCTCTGCCAGCGCCGCAGTGCGACCGATTGTTTGAAATCTAATGCTCTGACGATCAATCTCGTCCAATTCGATACGCAAATATCGACGTAGCATTCGCATCAACGCGTCTACTTCATACCGAGGTCTTTTCCAGTTCTCTGTAGAAAACGCGTAGAGGGTTAGCGCTTGCAGTCCCAAACGCGCGCCAGTATCAACAGCCGCCCGTACTGCCTCGACACCTGCGCGATGACCAGCGATGCGCGGCTGGCCGCGTTGAGCAGCCCAGCGACCATTACCGTCCATGATGATCGCCACATGTTTTGGCAAGCGGTCCCAATCCACCGCCTGCAACAACGTGTCTTCGCGAGAACCTTTTTTTACAACTGAGGCGAAGTCAGAGAGCATAGTCGTAAGAAATACGTGAATGGTATTAACCGAATGTCATTCTTGTCGCTCGATGCATTACTGTCAATCTCAACTTTGAAATGGTAGTACGACCGCGGGGCAGTAGCCCGACTGTCAAGGAGGGCTCTCGTACCTACAGGGCATCTCCAACCATGGACGAGCCCTCCTTGACAGTCGGGCTACTGCCCCGCTCATATAGAACCTCGAGTAACGTCAGGCCGTGTGCCGGTGCAGTAACAATCTCGTTATGCCGAACACCTTCATCAATTGACTCGCGAATCTGATCAACATCAAGATCTCCGCGACCCACAGCCATCAACGCACCGGCAATAGTCCGCACCATGTAACGCAAGAAGCCGTTTGCCGTTACCTCAACTTGAATCAATCGATCTTTGGCACGCTCATTTTCGTGCGCCGCGATCTCTAAACTCTTGATTGTTCGCCGGCGATCTTCTACATCCGACTGCGCCGCCGAAAACGCCGTCCAATCGTGTTCGCCGAGAAACAACTCTGCAGCCGTAAGCATTCGCTTGATGTCTAACGACCGCGCCTCCTGATAAGCATATCGTGCCCAAAACGGGGAAAGGACGGGGCCGTTCAGAATTCTATAAAGATAGGTCTTACCCGTTGCCGAATAACGTGCATGAAAGTTCTCATCAACAACTTCAACCTGGAGGACACGAAGATCTTTACCAACGTTCGCATTGATCGCGGAACGCAGCTTCTCCGCACTGATTTCACGAGTGATGACTACACTCGCCACCTGGCCCTCCGCATGGACGCCGGCATCAGTCCGTCCAGATCCATGAACAACAACATCACTGCCTTCAATGAGAGAGAGGGCTCTTGTTAGTTCTCCCTGGACTGTTCGCAACTCAGCCTGGATTTGCCAGCCGTGAAAATCGGTGCCGTCGTATTGAAGAAGGAGTTTGTAGTTCAAGAATGAATCCAATTAGCTGAAATAGGTCCATTAGGTCATATAGATCCTATTTTCTGCTTCCCGGCTTCACAACAGGCGCGCCCTGCCTACACGCATCACACACGGAAGGCTCCACCGCCGAAACTTTCAAAGAAGCGAGTGCAATTCTCGGTACGCCAACTTCAACATCACCGCCCGAGCGATCGATGATCGACGCCGCACCTAAAACGTTCGAGCCGGCTTCTCGTAGGCAGTCGATCGTTTCTTTGGTTGAACCGCCAGTCGTAATCACATCTTCAACAACAACTGTGCGCTCTCCCGGATTAACGTTGAAGCCACGTCTCAACGTCATCTTACCGTCTTCTCTTTCTGTCCAGATAAATCGCGCTCCAAGTGCACGAGCGACTTCGTGGCCGACAATCAATCCACCAATTGCGGGCGAAGCAACCAATTGAATGTTCTCTCCAGCGAAATGATCGGCAATTGCTCTTCCAAACTGTTCCGCCTTTTCGGGATACTGCAGAACTCGTGCGCATTGTAAGTAGACTGTACTGTGCAAACCACTCGTCAATCGGAAATGGCCCTCGAGAAGTGCATCCGTTTTCTTGAATTGATTTATTACTTCTTCGGGTTTCAAATTATCACCTCATATTTCGTCCAGCGTGTTACAATCGGTGCCCGCATGCCGCCTTATCCAAATCTGGTTTCCGACTCTACTCTAGTTCAGGACACAATCGATCTTCTAAACGACTCGGGCGGACGTGCCGCAGCATCAGAGATCGTCGATGCTGTTTTCAAACTTTCCCACATCGACGACGAACTCGCCGGGTTGCTGGTTGCAGATCTGATCAGAAACGACCGTCGTTTTAAAATCGTCGACAACCACACAGTCGAATTGCAACAGGACGATTGGGACAACCGTTTACTTAAGGATCTGGACTTCGTCGTTGTTGATGTGGAAGCAACCGGAGCGAAAACTCCCCCGAATCGACTGATTGAGCTTGGCGCGTATCGAATTCGAGGCGGACGTATCGTTGACAAGTTTTTGCAGCTGGTTAATCCGGAGATCCCGATTCCGCGATTTGTTGCGACCCTCACCGGGATAACCAATGAAATGGTGAAACGGCAACCTGTCTTCGCGGAAGTCGCACCAAAGTGGCTCGATTTCGTCAGCGATTCGGTGCTGATCGCTCACAACGCACCGTTCGACACGAGCTTCCTGAATCATGAAATCTCACGAGTCTATCCGGGCCATCGCATGCTGAATCCTCATCTTTGCACGGTCAGACTCTCGCGACGTGTGTTGCCGGATATTCCCAATCACCGGCTCGATACAATCGCGGATTACTTCTCGATACCAATTGCCAGCCGACACCGTGCGGGCAGCGACGCTTTAGCTACGGCCGAAATCTTCCTGTTCTTACTGACAAAACTCGAAGAAGATCACGGAGTGAAAGACCTGGTAACGGCTCGCACTTTTCAATTTCCGGAAATCAAGCCGGCAACACCCTCTGATCAAACCGAGCTATCGCTAGTTCCCAGTCTCTAAAGTCCGTTCAACTGCCGCCGCCGGATCCCGCTTAAGGACCTTTCGCATTATCACGAAAACTATTATGCCAACCGCCACTGCCACGCCAATCCAAGGATAGTACTTCGCCAGAATTGCCTTCGCTTCGGCGCCATAACGCACTGCGAAATAGCCCTCGAGTAAAAATCGAAAAGCCCGTCCGACTACGATGGCAGTAATGAACCGCCACAAACTGAATCTGAAAACACCAGCAGTAACGACGAAGAGTTTCAGCGGAAACGGGGGCGGCAAAAGTGTGGCCACCAAAACAGACAACATGTCGTAACGTTCGATGAGGCCTTTGACTCGTTTCTGTTTTGCTTCAGAGAAACGACTTAAGGCGCGCGATCCGGCACGTCGAGAAACGACATACAGAATCCAGCAGCCCACTGCGGAACCAGCAGTTGCGATAAGGGCATAGGCGATCATCCAGCGCGGATGAGTGGTTGAAAGCAGAAGCATGAGTGCGTCAGCGCTGCTCGGTAGGGGAACGAAGCTGGAGTCGAGTACCGCAACGACAAACAGACCCGCCGGACCAAAAGTAACCAGGTATTCAGAAAGCCGCGTGAGGGCTTTGGTTACGGGGTGGATGAATGATTTCAAAAATTATTCCTTTCCAGGCGACTGATCGTCGGTTGAAAGCTTCTCTTGACGGAAATTCTTGCGCCGCTTAATTAACATATAAATGAGCAATGCAATGAGACCGATAGTGGCAACTATGCTGATGATCACGACTCCATTGTCTCTTAAGAATATCAGTACCCGCCTGCCGTAAAAAACCGCCAATATACCTTCGACGTAGTAGCGCAATGAACGTGCCACCAGGACAGTCAAAAGAAACCTCCAGCGTGGATACTCAAGTGTCCCGGCTGTGGCAACGAAGATTTTAAAAGGCAGCGGTGGTGGTAAAACTGCCGGAACCGCTATCGCGAGAAAACCGAATCTCGCATAGGCTTTCTCGACGCGTTTGATACTTTCGATACTAAACCGTCTTCTTAGTACGGCCTGACCACCGCGACGCATGATTGTGTAAAGCAAAAAGCAACCAAGCACGGAGCCCAAAGCAGCAAACATTGGAAAGTAAAAAACGGCATGGTGCTGTCTGAAACATCTACCTACAACGAGATAATCGTTGATTTCCGGCAGAGACAATAAAGAGGAGTCCAAAGCACCGATGATGATCATCGCCGGGGCGGCCAGATAAATCGGCAGGCCAAGTACATAGCGCTCTAACCAGCGTGCGACGATGGCCAGCCAGTCATACATATTTGGGCTTTGGGGTTTGTTCTTTGGACTTTGATCTGTGCATGTGCAAAGGCGTCTTCGTCAAAACGGCGTCACAAATTAGCAAGATCAAAGCGGAAAGATCAAAGACTGCTTGTGCTTTGCCGCTGAGGCTTCTCTCCAGAGATCCAAAATTAGAACGGTGAGCGAAGCGACCGATTGACCTTACTCAACCCGAACGACACAGAATAGAAAAGGTCAATCGGTCGCTTCGCTCACCGTTCTAATTCGGGAACACTAGCTTTTGGAGCAAAATACAAAGCTCCAGGCACAAGGTCCAAGGTAGTTATTGTTTGATTGGTGCGAACACTGCCGGTGTGTCGTAGGTAACTCCAACAGTAAAGCCGGAGTTTGGAGAAAAACTGGTGAGACCTTTGATACCTGCGAAGTCAAATCGTAGACCTGATGCTCGGATCTGCATGCCTAATCGAGCTTCAGATTGAGATTCGGTTCCTAATGGGCCGGAGCCTGGTCGAGTATTCGCTCTGCCATTCACTTCGCCGGCAACGCTGAATTGCTTGTTGATGCGAAAGATACCAGCCATGCCATAAGTAAGGACATCGTTCTGTGAAAAGAATTGAGTTGGTGCAGTCAGAATTGCAATTCCCAAATTACCGAATGTGTTGAAGCGTCCATCCTGACCAAACTTCTTTCCAACCAGAATCGAGCCGTACGCGTTTGTCTGATTCAAGCCGATGCCGGTGCCCTGGCTCGAATTCGGCAAAGCAACACCAAAGCGAAATCCCAGTGATGGACCCCGTTTCGTTTCGTTTCTCAGCTTGAACTTCGCCCACAGAGTAAAGTCGCCGGTATCAGTGCTGGAATTCGCACCGGGCGCTAAGTTTAGAGGAATTGCAGATGGGCCTCGCGAGTTAATGCTGAGGTAGTTCTGCGCAACACCCTCGATTTGAAATTCCACGTTCGGGCCCATTCCGATGCTGACACCAATAACACCGACGCGCGTTAGATCTCCTTTGAGGCCCGACACCGGATACTTTGCGCCTTGCATGAAATCCAGCCCACCTTCAATGCGCAATGTGCCTGGTGGAATGATATCGACGTCTTCAGTGATGAGTGGACGTTGCTGTGCGTAAACAGAAGAGCACAACGCGAGACATGCGAGCGGCAGAATGAGACTGTTTAGAATTTTGGCTGGCAGCATTCGCGGCGATTCTAGACTTACGATGACGAACGGTCAACAACCTTTAAGTTAGGTCAGTAGCCAGTGGTCACTAGTCAGTGGTCAGTAGTCAGTGGCGATAGGACCTATTCGACTTATTCGACGTATAACTGACCACTGACTACTGACGTCCTTTCACTGTGTTACCATCTCGCGCCGTACAAACATTTCAACACGAGGTCTTCGTTATGAAAGCCTTCCTCTCTTTCACGCTTCTTCTAAGCATGAGCTCAATAGGTTTGAGGCCAGTGCTGGCTCAGCAAACTCAGCCCAGCCAAAGTCCGGCCCCAACTACCCTTCAAATCAAAGGTCTTAAAGATCGCGTCGTAATCCGGCGCGATGAACGTGGGATTCCTTACATTGAAGCTAAGAACGATGAGGACCTTTACTTCGCACAAGGCTATGCAACCGCGACTGATCGACTCTGGCAGATGGATTTATTCCGGAGAAACGCGCGAGGTGAGTTGTCTGAAGTCCTGCCAAACGTCCCGAATAGCCCTGCACTCGATCAAGATAAGCTCCATCGTACACTCGGTTTTGCACATGTTGTTGATGCAGAACTTGCGCAGGCAACACCGCAATCCCGAGCCGTGCTCGAAGCGTATGCCGCCGGTGTGAACGCATACATCGCGACGCTCGGGCCTAAGACTCTGCCACCGGAGTTTCAAATTCTCGGCTATTCGCCCAAACCATGGACACCGGCCGACTCCCTTATCGTCATCAAGATATTCTTTGAAGCCCTTTCAAACACGTGGCGATTAGATCTGATGCGGGAGGCGATGGAAAACCTTCCAGCAGATAAGCGTGCCGCACTGCTACCGGAAACATCTCCTATCGATGTGCTGGTTGTTGGCAAGGACACTAAAACGTCTTCGAAACAAACTGCACGAGCCAGATCCGGGTTGTCTCCTGTTGCATTAAAAGATCTCGCGCGAGATGACGCGATTAATCGAGCAGCACTCGAACAACTCGGCTTCTATGCCGAAGGACTTGCCGCCAGCAACAACTGGGTTGTTAGTGGGACGCATACCACGTCCGGAAAACCGTTACTCGCTAACGATCCACATCTCTCACCGAGCGCTCCTCCGATTTGGTACATGGTTCATTTAACAGCACCCGGTGTTCGTGTTGCAGGAGTAACGGCTGCCGGTTTGCCAGGCGTTGTTATTGGACACAACGATCATATTGCGTGGGGCTTTACTAACGTTGGACCCGATGTTCAAGACGTTTATCTCGAGAAATTCGATCCGAACAATCCACAACGTTATCAAACACCATCGGGCTGGCAGGATGTGAAGATTCGGCACGAAGAGATCAAGGTCAGAAAAGGCCTTACGGATCTCTCGGCTGACACAGTCACTCTCGATGTTAGCGAGACTCGCCACGGTCCGATCGTTTTTGAACGTGACGGCAAACGGTATGCACTCCGTTGGACTGCACTCGATCCAACAAAAAACAAACCGGACAGCACTTATCTACTCAATCGTGCGCGCAACTGGAAAGAATTCAATACAGCTTTGGCAGTGTTTACCGCTCCAACTCAAAACATTGTCTACGCGGACGTCGATGGGCACATTGGTTATCACGCGGCTGGCGTGATCCCGATCAGGAAATCAGGCGATGGTAGCGTGCCGTATGATGGTTCTACGGATGCAGGTGAATGGGTCAGCTACATACCCATCGACAAACTCCCACAACTTTACGATCCACCGTCAGGCATTATCGTGACCGCGAATCAAAGAATCGTTGGCACTGACTATCCATATTTTTTGACGCATTCGTGGGCGCAACCGTATCGCGCCAGGCGGATCTTCGATTTATTGAATCAAAAGGCGAAACTAAACTCGGATGACTTCCGACGAATACAAGGTGATGTCTACTCCATTGCCGGGGCTCTCTTCGCGTCTCAAGCGGTAAAGACACTTCAGGCAACGTTAACTCCGGCAGATGAAAAATTAGCTGCCACGCTGAAGTCGTTTGAGACTTGGGACGGCATGGTGAATGCGGATTCGAGCGTTGCACCGATCGTTTCTCAAATGCGTTTGGCGTTTCGATCGAAGATTCTGACTGCAGCACTTGGCGCTGACCTGGTAAAGAACTACCAGTGGGCTAATTTCGACAGCACACTTGATCGAATCATCAAAGATCAACCAGCGGAGTGGTTACCCAAAGGGATCGCCAGTTATGCGGATCTGTTACGCGTTTGCTACGACGAAGCGACAACCAATTTGACAAAAAGTCTCGGTGCGGATGAGACCAAATGGACCTGGGGTGAAATGGCAAAGGCACGCTTTCCCCATCCTCTTGCCGCAGCACCGCTGATTGGAACGCAGTTCACTATTCCACCGTTTCCGCAAAACGGGACGAGCGGTTTCATTGGCGCTACCGTGAATGTTGGCTCAGCGGTTTCGATGCGCCTTATCGCTGATCCTGGCAACTGGGATCTAACACAGCATGGAATTTCGGTAGGCGAGTCTGGTCTGCCCAAGAATCCTCATTGGAAAGATCAACTCGATGATTGGAAGGCAGTCACGCCAAGAGTCTTTCCATTCAGCGAGGCCGCGATAGCAGCAGCGACAAAAGAGTCTCTGGTATTGGAACCATCGAAGTGAGCAGCGAACAATGGCGAATGTTTTGTGCAGTTGACCTGCCGGAAGTCATTCGCACACGAATCGAAAGGCATATCGAGCAAGTGCGGAAGGCTGTTCCCGAGTCTCAGCCAGGCTGGACCCAAGTCAACAACATTCATTTGACACTGAAGTTTTTCGGGAATGTCGAACATGCGCGAGTGAACCGAATCACCGATGCTCTTTCTCGTGCCATCGAGAACGTTTCACAATTCAAGGTTTCAATTGGTGGTGCTGGCGCGTTTCCCAACAACAGGCAACCACGCGTCCTTTGGATCGGCATCGACGACTCAGGTGGACAACTCAAGCGTCTGCATGAATCTATCGAGGCAGAATGTGCCCGGAAAGGATTTGAGAGAGAGGCGCGTGCCTATCGACCTCACTTAACAATTGCGCGAATCAGAAAGCGTGAAGGTTCGCGGGAACTGGCAGAAGCGAATCAAAACTTCGGATTCGCGCCCGTGGAAATGCTGGTTACGGAGCTGCTGCTCTTTAGAAGCGAACTAAGCAGTAAAGGGTCATGTTATACGATGGTTTCGCGACATAAGTTGTCCGATATGCTTTAGCTTGTCGTGACATTACAAAGAGGCCCTCTGTTCAATGAGTGCGGATCAGGTTCATTCAACGGAGGGCCTCTTTGCAACGTCACGACAAGCTAAAGCATATCGGACATTATCTCGGCAGTTCGCGTGGTCTTGGTGGCGGAGGTGGGTTCGGCTGCTCACCGCTATCCTGCCCCGATTGTGCGAACACTTCCTTGATTGCCCCGACACTAGAAAGCATCGCTGAAGTTTCAACTGGCATGAAGATGACTTTCGAGTTGTTTGTTCGCGTCATGTCACGAAGACTTTCGATGTAACGAGTCGTTATTAAGTACTGTGCCGGATTCCCATGCTCATGCATCGCATCAGCAATACGCCCGATCGCTTCCGCTTCAGCCTCGGCGTTACGAAGCCGGGCTTGCGCCGCACCCTCTGCTGCCAGAATCGCTGACTGCTTTTCACCTTCCGCCCTCGTGACCGCAGCTTGCTTTTCACCTTCGGCACGAGTGATTGCAGCTTGACGATCGCCTTCCGCTTGTAGAACTAACGCTCGTCGATTGCGCTCGGCGGTCATCTGTTTCTCCATCGTGATGCGAACGTCTTCAGGTGGATTGATGTTCTTCACATCGACCCGAGTAACCTTCACTCCCCATTTGTCAGTGGCTTCGTCGAGGATGATGCGCAGTTTCGAATTGATTTGATCGCGCTGAGACAATGTGTGATCGAGGTCCATGTCCCCCATAACCGCGCGCATGCCTGTAATCGTCAGCTGCACAATGCCGCCTACGAGATCGTTCATCTCATAGACAGCTTTGACCGGATCCGTGATTTGCCAGTAAACGACCGAATCAACGTGAATCGTCACGTTGTCGCGAGTGATCACCGGCTGAGGAGGCAGATCGATGTACTGTTCGCGCAAATCGATGGAGACGAGTCCAGGACGGGTGTTTGTCCAATACACAGCGCGAGGCTTATCCAGAAATGGCACGAGAATGTTCAGACCGCTACTGGCGACTTTGTCGAACTTGCCAAGTCGTTCAACCAACATCACGGTCGCTTGCGGAACGATGCGAATAGTCTTAATCGCAACCACCAATAGCATGATGCCGATGAATCCGAAGAACAGAAAGAGCAACACAGACGCAAGAGGTTCCATACTCGACTCCTGGTTAGCAGTGAAAATGGAGAATGCGGGGCGAATATATAACGGGGTGCCTTAGGAAACAATGAGGTTTGGACTTTGGTCTTTGAGCTTTTGGGCTTTGGGCTTTGCTTTACAGCTAGCAGACGCAGCCGACGTTGATCGGACACCACCAGGCTTCAGCCGGTGGTACTTTAATTTCACAGCTAGAGAACACAGCCGACGCACATCGAACACCACCAGGATTTAGCCGGTGGTACTTTAATTTCACAGCTACCAAACGCGGGCGCTGCACCAGGGCCTCCAACACTCTAGTTGGTTGAGTGTCATAACTAGTACGAACAAGCCCAGAGCTGTAAAGTTGTCTGACAGGTCGTGGTGGCCATGCGTAGCTAAGAAGTTGAAGGACCACCGGCTAAAGCCTGGTGGTGTCTGATATGTGTGTGCCTTGTGTAGCTATGAACTTGAAGTACCACCGGCTAAAGCCTGGTGGTGTCCGATATGTCGTGGTCTCTCGTGTACCTGCGAACTGGAAGTACAGCTTTGAATCTTCAAGGCCAAAGACCTAAGCAATTCCCTTCTCAATGATCTCCGCTACATCCATCACCAACTCTTCACTATTTGGCCGCCCGACAATCTGAATTCCTATAGGTAAACCTTCAGCCGTCTTTGAAACCGGAGTCGTCACTACCGGAAGATCGAAAACATTAAAGGCTTGCGAATAACTAAACGCTCGGAACGTACCCATGGTGGAACCAGCAACGGTGACTTTCAACGTGTCATGTTTATATGCAGGAGTCGCCCCAACCGGACACAACAGAATCGGTGTCGTCTCCATCCACTCAAGCAATTCAGCTCGTTGTTTGTCACGCTCCATCCAACCAGCAATGTACTCATCCAAAGTTGGTGCAGGCGTATCGTCGGCAGTTCTCAGTCGCCAGCTAACAAAGGAACCACCTTCTCGCTCACGTCCCTGATACGCACTGCGCAACTGCACAACTGAAGCGCGAGAAAAAACACGCAGCCAAAGATTGTTTGCATTCTCAATGTTTGGCGGACGGCGCTCTTCAGTGACCAGCCCTGCTTCACGCAGGATCGACGCTGCTTTTGAGACGGCTCGGAAGGTCGCTTCCGTAACAGGTGCAACTCCATCATTCGTGTACCAGGCAACGCGTAGCCCTTTTAACGGTGGCGCAAGGTCTCGCTGTTCGCCCGAGAGTACACGAAACAAGATTCGCAAATCGGCAACGGTTCGAGCCATTGGCCCAATCACAGCACCAAGTGAATATGGTCCGGTGCTCGGCGGAAACTGTAATTCGCCCGGAACCTTACCTGTCGTTGGTTTCAGTCCGGCAACTCCACAGAAGTGCGCAGGGATTCGAATTGATCCAGCGAGGTCGCTGCCGATGCCTCCGGGAGTCATGCGTGTAGCGATCGCTACAGCCTCTCCTCCACTGGAACCGCCAGGCGTTAATGATTCGTCAAGCGGGTGGTTCGTTCGTCCGAAGACCGGATTGTCTGCGGTGTAGTCCATCGCCATTTCGGCCGGATTTGTTTTTCCCAAAACAATCGCGCCCGCGGCTTTTAGTCGGGCGACAGCCGGCGCATCGTGAGTTGGAACATAAGAAGCACGAATTTTAGAGCCGCTCGTCGTTCTAATCCCCGCTGTGTCTATAGTGTCTTTAATCGTCAGTGGCATGCCGTAAAGAGGTCCGATGGGTTCACTTCGAGTTAAAACTGCTGCACGGTCCAATAAATCAGGGGCCAAAGTAACAATCGCATTCAACCTGGGGTTCAACGCCTCGATGCGTTCCAGATGAGACTCAGCAACCTCCACTGGCGAGACGGACCGAGCGCGAATCAATTCAGCCAACTCTGTTAATGACTTGTCCGCCAACCCGGTTTTGCTTTTCATCGTCTTCTAAATATAATTCAACTGTTCTGGATAAACTCAATTACAACCTGCCTGATCTTCGTCGAATCGACTCAATGATCAAGCCATTCTGCAAAGGAGTGTATTCTTGGCTATTCGTTTGAGCAGGACGTTCGTCTTGCGCAAGCTGCACCAGCTTTCCGGCATCGTTCCGCTTGGACTCTTTTTACTCGAACACTTTTACACCAATTCCAAGGCTCTTTCCGGCGCTGCAGACTTTAACGATGCGGTGAAGGATCTGCAGTCGATCCCGTACATTCTTTTCGTTGAGATTGGCGGCATCTTTATACCTCTGATCTACCACGCTGTATACGGATTGGTAATAACAGTTGAAGCACGGCCAAACAACCTTGCCTATCCGTATCCGCGTAATTGGTTCTATCTCATTCAAAGAATCACCGGCGTGATTTTGTTCTTCTTTATCACTTTCCACGTGTTGAATTTCAGGTTCGGCATGATACCGGGTCTGAACATGAAGTCGGTTGCCACGCATCCTACGGAAGCGTTTGGCATCGTCGCAAACGAGTTCCACATGGTTCCAATCTTCATCATTTACATGATCGGAATCACTGCGACCGTTTGGCATCTGGCAAACGGCATTTGGCTTTTCCTTGTTGATTGGGGAATCACGATTGGCGAACGCGCACAACGGGTAACCGGTTATGCGTGCATCGGCTTTGGTGTCGTGCTGCTGCTTGTCGGCATTAACGCAGCAGTCGCATTTATCCGACCTGGCGGACTTTTAGGAGGCATCATTTAGTAATGGCAAGCAACGGTATGAAGATCGCGATTGTTGGTGGCGGACTCGCCGGACTTGCTGCCGCAATGAAGATCGCTGAAGGCGGACACGCGGTCGATCTCTTTTCTGTGGTTCCAGTCAAACGTTCTCATTCCGTCTGTGCCCAGGGTGGTATCAACGGCGCTGTTAATACAAAAGGCGAGGGCGACTCGACGTGGGAACATTTTGACGACACTGTTTATGGCGGCGATTTTCTGGCCGACCAACCTCCGGCAAAACTGATGTGCGAGATGGCGCCTTCGATCATTTACTTGTTTGATCGAATGGGTGTTCCTTTCTCAAGAACCAGTGAAGGTCTCCTGGATTTTCGACGGTTTGGTGGAACAAAACATCACCGCACCGCATTCGCCGGCGCTTCGACAGGTCAACAACTTCTTTACGCGCTCGATGAGCAAGTTCGTCGCTATGAAGTAACCGGCAAAGTCCGAAAATTTGAGCACTGGGAAATGCTGTCACTCATTTTGGATGACGCACAAGTTTGTCGCGGATTGATCGCGATGGACTTGCAGACGCTTGAGTTGAAAGCATTCCCCGCTGATGCTGTGATCATCGCGACTGGTGGGCCAGGATTGATCTTTGGGAAGTCAACCAACTCGATGGTATGCACAGGCAGTGCAGTTTCGGCTTGTTATCAACAAGGCGCGAAATACGCAAATGGCGAGTTCATCCAGGTCCATCCAACCTCAATTCCTGGCGAGGACAAACTTCGATTGATGTCCGAATCAGCGCGTGGTGAAGGCGGCCGTGTTTGGGTGCCTCGCAATCCGAAGGATACGCGCCCACCTTCCCAGATTCCGGAATCAGAACGTTCCTACTTCCTTGAAGAACAGTATCCGGCTTATGGAAATCTTGTTCCGCGAGACATTGCCACACGTGCGATTTTCCAGATTTGTATTGAAGGACGAGGCATCAATGGCGACAACCAGGTCTATTTGGATTTAACGCACATACCGGCTGAGACACTGGATCGGAAACTCGGGGCCATCCTGGAAATCTACGAAATGTTTGTAGGAGACGATCCGCGCCACGTTCCAATGCGAATATTCCCCGGTGTGCATTATTCAATGGGTGGGTTATGGGTCGACTACAATCAACGCACAAACATTCCGGGCCTGCTGGCGGCAGGCGAATGTGACTTCTCAATTCACGGCGCAAACCGACTAGGCGCGAATTCACTGGTGAGCTGTGTGTACGGAGGATTTATAGCCGCACCCGCAGCAATTGAATACGCAAAGAATGTCGAGCGAAACGGAGCAGACAGTTCAAAGATTTACGATCAGGAGCTGAAACTTCAGCAGGAGATAAATGAAGGGCTGATCAAACAGAGCGGCAACGAGAATCAGTACGTGTTGCACCAGGAAATGGGCAAATGGATGACTGACAACGTTACTGTGGTCCGTTATAACGACAAGCTGAAAGAAACTGATAACAAGCTGCTCGAGTTAATGGATCGGTACAAGAGAATTTCCATTAATGACTCGAACCTTTGGGCCACGATGGCGCTGCCTCACGCGCGGCATCTTGCCAATATGCTTGAACTGGCACGCGTGATCACACTCGGCGCGCTCAATCGAAACGAGTCGCGAGGAGCACATTACAAGCCGGAGTTTCCTAATCGTGATGATGAAAACTTCCTGAAGACTACTATTGCTGAGTATTCTGGCGAAGGTCCAGTCTTCTCTTACGAAGCAGTAGACATTTCACTCATCAAGCCCAGGAAACGCGATTACAGCAAAGGTAAACAAGCGGCTGCGGCAGCACCAAAACAGGGCGCACCTCAGTTTGTTTCTTCTGGCGCAGAACAAAAGCCGGCGAATTTGAGTGGCCCGATCGTTTGGGGTCAGGACAAAGAGAAGGTGAACAATCCTCTATCGAACGACGCTACGAGACGTGAACAAGGCAAGTCGATTGATGAAGCAGGAGGCAAAACAAACAATTAATGAGCACTACGCATTCCAGTAAACCATCAAGAGTGCCTCCGAAAACTGTGGAGATTCATATTCGCAGACGTGCCAATCCTGACTCTCCTCAGTACTGGGAACAGTTTGAGATTCCTTACCGGCCCAACCTGAACATCATTTCCTGTCTGATGGAAATTCAGAAGAATCCCGTTAACAAATCCGGGGACAAAACCACTCCGCCAGTCTGGCACATGAACTGTCTGGAGCAGGTCTGTGGTATCTGTACGATGATTATCAATGGACGCGCGCGTCAGTCGTGTTCGGCCCTGGTAGATAATCTTGAACAACCAATCAAGCTTGAACCGATGTCGAAGTTTCAAAACATCCGCGATCTGATCGTTGATCGATCTCCGATGTTTGACCACCTGAAAAAGGTTCACGCGTGGATTGAATTGGACGGTACTCATGATCTTGGACCGGGACCTCGGATGTCTCAACAGGATGTCCAGGAACGTTACGCCTATTCGCGCTGCATGACTTGTGGTTGTTGTCTTGAAGCTTGTCCACAATATGAAGGAGACAATTACATCGGCCCGCAGGCAATTGCGCAAGTTCGTTTATTCAATATGCATCCAAGCGGTGAAGAGACGCGCGAAGAACGACTGGAAGGCATCATGGGTGACAATGGCATCACCAACTGCGGTAATGCACAGAACTGCGTGAAAGCGTGCCCGATGGGAATCCCGTTGACGAAAGCGATTTATGAAGAGAACCGCGAGACGGTCCTGCATGGATTGCTCGGCTGGTTGAAATATTGAGCCTGGAGTCGATTAGTCAGTGGCTTTAACATAGGTCCCATTGGTCTTATAGGCCCTATTCCACTGCTTTAAAAACTGGAACAAAACCCACCGTCTTCCAATTTATTTTTTCTTGACTTGAATCCTTCCTACACCTTAGTGTGACCATTAGGATCCCATTCTCACTTACGACTTCTGAACAGCGAATCTTCCAAATTGTCATGACGGATTAGTTCGCTTGGTCCACCATCTTCTCGCGCCCCTGAATAAGCTGAGTCGCTCAATCGTGCGGATGATCGACACCTTTTCGTCCAAGGAGCGCACTATGAAGAGATCGTTTAGGTGGACCGTATTCTTTGCCATGATCGTCGCCGGTTTCCTGGTGGCGGTGAGTCTGGCGCCTGGCAGTTTTAGTCAGTCGGCGGCGTTACAGAGACAGCGGAGAGAATCCGAACCACAAGAGCGAAGACCCGAACCACGTGAGCGAAGGTCTAGAAGCGACAACGGCAAGAACCCAATAAGAACCACGTTAGTACCTCTAACTGAAGAAAACGAAGAGAACGACGATCCTGATTTGCCACCAGGAATGGCCGGCAAAATCGATAAAGAAACTTACCTTCGCGCGCGTGGCGACTATATCGACATGCTGCGCGGACGAGACGGCGACGTTCCTCCCAACGCACGCGAACAAGCGATTGCCGTGATGGATGGTCAGGCAAAAGCCCTGAAGCGTCGCGCTGCGCAAGGCTTTGTACCGGAAATGTTGAGTTCTGATTGGGTGTTCCTTGGACCAGCACCGATTCCCCTTGGTCAAACCAGTAACACAAGAGTTCCCGTAAGCGGCCGTACAATATCCATAGCAGTTCATCCAACCGACCCCGATACGGTTTACGTCGGCACAGCGCAGGGTGGGTTATACAAGTCAACTGATGGCGGGACCCACTGGACCGCTTTGTTTCCATTCGACCTGGAGACGCTCGCTATCGGCGCGATCACCATCGATCCCACTGACAGCAACATCGTTTACATCGGCACCGGAGAAAATAGTCTTTCTGCGGATAGCTTTGGCGGTAAAGGTCTCTACATAATCAGAAATGCTAACTCGCCGTCACCGACCCTCGGAGGACCATACCGATTAGATGGTCTTGGCAATGATGTTTTCACTGGCCGGTCGATTGGTCGAATACTCGTTAATCCGCTGAACAACAACACCATCTTTGTCGTCACAGCACAGGGCACTGGCGGCAACCCAAACACTTCACTGTTCAACGCTCCACGAAGAGGACTGTATCGTTCAATGAACGCTCAAGCGGGAAGTCCTACTTTTGAACAGGTAACGATTACAGGCGTTCCGTCTCCAAACGATCGCAACGTTATCGACGCTGGTTTAGATTCCGCGAATCCAAATCTACTTGTGGTTTCAGTTGTCGGCGCGAGCTCTGATGGCGGACTCTATCGCTCTGGAAACGCTCTGGATCCGACGCCAACATTCACACGGACACTGACAATTCCTGATGGCTCAACCATCGGACGGGCCGAGTTGTACTTCAACCGTAATCAATCGAGCCTGACGATTTACGCTGCCACCGGCGAGATATCGAGCGCAGCGCTCGGTGGACCCGCATGTTCAGCAACGACTGCCGGACTGCTTCGAAAATCAACTGATGGAGGATTGACTTGGTCGACCCCGTTGCCAGGTTCAACAGGCTTCTGCGGGGGCCAATGTTTTTACGATATGGCCATCGCTGCGACTCCGGATAATCAAACGATTCATCTGGGTGGGGCAGCGCGCGGTGGTTCAGGCAGCTGCCTGATTGAAGTAATGAAGCGATCTACAAATGGCGGCGCCAGTTTTGCTCGTAACGACAACACGCTGCACGCAGACGAACACGCTCTCGCCATCGCACCATCGAACCCGAACGTTGTTTACACCGGTAGCGACGGCGGCATTTGGAGATCTACAAACAACGGTACGACCTGGGTCAGTCTCAACAACCCCGACTTCAGTGCTACTCAATTCCAGAGTGTGTCGGTCCATCCATTCGATCGTTATTTCCTGATGGGTGGAACTCAGGACAACGGCACAAACTGCCTCGCACCTAACGGCATAACGTGGACACACTGCCAGGACGGCGATGGCGGATACGCAGCAATCGATTCAAATGCACCTGACACAACAAACGTTCTTTCGTATCACACGTTCTTCAATCAGACGAACAGTCAGATTGGGTTCGAACGTGCGACGAGCACCGCCGCTAACATAAACGGCATCTTTAGCTGGACCTTCAGAGGTTGTTCGGGCACGACTTCAAACAATGGCTTTCGTTGTGCGGATAATGTGCTGTTCTATGCACCGCTGGAACTTGGTCCGGGTAATCCAAACACTCTTTACTTCGGAACAGACCGCCTCTACCGCTCAACTAATCGAGGCGACAACATGACGCTGGTAAGCCAGGGGCCATTGGTGCCATCCAGTCCAGCAGGCTCGGGAGTTGTAGTAACGACTATCGGAATCTCACCGCAGGACGACAACGTTCGCATCGTTGGAATGCGCGATGGCGAGGTTTTCGCGACAACCACCGGCTCAAGTACTTTGACAAATGTGACAGGAGCGAATTTTCCGGCTCCAAACCCGGCAGACACGACGAGAAACTCCATCGGTCGAGCCGTCATCGATCCGAACAACAAATTCACGGCTTATATAACGTTCACCAGTTTCTCACCACCACTTGGCCAACAAATCTTCAAGACAACAAACTTGAATGATCCAAGTCCTACGTGGGTCCCTTCAAGCAATGGGATTCCTCGTGTTCCTGTAAGTTCGATCGCAGTCGATCCACAGGATTCGAACTCACTCTACGCCGGCACGGATATCGGTGTGTATCACTCGTCAGATGGGGGCGCCAATTGGCTTCCGTACGGCAATGGTCTTCCCAAAGTCGCGGTGTTCGACGTCAAGATTTCCAATGTGCAACGCTACCTGCGTGTCGCAACGCACGGTCGTGGAATTTGGGAAATTGGAATTCCAGGTCGTCAGCTACCGGTAATCAGGACTACGGCTCCGACAATCGTTGCTGAAGGTTGTTTGCCTGGCAACGGCGTTATCGATCCTGGCGAAGACGTAACAGTAAACTTTGGCATCTCCAACATAGCTGGTGGATCAACCGAAGACCTTGTCGTAACACTCTTGCCAACCGGTGGAGTAACGTTCCCGAGTGGACCCGAGCACTATGGTGAAGTGGGGACCACTGGCGTTGCGGCTTTTCGCAGTTTCCACTTCTCGAATTCCTCAAGCTGTGGAGGAACGATCAATCTCACTTTCCATCTGCAGGATGGAGATCTCGATCTGGGAAACTTCAGCTTCCCGTTCACGCTTGGAGTTCTGCAGCCGATGGCTCCCACGTTTGCTGAAAACTTTGATGGAGTCACTGCCCCGACGCTGCCAGCCGGTTGGACCACTGCTCGCACGGGTGGCCCAGCAGCCTGGGTAACTTCAACCGCAGGAACCCCTCCGACACTGCCGAACGGAGCTTTCGGCGCTGCTTCGACAACCGCGGGCAACAGTGAGTTGGTGTCTCCGGTTATCGCAGTTCCCGCAGCACCCGCGTCCGGCGGTGCTCCTGATGTGCGGGTCTCCTTCAGTAACAGCTACAACACTGAGACCGGGGCAGATGGCGCCGTTCTTGAAATCAGCATCAATGGCGGAGCTTACCAGGACATCATCGCGGCTGGTGGTTCGTTTGTTGATGGAGGAGGTTACAGCGGCACAATCACCTCAGCGAGCAGTGCGATAAATGGTCGTCAGGCCTGGACCGGCAGTTCCAACGGTTTCGTCACGACAACCGTAATTCTGCCGCCCTCTGCATACGGCCAGAATGCTCAGCTCAAATGGAGACTGGTTACTGACACCGGAACGAGTCCAACCGGCGGAGGTATTCGCATTGACTCCGTCACGATCTTCCAAACGGCGAGGCTCTGTTGCGGCGGACCATGTCTGATTTCATGTCCAACGAATGTCTCAGCCGCGGCCGAGGCTAACGAATGCAGTGCGGTAGTTACCTACCCTGCTGCAACCTACACCGGAAACTGCGGCACTGTTACAAGCAGTCCGGCCTCGGGATCATCGTTCCCTGTTGGCGATAACACGGTCACTGTTACAGATCAGCACCTCGATGGTTCGACCGAATCGTGTTCGTTTACCGTCACAGTGAACGATACAGAGCCGCCTATCGTCAGCGCAGCGACAGTCGATAAGCCGATTCTCTGGCCGGCGAACCATCAGATGGAGATGGTAACGGTTAACTACACCGCGACAGACAACTGTACTGTTGATTGCGTTCTGACCGTGACAAGTAACGAACCATCGAACGGCTTAGGCGACGGAGACACTTCACCTGATTGGGAAGTTGTCGATGCTCACCACGTTCGACTCAGGGCAGAACGCTCGGGCACTGGAACCGGAAGGGTATACACCATTACCGTAACGTGTACGGATTCGGGGGGTCATACAGTAGTTAGAACAGCGACTGTGAGGGTTCCGAGAAATATGGGTAAGGGTGGACCGTCGATCAACTGAATGTCCGATATGCTTTAGCTTGTCGGGTCATAACAAACTGGCCCTCTGGATAAATGAGCAGCGAGCGCACTCATTCATCCAAAGGGCCTGTCTATTACGTCACGACAAGTTGAAGCATATCGGACATAGTTTCTATACGCCGAGCACGTCGACCAGTTCCTGCACGGCCGAAGCACTCTTTTGCAATGCAATTCGTTCTTCAGCGGTCAGATTGATCTCGATGATCTGTTCAAGACCCTTTGCACCGAGCTTGCATGGGACGCCAACGTAGAGTCCGTTGATGCCGTACTCACCTTCCAGGAAAGCCGCGCACGGAAGGATCTTTCTCTTGTCTTTTAGAATCGATTCAGTCATCTCAACAGCAGCGGCTGACGGTGCGTAATAAGCAGAACCTGTCTTCAGTAGACTCACGATCTCGGCACCACCACCGGCTGTCCTCTTCACAATCGCGTCGATTTGATCCTTTGACAAAAGCTCTGTGATTGGAATGCCCGCACAAGTGGAATACCGCGGTAGAGGCACCATCGTGTCGCCATGCCCACCAAGTACAAAAGCGGTCACGTTTTCGACTGAGACGTTCAGGGCCTCTGCGAGAAAGCATCGCATTCTCGCTGAATCAAGCACGCCTGCCATTCCAATAACTCGATGCTTGGGAAATCCTGAACGCTTCAATGCCACCTGGCACATCGCATCCAGAGGATTCGACACTATGATCAGAATTGAATTTGGTGAGCGTCGCACAACCTCATCGACAACTTTGGAAACAATATCAGCGTTTGTCTTGAGAAGATCGTCACGGCTCATGCCTGGTTTGCGGGCTAAACCAGCAGTGATTATTACAACATCAGAATTTTCAGTACCGTCGTAACCATTAGCCCCCGACAAAGCCACATCGTACCCCTCAACTGGAGCAGCTTGTGCTAAGTCCAGCGCTTTGCCCTGCGGCACGCCTTCAACAATGTCCACTAGAACAACGTCGCCGAGTTCCTTTGCAGCAAGCCAATGGGCTGCAGTAGCGCCGACGTTTCCGGCTCCCACCACAGTAATCTTCTTTCGCGCACCCATACTTTTTGATTCCTTTCAGAGACAGAGACTCACCCATTTGCTTTGCGAGTCCCTGCATTGCTTAGAATTAATGCCAGGATTTGAAGAGCGCGAGTTTAAGATCCGGTCATGAGAGTGTCAACCGGGGGTATTTAAGATTGAAGATTTCAGATTTAAGATTGTTCAGTGGTCAGTGGTCGCTGGTCAAGAGTATAGGACTTATGTGACCTATACGACCCATTCGACGACAATTGACAAATGACCACTGACCAAAACCAATCTTAAATCTGAAATCTTAAATCTGAAATTCTTTAATGGACCCAGAGAACCCGTTTCCAGAACCAGTCGAAATCGAGATCACAGACGTCTTCGATTTGCACACTGTTCAACCACGTGAGGTGAAGATGGTTGTTGAAGAGTATTTGAGGCTGGCACATGAGAAAGGCTTTCGCAGCGTGCGAATTATTCACGGCAAAGGTATCGGCGTGCAGCGCGAGATGGTACGGTCGGTTCTTGAGAAGACTCCGTTTGTGGCCGATTGGACCGATGCGCCGCCTGACGCAGGAAGCTGGGGAGCGACTATCGTCAGATTCAAATTACGCGAAACTTCAGGAACTAATTCTGAACAAAGACGTCTAATCGACTAAAGTTTGCAGGCTCGAACGCTATGAGGCTAAGAAAACTGTGTCCCGCGATGGCCCTCGTTACTTTCCTGATAGGCCTCTCTGTTTCTTACAGTATGCACGCAGTGACAAGTCGTCTCTTAGGCTTTTTCACCACCGGCGAGGTGCCTCAGCAGGAACTCTTCGACGAAGCTACCGAGTCTCGGGATGTATATGTCGCCATCCTGCAGCAGTCATTTATTCGTCATCGTTATAGGACAGTAGTTATCGAAACCACTTCCGCAGATTGTTTGCCCATGGACAGAGATTTCAGCACAGGCGCAAATCCAACTGTTCAGGAGCTCTATGCCAGGGAACGCGCCATAATGCCTGTGGACCTCGATGCTGTTGCCGACTACGTTCATAAGAACCAAACACAAGGCGAACTATTTCTGGAAGGTCTGGGGATACCAAATGAATTGATTGCCAGAGAAGAAGTGGCGAAGTTCTTTGAAAACGACGGTGGTGGCTGGGAGGCTTTTTATAACCGTTACCCGGGATCGCTCGGTCTTGTGTCCTTCTCGAAAGTTGGATTCAACTCACGCCATGATCAAGCCTTTGTCTACGTTTCCACGACTTGCCATTGGTTATGTGGAAACGGCGAATATATCGTGCTGAATAACGAGGGCGGACGATGGATGGTGAAAGTAGTCCAGGAAATCTGGGAGTCCTAGACGTCCAGGGAGGCGCGGGTTACCAGCCGGTTAAGTTCCTCAAGATGGCCTTCGTCGTGCTCATTCATCATCACGACTAGCTTGCGCAGAGTGATTTCACCAACCCCTTCCAACAAAGCTTGTCTATCGAAATCACTCTCAGCAAGCGCGCGCAACAACTCTACATTTCGTTCGCGAGTTTGCCTGAATGTTTCAAGAGCTGGCGCGAGTTCCTGATTGTTGTAATCTCGCTCGATCGCTAAACGCGCGCCATCAACATCAGCAAGCGTCGGGTTCGCCTCATTGAGAATCCGCGCGATTCGCTGCGCATAACCATCAACTTCAATGTCGCGCAGATGACAAACATTTTCGAGTGCTGAAAATTCTTCCGGACTCGGCCTGGTCCTCCAATGCTCTGGAGATACCGCGTGGATCAAGCGAGACACCTCAATCGGTGTTCGCGCCAATGCCTCCAAAAGCGCCGGCACTTCAACCAAATCCGCTTGCGGTTGCATTTTGTCTGGCTCTCAAGATCTCGGATTGGTCAGTGGGCGGCACAGGCTGCATAGGTCTTATAGGTCAAATAGGTCCTATATTCACCCACTGAGCACCAACCACTAACTACTGACCACTGGCTGCCTGAAGCTGAAACTCTTCATGAACTGCACCGACAGCATCGCGCATCGCTCCAGCCTCGACTACAAATGAAACGTTGTATTCGGATGAACCCTGTGCGATGGCGATGATATTAATACCTCTTCGACCCAATGCGCTAAATGTGCGACCGGCGATACCGGGCGTACCCCGCATCTTTTCACCGACTACGGCAACGATAGCTATGTTCGAATCGACAGTTATATGTTCAACATCGTGATGTTTGAGATCCGCAGCAAAAGCAGAACGCAGCGCCTTCAACGTTTGCGGCGCATCCACCGAATCTACAATAAGACAAATGTCATTCTCAGATGACGACTGGGAAATCAAAAGCACGTTAGCTCGAACACTGGCTACTGCCTGAAAGGTTTTTGCGGCGACTCCAACGACCCCAACGATTCCACGACCGCCAATAGTGATCATGCTGACGTTGGGAATCGCAGTAATCGCGCGCACTCCGTGCTCGGTGGGATGACCTTCGATTGTAATGCGCGTTCCATTCTTCTCCGGCGAAAAACTATTTCGAATCCAAACGGGAATTCGTGCGTCAACGACAGGACGAAGAGTCTTCGGATGTAGCACCTTAGCCCCGAAGTAAGCTAGCTCAGCGGCCTCGTTATATGAAATCTCACGCAGTAAGCGTGCGTCCGGCACCAGACGTGGGTCGGCCGTTAAAACTCCATCTACGTCAGTCCAAATAATTATCTCGTTGGCAGCCAGTGCGGCGCCTAATGTCGTAGCGGAATAGTCCGATCCACCACGGCCCAACGTGGTCAAAACCCCGTCGGCCGTAGCTCCGATAAAGCCCGTCACCACAGGTGTGACCCCATCATTCAGGAGTGGCTTCAAAACAACTGCCGATCGCTCTCTGACTTCACTCATCAATGGTTCGGCCTGAATATAGTCGTCATCAGTCACCACAACATCTGTTGATTCAACGACCGTACTATTCAAACCAACCTCCCGCAACGTTGCTGCCATCAAGCGTGCAGACAATCGTTCACCCACACTTGAGACGGTCGCGTAAGTCCTGGGAGTTAACTCACGAAGCAACGAAATACCACGGCACAAGCTGGCCGTCTCAGCAGTGATTCGCTCCAACTCGACAATCAAATTCTCGAGCGCTGACTTATCACTTACAAGCACCTTCGCTGCATCTGTATGCTGTTGACGCAATGAGTCAATTTCGGACGATGGGTCGTCCTGACCTTCTACTGCTTTCTTAGCAGCTGAGATTAGACGGTTAGTAACGCCACCCATTGCAGAGACGACTACGACGACTGCTGATTCATGCGCGGCGCTACGCACGATCTCAGCAGCTCGACGAATACATTGAGCGTCACCAACAGACGTGCCGCCAAACTTCATCACTAGAAGCTGTTTCATCGATTTCGCTATTGATGGGTAGTATAGGACCCATATGACCTATAGGACCTATTCGCCTCTCAACTGACCACTGACAACTGACTACTGACAACCCCGTCCTTCATCAACTTGTATTCAACCGCATCTACAAGCGCGCGCCAACTTGCTTCAACAATATTCGCTGAAACGCCAACAGTCCCCCAGGACATTTCACCATCGCTCGAAGTGATTAAAACACGAACCTTACTGGCGGAACCATGCAGCGAACTGCGCAATACTCGCACTTTGTAATCAACCAGATGCACTTTCTCCAGTGATGGATAAAACTTAGAGAGCGCCCGGTGCAGCGCACGGTCCAGGGCGTTAACTGGACCATTGCCACTAGCGGCACAATGCTCTTCGTGCTCACCGACTCTGATCTTGATCGTAGCCTCGCTCATCGGCATCGCGTTTCCCCGATGCTCGTCAATAACTCGAAAGCCGAGAAGCTCGAAGTACGAATTCCAACTGTTTCGAAGTTTATTTACCACCAATTCAAAACTCGCTTCTGCAGCTTCAAACTCAAAGCCATCGTGCTCAAGGCGCTTAAGTTCCTCGAGTACCGCGTGCTCGCCACTCAGATCTAAATTCAATTCCCTAGCCTTAGCCAACAGGTTTCCTCGACCAGACAAATCGGACAGCAACACCCTACGCTTATTGCCGACGACTTCAGGCGCGATGTGCTCATACGTTTGCGGGTTACGCTCAACCGCGGACACATGAACACCGCCTTTGTGCGCAAATGCACTTTCACCTACGAAGGCAGCGCTCGACTGAAGTGCAAGGTTTGCGATCTCACTAACAAGACTCGCTGTTTCGCGCAGGTGCCTGAGTTGCACACTGCCGATCACTTCTCTGCCCAGTTTGAGCTCCAGGTTCGGAATCACGGAACACAGATTGGCATTGCCACAACGTTCACCATAACCATTGATTGTTCCCTGCACATGTATCGCGCCTGCACTGATTGCGGCGAGTGAATTGGCAACAGCCAACTCACCGTCGTTGTGACAGTGAATTCCAAGCGGCACATCAACCTGATCGGCTACCGCCTTCGTTGCTTCCCGAACCTCATCAGGGAGACTGCCGCCATTTGTATCGCACAGCACAATTCGATGTGCTCCTCCAGCAGCAGCTGCTCGAAGAGTGTCGATTGCGTACTCAGGATTTGCCCGATAGCCATCAAAGAAATGTTCAGCATCATAGATAACTGCATCAACGCGGCCGGCAAGGTAACGGACTGAATCCTCGATGAGATCCAGATTCTCCTTTGGACTTATTCTCAATGCATCATTGACGTGTAACTCCCAGGACTTGCCAAAGATTGTTACCACAGGAGTCTCGGCGCCAATGAGTGCCTGGATGTTTGTGTCTTCATCACATGAGAGGCGTTGACGTCTTGTCGATCCAAACGCAGCTATTCGCGCGTGTCTCAGGTGCAACCGACGAACTTCTTTGAAGAACGCTACGTCGCGTGGGTTTGATCCGGGCCAGCCTCCCTCGATGAAATCGACGCCCAGAAGATCCAGTGCCTCGGCAATCCTTAGTTTATCTGGTACCGAGAAGTTGATGCCCTCACCCTGCGTACCGTCGCGCAGGGTGGTGTCGTAAATTTCTATGCGTTTGTTCATTTGAGTGAATCAGTGAATTCCGGCAACTGTTTGAGGCACAACAAAAGTTAGCCAGTCTCGATATTGTTGGTGACGGCCCGATGTCGCCGCAAAAAAAGCACTCTGAATCTCTTTCGTTACGGGCCCTCGGTCGCCATGGTTGATAAGCGTTCCATCGACTTCTCGAATCGGCGTGACTTCAGCGGCAGTTCCTGTAAAGAAGGCCTCATCTGAGTTCAAAAGGTCACTCAAAGAGATCGGTCCGACGTTCACTTCATACCCGAGGTCCTGAGCAATCTGAATTACAGCGTCGCGTGTAATACCCAGCAGAATGGAATGACGTTCATCGTTCGTGAACACGTGGCCGTCTTTCACAATGAATAGGTTTTCGCCAGAGCCCTCAGCAACATTCCCTTCAACGTCAAGCAGCAACGCTTCGTCAAATCCACGATTGACTGCTTCGCGGACGGCCAGAACAGAGTTGATGTATTGACCTGATGCCTTGGCCGTAGTCGGCATCATTTCCGAATGAAACTTCCTCCAGGGAGAAACGGTGACTCGTACTCCACGTTCCAGGCCTTCGGTTCCGAGATATGGCGCCCATGGCCAAACCAGTATCACGACTTCGAGTGGACATCTGGCGGGATGGAGACTCAGCGAACTCGAGCCGTAATAACAAAGCGGCCTGACGTAGCAACTCTTGAAGTCATGACGATCTATGAGTTCGCAGATTGCTTCAGTGAGCTCCTCGCTTGTGTAAGGGATGTCCATGCCATGAACGGCTGCTGATTGGTACAGTCGATCCAGATGTTCCTCGAGACGAAATATCGCGGGACCATCGGCCGTTTCATAACAACGCATACCCTCGAAGACGCCGCTCCCGTAATGCAGGGCGTGTGCAGAAATATGCGTCGTCGCGTCCTCCCAGGGAACGATGCTTCCGTTGCGCCACACCCATTTTGATTGGTCAAAACTCATTGTCTTGCTCCTAAAAGTGCTCACAGCAAAAAGGCCATCAACGTTGGTTGATGGCCCGTAGTACGCAAGATGGTAGTCAGGCCGTTATGCAAATCCAGCCTTAATACCAATGCCGTTTAGTGTGAGCACGAGCACGGTTGATGTAGTGTTACGACAACCCGGCCAGTCCACCGGGGCGAAACGTGAATTGCGCGCGTTTGAGTTGCTCATGACATCTTCCATGGGGAGACCGCTCATACTCATTCGGTACTCTAGCGCCGGAACGTCGGGTTTGCCTAATAACTTATTTTTAGGGCGCTATAAACGAACGGCCGGAGCAGTAGCCCAACTGTCAAGGAGGGCTCGTTTCGGCGGTCCGTGGTTGGACTGGGCACTGAGCCCTCCTTAACAGTCGGGCTAGTGCCCCAGTTAAGTGATATGCGCCTTTACACCCATTACCTCGCCTCGTAAACTGGGCCGTCCATCCATTTCGTTGGGCGCCCAGCTCTCGCGGATTAACAATTACCCAGATAGGAGAATCGAAATTTGAATTCCTCGCGTATTAAAGCTTCACTCGTAGCGGTTGCTCTCTGTTTTGGCGCCACGCACATCGTTGCTCAACGCGCAACGGCACCTCCACCCAAACCCGAAGTTGCTTCGGCCTCAAAAGAACAGGCGCCCGACTACTCGCAGGAAGCACTCGTCATCGAACAAATAAAACTATCCTACCGCTTCGAGAAGGATGGGACCGGGGTCCGTGAACAGAACTTTCGAGCTCGTGTACAAAGCGAAGCCGCAGTTGAACAGTTTGGTCAAATAGTTCTTCCGTACAGCTCGGCGAACGAACAACTCGATATCGACTTTGTACGGGTTCAGAAACCCGATGGCACCGTTATTAACTCAACGAGCAGCGACGTTCAGGATCTTTCCGCGCCAATCGCGCGCGAGGCGCCCGTGTATACCGACCTTCGTCAGAAACACATAACCGTGCGAGGCCTTCGTCCGGGAGACACGCTCGCATATCACGTCCTCTGGCGTACAACGACTCCACTTGCACCAAATCATTTCTGGCTCGAGCACAAGTTCTTTAAACCAGGCGCATTGATCGTTTTGGATGAACAGCTCGAGGTGAATATCCCTCGCGACAGTAACGTCAAATTAAAAACCGAACCTGGGAAAGAGCCGGCAGTTAAGGATCAGGACAACAGACGTATCTATTCGTGGAAGTATGCGAGTTTGAAACGTCAGAAGGATGATGACGACGACGACGACAAGAAGAAGCGCAGCGAGGATGACGAGCCTGAGCCACCCCAGGTGCAAATGACGACCTTTCAAAGCTGGAGTGAAGTAGGCAACTGGTATCGCTCGCTCGAGAAAGAACGGACCACACCGGATGAAAGGATCCGGACCAAAGCCGAGGAGATCATTCGTGGTCGCACATCAGAACAAGAGAAGATCCAGGCCCTCTATGAATATGTCGCTAAGAACTTTCGTTACGTAAGTTTGTCGCTTGGACAAGGACGTTACCAACCTCACGCCGCCGCGGATGTATTCGCAAACGAGTATGGCGACTGCAAAGACAAACACACGCTACTCGCCGCAATGCTCAATGCAGCGGGCCTGCGAGCGTATCCGGCATTAATGAACTCATCGAGAAAGATTGATGCGGAAGTTCCCTCTCCTGGTCAGTTTGATCATGTGATTACAGCGGTACCGTTAGCTAAAGAGATGCTGTGGATGGATACCACTGCCGAAGTAGCTCCGTTTCGCCTTCTATCTCCGCAGTTGCGGGACAAGAAAGCACTCGTGATTCCGATTGATGCGCCTGCGGAACTGGAAACGACTCCCGCTGAACCGCCGTTTATGTCTTCGGAGTCCATTGAGATCACTGGCGCGGTAAATGAATTTGGCAAGCTCAGCGGCCACACTCACATGAAGCTTCGCGGAGATTCGGAGATGCTCTTCCGTATGCTCTTCCGAAGAACTCCAAAGAGTGATTGGAAGCGCGTCGGCTACTATCTTTCGGCCGTCACAGGATCGCGTGGAATGGAAGTAAAGGAAATCAATCCAAGCGACCCAGCCGCACTCGAGCAACCTCTTGAAATTGATTACGACTTTACTGACGACAACTTTTTGGATTGGTCAAGCAAGAAGGAAAAGGTCAGCCTGCCTTTACCCACAGTTCACCTGCCACTGATCGGCGCCGACCGTCAGGACAATTCGCGTCCGATTCAATTAGGCGCGCCGCTTGATGTTGTTTATCGATTGAAGCTGACGTTGCCGGCTAAGTATCAAACGCGTGCTCCACTGCCCCTCAAGGTCACGAGAGACTATGCGGAATACAGTTCAAGTTACAAACTCGAAGGCAACACCATAACTGCTGAGCGAAAGTATCGCCTTAATAAGCATGAACTGCCCTCCGATCGTACTCAGGATTACATTGCATTCGCAGCGGCGGCGCGGGCCGACGAGTCACAAGCGTTATCACTCGAAACCGACGTCGCTGGAACTCCCTCCATTCCCACAACAGTCAAGGTCGAAGACTTGATCCAGGCCGCCGAAGCAGCGGCCAAGAATCGGAATTATCCGTTGGTAGAAGACTTGCTCAAGCGTGTACTCGAGAAAGAGCCGAAGCACAAAGACGTGCGTCGTCAATTGAGCTGGGCACTCTTCGCACAACAAAAGTACGACGAAGCAATCGCAGCATTGCGCGAACAGACGCAGATCAACCCGTTCGACAATTATGCTTACAACATGCTCGGTCGAATTTACTGGGCAAGGGATGATTATTCACAGGCCGAAACTGCTTTCCGTAAACAGTTGGAGATCACGCCACTCGATTCTGAAGCTCACACAAATCTCGGTCAGATGTTGGTGCAGTGGCGCAAGTTCAAAGAAGCAATACCAGAGTTGGAAGCAGCGATCTCACTTAATCCCGATGAGGAGATGCTTTACGTCTCGGCCGGTCACGCTTACCTGAACGTCGGGGAATCAGCAAAAGGCATTCAGGCTTTAGAGAAGGCCGTCAAACTTGCGCCAGGCCCGTTGGTTTGGAACGACGTCGCCTACAACATGGCGCTTAGCAAAGTTCAGCTCGACAAAGCGCAGCAATACGCTGAATCGGCTGTAACTACCGTTGCAACAGAACTGCGCAACATAGACCTTAGCCAGTTGACCCTGAAGGATATTGGCCTGGTTGCGTCGCTCGCTGCTTACTGGGACACGCTTGGTTGGGTGTACTACCAAAAAGGCGACAACGAAACAGCGGAAAAATACATTCGCGCGGCGTGGGCATTGCAGCAACACAGCGAAGTGGGTTGTCATCTCGGCGAAATACTCGAGAAGACCGGCAAGAAAGATGAAGCTGCAGACACGTACATGGTAGCTGCCATGTCGAGCCGAATAGTTCCGGAAGCAATGGAAGGACTAATCAGGCTTGTGGGAAAAACAAAGAGTGACGAATTGATGAAGATGCCGGCTGACATATCGAGGAACATGCGGACAATCAAGTTCTCGTCAGGCCAGAAGAACCTGAAAACCAGTGAGGCACAGTTCTACGTGGTACTGGTTCCGGGTTCGTCTCGCACCGCACAAGTAACCGAAGTGAAGTTTATTCAGGGCGATGAAAAACTGCTGCCAATCAGTGCGGGACTGAAAACAGCGAACTTTAACTTCACCTTCCCTGACGCAACAAACACAAAGATACTGCGGCGCGGCACATTGTTCTGTAATGCTGCCAACGGTGAATGTTCGTTCATTATGATCAGTCCGGATGGCATCTCGAGCGTGGAGTAGGAAGGAAGGATGAAGGATTACAAGCTTCACTTCCCTTTTTCATCCTTCATCCTTCATCCTTCAAACTTTTCCACAGGCATAATTCTGCCATTCAAATAGGCATACTCCTCCGATGGTCTGTTTCCGCCGTTACCGCTATCCTAATGCTGCCAAATATCTAACTGAACCTAGTCAAGAAACTAGCGCGGCCTCAGTTTGACGTTCGGTCCACCTTCCTCAGGAGCAAATTAACGATGACCATTTCGACACGATTGTTCGGCTATGCCATATCCATAAGCTTCGACAAGACGATTAGAGTTCCGATCGATAAATTGTCGGATGAGCACGCGGCGAGGACAATGCAGGAGAGTTCCGAGCTGCAATTACAAACCAACCGGCTGATCGCAACTCAGCCTCACGATGCGATACCGGAAACACTCGCCCAGACGTCCAGGTAAGGATTTCGAGGGGCAGTCAATAACCTCCCACGCCCCGATTTCAAAACAAGAGATTTAGTGTTTCGAAGAGTTGCAGCTCGGTGACTGTTCGTCGATTCTCCGACTTCGCTCGTCGCACTGCGGCTCATGCGGAAACCAACGCACACTTCCTTTCGTGAGTTGCACGAGGTCAACCGGGCCGCCTGCATCACTATTGTCTTCAATCGACAACTGCATAACGTGCTGAACGCCGGCGACTGTTCCTTTTGCCCAAAAGCTCGGTCTGTCAAGGAATGCATCCGCGCGCCTGCTAATTCCGACCGCAATCCTCAATGCTCTTTTCACCGGGCCGCTGAGCGTGATTGGATGACTATCCAGAACGATCGAACCATCCCTGGTATCTCGTGGTGTCAGAGCAGTGGCTGCCAGCTCAGGCACATCACCAAAGCGGACAAACACCATGTTGACGGCGGCGCCCTGTTTGAAAACAGCATACCGCGCCGGATTCCTAACCCGCAGTTTTTTGAGAACAGCGATCAGGGGCTGCTGAATGAGCTGCTCGAAGTTATCCCTTATTTCCGGCAGGTTGTTTGAACTCTGAACAGCCTCCCGCGCAAACTCCTTTGGATCAAACGAGCCATACTCAGCCAGGCCGGCAGATGCGACGAACGTATCGCCAATCCTGCTGACCTTGCAGACACAAACTGTCTGCCCGGTTTCTGCGGTGCGTTTGCTATCGGTCGCGATAATGATCTCGTTGGAGGTGTAGCGAACGTAGAGAACGGTAGCCTGTGTCTGGGAACTCATCAATAGGCCGAGCAGGAGGGATGACCATTTGGAAAGTTTGCCTCTCATGAAATAAATGATAGAGGATGAGTACGACAGGTTGTTAGCCTGTCGTTGCTACGTTTAAAAATAGGCGTAATCAACGGAAACCACGACAGGGTAACAACACCACCGCGCTTCAGCCGGTCGTACTTAGGAAAAATCTTTTTTTGCAACCAAATCAACTGAACAGGTATCTGAGCAACTCGCACACGCTATTCCTCCCGGCCTCTTCCTGGAACTAGCCATCAATTAACACTCTCCTACAGGTACGGTCATGAGCATGAAAACTCTACCTTCGCGGGATAAGTCTGTTCAACACGGAAGACCGAAGGGTGTGCCAACAATCCATACACAGCGCATCCTCACAGTCTGGGATTCAATGAAAACGGCAAATCCTGAACTGAACAATGCGGCTTTAATAAGACTCGTTTCTGACTCGATATTTGGTTCTCGCTTAAACGCGAGCGTTAGGAAGCGCGATCGCGAGCAAATAACCCGAGCACTGCGACGCCATGGCAGATTAGCAAAGCCTATCTCAAACCCTTAATCAGCACGGCTCCAACAATCCACTTGCCGCGGATCAGACCGATGTAGTTTCCATCAGGCGAGACTGCCAGGTCGTTAATCTCTTCGTTTCCGAGGTCCGCGATCAAGCGCGGACGATCTTCGTCCAGAGATTGACGCCACAGGGAATTTGAGTTGCTTAGAACAATGTAATCAAGATTCTGGTTGTCAGCTTGCCACGCCATGCAAACCGGCTCCGCCTTCTCCTCACCCAGGCTCACGCTCTTCAAAACCTTTCCGTTGTCTATCGACATTATCGCGACTTTGTAAGGATCGGCTGCCTTCTCACGGAAAAAATAAGCGGCCAATTTTCCGTTCGGTGAGAATGCCGGTTGATAAACTTCCGCCTCCGCGACTTGCGTCTCGTCGTTTCCTTCAGGTGAGATCCTCCAGAGTCTTCGTTGCACTCCCGACTGAAAATAGATCCATCGGTCGTCAGGTGTGACGAATATCGGATAACCGCCCTCACGGTTTGTGAGCTGGACTTGATTGGTGCCATCAGAGTTCATGCGCCAGACTTGAATTGAGCCGGAACGTGCTGAACCAAAGAAGATGTAACGACCATCTGGCGAAATCCGAGGACAGAAATCTTTGAACGGACTATTCGTAAGCTGGCGCTGCTCACCGCCGTCGCGATTGATTGACCAAATATCGCCGTCGTCTCCTGCAAACACGATATTGCCGCTCGGCGCGAAAGTGAAAGTACGGGCCGCGGCCAGGGATCTCGCATTGTTCAAATCGTTAGCTGGGGCGAGAAACAAGTGGAAAGTATCGCTGACGAGCGTTGCTATCATCTTATCGGCCGCTGCGTCCAGGCTGATCGTCCAGTAGTTGATGGCATCATTCGTCAGGACTTTCACTTCCTGAGTGGCGATTGAGGCTTCCCAAATTCTAAGTGGACCATCCATTGTCTCGTAGGCGGTAAAGAGCACGCCGTCTCCATTCGGCAACCATTTCAGGTTCTTGATCTCAAAGAACGTCCTGGATGAAATCTGGGTTTCTCTACCATTAGCCAATTCAAATCGAACCAGGTGAAAATCACTCGCGCCGTTTCGCGATTGGCCTGAAGCAAATGCTATGGATTTTCCGTCGGGAGAGAATTCGTTATCGACGATGCGAACCGGCCTGGGCCTCGTTAACAGGTTCCTTTCATTCTTGCCATCGACATCTGCCAGAACCAACGAGCAGAAATCTTGATCCTCATGTTTACAGCGGACGAATGAAATTTGCCGGTCATCGGGCGAGAGACTCATCCAACCCTGGCTCTTTTCGATAATCTTGACCGGTATTCCACCAAATGTCGTGACGCGATAGATCGACAAACTATTGCGGTCTTCTCCACTGGCCCGAGCGAAGTAAAGCGAATTGCCATCATGTGACACGGCAAGACCGCGATAGAGCTGATCGGAAGGCGGCACGATTTGAATATTTTCCGAAGTCTCAAGCTGCCGAAGCCAAAGACTCGTTTTGCCGCCGACTTCCGTCGTGTACGCAACGTATTTGCCGTCAGGTGTGATAACGGCACGCTCGGCACCCGCGCTCAAAAAATTTTCTGACTTAAATGGCGTTGACAGAATCGGCACAGATGATCCCGCAGCGGCATGATTGCGTTGTACAAGCCAAAGAACGGCCGCCAGTCCACCCACCACAACAACTGTCAGGGCAACAATGGATAAATAGGCTCTCTTGATTGGACGGGGAGACGCTACTGCCTCGGACGCTGTATGCGAATCGCTCGATTCAGCTCCGACGAATATGGGTGCCTGGTTTTGGTTGACGTCCGCAATAAAACGATAGCCGCGTCGTGGCACGGTCTCGATAAATCGAGGTTGATGGGCGTCGTCGTCGAGAACGCGCCGCAGGACTTTTATGTTGAAGGACAGGTTGCTCTCTTCAACGAACTGATCCTTCCAAATCTTCTGCATCAGTTCGTCTTTCTCAAGCAAGTGTCCGGCGTGTTCCACAAAGACCTGGAGCGTCGCAAAGACCTTCGGCCTCAGCGGGACGGGCTTGTTGTCGCGGAAGAGAATTTTCTCCTTCGTGTCGAGACGAAAGTTCCCGAACTCGTAAACATGTGCGGATTCGGCCGACATCATCCTGATGTTCACAAATTTCTCTGCAAAGGCTCATCGAAAGCTCAAGACTTCTGGGCGAAAATATCTTAGCTTCCGCGAGCAAGCGGATGGATTTGCGGATTGTAACATCGGATCTCAGGCCGGAAAAATTAATGACGAAGTCTCTCCTGGTCCCGTTAGTCCTATTGGCGTGCGCGGCTTGTCAAATCGCATCCCTTGGCTCTTCCAAGCCGGTCGCGGCCGGCGCGTTGAGCGCCGAGTATCAACGATCGACCGGCAGCGTGCGAAACAAGTATGACGGAAAAGAGATTCTTGTCCGCGGGTATGCACAAAACCCAGCAATGATGCCGCAACCAGACGCTGACCAGGGCTTAGTTTTCCTGCAAGAAAAGGAAAGCCAATCCGTTTCAAAAGTTATTTGCTGGTTCAGCCGAGAACAGGCGACAGAGTTTTCAAAGATTAAAGGCGACCAGTACTTAACTGTTCGAGGCATTTTCAATGGGGAACGCGGCGTGGAGTTGAAGTTCTGCAAACTCGTCAAGGTTGAGTAAGGGAGGACGAAATGAATTTACGACGGATGGTATTCGCGCTGATGTTGGCAGTCACAGTCGCTTGTGTTGCTGTGCAAGCCCAGTCTGGGGAAGGAGGTGACTGCTCGAATGATTCGAAACTGCTCAATGGCGGACCTACCGCAGTGTTTGGCGATGGGGACGGCACCTTTTGGGGCCTGGTGACAGACGGACTAAGTCAGGCCGGCATTGTGAAGGAGCAAGACCAAATCGACTATTTGAATCATGTATTCAATACCTCCTTCGACAATCTTAGTGACTTGAAAGATTTCAACCTCAACCTACTCGAGGACACGTTCGACAAGAATCAAAACGGGTTCATATGCGCATATGAACTGCGCGGCACGCGCGCGTATTTAGACGATCCCTTCGTCAATCTCACCTTCTTCGGCGTTAGTGACGACAAGATACCCAAGAAATAGAAGACCAATGATGAAGGTCAAACGCCGTTATTTTCTAATGAAGAAACACAGACTCAGAACCGTCTTAGTCAAAGTGTTTTTGACGTCCATCTCGGTTGTTTGCGCAGGTGCACAAACACACCCCAGAACCGTGACCGACTTCTATTCAGCATTGCCGGGAAGCATTAATGGAATAGAAGGAACTCAAGATTCTGAGATTCCCGGATTTGAAAATGATTCCTTTTTCTATGCCAATGAAAGAAACGAATCGAGGGATGCAATCCGCAAGTACCGTAAATCCCTAATCAAAATTGAAGACATCAGGAATGGATATCTTCGTCTTGAATCTAATAACTGGAAGGGATGGGCAGAAGTCGCGATTTTCAAGAAAACAGATGGATCCTACGTCGTTGCAATCTCACAAGTCGTGTGCGCCGCTTCCTGCCGGGGAGGACTAGTCTTTGCGACTTACAAAAGCGGCCATTGGAAAAATGTAACGCCGCAAGTTTTTCCTCATTCTCAGCAACGTCAAGGCTATTACCAACTGCCACGTGAAGGAACATCCATCGTTCTGATTTGCGGAGACAAAAGCAGCAAGAGCTGTGTCTTCGGAGGAGAACTAGCCGAGTTTCAATGGACCAGAGAGAAGTTCGTTCCACCCTCAGGCCGATAAGCACAAGGTAGGTCGCGGATTGATTTTGAGTCTGTTGAGCAGCCAGTAGCCGCGTTGAGGATGAAAGGACAAACACTCGTTTGTTTTGATTCGTGGATAGTCAGCTACTGCCCCGCCGGCTTCGTTGCTGTGAGAAAGGAAAAGATCAGTGAGACAAATCATTCTCATCAAGCAAACGATCAGATGAAGATGCTTTATAGCTCCGCGACTCCGCGGTTGCCAATCAATTTCCTTGCTGCCTCACAACGCCGACGCCACAGTCGATAAGCGTGACGTTCATGAACATTAGTTACAAACTGGACAATTGATTCAACGTATCCAACATATCCGGCGATGGACGCAGATTAGGTCCTTCGGATGGATGATCTGCCATAACTAACAAAAATAGACCACTAGCCGGCGTAGATTGAGGTATGAAAAGAAATGAAGCAACAGTTGATTCACTTGGCACTCCTGGCGGTCGCGTTGGGCAGCACCTTTAGTTTAGCGAAGGAGCCATATTGGAGCGGTAACGCCCGGCCCATGTCAGCGGACGCTGCGGTAACCTCGCCTAGGTCACAACCGCCGATGGAGATCAAATTCCGTCAAATGCGTTTCGGGAAGCCGCCGCTGGTATATCTCTCATTCGATGTCACTCTTCTCAATGATCAGAAATCGCCAAGATGGTTTCTACTGCCGAGCAATCTTGGAACCGGCCATGCAGCGATCGGGCAGAAAGGTGGCGTCGATACGTTGGAAGTCTTCTCACCACGAGGCAAAGGTCACGTCGTAGTTGGTCGTTTTCTCGGCACGGGCGGCTTTAATGCCCTTCTCTTGCCTCCCGGCGCCGCCGTGCGCCTGAGACTTTTCCCAATCTCTTACTGGGGAGACCCACCTGAGACCCTTGAGATTGAAATCGTCGTCGCGAAGGAGTTGACTATTGGCAGTGATAAAGCAGAGAGCTGGTTTGGAAATAGTCCGATGAGCAGCGTCAAAGCAGATATCGCCGAAGATGCGGAGAACCCGATGCGCATGCGAACTTCAAAACACTCAAAGGACAACAAGGAGGTCGTACCAGTGATTGAAGAAGATCAAAGACTTCGACTACAGGTCTCGCTTGAGAAGAAGAATTCGCCATAAGCTATTCGATTTCTATCAGACCTTAGTATGAGTAGCTATCGAACAGAAGTTCCTTAGGCGCATACACGAAAGCTCTTCTGTCGAAGCGCGGCCGTCCCCGGCCGCCCCCGTCGATCAGAAGCCCCTTCCATGACACACGAACGCTCTTCTGTCGGAGCGCGGCCGTCCTCGGCCGCACCCGTCGAATAGAACCGCCATTCCCTAACACACGAACGCTCTTCTGTCGGAGCGCGGCCATCTACCTGGTTATGGTGCTTCTGTTCGACGGGGCGGCCGAGGACGGCCGCGCTCCGACAGAAGAGCCTTCGTGTAATGCGGTTAAGGAACTTCTGTCCGTTGGGCGGTACTACGCATACTCTCTGCCAGCGTCTGAAATGCCTGAATCATCGCGATCGAAACTCTTCCTTGACCTCTCGCAAACCTTTCGGAAAGAATCCTCGTGTTGGACCCATCAAGACACGTATCGGAGGATCGCAAATTGTCAGAGAACAAGACCAAGCAAACACAGGCCAGCGTGGCAAAGTATTTCGCAGACATTCAGGACGACACGAGGCGCAGGGACTGTGAGGCTTTGTCCAGGCTAATGACGAAAGTAACAAAGGAAAAGCCCAGGATGTGGGGGACAAGCATCGTCGGCTTCGGCGTTCACCATTACAAATACGAAAGCGGACGTGAAGGCGAGACCTGCCTGGTGGGCTTTTCGTCACGGAAGGGCGACATAAGCGTCTATGGTGTGAGCAGCTCACCCGATCATGCTGCACTTCTTTCTCAACTCGGGAAACACAAGATGGGTAAGGGTTGTCTTTACATCCGGAAGATGAACGAAGTGGACCAGACAGTTTTGGAGCGACTGATTGCGGGGTCAGTTGCCGAGAAACGACATCGCGCCGGCTAGTGTGGTTCGCTTCTACGATTCCCTCACCCGCTTCGCGGTTTCTGCGCGAATTTTACCAAAGCAAGGATTTGGCGGTTTGTTAGAATGGCACACGTAAGACCTGCCAATCTTTGTCCGGGGAGCGGCGCTTGAAAGTAACAATTGATCTAGATCAACTTCTGCTGGAAGGCAAGATTACTCAAGCCGAATACGACAGGTTTAGTCAATTCGCCGCACGCAGCACTGCCGCACTCGCTTTTAACATTCTGATCGGTTTTGGCGTCATCGCGGTAAGCGGGGCAGCCGTGGCTTTGATCCCCGCACCGACCACCGCACTGTTTTTGGGATTCATTATCTGTGGCATCGGTTTGACATTGATCCGATCAGGCTATCGACAGTGGGTAGTGCTTGCCAACATCTGCCTTTTAGTGGGAGCGCTCCTCTTCGCCAGTGGTGTGCTCGGTCAATTGAAAGGCTCTTTAGTTTCCTTTCTGATCGTTGCTGCCGTTTACGCATTAGCCGGTATTTTTGCGCGTAGTTCGTTATTGGCAGTCCTCGCTGTGCTTGCCCTTTCAAGTTGTCTTGGTGCGGAAACGGACTATCTTCATGCCATGTATTTTTTTGGCGTGGAGAAGCCAACATTGACGGTAGTCGTGTTTACTGCTTTTTCGATCGGGATCTATCAGCTTGCGAAACGGCTGAACCCGGATTACGAGCCGATGGCGATTGCCGCCTCGAGAACGGGCGTTTTCCTCGTCAACCTGGGCTTCTGGATTGGCTCATTGTGGGGTGACGATCCTGAACACGGCGCTCAAGTAATCGCTGATTGGGTTTTTGCCGCTGCGTGGGCCATCGCTTTGTTAGCGGCAGGTGTCTGGGCGTGGAGACGCAATCGACGATGGTTGCTCAATGTAGTAGCAGTATTTGGCGGTATACATTTCTATACACAATGGTTCGAGCGTCTGGGAGCGTCACCCGCTACCGTGCTGGTAGCAGGTTTGCTTGCACTTACTTTCGCTTTTGCATTGCGCACGTTGAATGCGAGGTTGAGCACAGAAGCGACTGAGGAGTCTCAGTAGGCCTCGAGCTTTTTGTTCGTGTTATTCGTGTGATTCATGCATCGTTCTTATTCGCCCCAAAACTAATTGACGATCCACGAATCACACGAATAAAACGAACAAAACTGAGGCGCTCCTTTGCTTCACAGCCGGGCAATCCAAACAGCGAATCGATAATGACCAACCCCGCGGCAACTGCCATACGGTTGGCAGAATCCAATGTGACAACGCGCAATTCTCTGCGCAAAGGCAGTGAGATTTGTCGATGTTTTGGAAGTAAGCGCGAACTTCTGAGACAATTCGAATCGTTAGCGAAGTCAATCCAATGTTCAAATCTCGTGGAAGCGTACTAATTACGGTTCTGGTCCTATTCTTAATCTTGGCGATCATTTTGCCAGTCGCCGGACAAGATCAGTTGGACGGATTTCGAGGCGATCCCTTTCCGACTCACCCATCCCGCGTGCCACCAAAGGGTGACTGGCCTGGCGAATACACCTTCGTAAGGATCATTTACGATTCTCCAGACCCACCTTACAACGAGTACAACAAATGGTTTGGTGGCGCATGGCGAGTCGATTACCCGGACGCCGATGAAAACTTCATGATGGGGATCCGCGAATGGGCCGGATCTAATTTGCGTTTGGCGGCTCAGCCCGTACAGCTCCGGGCCACCGATCCACATTTGTTTGACTACCCGTTTTCGTACATCGTGGAGCCTGGACATATGGAGTTGACCAACGAGGATGCAGCGGCGTTGCGGGAATATCTCCTGCGTGGTGGTTTTCTAATGCTTGATGATTTTCACGGTGAATTTGAGTGGCAACACGCACGCGAGGAAATTAAAAAGGTGTTTCCCGAGTATGAGATCAAAGACTTACCGCTTACACACCCAATCTTCCACAGCTACTTTGATCTGGACGGTGTGGTCCAGGTTCCAGGCGTTGCGGCACTCGTTCGCGGTGTCACATATGAAAAGGGAGGCGTCACACCGCACTACATGGGTGTCGAAAATAAAGATGGCCGCCTGATGATCTTTCTAACGCGTAACTGTGACTTCGGTGATGCGTGGGAGTGGATCAACGATTCGCGCTACCCTGCTAAATTCGGCTTCGTGGCTTATAAGGTCGGAATGAATGTGATCACTTATGCTATGAGCCACTGAAGTTCAACG
>DASYPT010000167.1:0-71986 GCA_036006355.1 Pyrinomonadaceae bacterium | reverse complement strand
AGCTGATAGATCTGCAACCACTGCACAAACAGGCCTTGTTCGCTCAAACGCTGACGCCCCATCTCGAAGAACTCGCGTGTAAATAAGTTCGCAACGCCTGGCACCCACGGATGGCTCGGCTCGCTTACGATTACATCATAGCGAGTGGTCGTCACGCGCAAATAAGTCCGTGCATCGTCAATAATCAGTTTCGTTCGTGGATCGTTTAGTGGTTGATGATTTACGTGCTCAAAGAAGTGTGAACCCTTGATTGTGGCCGACTCCAGTTCTACACAGGTAACTGATGCAATCGGCGACTGTAACATCGCACCCACCGTGACACCTGTGGCAAAACCAATGATGAGGCCATTATTCAGTCGTGGCGCAAGGAGCATCGGCAGTTCGCCCAACATCACCTGAGTTGGCATGTCGCTGGTGCTGTCCGATGCATTAGTGCGTCCGTTGATAGCCATTGAAAAAGTTTCACCGTCTTTTCGAACCGACACCGTTGATGTTGGACCTTCCTCGTACATGACGAGCCGGTGCGTGTCGGAGCCATTCTCCTCCGATGACTCGTCTGTTGTTAGCGCGTCACGACGGGCCAGCACACGAACAAGTGTGTCGTACGCCCCGACTGACAGATCCGCAACATTTATCGGTGGGGCGGCCACCACGAGAAGAATGATGAGTGCAAAGGTCAGGCCGGCTGAGAGACTTCTGCGCAATCCAGCATCACCGATCGATTGCGGAGGCTGATAAGCGCAACCAGCCACGATTAGACATGTCGCCGAGGCAACGATCAGGGTGAACTTTGTGCTTGTCCTGGGAATCAGGACAAAACCAGAGATGAAAGCGCCGGCAATGGCGCCGATTGTGTTGACCGCGTATGTACGGCCAACTAGGCGCACGGCGCCATCTCTGCTGCTTGCCCAGAAAAGGACCAAAGGCATAACCATCCCCATCAGCAATGCAGGCAATAATATGAGCAGCGCTGCTGATAGAACCTGAAGCATTAAGAGAGCTACCCACGATGAAATCTTGAGCGCGAGCCCGAGTTTAATCAGCATCCACGGTATAAAGTTCACTACGAACAGACTGATAAACAAACTCGCTGCAGTCAGAACTTCGACCTTGAGAATTGTCGCTCGCAAGGTTACGGACTGATCTTTCCTTCCGATAATCCATGCTCCGAGTGCCAGTCCAATTAAGAAAAGAGCAACGACGATGCTGAATGCATAAGTACTCGAACCAATGATCATCGTAAGCATTCGTGTCCAGGCCACCTGAGTACTAATCGTGACGAAGCCTGATGCCAATGCACACATCAACCAGAACGTCTTTCCAGTTACTTCTCCGGAACTGTCGACCATATCTTCGACTGCGGCTTCAATCTCAGTCATGCTGGTTCGGCGATCAGCAATTACCGCTGTCACACCAATGAGAGTGTTGATGGCTGCCGCTATGAAAATTGTGGTGCGAACACCAAAAACTGGAAGGAGTACGAACCCGGCGACCACCGTGCCCAGAATCGCGCCCGCAAGGTTGCAGGCATAAAGTTTTGTTACTGAACGCGAATCGTGTCCGAGTGAATTAAGTAAAGCAGAGGACAGAACAGGTAACGTCGCGCCCATTAGGGTTGTTGGAAGAAGCAGTAACAAGCACGACAAGACAAACCGCCAAACGCTGAATATAAAGAAACCTGGCTGAAACTCCTGCCAGATGACTACATACAAGTGGTCTACCCATCGAAAGAGTAACGGCACCAGGATCGCATAGATTGCGACCCCAATTTCCAACCAGCCATAAGCACTAAGGGGCCGCTTGATTCGGGAACCGAAGCGGCCTGCGAGTGCGCTGCCAAGCGCGAGTCCTCCCATGAACGCGGCCAACACAGTGCTGACAGCAAGCGTCGTGGCCCCAAATACAAGTCCCAACATGCGCGACCACAGTACTTCGTAAATCAATCCGGTTGCGCCAGAGAAGACAAAACAGAGGCCGATCAGGATGATCGCTGCCTGGGAATAAGCGACGGACTGCTGTCGACTGGGTGCAAACATGTAGGTATTTTTGATCTGTGTAACACACCGCCAACTTCTTGCTTTTCTAATAAGAACTTACCAACTTGAACCAACAGCAGTTTCTGCACGAAGGCATTTTCTCTGTGTAGCTCTGTGTCTCTGTGTCTCCGTGTTGATCACGCGCCTTCTTCACCACAGAGGCACAGAGACACAGAGCTGCACAGAGAAGAATCGCTGCTTACAGACTCGTATGAAAAAGTCAGTTCAGCATGCATCAGGATTGGTTGTAGCTCCGCTGCGCTGTTAAATTCGTGTGATCTGTCGCTTATAAGTAGATCACGTGACTGGTGCGCCAGATATTCGCCGGAATTGATCCGGGTGCGGCCGCGGTCAAAAGAATGGCATAGTCATGTTCGACCACGTCACGACCTAAACTGTTTTTCAGTGCCGCTTCGATCTCTGGCGTGTCTTCATCACCCAATGGTGACGCAAAGGCTAGCCTTCGCAAACACCGATAAAGATGTTCGATGCCAGAACCAAATGCGCCGATTTCATTGCCTAAGACAAGTCTGACTTCCGCTCGCTCATCAACGAAATGTTTGAGCAGGGACGCCGCTTGAACAACTCCCTTTTCGAATCGTTCGGGCAATGCGTCGTCCGGCTGATTTGGTAAGCGCGTGTCCAGAACGATCGTGATTCGGCGTTCGTCTTCCGAAGTGAACTCTCGCACCGTTAACTTTCGAACTCTCGCTGTAGCTTTCCAATCGATGTGTCTCAAATCATCCTGGGGTTGATAATCCCGCATCGAAAACAGATCGTGACCGGCGCCGCGACGAACTGAAGCGAGTCGGCCCGCATACATCGGAAGCAGATGTAACTCGTCACCGATAGCTTCGGGTTTCGGATAAACGACGATGTCCACATTCCGAGCACGCAATCGACGACGTCTGCGAAAGAACCCAAACGGAAAGCGAGTTGACAACTCAAACCCGTCTATCAGCACATGACCACGTTTCGGAAACAGCTGCTCGACGCGCTGCTCGGCTGCTGCCCGATGTGGCACGTAACTAAAATATGCCAACAGTCTCTTGAGGTAACTCTTACTTCGCCCCGATCGCTCGCTGTTTGGTCCGCGTGCTTCGACGAGTATCGAGAAGGATGGAAGCACACGTTTAGTATTTCGAAGCGTTACGATCACCGGCGCAGCTTCACCAGCAAAGATGTGATCGGGAAACCGAGCCGACACAGTCAAGTCCCTGAGAGAAGCTCTCGCAGTCATCCAACCAACGAATAAGGTTGAACAGAGGAGTGAGAACACCATGAACAAAAGATTGTTGCCGGTGTTCCAGGCTGCGAAGCCGACCACGATGATAATGATGAAAAAGATGCCACCTCCACTAGTAGGTTCAAACGGTATGTCCCAGTTTGCGACTTCCAATCTTGCCGAGCGCGCTAGTGGTGGCACAATGAATATTGTCAGGAGCGCGGCAATCACGAGTGAGAGAGCAGCTGCAGCGCCGGCGAGTGTGTTTTCGTTTTCGCGTCGGGCGAGGACGGTTACAACGGCTGACAGTAACCCGGCGAGAACGAGCAACGTTCCGAGAGCGAGGCGCGTAACGGAGGTGGAATCGGATTTCATTGGTCTTGGGCCTTTGGTCTTAGTTCTTTGACTTTGGGCACCAGAATGAGATCCACAAAACCGAAGTCCAAAGGCCAAAGGCCAAAAACCAAAGGCCAAACATCACAACGGCACACTCACAGTTTTTAGTAATTCATTTAGTACCGCTTCAGCTTCTTCGCTGCGACGGAGGGACGAGGCAAAACGTGAACTGACCACAATGCGGTGGGCGAAAACCGGAACTACGAGGCGCTTGATATCATCAGGAATACAGAAGTTTCGCTCCTCAGTCAGCGCCAAAGCCTGAGCAGCGCGAAACAATGCGAGAGTTCCACGCGGGCTTACTCCAAGATCCAACATCTCCGAATCTCGCGTGGCTGCCACTATTCGCATGAGGTACTGCACTAATGAATCATCAACTGCAACAGTCGCAACTATTCGTTGCAGTTCCTTGACCTCACTGGCGCTCATGACCGGCTCAACTTCATCGAGAGGATCAACGTATTCCCTGTCTCGGAGAATCAATTCCTCATCAGCCGGTGCGGGATAACCGATGCGGAGACGCAACATGAACCGGTCAAGCTGTGATTCCGGAAGAGGGTAAGTCCCGTGATGTTCAATTGGATTCTGAGTAGCCAACACAATAAACGGCGAAGGCAAATTGTGAGTCGTTCCTTCGACCGTCACATGTCTCTCAGCCATAGCCTCGAGTAGTGCTGACTGAGTTTTGGGAGTCGTTCGATTGATCTCGTCTGCAAGCACTACGTTCGCAAAAACAGGCCCCGGCTTCCATTCAAATTGGCTGCTGTGCTGATTGTAGACAGACAACCCGATCACATCGGAAGGAAGTAAATCTGAAGTAAACTGAATTCGTTGGAAACTACAGTCAAGAGCTCTGGCAAGGGCGTGAGCCAGGGTTGTTTTACCCACTCCCGGAACATCCTCGACTAGTAAGTGTCCTGCCGCTATCAACGTGACGATGGCCAGTCGGATTGCTTCAGGCTTACCCTTGATGACGGTTTCGACAGCCTGCTGCAGCCGCTCGATTTGCTCGACCGCATTGGCGCTTGCTACGTGTTCGCTGGTGATTGGCTCGAGATTTCGCATCAAATTTCCCTGCATTCTACATGCTAAGAGCATGCCTCGCACGGAAAAGTTGGCTGGACATTAGGTCTTTCGACTTTGGTTTTTGGCCTTTGGCGTTCCTAGCTGCGCGATGCGAAGACCTAAGGCCAAAGTCCAAAGGCCCAAGGCCGATTCACTGGACTTATGAAACTGGCCATGTCATGTAGTAGACTGACACCCGTTTGAATTGCCGGACCCAGGAAACAGGAACTGTAGTCATTTGTTTTCGTGTAAGAGGTTCGAGGAGGCTTTATGCAGAATAGAAGAGACAGAAATCAGCGCGGATTCTCACTCATCGAGTTGATGATCGTCATCGCCATTATCGGGATCCTCATCGCAGTTGGTGTGACCGGTTGGAAGGCCGCGGTCAAGGCTGCAAATGAAGCGGCTGCCGTTAAGAGTCTGCGAACAATCGCGGAGCAGCAGATGCTCTATTACAACGCTCATCAGCGCTCAAGTTTTGGGACGTTTGAAGAAATGCGCAAGGAGAACCTGCTGGATGCCAGATATGATGGCGCCACTCCGGTGGTGGAAGGTTATGTTTTCACGCTGAAGGTCATTCCCAAAACCCCGTCTCAACAGCCTGGCTACACTATAAATGCCGACCCGCAAGTATCCGAAGGAGTCGGAGCCACTGGCAAGAACCACTACTACATTGACTCTGACGCAATCACCACCCACGTGAACGCAAACCAACCGGCGAGCCCTTCCGATCCACCGATTGGACAGTAGGTTTGTTTGGGGTCTCTTCACCACCAGCTTTAGCCGGTGGTGTTTCAACTTCATCGCTACAGAAAGCATCCCCGTCGCTGGACACCACCAGGCTTTAGCCGGTGGTACTTCAATTTTTAAGCTACCGCCACTCAAACCCACATTTTGGCTGAGCGACAATCTTGCAGCTGTGAAGTTGAAATACCACCGGCTAAAGCCTGGTGGTGTTAGGTGAGCTCAACGATCTCACTCGTGCGTATTGCGCACCAGGTTTTATAATGCGCCGTCCTTGAACCCAAACACTCGTGGAGAACCTCTATGCGCAAATCTATCGCGGCAGTCCTTCTTGTGTTCACTTTATCCTTCGTTGCTCACGCTCAGCTGTCTCAGGAAACGAAGGACTCGATCGACAAACTCGCAACTGAGACACTTAACAAAACTGGAGTGCCTAGCGCTTCGATTGCCGTGGTCAAGGGCGGACAAGTGGTCTACATGAAGGCATATGGCGATGCGCATCTCGACCCACGCAAACACGCAGCACCTGAAATGCGCTATAGCATTGGATCCATTAGTAAACAGTTCACCGCTGCAGCGATGTTGCTACTTCAGGAGCAGGGTAAACTCTCGCTCGATGACAAGGTCGCCAAATTCATTCCAGATCTGACACGTGCAAACGAAGTCTCGATCAGACAACTGTTGTCGCACACCTCTGGTTATCAGGATTACTGGCCACAGGACTACGTGATGCCGATGATGCTTGAGCCTGTTACTGCACAAAAGATCCTTGATTTATGGGCTCGCAAGCCATTGGACTTCGACCCAGGTACAAAGTGGCAGTACAGCAATACAAACTACGTCATCGCAGGACTGATCATTGAAAAAGCCAGTGGAATGCCTCTGCTGAAATTTTTGAGCGAACGAGTCTTTGTGCCACTTGATATGAAGAGCGTCGCTAATATCGATGAGCATCGACTGGGTGAAACAGACGCGGTCGGCTATCTCCGTTATGGACTTGGGCCATTGCGCCCTGCGCCAAAGGAAGGTCCGGGTTGGTTGTTTGCGGCAGGCGAATTGGCGATGCCGGCATCCGATTTAGCAAAGTGGGACATTTCGATAATCAATCGAAAAATATTGAAACCGGATTCCTACCGAGAAATGGAAACTGAAGTCCGAACGAAGAATGGCATTGGCACGCGTTACGCACTCGGTCTATCAGTCGGAATGGAAGGCGGGCATCGTGCGATTTCACATGGTGGTGAGGTGTCCGGCTTTACCGCTGAGAATGTCGTTTTTCCTGAAGATGGAATAGCGGTAGTTGCACTCAGCAATCAGGATGCGGCGGGCGCCGCTTCAGCAATAGCTCATGGAATCGTTCCAATGCTCTTCACGGTGGATGATCCAACAACACCGCAGAAAACCGAGCAAGCTCGCAAGATTCTCGAGGGACTTCAAAAAGGAAAGATCGACCGATCACTTTTCACCAGCAATGCAAACGCTTACTTTTCTGAGGCTGCTTTGAAGGATTTCGCAACCGGTCTCGCACCTCTCGGGGAGATTCAGGAATTTACTCAAACCGCACAAGGCCTTCGAGGCGGCATGGTTTATCGGAACTATCGAGCAAAATTTTCGCAACGTTCGATCAGGGCCTGGACTTACGAAATGCCGGATGGAACACTGGAGCAATACCAGATCGCGCCACAATAACAAACGGCCTTTGGCCTTTGGTTTTTGGCCTTCTGTCTTCGATAATTCATACCGCTCAGGCTGAACCACCTCCAAAGAACAAAGGCCTAAGACCGAAGGCCAAAAACCAAAGGCCACTCAAATCTTAAATCTGAAATCTTCAATCTTAAATACTAGACACCAGCTTGTTCCTAATCGCGTAGTGCGTTAGCTCGGCGTTCGTGGTTAGTTGCATCTTGTCGAGAATGCGACGGCGATACGTGCTGATTGTCTTATCACTTAACGAAAGTGCGTCTGCAATTTCTCCAACCGTCTTACCCGATGCAATCAATAAGAGGACTTCCAATTCCCGATTCGACAGCTGCTCATGCGGAAGTTTGTCTGAATTTGAGAAGTCAAACATCATCCGCTCAGCCATCGACAAGCTCACATACCGACCGCCGTTGATTACCTTGAGAATCGCATCCCGTAACTCATCCCTTGAACTCGCCTTGTTGATATATCCAGCCGCTCCCGCTTTGAAGGCACGCATCGCGTACTGCTCCTCTGCGTGCATACTCAGAACCAGGACGGGTAATTTTGGACGAAGTTGTTTGATCTCCTTCAGAACATCGAGACCACTCCGACCTGCCAATGAAATATCAAGGACCGCAATGTCCCAATCTCGTTCTCGAATTCGATCAATAGCGGCTGCGCCCGTTGGCGCTTCGCCAAATTCTGTGGTGCCGGCGCCGAACAGTCCCTTCACACCTTCACGCACCACATCGTGATCATCGATGATAAGAATTCTATTCAATGCTTTCTGGTTTGCCACTCATCTTGAGCGGGATTGTTACAACTACAGTCGTTCCCTTTTCAGGCAGCCCTGCGATACTAACGCTTCCACCAACCAAAAGTGCACGCTCTTTCATTCCCAACAAGCCGAGAGAGGTCGTGTTCTTTGTCTCAGCGTCAGTAATGCCTCGCCCATCGTCAATCACTTCCAGCTGTAGTTTGTGATCGAGCTGCTTCAGTTTCACAAAGATGTTCTGTGCGCTCGAGTGTCGCAGAACATTGGTCAAAACTTCCTGAAAAATTCGGAAGACTGCAGTAGCAGCGTCGCGACTCACGCTAACAGTTTCCACTTCTGTTTCCCAGTGAACTTTAACGCCGGTGCGTCTTTGAAACTGCTGTGCCTGCCATTCGACTGCCGCGACCAGCCCGAGATCATCTAAAACTCCCGGACGCAACTCTGAAGAAATTCGTCGCACCTTATCAATCGTTGATTCTATCTGGCTCGTTATTGAACCGATTTGTCTTTGCAAATCTGTGATAGCAGCATCGCCAGCTGCGTTCCGCAAACCATTCTCTATTCGTTCGAGTTCCCATTTGACACCCGTTAACACGCCGCCGAGTTCGTCATGAATCTCGCGTGCGATGCGAGTGCCTTCTTCTTCGCGTGCCGATTGCATCCTTGCTGACAGAGCCCGCAGTCGTTCCTGCGATGCCCGGAGCGCTTCCTCCGCACGCTTGCGCTCGGTAATAACCTGAGTAAATAGAATCAGCCCACCAATTTCTCCATTGGCTTTGCGCCAGGGCAAACTCTCCCACTGTAACCACCCCTCACTGCCATCGGCCGCCAGGTATCTGTCTTCTTCTGCACGTTCCACAGCGCCCGCGAGAATGCGACGATGAGCAGCCCGCCACCGTTCAGGAAGATTTGGAAATACGTCGTAGTGACATTTGCCAATTATGTTCTGTCCTTCGAGTTCATAGTCGGTAAGAAATCGATCACTGACCTGCAGATACATCATGTCTGTATCAAACATCGCGATAGCGGCGGGAGTATGTTTCACGAACAGGCGAAGTAACTCCTCGTTAGCTTTCAGAGCCTGTTCCATATATCGGCGCTCAGTTATGTCCAGGAGCACCGAGAGCACGCATGTCTCTCCCTCAAGCTCAAACAGTTCCGCGGAATAATCACAGACAACCAGAGTCCCTTGCTTCGTTGGAAAAGTTATCTCGAGTCCACGCACCGAACCATTTCGCGCTAAATCATCAAGCAGTGCTTGCCGCTGTTCCGGTTTGGGCCAGAGTCCTAGATCCAGCGTTGTTTTACCGATCATTTCGTGTTGCTCGTAACCGAGGAAAGACATTGTCGCCTGGTTAACTTCGAGGAAGGTTCCATCTGAAAAACGCGTCACTGCCAAACCGACAGGGCTGGAACGAAAGGCTCTCGCAAACTTCTCTTCGGAACGTTTGCGTAGAGCTCTTGCGGAATCATTGGATGCTTTCATGACAAGGGGAATGACTAACACACAAATCCAACGAAGAACATACGTATTGCCGCTCGCTATAGTCTCTTGTGATAGAACACACACTACTACCGAACGTCTCACAAGTAAAAATACTGCGAGTTATTTGAAACCCTAAGAACGGAAGATAAAGAAGACCGCGCCAAGTAAGCACAGTTCTTCCCTTCTTTGCCTCAAAGTCCAGTTTTATTGGATTCGGCTTTGCCAGCTGTTGTGAGGCATGGCTCGGCCCTGCCGAAAGCGAGCTTAGATTTTGATTGGGCTACGCCCTCTAGCTCTTACACTGAAAACACATCGAGGGCGAAGCCCAAAACCAATTATCGCTCGCACACGGCAGGACAGAGCCATGCCTCACAACAGCTGGCAAAGCCGAATCCAATGAAACTGGACTTTTAAGGCAAGCCCTCCAGCACTTTTGCCCTTTTTATTAGAGAGTTCGTGACGTATGTGAAGGCGCCGTAGGAGGACTGCTGGGATTGGCTAGTTCTCATCAACCTGAGGAAATCGGGTCATGAACAAAACCGCACCCAGCACTTTCAACATAGTATTTTGTCGAGTCTTCTTTGAATGTACGTCGCTGCACACAGTTGGACCAACTGCGCTACAACTTTCTGCTCTCAACTTTCTCGAGGCGAGTATCAGCTAAAGGCCAACATTGATGTGTACTGAAATCGGTGACGTTCCTGAGATCGAAAATGGGTACACCGCTCGCGTGTTGAGCTTTGACGTGCAGAAACTCAATGCCATTGACATCGTTCAACCAAAAGGCTGGCCGGAAATCTTCTTTCAAATAATTCATTTCAACGTCGCGCAACTGTAAACCTTTAACGTGCCTGATGAAGAAACCATAGGCCGGCAATTCACCAAACATCGTCGGCTCAGGATATGTATCCTCTTTCTCGGGAGGATCTAAAGCCGCCTGCTCTTTAGTCCCGCCGCCCTTCGAGTACACCCTGATGTTGCTGAGACGAAGATCTTCAATCTGATGTCCTGGGATTCCGCTGATGATCGACGAGTACTTTGGATCCGCGTTGTAAACAACAATGTCACTAATGTTCACTCGGCGAATCGCACCTACAGTAGTTGTTTCTTTAGGTCCACGACCGCGAAATCCTAATCTCACAAATATCGGCGAGTTGCTGATATCTCGCATCGTGATATTCGAAATGGTCACGTCCTCAAGCAGTGCACCATCTACTGCTTCAAGCGCCAGGCCTCGCGAATAGTCGAACACGCAATTGGATACTGTGATGTTTTTGAAGCCGCCGTTCGACTCAGTACCAAACTTGATTCGGCCTGTTGGACTAAACGTCCCGTTAGCGTTTCGAAACTCGCGCTTATAAGTTCCGTCTAGGAGTGTCCCCTCGTCGTAGCCGCTAACCTGACAATTTGTGATCGTTACGTTCTCAGTCGCCCGTGCATAACCGAGCGCAAAGGAACTCTTCGGACAAATACCGTCGTCGAAAGGCGAGTTGACTGTGCAATTTGAAATGCGCACGTTCTTGCACGCATCGACATCGATACCGTCACGATTGGTGTCTATCTTCACGTTGTCGATAGTGAGGTTATCAACACCGGTTGCCAGAATTGCGAAATGTCCACCATGGAAGATTGTGATGTCTCTGATGATTACGTTGCGACACAGCTTTAAACTAATCGATTTATTTCCCCACCCTTTTTCTACGGCATCGCGTGGATTCGGATAACCAAACGGCCCTGCGCGTGGATCAGAAGGCGCATTTCCCAAGGCGTCATTCTGCTCCTTTGTTCGCGACTGGTTACCTGTACGAACTAGCCCTTTGCCCCAGATTTTTCCTGGCCCAAGTATCGAAATGTTCTCCAGGTTCTCACCCCAGATAAGGCTGTTGTGCCAGTGACTGTGTCCAAAGTCCTGGTACTGGTCCCACTGATTAGGTTCAGGATCGTCATACTTGCCATCACCATCTTTCGGATCCGCAGCGAGAATGATTGAGCCTTGATCGAGGTAGAGACTCACATTGCTTTTCAGACGAATCGAGAATGATCGGTAAGTGCCTGCTGAAAAACGCACGGTTCCACCACCTGCTGCCGCCGCGGCATCGATTGCTTTGTTGATTGAAGGCGAATCCAGAGCCCTGCCGTCCCCCTTCGCTCCATAGCTGCGAACGTCAAAGACTCCAGCGTTACCAGGTGTCTGTAATACCGCGGTCGACTCAAGTGATTTCACCGAGCGCTCGCTGATGCCAACAAAAGAAATCGTCAGACAGATGAGAAACGTCAGACTAAGTAGCAGACGTCGATTCGTCATGGTCTAAACTCCGATTAAGCTTCTTTAGAAGTTAACTCTTGCGTGCCAATTTCATGTTCCGCGCAGATCAAATGCTCCGACATTGCAGCCTTCGCCTCTCCTTCGCTTCGCGAGCGAATGGCGTTATAAATCCTGCGGTGCATTTCAACTGATGGCCGCAAGTTTTGGACACGAGTTACAGTCTCCCTACGAACGTCGTAGAGCATCGCGCAAACCATATCACTCAATGTCGCCAGAAAGGGGTCTTTGGCTGCGACTCCCAATGCGTGATGAAAGCGAATGTCATGTCGAAGATACTCGGGTCGATCGTCGAGTGAGGCATACATTTCTGTTACCTCTTCAGCAATCGTTGCAAGATCATCTTCGGAGGCGTTCTTTGCTGCGAGCCCTGCGAGACTAACTTCGAGCAGCCGACGAGCGACCCACGATCGCTTCTGATCAAAACTCTGTAACGGGGCAAATAGTGCGAGGGCCTCCAACTCCAAGGCAGGAGGTTGTCTTGCGATAAAAATGCCAGGCCCGGATCTTGTTTCGAGTACTCCTATGGCCCTCAGGAAACGAAACCCTTTTCGCACGCCGTCTAGATTCACACCCAACTCGCCAGCAAGGTGCTCCTTGCTGGGCAAACGCTCACCCGGTTTGACAGCCCCATTTGAGAGCAGGCGCTCTACCTCCTCAACCACCCGTTCAGCAAACACAGCACTGCGATATGGTTTGACCATTTTAGCTACCCGTAGGAAATTGACATTACAGCTCCGAGTGTGAACAGCAGCTCGCCGTTCGGCACGCAAGTTACTGCAAGATCTTCAAAGAGTCAACAAAACAACGAAAATGAAGACATTTCATTTTTTGTTCCTAATGCGAACAAAAAGATTGACGCCGAGGAGATAGAGTGGTAAAAGGCGTCACAAATCGAAACTGGTTAAACCAATCAAGTGGTGAATGCCTTGGTTGGTATATCAATCTGGTTAACTGCAATCAGTGCATCAAAGGCCTGGATACGAGGCGAGGCTGCAACTTCAAGTAGACCGATCAGGCGAATAGTTCCAACTATCAGAGTCGGGCGATACGCTAGAAGGAGAAACTATGAAAGTGCGGAGCATAACATCGGGAATCCGGATTTCCCTGAAACCAAAACATCACGATCACCATCAGAGTCAACTCCTCATCTCAACATTAATAGTGCAACTGGGACTTCCTGTTGTCTGCCTTCTCATGTTTGCGAGCTTGGCGCAAGCTCAGGGACTCGGAAGCATTGTAGGGACAATCAAAGACGCAAATGGCGCAGTGATCGCAAATGCAAAGGTAACGGCGACCGAGGCGGGAAAAGGCTTCTCCAGGACGGCTCAAAGCGATGAAAGTGGTTACTACGTGCTCGGCTCCTTAAGACCGACCGTCTATAACATCACCGTCGAAGCGTCAGGCTTTCACAACTATGATCAGAAGGGCATTACGCTTCTCGCGGATCAAACATTGACGGCGAACGTGCAGATGCAAGTAGGAGCAGTCTCGGAGTCAGTATCGATCACCACCACAGGCGAGTTAGTAGACACTACTACTTCAACTCTAAAGCAAGTGATCGAACAGCGAAGTATTTCGGAACTTCCACTTAATGGACGCAACGCGGCAGAGTTGAGTCTACTAGTTGCCGGCACTGTCAGTTATCCGACTAACCCCGCAAATCCAACTGGAACATTTGCAGGTGGGGCGTTGCAGGGGGCCACTAAAACGTTTCCTGGCGCCGTCGCGATCGTTACGAATGGCTCGCGTCAGAATCAAGTCAGTTACCAACTGGACGGCGGCAACAATGTTGACGAGTACACGAATGTTAACCAACCTTTTCCAATGCCCGACGCGCTCCAGGAATTCAGTGTGCAGACCAGCAATTACACCGCGCAGTACGGTCAAAATGCCGGTGGAGTGGTTAACGTCATCACCAAGTCGGGCACAAATGATTTTCACGGGAATGCTTTCGAATTTGTGCGTAACTCGGTGCTGAATGCAAGACCGTGGCACGCAGTAACAAAGGACGCTGTTAAGCGGAATCAGTTTGGCGGAACCTTTGGTGGACCGATTATTCACGATCGCACTTTCTTTTTTGCAGCGTATCAACAAACCATTCAGCGTAATGTTCTAACTGCGAATCCAGCGACTGTACCTAGCGCAGCGGCGCGCGCTACAGCCACAGATCCGTCGGTGATTGCTTTGCTAAAAGGCATTCCAATCGGCACGCCAACAGGTGATGCCACTAAGAACACCTTGACATTTACCCGACCGGACCAACAGGACTTCCGCGAATTTACCGCGCGAGTCGATCATTCGTTCTCCAACAAGAACCAAGTAACGTTTCGTTACTTCTATGATCACTTCAAGCGCAACGCTGTGTTCGATCCAAACAACCTGTTGACTTACTCTGACGGCTCAACCATCAGGTCGGAGAATTACCTTGGTCACTGGACCCACGTCTTTAAGCCTGCGTTCATCAATGACTTTCGTTTTAGCTATGCCCCTGAGAATGCCACACGCGGTCCGGCAGACAATGCCGTTGATGTAACAGCATTCGGAGTCAAGCTGCCATTTCAATCTCCTGAGAAAGCGATCCAGCAGGTGCGGATCAATGGATTCTTCAATTTTGGCGACAATCCGCAAGCAAGCTTTATTAGAAACAACTTTACCTGGGCTGACGACGTAAACTGGGTTGCAGGTAAACATGATCTGCGATTCGGCGGAATTGTTGAGCGCAGCAAAGTGGATCTACTCAATCAATTCTTTCAACCGGCTGAATTCAGTTTTGCTAGTTTGCCAAACTTCCTTGCGGGAAAACTGAGCGACTACAGCGGTAATCTCGCCTTTCGTCAAGGCGCCGGCGAATTCAAGAACAATCGCAACTGGTTTATGGGACTTTATCTGCAGGATAACCTACGAGCATCTCGCAGGTTGATGTTGAATCTGGGTCTTCGGTGGGAGCCCGCATTGCCGTGGCAGGAAATCAAAGGCCGGCAGGAACAGTTTCGACTTCCGAGCCTTATTGTCGGAGTTCGCTCAACTCAATTCCCGAATGCGCCTCCAGGAGTTTTCTTCCCTGGTGATCCCCTGGTTCCGGAGAATGGTGTCAGACCAAATTACACCAGCTTTGCACCTCGGCTTGGTTTTGCTTACGACGTTTTTGGGGATAGCAAGACTAGCCTTCGTGGTGGGTTCGGCATCTTCTATGACACGCGCATCCCAGGAATAATCAATAATCGTTTTGCCGATCTGACACCCTTTAGTCCGCAGTTCGTTCTGCAGTCCGGCGTAGTAAATCCTGGCACTTTCAACGATCCACTTTGTACTTTACCTGCCACACAAACGCTCCAAAACTGTACCAATCAATCTGCGAATTATCCATTTCCATTTACATATCCACCGGCAAGAAACATTCAGTTTGGTTTGGGTACATTTGTCCTTAGTTGGGATCCAGTACACAAGTATCAGCCCCCGACGGTATACAACTGGAACCTTTCACTCGAGCGTCAACTGCCAGAGAACATTCTCGTACGGGCCGCTTATGTAGGTTCGAGAAGCATTCATCTGACGGAGACTCTAAATCTAAATCCCCGCCCGGTGGGCGGCACTTCCTCCACCCCATTTCGTCTAAATGCGATCGCAGGGGCACCACTTTTCAGCACCGTACAACAAGACCTGCAAGACATTAATGCTACGTACAACTCCATGCAATTGTCGGTTGAGAAGCGAATGTCGAGAGGTTTCCAGGTGCTTGCTAACTACACGTGGTCAAAGAGTCTCGATGATCTGCCCCCGCGCGCCGGCGTTACCGGCTTTGACACGTCATCAGCATTGCCATGGGACGACGTTAATCGACATCGTTTCGATTACGGCCCGTCAGAGTTCGATCATAAACATCGCTTCGTAGCCTCATGGATTTGGCAGTTGCCGAGTTTGAAGGATCGCAATTCATTCATGCGTGCGGTGCTTGCTGATTGGCAGTTGAGTGGTCTTGTGCAAGCTCAAACTGGCAGACCGATGACAGTTACACAGGGTGCCGATATCTCGGGTACAGGCATTGGCCAGGATCGCGGAACGTTTACAGGTGTCGATCCATATACGTCTGGACCGTGCGTTGGTGTTGCCTCATGCAAGTTGTGGCTGAACCCAGCTGCATTTAAGGCTGGTAACGATCCGAGCATCAAAAACACGTTCGGAAACATTGGCAAAGGCAGTCTCAGATTTCCGGGTTTCTACGCCTGGGACATGGGGGTGTCGAAGATTTTCTCGATAACAGAAAGATACAAGCTGCAATTGCGAGGTGAGTTTTTCAATATCTTCAATCAAGTAAATTTCCTCTCCGATGAAGGAACCGTAAACAACTTCTCGACAGTGAGCAACGGGAATTTCGGTCGTTTGCGTACCGCGATGGATCCCAGAATTGGTCAGCTTGCCTTGAAGTTCATCTTTTAGCTTATCGGCCAGCAACCGAGGAGCGATCGTAGGGGCGTCCCTCCGCGGGCGCCCTTGCGTTGTCAGGAACACTCAAACGAATTTATTGTGCAATTCCTCGGCTTCGGTTTAAGCTATCGTCCTTTTCTACCAGCATTAACCCGTCTTTTATTTCTTTTCGTTATTTTGTGAACGGACAGCTTCGTCTTGACCCAGCTGTAACATGGAGGCGACCCCACTTGGAACCAGAACAGAATCCACAAACCAGATTTGATCGAATAGGACGGCGCAGCTTTATCGGAGGAACAATTGCGACTACGTTGGCTGCAACTACCCTGGGCCAGACGCGAGACTACAGTCAGAACGCACCCCCTGTTCGATATCCCGATAAAGATATTGTGGTACTCGATCCTCGCTTCGGAAAATACAAGATAGGCAATGCGGCAATTCAACGACTCTACACAGGGATGCGGTGGGCTGAAGGTCCCGCCTGGAATGGTGTTGGTCAGTACCTGGTTTGGAGTGATATTCCGAACAATGTTCAGCATCGATGGCTAAACGAAGACAACCACGTCAGTGTCTTTCGCAGTCCTTCGAATAATAGCAACGGCAACACGTTCGACTTTGAAGGACGCCAACTCTCTTGCGAGCACGGGACGAGACGTGTCGTTCGTTACGAACACAATGGCACAGTCACTGTTCTCGCAGATAAATGGCAAGGCAAACCATTCAACGCTCCAAATGACATTGTCGTACACCCTGACGGCGGCGTCTGGTTTACAGATCCCGGTTACGGCAGCATGGGAAACTACGAAGGTAACAAGGGCGAACTGCTGATCAAAGAAGCTGTCTATCGAATCGATACGAAGACAGGTCAACTCGCGCTGGTCATCGACGAGCTGAAAAAGCCAAATGGCCTCTGTTTTTCAAATGACTACAAAAGGCTCTACGTTGTCGATACCGGTGCGCCTGGAGGGATCACGGTTTGGGATCTTGTCGATGGGAAAAAACTGCAAAACAAGCGGCCGTTTATAAGCATGAGTCTGAAAACCGATAAAGGCGTATTGCTCGGCGGCACTGACGGCGTGCGCGCAGATACTGATGGCAACATCTGGGCGAGTGCCGGTTGGGCCGGAGAAGGCTTCGACGGAGTCCATATCTTCACGCCGGAGGGTGAACGCATCGGTCAGATCTTGTTACCTGAAACCGCGAGCAACATTTGTTTTGGCGGTCCAAAACGCAATCGACTTTTCATCACTGCCAGCCAGTCATTGTATGCAGTGTACGTAAACACCCAAGGCGCGCACATCGCGTGAATTGGTGAAGTAGTAGACACCACCGCGCTTTAGCTGGTGGTACTTCAATTTCGCAGCTACGAACTTTACTTGCGCGTACACCGGACACCACCGCGCTTTAGCCGGTGGTACTTTAATTTCGCAGCTCCGAACTTTACTTGCGCGTACACCAGACACCACCGCGCTTTAGCCGGTGGTACTTCAATTTCGCAGCTACTGACGTGCTTTGCAAAACAAATTAGACACTACTAACTCAACCAAGTGGTACGCGACGTTTGAAGTTGAAGTACCACCGGCTAAAGCCTGGTGGTGTCCAATAGCTAATGGCCGCTTTGTAGCTATGAAGTTGAAGCACCACCGGCTAAAGCCCGGTGGTGTTCAGAAAAATTAACCGCATGTCTGTAACAACTGTCCAAGTTGACACAATCGCCTCACGCTGCCGCGCTCGTGTCACGCGACGCTTGATGCCCTATCTCTTCGTCCTTTATGTGGTTGCATATCTCGATCGCGTCAACGTTACCTTTGCCGCATTTGGACTAAGAGCAGATCTACATTTTTCCGATCAGGTCATTGGATTTGGCGCAGGTATCTTCTTCATTGGATATTTCCTACTTGAGATACCAGGAACCATCCTCGTTGAAAGGTGGACAGCAAAGGGCTGGATTGCTCGAATCATGATCTCCTGGGGCATCCTCGCAATGCTTACCGGGTTTGTTCAAACAAAGAACCAGTTCTACCTGATTCGATTCCTTCTGGGGGCCGCAGAGGCCGGATTCTTTCCCGGAATCATCGTCTACCTAAGTCACTGGTTTCGTTATCAGGATCGCGCAAAGGCGGTTGCATTCCTGATGACTGGCATTTCCGTGTCGAACATTATCGGCTCCCCTTTGTCTGGGTTCCTTTTGAAATTGAATTGGTTGGGACTGGCCGGCTGGCGCTGGATGTTCATAATTGAGGGTGTTCCTGCAATCATTCTTGGAATCGTCACGCTTTTTTATCTAACCGACTGGCCTCACCAAGCAAAATGGTTACCTAAAGATGAACAAGACTGGCTTCAGACAACGTTGGCGAATGAGATAAAGACCAAACAAGCAAAGCATTCACTAAGCATTCTTCAGGCCTTCAAACATCGCGAGGTTGTGCTCTTGACGCTGGCGTACTTTTTCATGGTGACAGCGAATTACGGACTCAACTTCTGGATACCTTCTATCGTGAAGAATCTTTCGGGGCTTTCAAACCTGGCAGTGGCGTTTGTGACCGCGCTTCCGTATTGCTTTAGCCTTGTGGCAATACTGATTGTCGGATGGCACTCAGATAAGACGAAAGAACGCAGGTGGCATACGGCACTTTCAATGATGACGGCGAGTTTCGGTTTGGTCATGAGTGTCGTACTTGGGAATTATGCGGTGCTTGCCATCGCGATGCTTTGCATAACCGCGATGGGTGCAGCGGCTTACCTTCCCGGCTTCTGGGCACTGCCAACCAGTTTCTTAAGTGGAACGACCGCAGCTGCAGCGATCGGATTGATCAACTCTTTTGGAAACCTCGGTGGCTACGTCGGACCTTATGTCGTCGGATACTTGAGCACCAGGACTAAATCCTATTTCCCGGGTCTCCTTTATCTATCGGCGTCTGCGTTCACGGCTTCACTTCTGATATTGTCGTTGCGAACAACTCGAAAAGAGAAAGCATGAGGGATCTCTGCGCCTCAGCGTTCTCTGCGTCTGTGCGTTTCAGTTGGGTTCCGTATCGACTTAAACAAAGAGACGCCGAGGACGCTGAGGCGCAGAGAAGACACTTCTATGAAACTTCGCAGCAGTAAATGGTTTGGATCAAAAGATCGTGACGGCTTCATTCATCGAAGTTGGATGAAGAACCAGGGACGGCCTGATCATCTATTCGATGGCCGACCAGTTATCGGCATTTGCAACACCTGGTCGGAACTCACGCCGTGCAACACACACTTTCGCACCATAGCCGACCACGTAAAGCGCGGCGTTTATGAAGCCGGTGGCTTCCCGCTCGAGTTTCCCGTCATGTCAATGGGGGAAACTCTGATGCGACCAACAGCAATGCTCTTTCGGAATCTCGTCAGCATGGATGTAGAAGAATCTATTCGTGCCAATCCACTCGACGGAGTGATTCTGCTGGCGGGCTGCGATAAGACAACTCCCGCACTACTGATGGGCGCTGCAAGTTGCGATATACCGGCGATTATGATTTCGGGTGGACCGATGTTGAACGGAAAGTTTCAGGGACGCGACATCGGGTCCGGGACAGACGTTTGGCGCTTCAGTGAAGAAGTTCGCGCTGGCTTGATGAGTGAATGTGATTTCCTCGAAGCAGAAAGTTGCATGAACAGATCGGCCGGTCACTGTATGACGATGGGAACCGCATCGACAATGGCGAGTGTCGTCGAAGCACTCGGCATAGGATTGCCAACAAACGCTGCTATTCCTGCCGTCGACGCACGTCGTTATGCACTGGCGCACGTGGCTGGTCAAAGAATCGTAGAGATGGTCCACGAAGATTTGCGCATGTCGAAGATCCTGACGCGCAAGGCTTTCGAAAATGCTATTCGAGTTGTCGGCGCAATTGGTGGTTCTACAAACGCCGTGATTCACCTCCTGGCAATCGCAGCGCGGATTGGAGTGGATCTAACCCTGGACGATTGGGACGAACTCGGTCGAGGGGTGCCGTGTTTGGTGAACCTCATGCCTTCAGGCAAGTATTTGATGGAAGACTTTTATTACGCTGGTGGTCTTCCAGCGGTGATCGAAGATCTTGGCGAGTTAATCCATCGCGATGCATTAACAGTGAACGGTAAAACAATTGGCGAGAACGTCGCGGGTGCTCGTTGTTACAACCGTGACGTCATCAAACATCGAGAAGAACCTCTCACCAGGGAAGGCGGTATCGCAGTGCTTCGTGGGAATCTGTGTCCCAATGGTGCAGTGCTGAAACCATCAGCGGCAACACCAGAGTTGATGAAACATCAGGGGCGTGCAGTTGTCTTTGAGACTATCGAAGACTTTCATGCGCGGGTCGATGATCCGAATCTGGATATTGATGAGTCGTGTGTAATGGTGCTGAAGAATTGCGGGCCCAGGGGATATCCGGGCATGCCGGAAGTCGGAAATATGCCGCTGCCGCAAAAGATTCTGAAGCGTGGCATCACTGACATGGTGCGAATTTCTGACGCGCGCATGAGTGGAACCGCCTACGGCACCGTGGCGTTGCACGTATCGCCAGAAGCTGCGGCCGGTGGAGTTCTAGCGCTTGTTCAAGATGGTGATCAGATTGAATTGAATGTGGAAGAGCGACGGCTTCAACTGCACATCGATGATGCCGAGCTCTCACATCGACGATCCAGTTGGCAGGCACCCCCTCCGCCGTCCGAACGCGGCTACTACAAACTCTATTACGAACATGTTATGCAAGCCGATCGGGGTGCTGATTTGGATTTCCTGGTTGGCGGCAGCGGCGTTGAAATAACGCGCGAAAGCCATTAAACATTTTAGATTTAAGATTTCAGATTGAAGATTGTGGTCAGCGAGTCTTAGGTTTGATTCGTGTGATTCGTGTATTTCGTGGATCGTTCATTCTTCGCATCAACAAACGATCCACGAAACACACAAAGCACACGAAGACTCGAGTCTCCCGACCGTTTGAACAACAGTTGAGGTGAAACGTCGAATGCCACGACACCGATTCTTAACAATAATCGCGCTCACGTTAATCTTGGGTCCTGGATTCGGACTGCTTGCAATAGCCCAGACCCCTGGTTCATACCGGCTCTCCTCACCAAACGGTCACATCCAACTCAACATCCAAACTGGCGAGCGTCTGACGTACGACGTCCTGGTGAACGGGAAACCGGTAGTCACCAAATCCGCACTCTCAATCGACATCGATCACACAAAGCTAGGTCTCAATCCAAAAGTCACAGCGTCTAAGCCAGGTTCATTCGATCGCGAAATCTCTTGTCCTGTCCCACACAAAACAGCAAAGCTTCGTGAAACCTACAAAGAGCTGCGACTTGAAATGGCGGGCAATTACGCCGTTGTGTTCCGCGCTTATAACGAAGGCATCGCTTATCGATTCGAAACGACCTTAGGTGCGCCTAATATCAAGGTCTATAACGAGGAAGCAAGTTTCAATTTCAATGACAACTATCACGTGTATTATCCGAAGGAGGACAGCTTCTTTTCTCACAACGAACGCGAGTTCCTCTATCTCACGTTGAAAGACATTCCAAACAACTCGATCGCGAGTTTGCCCGCGGTTGTTCAAACAAATGATGGTATCAATATCGCCGTGGCTGAATCAGACGTCGATGACTATCCGGGACTGTGGTTACATGGAAACAGCAATAACAGTCTCTCTGGAACATTTCCACATTACCCGCTCAAAGAGGATCCCCGTAACGATCGAGACATCAGAGTAGCCGAGACTGCTGACTACATTGCGACAACCAAAGGCACACGCACATTTCCCTGGCGAATTCTTGGTATCGCCGAAACCGATGCCGACTTAATCACGAATCAGCTCGTCTACCTGCTCGCGAAACCTTCACAGATCCAGGACACAGCCTGGATCAAACCGGGCAAAGTTGCCTGGGACTGGTACAACGCAAACAACATTTGGGGCGTCGATTTCAAATCAGGCATCAATACTCAAACCTACAAGTACTACATCGACTTTGCATCGAAGTACGGCCTTGATTACGTGATTCTCGACGAAGGCTGGTACAAACTCGGCAACGTTCTTGAAGTTGTTCCTGAGATGAATGTTGAAGAACTTGTCGCTTATGGAAAGCAAAAGAATGTGGGAATCATTCTGTGGGTGATCTGGAAGACCCTGGATAACCAGTTCGACGCGGCTTTCGCTCAATACGAGAAGTGGGGCATCAAAGGCTTGAAGATCGACTTCATGCAACGCGACGATCAGCCAGTCATGAGTTTTTATGAGAAAGTGTGTCGCGAAGCTGCAAAGCGTAAAATGCTTCTCGATTTTCACGGCGCGATTCGTCCGGCAACTTTTATGCGAACATGGCCCAACGTCGTTAACACAGAAGGTGTGCGCGGACTCGAACAAAACAAGTGGAGCAAGTATTCAAATCCTGAACACAATGTGACGATTCCGTTTACCCGGATGTTTCTTGGGCCAATGGATTACACGCCTGGCGCGATGGTGAACAGTGGCTTGGAGAAGAACTTCGTTTCCGTATTCGAACGCCCAATGAGTCCCGGCACGCGTTGTCATCAACTTGCCATGTATGTTGTCTATGAAGCACCGCTTCAGATGTTGGCAGATTCACCCACACGTTATTTGCAGGAGCCGGAAATAATGCAGTTACTTGGTTCGATGCCGACTACCTGGGATGAGACACGAGTGCTTGCAGCGAAGGTGGGTGATTATGTCGCGATCGCTCGACGTCACGGCAACGACTGGTACATTGGCGCCATGACTGACTGGACGCCGCGTGATCTTGAACTCGATCTCTCGTTCTTACCGACGGGATCTTTTCAAATTACTGCCTATCAGGACGGCACGAACTCCGATCGTTTGGGTGCCGACTACAAGAAGACGAGCAGCGCGGTGAGCAAGACAACCAAACTAAAGATCCACCTCTCATCAGGCGGCGGTTGGGCCGCTCAGATTCGAAAGGGCTAGTGCTTTACACCACCAGGCTTTAGCCGGTGGTACTTCAACTTCACAACTACACAACAACCGCGACGATAGTTCTGTGACACCACCAGGCTTTAGCCGGTGGTACTTCAACTTCACAACTACACAGAACTGCGACGATAGTTCTGCGACACCACCAGGCTTTAACCAGTGGAGATTCAAGTTCGCACGTCGCACAAGAAAAGCAGGTTGGCAATTATGTAGCTGTGAAATTGAAGTACCACCGGTCTGAAGCCAGTGGTGTCCCTGTAGAAGATGTTCTGTTAGTCTTGAAGTTGAACCACCACCGGCTAAAGCCTGGTGGTGTCGTTTTTGAAAAAAGCTTGTACCTCCTGATCCGCTTCGCTTACTATTCGCACGCCTGAACGCCTTTCCAGAATTCCCCAAACGGAGACTCAATTCTGCATGCTCGCATCTATCCTTCTACTTGCCCTGTTCTTTCAGGGCGGAGGTCAACGTCAAGGTCAGTTCCTGGGTCAACAGCAACCCAGTCCTACTCCGCAATCATCACCGCAACCTGGCCAACAAGGCGGCGGAAGGGCCCAGCCTCAAGCGACTCCAACTCCCGAAGAACCTCCGGTTGTTACCAGGCACTCAATTCAAGTCGGTGGACAAACTCTTAACTACACAGCAACGGCCGGAATGATGCCGATAAAAAATCGTGACGGTGAAGTAGAAGCGCGCATGTTCTTCACCGCCTATGTGGTCGATGGTCCGAAACGTCCACTTACGTTTTCGTTCAACGGCGGACCAGGTTCTGCTTCAGTCTGGTTACACATGGGAGCGATCGGTCCGAAGCGAGTGAAGATGAACGTTGACGGGACTATGCCTTCGCCTCCATATGAATTGGTGGACAACCAGGCAACATGGTTAACGAAATCTGATCTTGTCTTTATCGATCCTGTCGGAACTGGTTACAGCCGTGCTGCTCGTCCTGAACTCGGTCAGCGATTCTTTGGTCTTCAGGGTGACATCGAATCAGTCGGAGAATTCATACGGATGTATCTGACACGATACGAACGGTGGACCTCTCCGTTGTTTCTCGCCGGCGAGAGCTACGGAACAACGCGCGCCTCGGCATTGTCTGGTTATCTAATTGATCGCGGCATCGCTTTCAACGGAATCATGCTCATCTCGACAATAATGAATTTCGAGACGACCGCGTTTGCGTCAGGAAATGATCTGCCTTACGAGTTGTTTCTCCCTTCGTACGCTGCAACAGCCTGGTATCACAAAAAGCTACCCTCTGATTTGCAATCAAAACCGGTCGCTCGCGTCGTAGAAGAAGCGGAAGCCTTTGCCTCAGGCGATTACATGACGGCACTAGAAAAGGGCGCAAGACTATCAGCACAAGAACGTCAGGACGCAATCAACAAGCTTGCGCGCTATACAGGACTTGATCCGAAGTTCCTCGACTATGCAAACCTTCGCGTGAATCTGAACCTCTTCAGAAAAGAACTATTGCGCACCGAGAGACGATCGATTGGCCGACTCGATAGTCGATTCAAAGGTTATGATTCGAACCTGGCGACTGATAGTACGGATTACGACGCAAGTGAAGCAGCAATTCGGCCGCCCTACACTTCAACGTTCAACAATTATGTTCGTTCCGAACTGGGCTATAAAACGGATCTCGAGTACTACATTCTGGGCGGTGGCATCGGCCCCTGGAACTGGGGAACGAATAATAACTACGTAGATACAAGCACGGCGTTGCGTAATGCGCTGGCAAAAAATCCGTATCTCAAAGTCTTTGTTGCGATGGGTTACTACGACATGGCGACCCCGTACTACGCAGTTGAGTACACACTGAATCACATCAGCATCGATCCGCTGTTACTTAAAAACTTTACAACGAATTACTACGAAGCGGGTCACATGATGTATATCGACGAGAAGTCACTGGCGAAACTGCATAGCGACATTGACAAGTTTATGCAGGGTTCGATGAGCCGCTGATTTTGACTTCTCTGTGCAATCTCTGTGTCTCTGTGACTCTGTGGTAATTGAGGCGCCTTCTTCACCACAGAGACACAGAGATTGCACAGGGAAGAATCAGATCTTTTAGTGGTGATCTTTTAACTCCTCCCGAGTGGGGCGACCCTGAATTAGAGCAAAGTTGCTATGCCAATCTATTCAAACGACGCGAAGACTCAGCAACCAGAGTCATCCTCCTCGGAAACAATTCAACACAGTGACGGTCGGGTAGAACTTCGACCTGAAGCACTAGACTCGATCAGCCACAGTCCCCTCTTTAATTTCGATCTGGCGCCGGTCCCAATCTCCGGACGGCGATGGACTACATACAATTACGCCGCCCTGTGGATCAGCATGGCGCACTGCATCCCAACTTACATGCTCTCATCCGGGTTGATCAGCTCCGGTATGAACTGGTGGCAAGCGTTAATCACCATACTGCTCGGAAACACGATTGTCTTAATACCAATTCTGCTCAACTCCCATCCCGGCACAAAGTACGGCATTCCATTTCCCATCTTCGCCCGTGCCGCGTATGGAACTTACGGCTCCAATGTTCCGGCACTCATGCGTGCCCTGGTCGCCTGCGGTTGGTTTGGGATTCAAGCATGGATAGGAGGAGAGGCGCTGCACACTTTGTTCAGGGCCGTGATTCCGGGATGGCAAACACTGCTCGGTGGACCAGTAGGAGGTCACACGCCGACTGAGTGGTTGTCGTTTTTGATCTTTTGGAGTTTCAACATCTACATCATCTATCGGGGGATGGATTTGTTGAGGCGAGTGGAAAACTGGGCGGCTCCGTTCGTTCTAATTATGACGGCGTTGCTATTGGCCTGGGCTATTTGGAAAGCAAACGGACTTGGCTATTTGCTGAATCAACAAAGTAAGTTTCATTCGTTCGCAGAGTTTTGGCCGCTCTTCATCATTTCGCTAACTGGAATGATTGGCTTTTGGGCAACTCTTTCGTTGAACATGCCCGACTTCACACGCTTCGGAAAAAGCCAGCGTGATCAGGCTGTCGGTCAGATAGTTGCCCTCCCAACAACGATGACTATCTTTGCAGCGATGGGGGTGATCATCACGTCAGCGGCGGTTGTGATTTATCCTCACATGAAACCGTCGGAGTTGTGGGATCCGATGAAACTCGTAGGACAGTTTCAAAGCGTCGTTATCATCGCCATCTCAATGTTCACTGTGGTTGTGGCCACGCTCGCAGTAAACATTGCAGCCAACGTAGTCTCGCCAGCGAATGATTTCGCAAACGCTTTTCCTAAATGGATCTCGTTTCGGACGGGGGGATTAATAACAGGCATTATCGGAATTCTTATGCGGCCCTGGCGTTTGTTAGCAGATCCGTCCGGCTACATCTTTGACTGGCTGGTCGGTTATTCAGGAGGACTGGGAGCAATCGCCGGCGTCTTAATCGTCGACTACTGGCTTGTCAGAAATAAGCGACTCGAACTTGGCGACTTATACAGGCGCGAGGGCACATACACCTACAACGCTGGTTGGAACTGGCGGGCAATCATCGCCACGATCGTCGGCTGTACCTTTGCGTGGATCGGTTTGGTAGTGCCGTCGCTGAAGGGTCTGTACGCGTATGCCTGGTTCGTGGGATTTGGTGCAGCTGGTGTTACGCACTACTTATTGATGAAGGCGATGCCGCCGAAAGTATAGGCCTTCGCTCTTTGGTCTTTGGTTTTTGTCGTAGGTATTTGGCCTGATACAGTAACAGAGGTAAATTAGATCCAAAGATCAAAGACCAAACGCCAAAAACCAGAGATCAAAATTCCTATGTAACAAAGGATGCCTTATGCCACGTACAGTTAAATGCGGACTTATCCAGTGCACTAACGCTGCGCCTACCGACGCTCCGATCGAAGAGATCAAACGACTCAACATCGAAAAGCATCTCGGCTTTATCGAGCAGGCGGCAAAACAAGGTGTACAGATCATTTGTATGCAGGAAGTTTTCACAACACCGTATTTTTGCGCGGAACAAAAGACGCGCTGGTACGAAGCTGTGGAGCGTATTCCCGATGGTCCGACTGTCCGTTTAATGCAAGAGGTCGCCAAAGAACATGGGATGGTGATCATCGTCCCGATTTATGAGGAGGAGATCACGGGTATTTACTACAACACTGCCGCCGTGATCGATGCCGATGGAAAATACCTGGGCAAATATCGTAAAAACCACATCCCGCACGTGAACCCGGGTTTTTGGGAAAAGTTTTATTTTCGTCCAGGCAATCTTGGCTATCCATGTTTTGATACGGCCTTTGCTCGCATCGGCGTCTACATCTGTTACGACCGTCACTTTCCAGAAGGAGCGCGCGCACTTGGATTGAATGGCGCAGAAATAGTCTTCAATCCGTCAGCCACCGTGGCAGGGCTTTCAGAGTACTTGTGGAAACTCGAGCAGCCCGCACACGCAGTAGCGAATGGATACTTCATCGGCGCAATCAACCGGGTGGGCCATGAACAACCGTGGGACATAGGCGAGTTTTACGGGCAGAGTTATTTCTGTGATCCGCGCGGTCAGTTCGTCGCACAAGCTCCCCGCGATCAAGATGCGCTGATCGTTGCGGACTTGGATCTCGACAAAATTCGCGAAGTCAGAAACACGTGGCAGTTCTTCCGCGACCGGCGTCCGGATAGTTATGGGGCGTTGGTGGCGGACTGATGACATTGGCGATTTCCGATTTCCAATTGCCGATTGTGATTGCCATCCGATGTTTCTTCAAAATCGGAAATTGGCAATCGGAAATCGGAAACAGTTAGGAGTACGAGCGATGGACTTATCAATAACCGTTAACGGCATCAAGTTTCCCAATCCGTTTGTTCTGGGGTCAGGTCCTCCGGGAACCAATGCGCGTGTGCTCGCAAAGTCATTCGACGCTGGATGGGGCGGCGCGGTAGCAAAAACTGTCAGTCTCGAGTCGGCCAAGGTCGTTAACGTTGTGCCACGCTATGGGAAGCTGCGCTCGCGTTCGACTGGAGAGGTAATTGGTTTTGAAAATATCGAGCTGATTTCTGATCGTCCGATCGAAGTTTGGCTTGAAGAGTTTCGCGAAATAAAAAAAGAGTATCCAAACAACGTCCTCATCGCCTCAATAATGGAGGAGTATGAAAAGAGTCGTTGGCAAGAGCTGACGAAAATGGTTCAGGACACTGGTGTGGATGCGTTCGAATTAAATTTCTCCTGCCCACATGGAATGACTGAACGGAAGATGGGTTCGGAAATGGGTGAACACCCCGACCTGACTGAAGAGGTAACGAGTTGGGTTACCGAGGTCGCAAAGATTCCTGTTTGGGCAAAGATGACTCCTAACATCACAAACATTCGCGAACCTGCCGTCGCTGCTGTTCGCGGCGGAGCCGTTGGTATTTCTGCGATCAATACTATTCTGTCTGTCATCGGTGTCGATCTCGAAACATTGCGACCGATGCCCACCGTCGAAGGTCACGCAGTTCCTGGTGGTTATTCATGTCAAGCCGTCCGACCAATTGCACTAAGAATGGTGAGCCAACTCGCGCTGGGTCTTCCCGAGGAGATAAGCATTAGTGGGATTGGTGGTATTGAAAACTCGCACGACGCTCTGCAGTTTTTCCTGCTCGGTGCTTCCACAGTGCAGATTTGCACCGGAGTTATGCTTCAAGGTGTGAAGATGGTAGACGAATTGAATGCTGGCGTTACCAGGTTCATGTCCGACAAAGGATTCGAATCCGTTGAGGAAATGGTGGGCAAGAGTCTTCCCTACTTTTCAACGCACATGGATTTGGTGCAGAAGATGAAAGCCGCTAAACGATCGAAGGCGGGTGAAGCGAGCCGCGACAACGAGTGGGCACAGAAGGATATTACTGAGAAGACTGCGGAACTTACTTCGAACTGAGTTCGATGCGTCCGACAACTATCTGTACCGAAATGTCGGTTTTCTCTGTGCAACCTCTGTCTTCGTTGTGTCTCTGTGGTTAAGAATTGGCTAAGGGACATACCACCGAGAAACGGACAACACAGTGCACAGAGAAGACTTTCAAATTAATATTTGTTGCGTTGTCTTACCGAACCTCTTAGCATAGTTCTGGCCGTGCCCCTCCCGACGAGACAAACCTCATAAATCAAGCCGTTTAGACATCTCTCTTAGGAGGTGTGGTCATGCGTATCCGCTCCATTTTGGGTTGGATTGTATTTTGTTTGCTTATCGCTGTGATCGCCCAATTGCTGTCGCCCGCACGAGCTATCTATTACTTGTTCCAGGGAAAACAACTCTTTCATGCGAGAAATTATGAAGCAGCCCTCGAGTCCTATAAGAAGTCGGTAAAGGCAAATCCAGGCTTTGCTCGCGGGTATGTGGAGTTGGGCAGTGCTTACTCAGCTCTCAACAAATATCCTGACGCAGAGGATTCATACAAAAACGCGATAGCAATCCAAGATGATTCGTGTGCGCGTTGTGGCCTTGGAAGAATCTATCGAGTGACTAATCGCACCACTGAGGCAGAGGCTGAACTCCAAAAGTCTATCGAATTGAACTCGAAAGACTACTGTCCTTACGACGAATTGGGTAGGCTATATTACGACTCTAAGCAATATGCCAAAGCATTAGACGTGTTTGAACAGAGAAACAAATTAAAGCATGATGCTGTAACTTATCATTTTCTGGCCAACTGCAACTACAAGCTCGGCAAAATAGAGGAGTCACTTCGGTTTTATAAGCAAGCTGCAGATCTCTCTCCGGATTACGACGACGTATTCATCGACCAAGCACGTGCATACCAGGATATAGGGCAAGTTGCCGAGTCAACAAAGGCACTCGAGCGAGCAATTGAGCTAAACCCTGACAACATTCAAGCACACGCATACCTCGGCGTGACTCTGTTTCTTCAAAACGATCGCGAAGGTGCTATCAAAGAGTACCAGTGGTTGCTGAAGAAGGATCCGCCTGTTGCGGCGCAATTGAAGAGAAGCTTGGAAGAGTTGAAGGAGGATGTGAAGGACTTGGGACGGAAGAAGTTAGGAGCAAGTGATTAGGTTTCGTCAGTTACTCTGCCAATTCCTCTGCACAGAATAGAACAATAAGGAAGAATCGGCCTTGTTGGTTTGACTGCTTTGTTTTCTTAAAGAGTCCCGAGTAGGTTGAGAAATCTATAATTCAAATTCCGCAATAACGGGAGCATGATCCGAAGGCTTCTCCCACTTGCGCGGCTCTATATCAATCCAGGTCCTCAGGTTTCTTTTCACAAGCGGTTCGCTGATCCAGATGTGATCGATTCGCAGCCCCATATTACGTCGGAACATTCCGGCTCGATAATCCCACCATGAATAGTGCCCGCCAGCTTCAGTGTGCAAACGAAAGGCATCAATAAATCCCCAGTTCCTGATGTGCTGAAGAGCGTGGCGTTCCGGCTCACTAAACAGAATGCGGCCTTGCCAAAGTCTCACATCGTGCACATCACGCTCCTCAGGCGCGACGTTGAAGTCACCGCACAAAAGTACCGGCGAAATTTTTTGATAGTGTTCGTCAAAAAACGAACGAAGCCTGTTCATCCAATCTAATTTGAACGCGAATTTTTCGGAACCAACCATCTGGCCGTTTGGAACGTAGACGTTGACGATCCTGATTCCCTCAACTGTAGTCGTAATCAAGCGTGACTGTGCAGTTTCATCATCTCCCGGATAACCGCGATGATTAGTTTCACAGCTTCCACGCGTCAGAATCGCGACTCCGTTGTATGACTGCTGGCCAAACAGCTGGCATTGATAACCTCGCTCCTCGAACGCGTCCTTCGGGAATTTGTCATCGGTACATTTCGTTTCCTGCAGGCAAAGAACATCGGGCTTAACTAGATCCACCCACCTCACAACATTCGGCACGCGCGCGAGGATCGAGTTGACGTTCCAGGTTGCTATTAACATTGGAGTAAAATTGGACAGATAGGTCCTATTGGTCTCATAGGTCCTATTCTCACACGGAAAGAATCAACCCGCCGATGATCGCCCCTCTCACCGCAATATCATCCGCCAAAATATGCTCATGAACCGCGTGTGCACCATCGCCGCTTATCCCCAATCCATCGAGCACAGGGATCCCCATGGCCGCGAGAAAATTGCCATCCGATGCGCCGCCAACCTGTGCTTCGCCAAGTTCAAAGTCGATCATCGCCCCAATCGATCTGGCAGTTTCGAACAGTTCAGCAACCGCGATTGTACGTTCCAATGGCGGGCGGTTGATTCCTCCCGAGACAAACACCTTTACGCGTTCATCGATCGGCCGAAGGTTCTTCAACAGTTGATCCACTTCCTCTGCCTCATTTTCAGTGGAGAAACGAACATCAATTTCACCTTCTGCTTCAGCCGCTACAACGTTTGAGCGAGTGCCACCATGAACCACACCAACGTTTATGGTGACTCCTGATCCCGCACGGTTGATTGAATGAAGAAGTTGCGTCTGCCGAGCCAACTCGAGAATCGCACTCGCGCCTTTTTCGGGTTCAAGTCCCGCGTGCGCAGCTTTGCCTTCAACGCGAATCGAATAAATTCCAGTTCCTTTTCGTCCGGTCTTTACAGAACCGCCCAGCGCCGGCGGCTCTAATACAAACGCACATCGCGTATCAACTCTTTTCGCGAGTTGTTCCATCAACGGCCATCCGCTCTGACTTCCGACTTCCTCATCACAGGTCAGAATGATCGTGACGGCTCTTTGCGGCTTGAGTTGTAGAGTCATGAGCGTCCGCAAGATCTCGATCGTCAACGCACAGTTGGCCTTCATATCAAATATACCTGGCCCGTAAATCCGATTGCCTTCTTTCCGCCAGGGTCGTAGTTCAACTGAGCCATGCTCGTGAACCGTATCTGTGTGCCCAACAATAAGGATCTGTCCTGCGTTCTCGAACTCGGAAAAACTACGAATCACCAGATGTTCACCAAACGCTGACACCGCCCTGCGCTCAATGGAATCAACACAGCCTAAATCACTTGCCGCACTGACAAGTCTGTCCACGACGACTCGACTTCCAGCTTCATCACCTGAAGGAGACTCGATCTCAACGAGTGTTTTGATAAACGCCTCGATACTTTCCTGCCGCGACCTAAAGACAGTCAGCAACCGATTTGCGAGATCTGGAGAGATGACTTTTGAAGGCATTCAGGTTTAGACGAAGGCGGTTGATGTTCGAATCGTTTCTTTGCGCACAGTGAGCGACTCAATCCGTGGCAAGTTCACATCGAATCCGATGCCGGGCGCCTCGGGCGGTTTGATCGTTCCGGAACTGCTAACAATTACAGGAGGCACAATGATGTCTTCTGACCAGTAGCGCGCGCTCGCTGAAACGTCTCCAGGTAAAGAGAAGCCGGAGAGTGTCGACATCGCAATGTTGTGAGCTCGGCCAATACCAGACTCGAGCATCCCGCCGCACCAGATCGGTAAATTGTTTTCACGGGCGACGAGCTCAATGCGTTTAGCCTCAGCGTGACCACCCACCCGACCAAGCTTTACGTTAATAATCCTGCATGAACCCAGCTCAATCGCGTGAGTCGCGTCGGCTGCTGAATGAATCGACTCGTCCAGGCAAACGGGTGTCTGAATTTCTCTTTGCAACTTTGCATGGTCGAAAATATCGTCGTGAGCCAGCGGTTGTTCGAGCATCATCAGATTGAAACCATCCAACTCCTTAAAAAGTGGTACGTCCGCTAACGTGTATGCTGAGTTTGCGTCACCCATCAGCCGAATGCTGGGAAACTCCTGACGAACGCGTTCAATAATCTTCAAATCCCAGCCCGGTTTGATTTTGATCTTGATCCGCTGATAACCCGCATCAACTTCCTTTCTGATTTTTTTCAACAGAATCTCGAGCGAGTCCTGAATGCCGATGGACACTCCGCAAGCGATCTCCGAACGAGTGCCACCCAGATGCTTCCAAAGGGGAACCTTCAGACGCTTGGCTTCAAGATCCCAGCACGCATTTTCGATTGTCGCCTTCGACATGCGATGTCCACGCACAGGCTTCATCAGAGCAGACACATGACCTGCGGAATCGAACGTTTTGCCGACAACCATCGGCGCAAGAAAGTGACGGAGCGTCGCCCACGCGGCATCCGTCCATTCATCGCTATAGAATGGTTCTTCACCGGCAGTACATTCACCCCAACCATCGGCGCCGTCTGTGTCCGTCACACGCACTAACACTATGCGTCGTTCGGTTGTGCGACCAAAGCTAGTTTCGAAGAAGTGAACAAGTGGCAGGCGAATTTCGCGCAGTTCTATGGAGTGAATAAGCAAGGTCCCAGGGAGTTCCTCCGTGTGTTCATTATGCCTTTAGGAAAGTCACTTGTCAGCCGCTTTTGAATGAGGTATTAACAAAAGAATAACTTTTACTCGCAAATACGATTGATGCTTGACCTGTAATTTCAGAATTGGTAAAAGGCTCCCAACCACCTACCGGCCTCGTAAGTTTTCACACCGGTATTCCTCTCGAAAAAGTGCGAAAGTTCTTAAAGATTAAAGTCGAGAGGAAGTTTTATGTCCCGTCACAGCAGTGCCATGCGAGCTTCGAACCTGTCCCGAAGAAGCTCATTACTCACTCAACCACTAAAGAAAAAACGTATTAGAGCCAGACTGACCACTGGCGCAATTCTGTTAGTGATACTGACAGCGTTGTCTGTATTGGTGGGAGATCCCTTCGGACTTAAATCGTTTATCGTTCGCGCCGACAACACTGCTCAGACGTTACCTTTCTCGCAGAACTGGACTAACACGGGCCTTATCACCGCGAACGACAACTGGAGCGGTGTGCCTGGGATCATCGGTTATCGTGGAGACGGACTTGTCTCGGGTACTGGTGTAGATCCACAAACCGTTCTGACTGAAAGCACAGTCGTAAACGTCATTGCTAATCAGGCAAATCCAAACACACTCGCAACGGGAGGCGTCGCAGAGTTCCAAATTGCAAACCCTGTGGTGGCGCTCCAGGGGTCAGGGACAGCAAAAGCTCCGTATATACAGTTCCACCTCAATACTACCGGCGTTGGAAGCATTAACCTTGCCTATAATCTAAGAGACATCGACGGATCAGCCGATAATGCAATACAGCCTGTTGCGCTGCAGTTTCGTGTTGGTAACAGTGGCAACTTTACTAACGTTCCTGCTGGATTTGTTTCAGACGCGACTACGGGTCCGAGTTTAGCAACACTCGTCACACCAGTTAGTGCAACGCTTCCTGTCGCGGCCAACAATCAGCCTCTCGTTCAAGTGCGAGTGATCACCACCGATGCTGTTGGCAGCGATGAGTGGGTCGGCATCGACGATATCAACATTACTGGAACATCAATCCCCACTGGGGTTGGTAACGCAAACCCAAACTCTGTCGCTCCAACTGACACAACTCTGCTCACGGTAGCTGTAACACCCGCTTCGAGCCCAACCAGCATTGCACATACGGTAACTGCTGATTTAACGGCGATCGGCGGTAGTGCAACTCAACAATTCTTCGATAACGGAACGAATGGTGACGTGACGGCGGGCGACAATGTGTTTAGCTACAGCGCGACGGTTGCTAACGGAACTAGCGGAGGCGCAAAGACTCTGCCGTTCACGGTTGCTGAAACTGCACCTCTTTCGCGTTCCAGCACCGGATCGATTTCGCTCACCATTCAGGCCTCTACCAATCCTTCAGGAACTGGCGCAGCAAATCCGACCACTGTACAGCTGGGTGCGAATTCACTACTTACGGTCACAGTCACTCCGGGTACGAATCCACCAAGTTCTGGAATTACGGTCAATGGAGACTTAACGAGTGTTGGAGGATCTGCCAGTCAGCAATTCTTCGACAATGGAACCAATGGCGATAACATCGCTGGCGATAACGTCTTCTCATTCAACGCCAACATTCCAGGCAATGTCACAACTGGTGCTAAATCACTTCCAATTCAGATTTCAGATTCGCAAAGCAGAACCGCAAGCACGTCGATATCACTCACCGTCCAGGCTCCTCCGCCACCTGCGGGTTCGTTGGCAATCAGTCAAATCTACGGCGGTGGTGGCAACAGCGGCGCGACTTTTAGAAACGATTACATCGAGATCATTAATCGGACGGGTGCAACGGTTAGTTTAAGCGGACTGTCCGTGCAATATGCCTCCGCAGCCGGCACATCATGGCAAGTGACAAACTTAACCGGCTCACTTGGTGCAGGACAGTACTATTTGGTTCAAGAGGCATCCGGCGGCGCGAATGGCGTCGTGAACCCAACTCCTGACGCTACAGGAGCAATCAATCTGAGCGGTACAACGGGAAAGGTAGCGCTTGTCGCCAGCACGTCAGCACTGACAGACAGCTGTCCTTCTGATCCCACCATCATCGATTTCGTGGGCTATGGCACCTCAGCTAGTTGTTTTGAAGGATCAGGTCCAACCGCAGCTCCAAGCAATGCCAACTCCATTTTCAGAGACAACAATGGATGTACGGACACGGACGATAACGCAGATGATTTCTCGCCCGATACGGCGAATCCGCGCAACACGTCATCGCCAACCAACAACTGCGCTGTGTTCGGCGGGATTGGATCCGCGAACCCGGCGAGTGTGCAACCGGGCGATAGTTCGACCTTGACGGTCAACGTCACGCCGGGATCAAACCCAACCAGCACCGGCATCGCAGTAGTTGCCGATCTTTCCTCAATTGGTGGCTCAGCAAATCAATCATTCAGCGGAATCGGCAATAGCTTTACTTATCTGGCCATTGTTGCTTTGGGAACAACCCCCGGTCAGAAGTCGTTGCCGGTAACAATTACCGATGCTCAAGCGCGAACGGCTAACACAACAATCAATATCACCGTTCTTCAACCACCTCCGAACGCCGATCACGTAGTGATTAGTCAGATCTACGGTGGTGGTGGAAACTCCAATGCAACCTACAAAAACGACTTCGTTGAACTCTATAACCCGGGACAAAATCCATTCGACCTGACCGGTTGGAGCATTCAATACTCCGCCTTCAACGGGAGTGGTTGGGGTAGCAACAAACAACCACTGGGTGGGACGATAGGCCCAAGTGAGTATTACCTGGTCAAACTCGCGGGCGGGACCGAGGGAGCTGACTTGCCGGCCGCGAACGTCGAAGGCGTGATCAACTTAAGCGGCACGACGGGTAAGGTAGCATTAGTAAGTAGCTTCCAACCTCTGAGTGGGAATTGTCCGCTCGCGGATCCAAATCTTGTCGACTTCGTTGGCTACGGCAGCACCGCATCAACCTCTGGCTTCTGTTATGAAGGAACGGCGCCTGCACCAGGTCCAGCCGGCAACAACACGGTCTCAGTGCTAAGGAAAGGCGCCGGCAGTACTGATACAAACAACAACAGTAACGATCTCCAGATTGGCGCGGTGAATCCCAGGCGCACGGCTCCAATCGTTGAGCTCGGTCCAAATGTTCTAACCACGGATCCTGCGTCAAACGGATTCAACATTCCTCATGACGCAAGCATTACTGTTTCCTTCACGGAACCAGTCGACGTCGTTGGTGCGTGGTACAACATCGCTTGCGCCGATCTAACCACACACAACGACGCGACCGTCGTCGTCTCCAATAACTTCAAGACCTACGTGATCACTCCAAATGTGAATTTCGGATTTGGTCAGCAATGTACCGTCACAGTCAATAAGGACAATGTTCACGATCAGGATACTGACGACTCGGGTCCCAACACTGACACTCCGCCGTCGAACTACAGCTGGACATTCTCAGTAGTGGGTGCCGGCGATCCGGCACCCTATCCGCCAAGCGTTCATCTGACGATGGGCAATCCGTCAAATGCAGTTGTTGATACGAATCAGTTCAACAACTACTTAATGGAGAAGCCCACTTACTCGCTTTCGTACAATCGCGATAAAGGAACACCAAACTGGGTGAGCTGGCATCTCGAGCCGGCGTGGTTCGGCAATCTAACCAGGTTCGACACATTCAGACCAGATCCGGCGGTGCCGCCCGATTGGTATAGGGTCCAGGCAACCGATTATTCGGGTAGCGGTTTCGATCGCGGACACATGACACCAAATGCCGACCGCGATAACGAAAATCGAATTCCGATAAATCAGGAGACTTACCTGATGAGTAACATGGTGCCACAGGCTCCGGATAACAATCAGGGCCCGTGGGCCGCATTTGAAAGCTACCTGCGCAGCATTGTTACGTCACGGCAGAATAACGAACTTTACATCGTGTCCGGACCGTTGGGCGTCGGTGGAAGCGGCTCGAACGGAGGTACCACAACCACCATCGCAGCGGGTCGCGTAACAGTTCCCCAATACACGTGGAAAGTAGTGCTCGTGATTCCCATTGGCGACAATGATGCATCTCGCGTAACCGCAGCTACACGAACGATCGCTATTCTGATGCCCAACACGCAAGGCATTAGAAACAATCCGTGGCAAAACTACCTGACAACTGTCGATCACATCGAAGAGCTAACGGGTTACGACTTCTTCTCGAATGTTCCAGATGCGATTGAGAATGCGATTGAGGCAGGAACAGACGGAACCAATCCGCCAGGCACTTCGGGCCAATCTGTCACAACAGCGGAAGACAATTCGACAAACATAACACTAACTGCGGTCAGTCCCGGTGGACCGTTAACCTATTCAATCGTCACTCCGCCGGCACACGGTCAATTAACCGGCTCGGATGAAAACCGAAGCTACCAACCCGATCTGAATTACAACGGGCCCGATAGTTTCACTTTTAAAGTCAACGATGGCAGTCATGATTCGAATACTTCTACCGTCAGCGTTACTGTGACTGAAGTGAATGATCCGCCGACAGCCAACGATGACAATGCCGGATCCACGGATGAAGACTTGGCCTTGACCATCTCTGCTGCAGATCTCACTGTGAACGATCAACCGGGTCCGGCAAATGAGAGTGCGCAAACGCTGACTGTCACGAGTGTCAGCTCGACAGCAGACACGCATGGTTCCGTGTCGTTAGATAATGGAACCATCACTTACAATCCTGCGGCTAATTACAATGGCCCGGCGAGCTTTAGCTACCAGGTGTGCGACAACGGAACCACCAATGGCAGCTCCGATTCACAATGCGCCAATGGAACTGTCAACCTCAACGTCAATCCAGTGAATGACAATCCAGTTGCAGTTGATGACTCGGCGACAACGGACGAGGACACTCCCGTGATGATCGATGTCATTGCTAACGATACCGACGTTGATGGCGACACAAGAACATTGCATAGTGTTGGAACCGCTTCGCACGGTTCAGTGGCGATCGTTGGTGGGCAGGCGCAATACTCTCCAGCCCCAAACTTCAACGGTACTGACAGCTTCACTTATGTTGTTTCGGACGGACACAGCGGCACTGCGACGGGCAACGTCAACGTTACAATCAATGCAGTCAACGACAATCCGGTTGCAGTAAACGATTCGGCAACTACTGACGAAGATACTCCGGTTACGGTGAATGTTGTTGCCAACGATACCGACGTTGATGGCGACACACGAACATTGCAGAGTGTTGGTACAGCTTCGCATGGTTCGGTGGCGACTGTGGGAGGCCAGGCTCAGTACTCCCCAGCATCAAACTTCAACGGTTCAGACAGTTTTACGTACGTTGTTTCTGATGGCCACGGAGGAACCGCAACTGGCAACGTCAACATCACCGTAAATCCTGTCAACGATCCGCCTGTGCTTAGTGGAGTGCCAGCCACTGCTTCCGTGGTCTATGGCACAAATTTAACCTTCACTACGTCTGCATCTGACGTTGATTTGCCCGCGCAACCTTTGACCTTCTCGCTTTCTGGTCAACCGGCTGGTGCTTCCATCAATCCCAGTACAGGAGTCTTCTCGTGGACACCAACTGCGGCACAGGCAGACGCGAACTACACATTTAGCGTGCTGGTTAGTGATGGACAAGCAACCACGTCGAGCTCAATCACGGTCACAGTGCAACTGAAACCGGTAACTTCACTCGGGCCAGCGCAACTGTGGCTGGGTGTAAATAAGGGTGGTGACGTCGGCACGAAGTTCGATGTGTTGGCTGAGGTATTCAGGAACGGGGGGCAGCTGATTGGATCGGGAGAACTGGACGACGCCAATGTAGGTGCCGTTAATTTCAACACGGCACTTCTTCAATCTATCACGATTAACCAGGTTGGACCCTCGGGCTTCCGAACTGGCGACACACTCAGCATTAGATTGTCTGTGCGAATCGCCAACAGCAGCCCGAACAAGAATGGAACTGCGCGGCTTTGGTACAACGACGCCGCTGCAAATAGTAATTTCGCGGCGACGATTGGCGGTGTTGCAAGTAATTACTTCCTGAGAACCGGCTCAGCGTTGACGACCGTTTCGGGTGCGGGCCCACGCTCGAACATTGATGTAGCGGCGAAACGAACCGGAGGTAATCCGTGGGTGCCGTTTGGCACATGGAGTATTACTTACTAGCGATTCTCTCGGATCGGCAAAAGACAGCCCATCGAACAGAAGCTCCTAACCCGGATACACGAAAGCTCTTCTGTCGGAGCGCGGCCGTCCCCGGCCGCCCCCATCAAACAGAAGCCTCCCGAATGTAGGGAAGATCCGGGGCCGCTCCATCTACAACGTGTTAGTAACTCAGTGGTTCGAGCAAGTTGCGACCGAAACTCTATGGGGGCGGGCCGGGGACGGTCGCGCTCCGACAGGTCGTGCCCTAATTTGAAATAGGCCATGAATTAGAACGGCGAGAAGCGACCGATTGACCTATCTATTCGTACGTTTCAGGTTGGGTGAGGTCAATCGGTCGCTTCGCTCGCCGTTCTAATTCTGTTGGGCCGATTCCAAGTTAGGCCACCACCCTCCGACAGAAGAGCTTGCGTGATTCCATTAAGGAACTTCTGTTCGATGCCTTTAATACCGGAATGAAAGCTGGTGAAAATGGAGAGCAAAGGCGATAAGACTTACTCGGTCGATACGATCTCTTTCTTATTGAGCGCCGCGTGCATTGTGTGCCAGGGGAGCGTCGCACACTTCACTCGAACTGGGAAGTCACGAACGCCAGCAAAGATTTTTAGATTTCCGAGGTGGTTCTCGTCACGCTCTTCATCCAATTCACCTATGACGAGCGAGTGAAACTCTTTGAATATCGCTTCAGCATCCTGGCGCGACTTCCCTTTCACAGCCTGAGTCATCATACTTGCCGACGCTTTAGAGATCGCACACCCAGAACCTTCAAAGGCAACATCCTTCACTTGATCGTCTTCGACTTTCAAGTAGACAGTCAGCTGATCTCCACAAAGAGGATTATGCCCCTCAGCTGTATGGCTCGGAGATTCGAGCTTGTGAAAGTTTCGTGGCTTCTTGTTATGGTCGAGGATGACCTGCTGGTAAAGTTCGCTTAGTTCAGACATGTGCCATTGCCAATCCGATTGCCAATTGCCGATTTCAAAACCCGATCGAACAATTGCGAAAATCGGCAATTGGCGATCGGAAATCGGCAATCAACTAAATATCTCAATCACTTTCTCAATCGTCTGCGCCAACACATCAATCTCTGCTTTCGTGTTGTAGAACGCAAACGATGCGCGAGCCGTAGCCGGAAGGTTGAACCTTTGCATCACGGGCTGCGCACAGTGATGACCGGCCCGAACAGCAATTCCTTCCTGATCCAGGATCGTTCCAATGTCATGAGGGTGAATGCCATCAATTACAAATGAAAGCACACTCGCTTTGTTCTTAGCTGTACCAATGATTCGCACTCCTTCAATTGACGACACTCGCTCGGTTGCATAGCGGAGTAATTCTGCTTCATAAACTGCAGCCTGCTCTCTTCCGATGCTGTCCAGGTAATCAATGGCGGCGCCAAGTCCGATCTGCGATGCGATTGCGGGAGTGCCGGCCTCCATCTTGTTTGGCAACTCAGCATAAGTTGTCTTCTCAAATGTGACAGTCTTGATCATGTCGCCGCCGCCCTGGAACGGATTCATCTTTTCCAGCAGTTCTGCTTTACCGTAAACAATTCCGCTTCCCGTCGGCGCATACATTTTGTGACCGGAGAACGCGTAGAAGTCGCAATCCAGATCCTGAACATCTACCGGCATGTGCGGAGCACTCTGAGCGCCATCGATCAAGACAGGCACACCATATTTGTGCGCCTGCACTATCATCTCTTTGATCGGATTGATGGTGCCGAGAGCATTCGAGACGTGCGTGATCGCTACCAGCTTCGTTCTCGTGTTCAGCAAAGCGTCGTACTCGTCGAGTATCAACTCTCCCGCATCATTCATCGGGATCACTCGCAGCCGAGCGCCCTTTTCTTCACACAGCATCTGCCAGGGAACAATGTTGGCGTGATGTTCCATTGCGGAAATGATGATCTCGTCACCTTCGCCAATGAACTTGCGACCATAGCCATGCATCACAAGATTGATTCCTTCAGTCGCCCCTCGAACGAAGATGCATTCACGCGATTCACGTGCATTGATGAATCGCTTGACCTTTTCGCGTGCGCCCTCGTAAGCAGTGGTCGCTCGTTGGCTCAGATAGTGAACGCCACGATGAATGTTGGAGTGTTCCTGCTCGATGTAAAAAATACCGCGGTCGATAACGACCTGAGGGACTTGCGACGATGCGCCATTGTCGAGATAGATCAGTGGTTTGCCGTTCACCGTTTGGTGCAGAACCGGAAAGTCCGCACGAACGCGCTCAACGTCCCATGTATTCACCGCGCCACTGGTTTGAATTGCATCGGCTGTGGACAACATTGCGTTACTCATCCTGGTTAGGTGGTGTTGGAATTAGCTTCCATGAAATGTCACAAGCACCTTCTTGCAGGGCATCAACTCGAAACACTGCGTAGAAATCAGATTGATCGTCTACTACGTGAATCACATACATGTGACCAGCTATGGCTTTAACAAAAAGAGGATCGATCTTGGGCCTGCCATCATTTTTTGGACGAAGCGCTGGCAGGACCTCCGGAGTCGTGCGCCCAGGATCTCCAGCAGACTTATTGCCGCTGGTCTCGGTCGGCATAGCACGAGATCCTCCATCCGGACCTGGATCACCGGCCTTGCCTGGCTTACCGTCAGCTCCGTCTGCCCCCGAAACATCGATTGAGATATTGCGCTGCTCGCCGGGTTTGAGTTCAGGTAAAGGATCGACAGCAGGAACGGCGAAAGAATCGATCCAGAAATGACTACCTAAATCTCTAATGACGCTGCGGTTTTTTCTTTCAGCTGAACTTTGAAACCAGTCGAAGTCGCCGTTGATCCCGAGCAGCCCGTATTCCAAGTCACAGGGTTGATTCTTAGAATCACTCAACCCTGTTTTGAAATTAAGACAGACTGGCGGTTTCTCTCTATGTTTGTGGGGCGAGAAAAGCGTTCCACTATTCTGCGCGAAACTGTTCGAGAGCCCAGATAAGACAATCACGCTAGCGATGAAGAGTAATCTGAGTCGTGACATGACAACCCTTCGAAATCACAATTCTGTTGGCAGTGGAGCATGCAGTTGAGTCAACACGGCTTCGTCCAGTTGAGCTCGAATCGATTCAAGTCCGATCTTGCCAATAACTTCCTCTGCAAAACCATAAGTCAACAAATTCTTTCCAAGTTTCGGATCGATTCCACGCGTTGCTAAATAAAACAATTCTTCCTGATCTATCTGTCCAACCGCCGCACCGTGCGCACACTTCACATCATCTGCATAAATCTCGAGCTGCGGTTTGGTATCGACGCGAGCCTGTGGCGACAGCAATAGATTCTTGTTGGTTTGCATAGCGTCAGTCTTCTGCGCACCTTCGCGAACGAAAATTTTGCCGTTGAAGACTGCACGGCCGTTGCCATCAAGAATTCCCTTGTAGAGTTGATGGCTATTGCAATACGGTTGTTTGTGATCGATTACTGAATGCGTATCCGAGTGCTGGTTGCTACCTACAACGTAAAGTCCATCAACCCAACATTCAGCACCTTCGTGGTTCATCACGACCGATACATCGTGCCGTGCCAGCTTTGCGCCCAGATTGATTGCAGTCGAGTTGTAACTACTACCCTGCCCCAACGCCGCTGCCGTTGTGGCGATGTGAAATGCTTCAGAACCTTCCTGTTGAAGCCGATCGTGTTTCAGACGCGCGCCGTCCATCAACACGATTTCAACAACGGCGTTCGTAAACGTCGGTTGTCGCCCTGATACAAAACGCTCAACCAGGTTAACCGAGCTATTCTCTTCGGCAACGAGTAACACACGTGGAAAATTTGCCGTGTGCCCATCCGGAGAGTCAGCGACAAATGTGATTTGTAGTGGCGACTCCATTTCGATGTTTCGGGGTACCAGAACAAAAACACCGGACTCCAGGAACGCCGTGTTTAGCGCAGTCAATCCGCGGTCGTGATAATTGGCGTTACGCGCAAGATAGTCTCTTACCACCTTGCCGTAACGGGCATCGGCAATCGCCTCGAAGAGATCAAGAACTACGACGCCCTCCAACTTTTCTGTAGTGGAAAGATCATGACGGAAGGTCCCGTTAACCAACACGACCTGGTTATCGGCAGTCTCAGGAAACGAAAACTGCGCGCTCTTGAATTCACTACCTTCGTTCGCAGTTTCAGGTTTGAAGTGTCGTCTCGAAAGCTCGGCGAGATTTGTATACTTCCACTCTTCCTCCGCCACAGTTGGAAAACCCAACGATTCGAATCGATCCATGGCACTGTCGCGCAAAAGTTCAATCCATGCCGCGGATGGTTTTCTCGCCTTTAGCGCCTCAAACGCCTGCTGATATTTGTTTTCTCTCTTGACGACTTCAGTAGCCATACTCAGTTTGCTCGTACTGTCGTGGATCCATTCTCGTGCATTTGCGCTTTGATCCAATCGTAGCCTTTCTCCTCGAGTTCCAGAGCTAACTCTTTACCGCCTTCGCGTGCGATGCGGCCATCGGCCAGCACGTGGACGAAATCCGGAACGATGTAATTCAGCAAACGCTGATAGTGAGTCACAACTATGATTGCGTTTTCAGCACCCTGAAGTTGGTTGACACCTCCAGCAACGATCCGAAGTGCGTCAATATCCAAACCCGAATCAGTTTCATCCAGAATGGCGAGCTTGGGTTCCAACACTGCCATCTGCAGAATTTCATTTCGCTTCTTTTCCCCGCCCGAAAAACCCTCATTGACCGATCGCGTCATGAAGCTCGCATCCATCTCAACAACCCGTGCCCGCTCTTTTAACAAGTCTTTAAATTCGAGTGGATCGAGTTCTTCAAGACCGAGGTGTTTCTGCTTCTCGTTGTAAGCCAGTCGCAGAAACTGCGCGTTGGAAACTCCCGGCACCTCGATTGGATATTGAAACGCCATGAACACCCCTTCGCGAGCACGTTCATCGGGCGACTTCTCAAGTAAATTCCGTCCTTCGTAGAGCACTTCGCCGGCCGTTACTTCGTAATCAGGATGGCCCGCCAGGACCTTTGCGAGCGTTGATTTACCCGAACCGTTTGGGCCCATGATGGCGTGAACTTCGCCTTTGTTAACGGTGAGATTGATCCCTTTCAGAATCTCTTTGCCATCAATGGCTGCATGTAAATTTCGAATCTCCAGCATTCCGCGCTCCTAAAAAGTCTCTGCGTTAACTCTGCGTTCTCTGCGTCTCTGCGGTTACTTCGGCCAAACTCTAAAACCGCAGAGACGCAGAGAACGCAGAGTTAACGCAGAGATAAAAACTAACCAACACTTCCTTCCAACTTAAGCCCTAATAATCTTTGTGCTTCTACCGCAAACTCCATCGGAAGCTGCAGGAACACATCTTTGCAGAAGCCATTGATGATCAACGACACCGCATCTTCCTGAGAGATGCCGCGCTGCTGCAAATAGAAAAGCTGCTCTTCACTGATCTTCGATGTCGAAGCCTCATGCTCAACGCTCGAGCTATCGTTCATCACCTCGATATAGGGAAAAGTGTTTGCGCCACAACTCGACCCAATCAACATCGAATCACACTGCGTATAGTTTCGCGCGTTCTCGGCCTTCGGCATCACCTTCACTAGCCCGCGATAACTATTATTCGATTTGCCTGCAGCTATACCCTTGGAAATGATTGTGGATCTGGTGTTCTTGCCGAGATGAATCATCTTCGTACCAGTGTCCGCCTGCTGCGCATGATTAGTCAGTGCGACGGAATAGAACTCTCCGATCGAGTTATCACCCTGCAGAATGCATGATGGATATTTCCAGGTAATAGCCGATCCGGTTTCAACCTGCGTCCACGAGATCTTCGAATTGCGACCAGCACACTTCCCTCGTTTGGTAACGAAGTTGTAAATGCCACCACGTCCTTCCTCGTCACCTGCATACCAGTTTTGCACGGTCGAGTATTTGATCTGCGCATCGTCGAGGGCTATGAGTTCCACTACCGCAGCGTGCAATTGATTTTTATCGAACTTTGGAGCAGTGCAGCCTTCGAGGTAGGAAACGTACGCGCCTTCTTCAGCAACAATCAGTGTCCGCTCGAACTGCCCCGACTCTGCATTGTTTATGCGAAAGTACGTCGACAATTCCATCGGACAACGAACGCCCTTGGGAATGAAGCAAAAACTACCATCAGAGAAAACGGCACTATTAAGAGCTGCAAAGAAGTTATCGTTTGTTGGAACGACGGAACCCAGATACTTCTTCACAAGTTCCGGATAGTCTCTGATAGCCTCCGTGAACGAGCAGAAGATAACTCCGTGCTTCTTTAGCTTTTCTTTGTAAGTCGTCGCGACCGAAACAGAATCAAAAACCGCGTCCACTGCTACACCGGCAAGCTGTTTCTGTTCCTGCAACGGAATACCGAGCTTTTCAAAAGTTTTTAGGAGTTCAGGATCAACTTCATCGAGACTCGCTTTCGTCGGTTTCTGTTTCGGCGCGCTGTAATAAATGATGTCTTGATAGTCGATTTGCGGATAGCTGATATTTGGCCAGTGTTTTGGCTCAGTCATGGTCAGCCAGTGACGGTAAGCCTTAATCCGAAACTCAAACATCCATTCAGGCTCGTTCTTCTTTTGCGAGATTAACCGAATAGTGCCTTCGTTCAGACCTCTGGGGATGACATCCGATTCAATGTCTGTAACGAACCCGTATTTGTATTCTTTGTTGCCCAGCAACTCGACAGTGCTCATGATTAAGTTAAAAAGTGCCCTCCAGAATTAATCTGTCACGCTCGAATCGGTTCATCCTTTTGTCTAGTGCCTTGAATCTGATGTAACACCGCGTCAACGTTAGCTTCGGTTCCCAACAGCTGCGATAAAGTAATCTCGGCCAATGCGTTATCTACAATCTGGTGCAACTCAACGATAACCGGCCGGATGCCACAGTCGCCTGTATGAATGCAGGCATCGAGTACGCCCGCGTAGCTCTTGCAGTGCGATTCAGCAGGTTCGCCTTCCAGCACTCGAATCACTTGATTGAGTCGAATCTCGTTGGCCGGCCTGGCCAGGACATAACCACCTTTAGTTCCTCGCGTAGATTGAACCAAGCCGGCCTTCGTCAAAATCCACATCAGCTTTCCGGCGTTTGCCGAGGAAATGCCTTCCTGACCTGCAATCTGCGACAGCGTCAACGACTCTTTGGTCGTTTGTGCCCGAGCGAGTTGCAGGAGGCATCTCAAACCATATTCTTCCTGAGCTGAAAGCTTCATCTCAAATCGCCTAAAGTATTAGCCGGCTGCATCTTAAGTTAAACCTTACTTTAAAGTCAAGATTAGGGAAGGCCGCGGTCAGTAGTCAGTGGTCAGTTGATAGGACCTATAGGACCGATAAGACCTGTTGGACCTATTCAACTGGCCACTAACCACTGACCACTGACCCTTTAAAGTTTGAAATCGAAATCGAGATAACCGGCAACCCTGACCGCTTTGCCGGAAACCATCGTGGGTGGGAACGTCCAGTTTCTGGCGGCGTCTTCAGCAGCCTTTTTCAGCAGCGGCGGACCTTCGGAGTTCGTTACCCAAATCTTGCCCTTCTCATCAACAATTGCGAACACACGAACCGTTCCCGTAACGCGAGCGCTTCGTGCCACCGGCGGATAGACCGGAGTGACCCGTTTGCTCTCTCTTCCACTAAGCGAACCGGTGCTAATTAACTGCGGAGGGGTCCCGTTGTCAGTCACAGCCGAAGTTTCGTTTAGAGGTGTTGATGCTGAAGAAGTTGTAGCGTCGGAATTGTTTGAGGACGCGCCAGCCGAGGTAGTCGCAAACGGATTCGGAATCCGAGCTTTCACTGCGTCGAGCAACGCGGAACGTCCGATTGATGAAGCTTGAGCCTGGGAGAACGCAAGCTTTTCGCGGATCGCCACATACTCGGTTTGCCATTTGTCACGGTCATCATTATCTCGAGCAAGTGACAAACGAATACCAACCACATCTTCCTGGAGTGCCACTGCGTCGTACGACCGACCGGCTTCATTGCTGATCTCTTTTGCCTGTGCTGCCAGGCGTTCGAGTAGACCTCGTACGCGGTCTAAGTCGGCATTTGCTTCAGCCGGAAGTCCAGTCTCAGTTGGATTGATCCCGAAACTACGATAGCGCGCGAGGTGTGTCCGCAGACCATTTACTGTCTGACCCGCCATTGCAAAATAAGTTCTCAACGACTCGTCCTTCTGTGCGGCACGAGCCGTGAAACTTTCCTCGAGAAGAGCCTGGGTCCGTACGTAGTTTCCTTCCTCAAGATAGATTCCAATCAACATCAGGGTGGCCACATTACGCAGTGCAACGTCGCTAACGGACGCCCGAACGTTCTCCAAATCCGTGGCCGCTTGTGGCAGCTGATGCGCGGCAGCCAGAGCGCGAGCGCGTTCAATCTTTTGCACCACCGGATTCACTGGCGGAGTCTCTTCGCTGGTAGTGACCTGGATTACACCAGACGTGACGGACGCCTGAACAGGGTTGACAACACCCGGCTGAATTGGCGCCGAGCTTGTTGGTGACGGCGCTTGCGTGGCCGACTGCGACACACCTGAAGGTGATGGACTACCCGCAGGAGGTTGAGTTTGGGAACCTGGCTGAGACGACTGTCCCGCCGCGGTAAAAGCGGTGATTAGAACTAAAACTGTCGGGAGGATTACACGGTTGTTTGGATTAATAAAAGACAAAGACCTCAAAATAGCTGACTCCCCGGAAACACAAAAGCGAGCATACATGCTCGCTTTAAGGATTAGCATTAATTTTACCTTGGGTATTATGGCCGGAGCGATGCGACTCAGGCAAGTAGGAAATTTGGGTGCGGCGACCTGGCGCCGCTTTCTAAAGGGTGAAGGATGAAGGCGGAAGGATGAAAGCATGAGTGTTGTTCTGTTGTGCTTTGTTCTTTGACTTGTAGTTTGTCTGTCCAGGACAAAGTTCAAGGAACCAGGCATAACAGGCACCAGATCCCTGCTTTCATCCTTCCGCCTTCATCCTTCATCCTTCAGAAAAAGCGGTGACAGGCCACCGCACTCCAACGAGAAGTTTGACACCCTCTAACCGCCTTTTTATGATCGCCTCACATGCCTGCCAAATCGGTATCAACAAATACTGATCAATCTGAACGTGTGTTCTTGATTGATTCGATGTCGCACATCTTTCGGGCTTTTTACGCCCCGATGCAGAATCGCGCTGCACCGCTGGCCACCTCCAGCGGACAGGTGACTCAGGCTGTTTATATCTTCACGAATATGCTGATCAAGCTGCTGCGCGAAGAAAAGCCTGATTACATTGCGGCGATTTTTGAATCGAAAGAAAAGACTTTTCGACACGAGACATTTGCAGACTACAAGAAGAATCGCGAGCAAATGCCGGATGACCTCGCGAGTCAGCTTCCCTACATCCTTCGCCTCTGTGATGCATTCAACATTCCCGTGATCAATGCGCCGGGTTACGAAGCAGATGATGTGATTGGAACGTTGGCGAGGCAGATTGCCGAAAAAAAGATGCAGGCGGTTATCGTGTCGAACGACAAAGACATGTGTCAGCTGGTTCGTGATCCATTCGTCATCTGCATGCGCCAGAATTCGCAGGTAGTAAAACGCAAGGAGCCAGTACCACCAGTTGAGTGGTGTAACGAGGAATGGGTCGAAAAGAAATTTGGAGTAACTGCTGACAAGCTGGTTGATCTACTCGGGCTAATGGGAGACTCCATTGACAATATTCCTGGAGCTCCAGGGATCGGTTCGAAGGGTGCGGTACAGATCATTCAGCAGTTTGGCTCTATAGAAGCGGCACTAACTGGCTGGGAATCTGTCAAGCACAAGACCTATCGCGAGTCACTGCGAGACAACGCTGATTTGATTCGGCAATCTCGTGAGTTAGCGCGAATTCAAATCGATCTCGAAGTCCCACTGAAATTAGACGAAATTAAAGCACGTCCGCCCGATCGCGCTGCGACCTACCAACTATTTCACGAATTGGAATTTGCAGCTCTTACTCGCGAGTATGCCGATGCTGCTGCGCCGAGCCCAGCCATCGTGACTGAGAGGAATTATCGAACCATCCAGAACAAGACGGAGCTGGACAATCTCGTTCGTACTCTATTTGACGCGGAGAGCGTCGGGATTGCGATTGCTGATTCATCGCCGACCGGCGAGGGAGAACAAGAGTGCTTCAGTGAGCTTCAAACGACCCGCGGCATCGCCTTTTCAACCAAGCCTGGCGTTTCGGCTTATGTTGATCTCGAGAAGTTCACCGGAGGCACGAGGGGCGCAATTGATTCGTTGCGTGAAATTTTAACGAATGGACTCGTTGAAAAGTCTGTCCACGATTTTAAACGAGCGACAGCTCTGCTCGATAAGTTTGATGTGACTCTTGAAGGTGTCAAAGACGACACATTCCTGGCAGCCTACCTTCTGGATCCAAATCGCAGTAAATATGAACTAGTTGACCTTGCGCGCGAGGCAATCGGAACAGAAGACGGTTCCACACCACCAGCCAACTGGACCGCGACTTCATGGGACACTGCCAAAACCGCGGATCTTACACTTCAAACTGCCAAAATTCTTCGTGAACGAATCCTCGAAAAGAAACTTGAGACCATTTACTCGGAAGTGGAGTTGCCACTTGCGCCGCTGCTGTATCGAATGGAACGAGCGGGACTCAAAGTTGACCCGAAAGTTCTTGCGGACCTCTCCAACTTCATTGGTCAGGAACTCCACAAACTAACACTTAAAGTCTATGAACTCGCCGGACGTGAGTTTAATATCGCTTCACCAAAGCAAGTCGGTGAAGTACTCGGTGAGTTGAACATCAACTCTAATCGCAAGACTTCTACCGGACGTGTCTCGACCAGCAAGGCGGTGTTGGAAGAGCTCGCGCAGACTTTTGAGCTACCTCGCCTGATCATCGAGTATCGGGAGTTGGATAAACTTAAGAGTGTTTATACGGATGCATTACCACATCAAATAGCGAGCGACGGACGAATTCACTGCCAATTAAACCAAACCGTCGCGGCCACTGGCCGTCTTTCGTCAAGCGATCCCAATCTTCAAAATATTCCTATTCGAACTGAATTGGGCCGTCGCATCCGCAAAGCCTTTGTCGCGGACAGCGGCAACAAGATCATCTCCGCTGACTATTCACAATTAGAACTTCGATTGCTGGCTCATATAACTCAGGATGCAGTCATGCTGGAGGCATTTCAAAAAGGCGAAGACATTCACGCGCGAACTGCACGCCTCGTATTTGGCGCTCGAACCGACGCAGAACTTAAAGAAGCGCGCCGATTCGCCAAGATTGTTAATTTTGCAATCGCCTACGCTATTGAACCCTGGGGTTTATCTCAACGTGTCGGAATCAGTCGTCAAGAAGCAAAGAAAGTCATCGAGGATTACTACAACACTTACAAGGGCGTTCGTCGTTATATGGACGAAGTTCCAATTCGAGCTCGTGAACACGGGTATGTGCGTTCAATCTATGGACGTATCCGTCCGTTACCTGGCATCACTGATCGAAATGCCAACATTCGGCGAGCTGCCGAGCGTGAAGCGATAAACATGCCGATCCAGGGAACGGCAAGTGATATCGTGAAAATCGCTATGCTTCACGTTGAAGAAGAACTGAAGCGAATGTCTTCGAAGGCTCGTTTGTTGATGCAGGTACACGATGAGCTACTGCTCGAGGTTCCCGAACCGGAAGTAGAAGGTGTAAGCAAGATGTTGAAGCATGAGATGGAATCAGCCGTCTCACTCGACGTTCCACTTGTGGCAGATGTAGGCGTAGGAGACAATTGGATGGACGCCAAGCCATAGGTCTCGCTGATGAAGCCAGTTCCCCAAAAAGATTCTGATTCTGATTCTGATGTTGTTTATCGTCGTACGGCAACATCGGATACACCACCGGCTGTCATCCAGCCTACTGAACCTCAAACCAGTCGTCTTGCACCAACATTGACACCGATCGCGGTGGGATTTCTGTTGTTGCTCGTACTCATTTCCGGATTGGGCCTCTTGAGCACAAACAAGATGGAACGAGTCTCTTTCGATGCTCAGACCAAGGTCACACAAAATTCCAGTCTCAAGAGCACTTTATTAAATGTTCGTTTGGCGGTGACGAAACTTGATAATGAAGCTCGTGTAGCAAGCGCTGCTGAATCCCAACGAATAAAACCGCCGGGGGATTTGAGGCTTCATGGCGCGCGCGACGAAGTAAGAACGCAATTAGCCGTCTTGGAGCGGCCGCCCTTATCGGAAAAGTCCGAGTGGCGTCAGTTGCACGACGATATTCAGGTTTTCCTCGAGACAACTGACGATCTGCGTCGTTACAGTCTGGAGGGTTTTGGGCAATTTCTGAAGATCAGTGAGGAACTGACGGTAATCGCGGGACTATTAACCCAGGAACAAGACAACATTTTTCTGGAGGTACAGGACCTCCAAAACCGGGCCAAACGATCCATTCAACTATGGAGCATCATTGCTTTGATCGCCGGCGTACTTGTCGCGGCTGGTACCGTCTGGGAGGTACAAAGACGCTTTAAACAAATGCGTCGTAGCGTGTTTGAAGCCAGGCGTGAACGCACATTCACCAACCAACTCATGGAAGGAATGGTGAGTGCTGTGGCGGCTGTCGATAACGAAGATCGCATCAGGAGTGCGAATGCTGCGTTCTTTAAGATTTTTCCGCGAGCAACTGTCGGCGCTTCTGTCATGGAACCCCTGGGTCCAGTCGATGCAATGAAAATGCTTGAAGCTGCGACCGCGACTCAAGTAGACAACGCAAGTTATCGTGGGCGATGGGCTGTTAGACTCGACAAGGATGAAAAGTCGTTTGACGTCTATTCGTCACCTTTAGCCATTGATGGACACAAAGGCCAAATTCTAACGCTCGTTGACGCCACTGAGGTCGCTGAGTCTGAACGGTTTCTGCGACGGAGTGAATCTCTTGCGGCAGTTGGACAAGCAACAACACAGGTCGCGCACGAGATTCGAAACCCACTGGGCAGTATTCGACTTGGAGTATCGATGTTGCGCGATAGCGTTTCTGATCCTGATGCGCTGAACACGATCGAACTAGTCGAGCGCGGCATAAAGCACCTGAACAAGCTCGTCGTAGACGTCACCCAATTTTCGCGACAGAAGAGTCTGGATCGTTCGCGAGTTGATTTGAACGATTCACTTGACCGGAGTATCGATCTGGTCAGCGATCGTATTCGAGAAAAGAATACGACTGTGGAAAAAGATTTCAGCGAAGATGCTTTGGTGGGTAGCTGGGATGCGGATCAACTGCGTCAGGTATTTGTGAATGTCATTGCCAACGCAGTTGATGCGAGCCAGGAAAATGCGGCGGTCCGGATTGCAACAGAACGCTTAAGCCTTGACGGTCATGACGGTCACGCCCCGAAAAGCTATGCGCGCATCACCATCGCAGACCGTGGTAAGGGTATGGATGAGGCGACACGAGATCGAATCTTTGAGCCGTTCTTTTCTACTAAGAAGCGAGGAACCGGCCTTGGTCTGGCTATCGTTAAGCAAATTGTGGAACAACACGGTGGACGGATAAGCGTAGCGAGCGAGGTAGGCAAAGGTTCGAAGTTCATCATCGATCTTCCGCTTTAAGAATTTAACTTTCCAAATTTCAGATTTAAGATTTGATGGGTCTCTGGTCTTCGGCTTTTGGTCTTTGCTCTTGGTTTCCTCGCTTGTCTACAGCTGTTCGACTCGATCGAAGACCAAAGCCCCAAAACCAATTAAATCTTAAATCTGAAATTTGAAATCTTAAATAGTTTCAAACGCCTTTCCCGCAGCTTGGACCGTCCGCTCAATCAATTCATCCGCATGCGCCAGACTCACAAACGCGGCCTCGAATTGAGAGGGTGCAAGATAAACTCCTTCGCCAAGCATCGCATGAAAGAAGCGGCCATAGAGTTGTCGGTCACATTTATCTGCACTGGCCCAATCAATCACCTCACCAGCCGTGAAGAATCCAGTCCACATCGAACCCGCGCGGTTGATCGTATTGTTCACATTGGCCGATCTGGCCGCGTCAGCTAAACCGTCGCACAACTTCTTCGTGGCTCGATCCAGTTGCCGGTAAACAGACGTGTCGCGCAATCGTCGCAAAGTAATCAAACCAGCGGCCATTGATAAAGGATTTCCGGAAAGCGTTCCTGCTTGATAGATCGGTCCGGAAGGCGCAACATTTCTCATCAAGTCCTTACTGCCCCCATAAGCACCAACGGGGAGTCCACCACCAATGATCTTTCCGAGCGTCGTGATATCGGGCTTAATGTCATAGAGTTCTTGCGCACCGCCGCGAGCGACTCGAAACCCAGTCATCACCTCATCAAAGATCAGAAGCGTATCGTTCCTGGAGCAAATGTCGCGTACAGTCTGGAGATAACCAGTCTTAGGCGGAACACAACCCATATTGCCGACAACTGGTTCGATGATTACTGCTGCGATGTCTTTGTGTTCGTCAAAAACTCGAGTCAACGCCTCACCGCTATTAAACGGCACTGTTATCGTATTTTGAGCGAGTGTGGCTGGAACACCTGGACTATCTGGTAAACCGAGTGTGGCGACTCCTGAGCCTGCTTTTACCAGCAGACTATCGCCGTGGCCGTGGTAACACCCCTCGAATTTCACAAGCTTATCGCGGCCAGTTACACCTCGTGCCAACCGAATGGCCGACATCGTTGCTTCGGTTCCACTACTAACCATGCGAACCATCTCGATCGAAGGCACTGCGTCGACGATTTCTTCCGCCAACTGGATCTCCAGTTCGTTGGGTGCTCCAAAACTGGTTCCTCGAGTTGCCGCGTCTCGAACTGCCTCGATTACTTCTGGATCTGCATGACCCAAAATCATCGGTCCCCACGAGCCGACATAATCGATATAGGTTTTGCCATCCACGTCAGTAATCGTGGCGCCGGAAGCTTGTTTGATAAACAACGGAGTGCCTCCGACTCCGCGGAACGCTCGTACGGGCGAGTTGACTCCGCCTGGCATTAATTCAAGAGCTTGGCCGAAAAGTTTTTCCGATTGAGTTTGTTGCGGTTTCGACTGCATAGGTCGAAGCATAACACTCTGAAAGCACAAAGGTCTTTGGTCTTCATGAGCCAGAGTTGGAAGCAGTCAGTACCACCTTGCGGTAGCGGGTGGGTGCGAAGCTGTCATATCGATCGTCAAAGCTTCGCACCCACCCGCTACCGCGAGGTGGTACTGACTGCTTCCAAGTTTGATTGCCAACTCTGGCGCCCAGAGGAAGCGCAGAGATGTCTCTCCACGATTAGATTCTTTTCACTGACTCCTTAGGCTCTACAGTCATCGATTTGAATCTCGACACCCTCACTAAACCTTGGGCCGCACCCTTCGGCTTCGAAAGAAACTTCCTCTCAGTGTAATGAATCACTACCTTGGCGTCTTCGCTCGCCTGACTGAATCGACCGGCGAGTTGCGCTGCTTCAATCACAGTTCGCTGTGGTATCTCTTTCCTGGTGGGATTACGAATAACAACATGCGACCCGGGATAGTCACCTGCATGTAACCAGACGTCGTTGGGACGCGCTATGCGAAACGTCAAGTGATCGTTATCTCTGGCGCCACGCCCAACCAGGATCTCATATCCGTCTGTGGACAGGTAACGCCGAACTCCCGGAATCTGTTTTTCCTCCTTCGGTTCAACTCGGCGCTGTGGCTTCGTCTCAGACTTGTCAAACTCTTCCAAAGCGTTTTCATCGCGCTGCGACGCAATATGTTGCAAGTGGCTTTGCTTCTGTCGAAGTAGATCGATTTCCTCTCGCAAAGTCTGAATACGTTGCGTAGTTTCTGCCCCCGCGCGCTTTGCCTTTGCGTAGCGACGAAAGAACTGAGCCGCCGCATCCTGGAGTGAAAGAGTTGGGTCGATCTCCAGTTCGATTATCGGCGTACCTTCGGAATAAAAGTCTGTAATCCGTGTCTTGTTGCCCTCGCGAGTCGCAGTCGAAAGATTGGCTAAGAGTAAATCGCCGACATGCTTGTGCCTCTCAGCATCGCCATGCGTGGCGAGATCGTTTTCAAGGTTCGCAAGGAGCCTGGTTTTTTGATCTAGCCTTTTCTGGAGCTCAACATTTAAAGCGGCAACACGCGAATCAAAAGATTTCTCTTCATCAAGCTTCTGGAAGAACAGATCAGCCGCTTCGGAAGTAGAGCCGGTAATCTCGACGCGCGCTGCATGCTTCTGCGCGGGTTGGGCCGGCGGAGTCAGATAATATTCTCCTGGACTCTGCCCCGCGCCTTTTGGAAATCTCAGAGTACTCTTTACTCGATTCAGCTCGTCGAGGATCAAAAGATTTGCTGCGCGCCCGGTAAGTTGCGCCACTAGCCTCCGAAAATGAATTTCTCCCAGGTCATCGACGACACTGAAAGTCAGTCGCACAACTCTTTCACTCGGATCTTTTGTGCAACCGACAAGTTGACCACTACCCAGTTGCGACTTGACGAGTTGACCAAAATGCAAAAGTCCAATCGATGCCTTCTCGAGATCTCTAGCTCGGCGCCGAATCAGATAGAAACGCGGACTTGATGGCTCAGCGCTAATGAAAAGAAAGTAACCCTTGATGCCGAGATCGAGTGCAAAAGAAAGCGGACTTAATTGGAAGACTCTACCAAGGAAATGATGAGCGGATTTCGTGCGAACCTCTTCGACAACGTTCTTAATCAGTTGGTCGTGCATCGAAATATTGTAGGAGTGCCCCCTCCGTGGCCACCCTTTTCATTGAGCAAGATCTTCGTGGTTGCACGAAGGGGCGGCCATGGAGGCCGCCCCTACAATTAACTACTTTGATGTTACTAACCCTAAGTCTTAATCACTGCCGTCCGCGTAAGGCGATCATGGGTCGCATAACCTTCACGACTCATTAACGCAACCAGCACTCCTATCCCTGCGAACGCCAGTGATGCGAGATAAAGCACCGACCGGCCGATCGACTGTCGTCCGGTTGGGATCAATCCAGTCTTAATGTCGATCACCCTAAGGGAAAGCAACCGCATAGCCAAAGTTCGACCCGTTAACGCGATGGTCAGCGTCAGGTACAAAAAGGTGACGGCGAGTAAAGACCCGGCCAGGACTTCGATCGCTCTTGGATCTTTCAACTCGCTTCCCGTGGCCCTCATTGCGAATGCGATAGGCACACACAACGAGGCACATATCAGCAGATCGGATAGGCCACAAACAAATCTGCGAAATGCTGATGGTCTGCGAGAGTCGATCTCGTCCACACGAACAGTACGCGAGATCGAATCGAGATAGTTAAGTGAGGGATCGTTTTCGAGAATCAAACGTCTGGGTGTCGGTTGAGTGCTGGGGTGCGTTTCGGTAAACGTTTCTTCAATTGGAGGTACAACTGTTAGGTTGTGGCTCTTTTCAATGGGAGGTACTGCATCATTATCCCGACTGGGTTCGGGTTCCAAAGCAGCTTCCAGAGGGAGCTCGGCTGTTACAAACGATTCGATAACTTCCGGCTCGTTCTCTTCGCGCGCGGGAGCATACGCTACTGCTGTAGCAACAACTTGTCGAACGTTTCTTGCTTCACTGCCCGATTGATGGGCCCTTTCAATTCTTTTCAAGGCAGCCGCAACGAGCGGGTTCATCGCCGGCAAGTCAGAATGAGGCAACAACTCCAGCTGGTGAGTGGATACCTCAGCTTCAGCTGCCTGACGTTTTTGTTCCGCAGATTCTCTTGCTGCTTCACGTGCGCGTCGTTCCTGAACCTCGCGCACACGTTCGCTAAGTTCTTTTCGCCATTCTGGGATTGAAGTGCGGTTTACTCCAGGAAACTCGATAAGTGTGGATTTCTTGACTGGCGGCTCTTTTGAAGAATCACTCGCAACGTTCATGTTGAGTTGGTTAGGGGCGACCACCTCTTGATTAAGTGATCCAACGTGAAGTTCTACACAACAATCGGCCTTGTCTGAGATAGCGCCGCACGACGGACACTGCATTCCGAGCTGCCTCCGGGGATTGCCGAACGGCGGATGGACACGCTTGTTATCCGCTTCACTCGGCTGCGCAATCGCGACGCATCCTATCAGGAATAACTTTAACTGGCAATGAGAAAATTATGCAGTAGTTGAAGTTGCGGTGTCCGATATGCTTTAGCTTGTCGTGTGAATCCGGCGAGGCCCGGTGACTAAAGAAGCATCTTCCAATTATCCGACGGGCCTCATTGGCTTCACACGACAAGACAGAAGCATATCGGACATGACCTTACAAACGCGTCCGTCCGGCAAAACCAGCTTCAAGATCGTGCCACCACTCGAGCTCATCTCCTTCGCCCAACTGCCAACAAAGTAAAACGACGCGACCGTCGCGAAGATAAGGGAAATCAACCAGTCCCCGGTCGAAGTCCTTGAGCTGGACACCTAGGCTATCGAGACTCGACATTTCAGCCGTCAAAGCAGTAACCAACTCGGCGTAATGTTGACCATTTGTAAGGCCACCACCGCCTCGTTCCGCAGCTTCCGACGCAGCCTTCGCTTCGTCGCGGTATTTGGAAAGACCGCGATGAGACCGCTGAATGTGAGTAGCGATCTTTCTGACTTGGGGAAGCAGCGCGTTGGCTTCTTCAATCGTAAAAATCTTCATCTGCGGTATCAGTACGACAGGCTGTTAGCGTGTCATAGTTCTCTTTGCGCGCGACATGCTAACAGCTTGTCGTACATTTTAGGAGCTGACTCTTGTGTCGGTGTTAATGCTCGTCGGTTATTCGGATGAACTCCGTTGACGCCTCGAACTCAGCAGCCTCTTCGTCCATCTCTGCTTCGATCACCACACGCATGGCCTCAAAAGACGCGGTGGGTACATCCGTTAGCTGCATGTCCTCTTGCAAATACTGCGAGGGCACATGTTCATGGAGATCTCTTTCATCGTAACGGCCACCGTGAGTAAGTTCCTTCCGAACTTTCTCAGCGATTTCCCCGAGATCGATGAAATAGTCAGCAACGTCGATCAGTTTGGGCGCAGTGTTGGACCGGAAGCCGGCAATTTCCACTCGACATCCTTTGTAGGCGACGGCGTTCACCGCGTAAACGAAGTCTTCGTCACCTGACACCAGCACCGCGGTATCGTAACGACCAGCCAGTGATAACATGTCTACCGCAATTTCAACATCAAGATTCGCTTTTCGCGTTCCGTCGTAAAACGTCTTCAACTCCTTTTGAATTACTCTGAACCCGTTGCGTCTCATCCAAAGCAAAAAGCCCTGCTGACGTTCGGCTCCTACGTCGACTCCGGTGTAGAAGAATGCTCTCAGCAGTCGGCCGTCACCGAGAAGGACTCGCAAAAGTTTGTTGTAATCAATATCGATGTTGTGGAATCGCGCTGCGTGAAAAAGATTATTGCCATCTATGAAAACTGCGACTCTCCCGCGATGTCCCAACTGCCATGAAATGTTATTAGTGGGATCGTAATTATTGTTCATAAAAATGACTCCAAAGAGTACCCCTATGTTGAAGCTAGCATGCTGGTTTAAGGTTCGTTGGTCAAGCAGAAAGGTTATCAGGCAACGGCGAGAACCTGGCGTGAAATCGCGTCGAGATAGATAGTCTTAATAGGACCATTAGCGACATCTATTTCCCATGCCAAATGTAGTTCGAGAGTCTGACCTGTAGCCGCGGGTCTCGCATAAACCACTAGTTGCTGAACGGTGACCACGGCATTGTTCGGCAGAGTAACGTTATGTGCTTGATCACCAGCAACGGAGATTGGCTGTTGCTTTACCAGATTAGCGGCGTCTTCGACCGTGACGACTGGGTTGATGGTAGTCAACGCTGACTGAAAATGATCTGCGTTTGGTATACACGTACTCGAGATGTCCAAAACCCGACGATCATTTTGAAATCGGATCGTCAAACTCCCAACGTCACCTCGCAATGGATAACGAAACGGTCTTTGCTCGTAACGAGCAGTCTTCACCGCAGCATTATCCGTTCTTTCAACAAGCGAAAGTTGATGAGGATCGGCGCCAATAAGACTCTGCCATTCGGTGATGAATCTCCGTAGCGATTCTCGCGTCTCTTCTTCAGTCTGCGACGGCTCAGCACCAACCTTCGGCAGAAAGATCGAGCCGTTGAGGTTCGGCGGAACACTACGAATCGTCGCCGTGAGTGGCTGAAGATCTAATGAACTGTCTTGTGACAATCCATATCTCTGGGTCAATTGACGCCACGCCAGTGTTGCCCCTTCCCGTGCGGAGGGATCCGCGACCAATATTGGATAGGGAGGCAGGTTCGAACGTGGCCCATTCGCGTCTGAAGGCTGAAGAACAGCGCAAGAACTCGTTGCGACAGACAAGATTAACGTGGCGATTACCAGTTTGACTATGGAGTTGGATGACATTTGTTCGCCCGTGAGTTTTCGACTAGACGTATAATCCAAATAGTTGGAGGAGCTGTTGCCTAAAGATAACGAAACAATTCATCTGCCGCTTGACGGCCCATTGACTCCTTCTGAACCTCCAGCCTTCGCGCCAGAGGAGATGATCCGATGCGAAGAATGTTTGCGCGCAAATCCGCCGACACGGTTTGCCTGTTTATATTGTGATTCACCTTTACCACTCAACGAGTCAACTGCTCATCTTAGAAAACCCATCCTGAGAAAGCCTGAAAAGCACCAGCTTGGGTTTAACTGTATTCTCGTCCAAACCGGCTCAGCCACTTTGGACGGAGATAGCTTATCGAAGGCGGCAGAACTTCTAAAACTAAAAACTGAAAGTCTCGAGAGCATACTTGCCATAAAGGCGCCCATGCCGTTGGCACGCACCGCCAGTCGCGAAGAGGTGCAATTAATTAATGACCGGCTCCGCGAGCTTGGCTTTGCAACTGTCCTGCTCTCAGATGACGATCTCGGGAGAGACGATACGGTCGTTCGAATTCGGTCACTTAACATTGAAGCCAATTCACTAACACTCCAACAGGCAGGTATCCAAAGCTCAATTGCTCTCTCGTGGAACGATTTGCGTTTGATTGTTTCCGGTCGCTTAGTGGTCCAGAAGGTTGAAGTCACGGAGCGCGTTTCACGCCACCCTGAAACCGAAATACTCGATACGAGTGAGTTCTTTTCTGACGAACCGGTGCTCGACCTTTATTCTTCAACACACGATCGAACCTGGCGTATCGGGACAAACAATTTTGATTTCTCCTGTTTGCACGATCAGAAGTCGTTTGTTGCCGGAGAGAATCTTAGGAAGTTGTTGGCACTGATCTGCTCCAGGTGTCCAGGTGTTCAGCACGACTCAGCGTATAACGAGCTGCGAAACACTTTGCAGCTTGTTTGGCCGACAGAGCAGGAAACTGAGTCTCGAGGTTGGCGACGAGAACGGCCCGGCAAATACAGTTTGGGTGCAGTGACCGCAAATACAAACGATGATCAGTTCACGCGTTATTCAAGATTGCGACGTTACTTCGCGATAAACAATTGATCCAATGGCTCACCGCGGCACTCAAAAAGACGTCCACGAAAAATCGTTCCGAGATCTCGAGCACTCTCAAACTGAAAATATCGTTTACGGGCTCAACGCAGTATTGGAAGCAGTGCGTGCCGGCAAGCGATCAATTGATTCGATAACGGTTCTTGAGAGTGCCAGGCCAGAGCGCCTCAAATTACTGTTCGAATTAGCTCGACAAAAACGAATACCTGTTCACCGCGCCCCTAAATTGGATGTTGGTGGTGATGCCCGGCATCAAGGCGTCATAGCACGAATTGCCGCTGCACGCTATGCCGATGCGGAAGAACTTCTCGATGCACTGGAACGTCGAATTGGAAGTTCAGATCCACCATTGGCGGTTTGCCTGGATGGAATCGAAGACCCTCGCAATCTCGGATCAATTCTTAGAACGGCTGAATGTGCTGGAGTACAAGGCGTCTTCGTACCAGAGCGTAGAGCGAGTGGACTAACCGATGTCGTCGCGAAAGTGGCGGCAGGCGCGTTGGAATATGTGCCGGTTGCTCGAGTCGTTAACCTGGTTAGATTGATAGAGCAATTGAAAGCTCGTAACATTTGGGTCGTGGGTGCTGCTGGAGACGCAAAGCAGTTGTATACGGAGTGGGACTGGAAACTTCCATCAGCGATAATGTTGGGAAACGAGGGACATGGATTGCATCGTTTGGTTCGTGAGAATTGCGATACGCTCGTGCGTATTCCGGTGTTGGGCCATCTCAATTCCCTGAACGTTTCTGTCGCGGCGGGAGTAGTACTGTACGAGGCGAGGCGTCAGCGGAGCGGAGATCAGCAAACGGCGAGAAGGGACGACAAATAATGTTTTGTCCAAAATGTGCAACGCAAAATCTTGAGGGTGCGAGTTTTTGCAGATCGTGCGGTGCAAACATCAGCCTCATTCCGCAAGCGCTTTCGGGACAGATGCCTGAAGCAATACCCGGCGAAAGTCGGAGAGACAAGCGAGCGCGTCGACGCGGAAAAGAACCTAGCCTCGATCACTCATTTAAAAACATCTTCATGGGCATCGCTTTTCTGATTGTCGCAATTGCTTTGTCCAGATCGATCGGCGCCGGCTGGTGGTTTTGGATGCTGTTGCCTGCGTTCTCAATGATGGGAACCGGTATTGCTCAATACATACGGCTAAAAGAACAAGAGAAGAGGAACATGATTGTTTCCGCTCCACTCAACCAGACACTTCCAGATCGAAGAACTTATCCTGCACAATCAAATCTTCCACCACGAAATACCGGAGAGTTAATGCCACCGGTTCCCAGCGTGACCGAAGGTACGACTAGACACCTGGGAGCCGAAGCGCAAACCCGGCACCTCGATGCCGAGCAAAAGTAACTTTGGAGTGCGGTAGGTTGTCAGTAGTCATGAATAGGTCCAATCGGTCACATAGGTCCTATATTGACGTTTACTACTGAGCACTGACCGGTTTTCCAAACTGCAAAAGTCTGCAGATTCTTCATGCCTTTTAATAACGACATCCGGATCTGCGTTCCTGTGAAGGAACAAACACTAACCGCGTTGATTGCCGCGGCGCAGAAGGCGATGTCGTGCGCCGACATCGTTGAGTTGAGACTTGACGCGTTAGAGCGCGGCGAGATTCAAAAGGGGGCCGCGCAACTATCTGAGATCATTCATTCCTTCGAGCGTCCTCTGATCCTGACCTACCGTCCTGCAGAACAAGGCGGTTATAGCGAGCTTTCGAGAAAAGATCGATTGGCTTTCTGGAAGAACTACTTCCCTTCTGAGGCCGCCTTCTTTGACGTTGAGGCTGATCTAATTGACGAACTGGTAAATCTCGATCCTGATATTCAGCCCGATTGGTCACGAGTCATCTGTTCATTGCATGACTTTCAAAGTGTGCCCGAGAACCTGGATGAACAATACGAGCAAATGGCTTTCACACCTGCTGGAATTCTCAAACTGGCGGTCCAGGCAAGGGACATCACTGACTGCATTCCCGTCTTTCAATTAATAGAGCGCGCGCGTCGAGAAGGTCGGCAGATTATTGCGATAGCAATGGATGCTGCAGGATTGATTACGCGAATCCTCGGACCATCACGCGGCTCTTTTTTGACATATGCATCAAACGAACCTCGCGGCGGTACAGCACCCGGACAGCTACTTGCGACTAACCTCAGGTCTTTGTATCGGATCGATCACATCGATACTGAAACGATGATTACAGGACTCGTCGGTTTACCCGTCTCCCATTCAGTTTCTCCACATATCCAGAATGCTGCTTTTAAGGCCGGCGATCTTAACGCGGTATATCTGCCATTTCAGGTTGAAGATCTCCATGGCTTTGTCCAAAGAATGGTTAATCCACGCTCGAGAGAACTAGACTGGAACCTTAGAGGACTAAGTATTACTGCTCCTCACAAGAAAGCCGTTCTCAAGCTTTTAGATTGGGTGGACGACCAGGCGGTGAAGATTGGTGCAGTCAACACAGTAGTCGTGGAGGGTGAACAACTCCTCGGATACAACACAGACGCTCACGGTTTGATTGAACCATTGAAAAGAAGGTTCGGTTCTCTCTCTGGTAGTCGGGTGGCCGTCTTAGGCGCAGGCGGCGCAGCGTGCGCAGCACTATATGCGTTGCAACGTGAGGGAGCAGATATCACGATCTACGCGCGCGATCTGGAAAAGACGCAGCTCCTGAGTCAACGATTCAATTTACCGTATGAATCATTAGCTTCCGCGAACTTTGGCGGCAAAGAAATTGTTATCAACGCAACTCCATTGGGAAGCTTTGGCACACACTTCACCGAAACTCCTGCGTCTGCGGAACAACTGCGCGGCGTCAGGCTTGTTTATGATCTTGTCTACAATCCAATCAAGACACTCTTACTTAAAGAAGCACGCACCGCAGGTTGCGACACACTCGGTGGACTCGAAATGCTCGTGGCCCAGGCACAACTCCAATTCAAATTGTGGATGAATACGGATACCTCATACGACTTAATGTACACCGCCGGTTCGAATGCATTGAACGAATCGTTTGTTTGATTTTGACAATCCGACGGCTCGGCAGGTTGCGAAGCCGCTCCATCACTTAATCTCACCGTTCCATCACAAACCTCAGCCCATACTGAAACTCTTTTCGTACTCTCATCGACATCGTTGCTCCGTTTGATTGTTCGTTTCGACACAGCAGTCTCTTCTTCAGCCGAACAATGGAGGTGCAACGTGACCAGATCCCGAGGCCTACAATTCACCTGGATCATCCTAATCCTGACGCAATTCGGTTCGATCAATTCTTCAGCCCAAAACTCACTCATAAAAACTGCGCTTGAAACACCAAACCACGTCAAGGATGACATCACAAGCACTTCCACCTCGGTCTCGGAAGAACGCCCAAGTGTTCCCCCGCTGATTGCGCCAGGGCCAAAAGCATTGACTACTCGTGATCCGGGAAAACTCAGCCTCGTTGATCGGGCGTACCTTGACGTCTTCACGATACTTAATGAGGACAGTTCGTGCAGCCGCTTTTTCGGAGGGCGCAACGCAATAGCAGCGCTCAACGAAATGGTCGAACGACTAAAGCCACGATACTTTGATCATGACATTGCTATTCGCATGACCGGCCAGACAACACTGGTTCAAAGTCATGCGACTGGTTTCACTTTCCGGGTATTTGAAAGGATGGAGCTAAACATGGCTGGCTCGTTCTTTCGGAGTCCCTCTCCTTCTGAAAGACACTACACAATAACCCCGATATACCGGCCCAATAGTAGAGAAACACGTATGGTCGTTTTCCTTCACGAACTCGGTCATCTTGTTCGAGGAGATGATAATAAGTGGTTGCTGACTGATGACGGCGATGATTCGAGCCAAAGTCTCGACAATACCGAAAGAATCATTTCAGCCTGCCGGGAACAAATAACGTCGCTTGCCGGTCTCACTGCTGCGCAGGAGTTACAAATGGCAACGACTGTGGCTGAAAAAGCACCGAACCCATCCACACAAAACTAAACGACCCTTCGTGCAAGCAACCAAGGCCTTTGCTGCTCTGCTTCAACACGAGATTCGGACGTGGTAAAGTCGCCCGTTCACACCCCGCCAAGTCCTTTTGGTCACAAACCATTTGGCGTTGGTGTTAGTTAAAGGATAAAGGCTGTGGCTGTGGCAGACTGAGTGTTTTGGGCTTCCCCGGGCCTCTTGAGCAAAAATGATTTATGAAACGAGTGAGACGGAAGCGAAGTCTCGCGTAGCTGAGCTTCTCCGAAAGCGGCGCGTACGATGGGCACTGATCTGGGGCGTTTGGACGATTGTCGCGCTGTTCTTCAGTACTCAGGCGTTTATGATGTACTACGCGGAGAAACTGCCGATTCCCTACGCCAGGGCCCTCTTTTTCCAGGCATCTGCCTGTTATCTCTGGGCCCTTGTGACGCCTCTCATACTCTGGATCGCGCGACGTTACCGCATCGATCGTCACAACTGGCGTCGAAAGGTTGTCTTAAATTTCGCACTGAGCGTTGTCTTCACGAGTGCGGTAATCCTGATTCATTTCGTACTCTATTTTCTAATTACCGGTAAGACGGATAGGCTCACGTTTTATTGGGCCTTTAATTTTCTCTACCCAAACCTCGATCGTTTTCTCCTGGTTTACTGGTTCATCTTCCTGATGAGTCACGCATGGAATTACTACACGAGTTATCGCGAAGGAGAACTGAAGGCTTCGAGATTGCGAACTCAGTTGGCACAGGCGCAGCTCGAGGCCCTCAAGATGCAGATTCATCCTCACTTTCTCTTCAACACTCTCCATTCGGTTTCGGCATTACTCAGCAAAGATACTGAGGCTGCAAGAAAAATGATCAGTCGCCTGGGCGATTTCCTACGCCTAACCCTGGAGAACGGCGGCACCAGTGAAGTCTCGTTGCAACGCGAGCTGGAATTCCTGGAGGGGTATCTGGAAATTGAGCGCATCCGATTCAAGGATCGACTGACAACGACTATCAACGTTGATCCTTCAGTATTGGATGTTCAAGTACCAAACTTAATTCTCCAACCGATCGTGGAAAACGCGATGCGTCATGCGATAGCTCGCACAAATTCCGGAGAAGTTGAGATAAGCGCTGTGCCGAGAAACGGTGCAGTACGGATCGAAGTAAAGGATAACGGACCGGGTATCGAGGAGCCGCAGTCTCTCGGCAAGACCTCACGCGGCGTAGGACTCGCCAACACCCAGGCACGGTTAAGCGGTTTATATGGGTCAAACGCAAAATTTGAGTTGAGAAATCGACCTTCAGGCGGCTTAACTGTCCTGTTGGAAATTCCTCGACATTAGTCAACGGTCAGTAAGTTAGTGGTCAGTGGTTAATAGGTTGAATAGGTCATATAGGTCCTATCCCGCTGTCTACTGACGACTAACCACTGACCGCCTTAACGAGAACTTGAATACAAATTCGCTTTCTCGTCCTCCCTTTCACTCCACCTTAATTTACGGGAAACATTAATTACCGCTTTGTCGTAAGGAAAAGGACAACAGCAGCGCCATTGAATGCTGTGGGTTTTCGCCACAAGTCATTCGATGGCGGTGTTCATTTTTTTAGAGCGTGCTTCACGCGCTCAGCGCAGTTGAACTGAATAACAAGGAACTGGAGGCGTGGTGACGGACGCAACACGTATTCGCGCGTTGGTCATCGATGACGAACCATTAGCACGCGACATGATTCGCGAAATGCTGGCAAGCGATTCGGATGTCGAGGTCGTCGGGGAATGTTCCAATGGACGGGAAGCAATAGAGGCGATTAAATCACTAGCACCAGATTTGATCTTCCTCGACATTCAAATGCCGGAGATCGGCGGTTTCGAAGTACTCGAGTCGCTGGACGGACGTAGTTCGCCTTATGTCATCTTCGCGACTGCGTACGATCAGTACGCCGTTCGCGCTTTTGAAGTGCACGCTTTTGACTATCTCCTGAAGCCGTTCGACCAGGAACGCTTCGATGCTGCCTGGCAACGCGCAAAGCAACAGATCAAACACGACCGCACGGGTGAACGCGATCGGCACATCCTTGCCCTTCTCGAAGAACTCAAATCAGGCCCTCGCTATCTTGAGAGGTTGGTAGTGAAGACCGGCGGCAGGGTTTTCTTTCTCGACGTCGACGACATTCACTGCATCGAGGCCGAAGGAAACTATGTTCGTGTTCATGACAAAGCCAAACACTATCTCCTCCGTGAAACAATTAGTGGTCTCGAAGAACAGCTAAACCCAAAAGAGTTTCTCCGCATTCATCGCTCGGCGATAGTTAAGATCGATAAGATTAAAGAGCTGCAGCCATGGTTTCACGGTGAGTATCGAATCATTCTGGAAAACGGCAAACAGCTGACGTTGAGTCGAAATTACCGTGCGAATCTTCAGGACGCCGTTGGCCATGCCCTTTAATCGAGACTTGTCCACGAACATGGCCGCTCCATCACAAAATTTAGCCGTTCTGTCACACAGTTAGTTACGGTAGTTTGGAGTTTTGTGAAGATTGTGTCGCGCCCAATCACGGGTTCGAGGAGTGGCCCAGTACTAAACGAACTCCGTCGATACACGGGTCTTGTGGCTCCCCAAACATGGACCAGAACTGGAGAACATGCGACGTTATTTAGGAGGTCAGCCATGAGTAGTGACACGCTCTCGGAGATCGCAGGCAGCAGCCAAGAGCAAGGAAGTGATGAAAGGCTCAGCGAACACAGCCTGGACCAAAAAATCAATACCCTTCGCGAAACGGTGTTGCAGTTGTTGCAGGAGGTTGAGTCGTTGACAGTCGCCGCGCCGTCTGGACTAAGGTCAGGCGCACGCCTCGATGAAGAAGTGCGGCAGTTTGAAATGAACCTGATTCGCACAGCTCTTGGTCGAACGGCCGGAAGTCAAACTCGCGCGGCGAAACTATTGGGACTTAAACTCACAACCTTGAACGCAAAGATAAAGCGCTATCACATTACACCCACCGGTTATCAGGGACACTTCACTCGATCCGAACCGCAGGAGAGCGCCGCATGAGGCGCTCTTCTTTCACTTCATAAACTCGTTTTGGACACCACCAGGCTTTAGCCGGTGGTACTTCAACTTTAAAGCTACAAGCAAGACTATAGAATCTGCTCAGGACACCACCAGGCTTTAGCCGGTGGTGCTTCAACTTCACCGCTTACCGAAAAGGCGATCCTCGTGAGCGTTCTGCGGATAGAAGTTGAAAGACCACCGGCTAAAGCCTGGTGGTGTCCCGAATAAGGGCTGCTTTGTTGTAGTTGTAAAGTTGAAGTACCACCGGCTAAAGCCTGGTGGTGTCTAATTCGTTTCGCCCTGCTCCACGCCAGTTAAACCACACTGCTATACTGCAAACAGTGACTGAACGGTATAGCCGACAAATTCTTTTTTCTGGTATTGGAACCGACGGCCAAAAGCGTTTGCTGAACTCTCGCGTGCTAATAGTGGGCTGCGGCGCTCTCGGCTCATCACATGCAGAATTGCTGGCGCGTGCTGGTGTAGGTTTTCTTCGAATCGTCGATCGCGACTTCGTTGAAGCATCAAACCTGCAACGACAAACGATGTTCACCGAAAGCGACGCTGAAGACCGTCTTCCTAAGGCAGTTGCTGCCGCCAATCACATCAAACGGATTAACTCAAACGTCGTTGTTGAAAGCATAGTTGCCGACGTCAACAACTCCAATGTCGAACGATTAATTGAGACATGCGATCTTGTTGTAGATGGCACTGACAATTTCTCAACCCGGTATCTGATCAATGACGCCTGCGTGAAGCACAGGGTGAACTGGATTTACGGAGCGGCCGTCGGTTCTTACGGCGTAACAATGACGATACGCCCGCATCAAACTGCCTGTCTGCGTTGTGTGTTTGAAGAATTACCTGCTGCTGGAAGTGCGCCGACTTGTGACACTGCCGGCGTGTTGATGTCGATCGTAAGCATCGTATCTTCGTTGCAAGTGACGGAAGCAATAAAACTCTTGACTGGAAACGTCTCTGATTTACACGGCTCCTTAATGCAAGTCGATGTCTGGAACAATGACTGGCGCAAAATCGATCCAGGACCACCAAGACCTGAATGCTTGACCTGTGGCTTGCTCAGCTTTGAATCCCTGGCACCGGATGCAAATCGAGACGCTGCGGTTCTGTGTGGACGTGATGCGATTCAGATTTTGCCGGCAACACCAACGTCAATAAACTTTCAATCACTGGCAGCGCGTCTTGAGAGTGTGGGTGACGTGAAGTTTAACGACTACTTACTCAGATTCCGAACGGGTAATTTTGAACTGACGGTTTTCCCGGATGCTCGTTCGATCATTCGCGGCACGGATGAAATCAACACAGCTCGCTCTCTGTACGCAAAGTACATAGGAAACTAACAACCGATGACAATAAAACCCCTTAGGCCAACAGAATTAATATCTATTCTTTTCCTGATCCTTTTCAGCTTTCAAATTACACCCGCCGGTCAGCCCGCTGTTTGGGAAACGAGCGGTCGAGCCGATCTATTGAAAGGTGACTCTCACGGCGTCTCGATCAGCGATACGGGTGCGCTCATGCTCGCACCGAAGATTACTGAAGTCTTCAACACCCAACAGACCTACATTTGGTCTACCGTCGTCGATAACCAGGGTAATGTGTTTCTGGGTACAGGACACGATGGCAAGATTTTTCGAGTAACCTCGAGCGGCGTTGGGTCGTTGTTGTATGACGCTGCTGAATTAGATGTGACAGCGTTGGCAGCGAAAGACGGGGTCCTGTATGCAGGCACGTCACCGGACGGCAAGGTGTACCGCATTACTAGTGATGGAAAAGCCGAGGTCTATTTTGATCCAGCAGACAAATACATTTGGTCTCTGGCACTCTTGCCTGATGGCTCGCTCGCAGTGGGAACGGGAGATACGGGCAAGTTGTACAGAGTCAGATCGGCAGGCGCCAAACCTGAAGACTCGCTCCTCGTCAATACTACTCAAACACATGTCATCTCTCTCGCAGTCACAGCCCAGGGAGATCTAATTGCAGGTACCGACTCTGGAGGCCTGGTTCTAAGAGTCTCTCCAGAAGGAAAAACCTTTGCACTGTTTGATACTCAACTGCGAGAGATTCACTCTTTGGCCGTTGCGCCTGACGGGTCAATCTATGCTCTCGCGTTAAGTGATGCAGCAGCGACCGCAAAGTCGCAGCCAGTGTCCGCACCTGCAACACAACCGACGGAAGGTGCAAATCCAACCACTTCGGTAACCATCACCGCAATCGATGAGAGCGGCAATCCACTTCAGAATCAGCCTACACAGGTGCGAAGTCGTACCGATGTGTCGACTGCGCGGAGTGTAGTCTTTCGCATACTGCCTGACGGAGGTACGGACGTCGTTTGGAGCTCGAGTACCATAACGGCTTTTGCCATTACGCCTGGACTTCAACCCGGCACAGTATTAATAGGAACGAGCGATAAGGGTCGCATCTATTCGGTGACAAACGACGGACGCGACACGTTGCTTCTGCAGTCATCTGAAGGTCAGATCTCATCGCTTCAATCGCGCAACAATCAGGTTTACGCCGCGGCGAGTAATCAAGGAAAGTTGTTTAGTTTTGGTTCAGCGCTGGTCAATGAAGGAAGCTATGAATCACCCGTGCGTGACGCAAAGTTGACTGCTTCATGGGGACGACTGTGGTGGCGAGGATCAGGCAGCGCCGAATTACAAACGCGAACGGGAAATGGCCAGCGGCCTGATGCAACATGGAGTGATTGGAGTGCGGCTTATAAAGACCCGGATGGAAATCAGATCACAAGTCCCCGCGCGCGCTTCATTCAGTGGCGCGTCACGATGCGTTCCACAGCATCATCTCCGGTTGGGTCCGTTGAAGACGTTAGTGTCGCTTATCTGCCGCGCAATGTTGCACCCGAGGTGCTATCGATAACCGCCCTTCCAATTGGTGTCGGTTTACAACAGGTCGCTCAAGTGACAACTGATCCAAATGTGGAATCCTCTGGATTGGATCCATCGGTGTTTGGACCTGTGGCTCAGGTACCTCCACGACGGTTCTATCAAAGAGGCGCAAGATCGTTTCAGTGGCAGGCAGAAGATCGCAATGGGGATACGTTGGAGTATGCGATTTACTATCGTGGCTTAAACGACCAGACGTTTAGGTTGCTTAAGGACAAGTTACGCGACACCTTCTACACCATTGACGGCGCAACGCTCGCAGATGGCAGGTACATCATCAAAGTCGTAGCTTCAGACGGACCCGACAATCCAGTTGGACAGGCATTGACTGGAGAGCGGCTCAGCGAACCAATGGATATCGACAATACTCCGCCAGTCGTTAAGGCCGCGGGGCCACCGCAAATTAGTCAAACCAGCGTAAGAGTTGCGTTCACTGCTGACGATGCGACCGGTAAGATTAAACGAGCAGATGCCAGTCTCGATGGAGCGTCATGGTTGCCCGTATTTCCGGACGATAAGATCGCGGATAGCGGCCATGAGACCTACACCGTGGAGTTTCCGATCGCGACTGCCGGAGAGCACACTGTTTCATTAAGGGTTTTTGACACGAGCGGGAACGTCGGCACCATGAGCATCACATTTCGCCGGTGAGGCAGTTTTGCAGCTCCCGGTTGCCTGCACCATTCGGTGCACGTAATGCGAAACCGTGCGATTCCTCCCGGTTTCTTGGTAAACTTTGCCAGCAAATCAGCGGGTTCGTAACCCCGCGTTTATGGCATTTATATTGCTCAGTTCCAGACTGGCGCATCTCTTTCTCCCTCCTTTGCGCGGAAGACGGCATGAGGAGGCACGAGCTGGAAATGAAGAAGTTAGTCAGAGATTTGGTGGTAGTCGCGATGCTGGGCATCTTCTCGATAGCTGCCTTTGCTCAGAAGGGGCAAGATAAGGACAAGCGACCGCCTAAAGAGACCGTGCGAGTAGTCGATAAGAAGGATAACAATCGGCCACCCCCGCAGAATAACAACCAACCAAAAAACAACGACAAGAAGAAGCCATAACGG
>DASYPT010000166.1:0-4340 GCA_036006355.1 Pyrinomonadaceae bacterium | reverse complement strand
GTCCCCGGCCGCCCCCGTCGATCAGAAGTCCCTGGCGCATTACTAGTGGCTTCTGTCTGATGGGGGCGGCCGGGGACGGCCGCGCTCCGACAGAAGAGCTTTCGTGTATCCAATCAAGGACCTTCTGTTCGATGGGGAACACTAAAGCTTCAGTGTCTCGATAAATCGTAAACTTTCCGGAATCTGAGCAACCGATCTGGATGATTCATCCTCGAGAAAATACCACTTCACTCCAGCTTCCTTTGCGGCTCGTGTAACGTCGGCCCACTGAATTATTCCCTGGCCCAATGAGACGTTATTCTCGATGTCGGTTTCCCCAAGTAGATTGCGCGGCGTACCCTGTTTCATGTCTTTCAGGTGCATCAGGACGAACCGATTTCCATAACGCCTCAACAACTTCACCGGATCTTGCTCTGCATTTACGACCCAGTAAACATCCATCTGAAATTTAACGTAACGCGGATTCGTCTCCTTCGCCAAAAGATCGAACAACGTTCCATTTTCATAAGGCGCAAACTCGTAACCGTGTATATGGTAGAAAAACTTCAGATTATTTTTCGCAAGCAACTCACCAGCTCGATTGAACACTCCAGCCATATCCCGAACTGTTTTTTCATCCAGTGGGTGCGGGTGATCGATCCAGGCGCAACCTACATATTCCAGGTCGAATACTTTTGCCTCGTGAATTACATCATCAATATGGTCTCGAAACCGCTCGTAGGAGTAGTGTGCACTAATCGCCTGCAGACCTTTGGCCTTTAGCTCGTCGTTGAAGGCCCGCGGTTCGAGTCCGTAGGTCCCGGCTAACTCAACATACTTGATGCCAAACGATCGAACTTGATCTAGAGTGCGTGGGACATCAGCCTGAAACTGGTTTCGCAGGCTATAAAGCTGCAAGCCAACTCGTCCGGAATTATGTTTTGACGATGGCTGATTTGCGCGCTGTGCAGACAACGACAGCGACACAAGTAACAATAAAAATGCCGATGAGAGTTTCATGTGCTCAACCATTTCTTCACTCCGCGACTCTGCGTTCTCTGCGTCTCTGTGGTTGAAGGTGCGGTAAGCTGGCACCACAGAGACGCAGAGGACACAGAGGTTGCGCAGAGAAGAACACTTAGCCACGTGATCGTCAGATGATGACCCACAACTATTTGCGAGTGTCGCTAACGCCTGTATTTCTACTGTGTTGCTGCCTAATCGCCTCCGCTCAAACTACGAAAATTCCGGTAGTTCTGTCTACAGATGTTGGCAACGAGATCGATGATCAATGGGCCATCACGTACCTGCTGCTTCAACCAAAATTCAAAGTTCTCGGTGTAATGTCGGCGCATGCGCCAACCATTCCGGCGCCCGCCGGTCACACGTCGTATCGGATTTTAGTCGATGTAGTCGAAAACCGTCTGCGCATGAAAACTCATCCACCGTTAATAGAAGGTGCTAGCGAACCGCTTGCGAATGCGCAAACTCCTCGTTCAAGTCCTGCAGTAAAGTTTTTGATCGAACAATCCAAAGGATTCTCTGAGCAGCACCGGCTTACGGTGCTTATGATTGGCGCCGCGACAGACGTCGCATCTGCGATTCTTATGGATCCGACAATTGTCGAACGCATTCGTGTGGTTCAAATGGGGTTCACCGATGAGAATGGCGGTGAAGAATTTAATATCGCGAATGACGTTCACGCTGTCCAGGCTATCCTCAATTCAAATGTGCCTTTAGTAATCGGGCCTGGGAGTGTTTGTCGAGCGAGTTTGTCGCTGACTTTTGAGGAAGCGCGCCGAATGCTTGCTGGTCGCGGTGCAATCGGCAAATGGTTATGGGAAGAATATCAGGCGTGGTACTTTCGTTACGTAAAGCCGCTGAGGGTTAATGATTTTTCAAAGTCGTGGGTGATCTGGGACGACATAACCCTGGCATACGTCCTGGGAATGACCACACAACACACTGCGCGAAGACGACAGTTACTCGACAACATGGCCTTTGGATCTGCTCGTGACGACCAGGATGTGACCTGGATTACGGACGTAGATGAAAAACGAATGTGGTCCGACTTTTTCAATTTGGTTGACGACTACCAACGGAAGCACCGAATTCCGGTTAGTGAAAAGAACCGCTTAACGTTTCTGCTGCCATAGATTTTGCACAAGGCCTTCTAATTTAGTGCATGTCTTTGCTCCGGAGGAGCAGAATGTTTATAGCCGCGGATTACTAAATCTCCCCGCTCCGTCAGGAGCGGAATGTCGCTGAACAGAGCACATGGCGCTCCGCTGGAGCGTATGGTGATTCGAAACTTAGGCTATAAACATGTTGCTCCTCCGGAGCAATGCATCCCATGTTCAAAATCAGGTTTTGCCCATCGCACATGACCAACACTACCCGACAACTGAATGCGGCGCTGAGACTGTTCCCCATTATCTTTTCCTTCAGCATCTCAATCTCAGTCACGGCTCAATCTTCCGAATGGCCTTACTACGGCGGCGATTCCGGAGGTCAGCGCTATTCAGAGCTCAAACAGATCAATACTCAGAACGTTGCCTCGCTTAAACGCGCGTGGACTTACCATACCGGCGAATTGGAGCTCGGTCTGCCCACTGCCAATTTCCAGGCGTCCTTCTCGTGCACGCCACTTGTCGTGAATGGGGTTATGTACGTTTCAACTCCTTCCAGTCGAGTTATCGCACTGGACGCAGAGACTGGAACCGAACTCTGGAAGTTTGATCCGCAAGCCAACAAACGCGTGCGCGAATTCAACTCCCACCGCGGAGTTGCGTACTGGGAAAATAGATCCGGCGCGGACCGACGCATTCTATTCGGCACTGTCGATGGTCGGTTGATTGCGCTAAACGCCACGACCGGAAAATCGATCCCAGAGTTTGGAGTTGCCGGGGCCATTGATCTTCGGGCGGGCGTAGCTGACCGATTCAATCAGGATCCATCATGGGGAGCGCGAGTGACGTCTGCTCCGGTTATCTATAAGGACATCGTGATTGTCGGGTGGGGCCTGCCAGAGTTTCCGGCCACGGGTCCTAACGGCGATGTGCGCGCCTTTAGCGTCAAGACGGGCACGTTGATCTGGACATTTCATACCGTTCCTCACCCCGGCGAACCAGGGAGCGAAACCTGGAGCAAGGGTGCGTGGAAAGATCGAATGGGTGCGAACGTATGGTCGACGATGAGCGTGGATCAGGAGCGCGGCATAGTCTACCTTCCAGTTGGTTCGCCTGCTTACGACTTCTACGGCGGCGATCGCAAGGGAAAGAATCTCTATGGCAATTCACTCGTTGCGCTGAACGCCGCAACGGGAAAGCTCATCTGGTATTTTCAGATGGTCCACCACGATCTGTGGGACTACGATCTTCCCGCACAACCTTCGTTGATTGATTTGCGCATTGCTGGTCGAACCATTCCGGCGATTGTAGAAGTAACGAAGATGGGATTTGTCTTCGTTTTCAATCGCATAAACGGAGAGTCTCTCTTTCGAGTCGATGAGCGGCAGGTACCACAAAGCGGTGTTCCGGGTGAACAAACGTGGCCGACTCAACCCTTTCCTGTTAAGCCGCCACCTCTGGCGCGGCAGTCGATGACTCGTGATGAAGTCAGCAAAGTCTCTCCTGAATCAGAGCGTTATTGCACTGAGCTATACGACAAGTTAACGAACCATGGAATGTATACACCTGCCAGCTTGCAACCAACGTTGATGTTTCCCGGCTATCATGGAGGAGCAAACTGGTCGAGTGCTTCGTTCGATCCTTCAACAGGATACCTTTACGTGAACATGAATGAAGATGGCGCGGTCGGACAGATGAACCCAACGTCGCCTGGTTCGCCGATGCCGTATGTGCGACAGGGTCGTTTTGAAGAGTATGCGTGGTTTCGCGACAAGAATGGCCGTCCCTGTCAACAACCACCGTGGGGCACTCTCACGGCAGTTAATTTGAAAACGGGTGACATCGTTTGGCGAATCCCGCTTGGCGTAGTTGATGAACTCGAAGCCAAAGGTGTTCACAATACCGGCACTCAAAATCTCGGCGGATCGATCGTCACTGCCGGTGGGCTGGTGTTCATCGCCGGCACCACAGATCATCGCTTTCGTGCTTTTGATTCAAAGACAGGAAAGCAACTCTGGGAGGCCCAGATCGAAGCCAATGGACATGCAACTCCGATGACTTTTCAGGGTAGCAAAACAGGTAAACAGTTTGTTGTGATTACAGCCGGTGGCGGAGGCTTCCTGCGAGGATTAAGCAGCGTATTGTCCGATGCGGTCGTGGCGTACACGCTACCGTAAAGGCGATTGTAAGACAGGCTGTCAGCCTGTCTACGTCGTGTTGGTTAGTGTGATT
>DASYPT010000165.1:0-59406 GCA_036006355.1 Pyrinomonadaceae bacterium | reverse complement strand
CTTCCGACTATCAGGCACAAATATTTTGATACTGTTGTGCACGCATTTTTATCGGCTTTGCACGCAGTGCCAAAGCGTTTCGACGCGGCCTTGATATGTAACGCTGCTAATGCTCCGTTCGCACCGATCCTTCGTCTAACCGGCACTCCCACAGCCATTAACGTTGATGGACTGGAGCACAAACGAAAGAAGTGGGGACGGTTGGCTCGGCGGTATTATCGACTCGCGGAATACTTGTCAACGCTGTTACCGAATGAGATGGTCACAGACGCTCAAGTTATCCAGAACTACTACCTGGCTCGCCACAACGCTCAATCAACGATGATCGCGTATGGAAGTGAGGTTGAACGTCGACCTGATCGTTCAACAGTTCGAAAGTGGCGAGTTGAGCCAAATCGTTATGTATTGTATGTGTCCAGGTTAGAGCCGGAAAACAATGCCCATCTGGTGATTGAAGCGTTCAAACGAGTGCGAACTGCGTATCGGTTGCTGGTAGTCGGAGACGCACCGTATGCTGAGCAATACATCAACGATCTGAAGTCGCGAGCAAAGGGCGACAAACGAATCATCTTCACTGGTTTTGTATTTGGTCAGGATTACCGGGCATTGCAGCAGAATGCATATTGTTATGTTCATGCGACGGAGGTCGGAGGGACGCATCCGGCTTTACTGGAAGCAATGGGTTATGGAAACTGCGTGTTGACGCTCGATAGTCCAGAGAATTTAGAAGTCGTCGGAGATGCGGGTATTCCGTACGGTAACGAGTTTGATTTAAGTGAGAAACTGCAACGAGTGCTTCGCGACGGCTCCTTAGTTCACGCTTTTCGCAACCGAGCACAGTTACGAGTTAAGAGTTATTACGATTGGGATCATGTGGTAGATCAATACGAACAACTCTTTGCCCGGATGTGTGGTCAGTCCATTCAGCACGCCGACGAACTCCTGCCGGCGAAGTCGGCCGATGCTGCAGAGTTCGAGCAAGCAATCAAGCGCTAAAAATTGCCCAAAAAGAGAGGAGCCCCGCCGATCATTCGATCGGCGGGGCAAATGTTTAAGGGCAGGTTCGGGCAAAACTCCTGGGTGGCAGTGTAAAAGACAGAACCGTCGTTTTAGGCGATTCACGATTCGGACAGGGCGTGGTGCGGGCAGTGATAAAGCCGGTAACTAGGATCCACGCGACTGGCAGCGACTGGCACCTCAGTTTGTTAAGTATTTAAAAGAGCTGCCAAGCTCTACTTCGTTGATTCTGGCTTGGTCTGTGCGAAATTATACGGATGATTAGTGACGTGTCAAGAATATTATGAACTTTTTCGCAAAATTTTCGTGACAGATAGTAAACGTGGTTTGTCAGTGGTTTAGCTCTTTTGCCCTTTTGATCTGCGCTGTAACGAACCGTTTGACTGCTCGAAAGGCCAAAGATCGAAGGCCCAGGACCAAAGACCAGTTTATCCACCCGATCGAGTGGAGGTGAGACGCTGTGCCTGACGTCGCACTGCTTCCGAAACGTTCCGGTTCTGTATGAGATTATGAAGGTCTTTCGTACGGATCCTTGGAAGTATGTTCATCGCCGTGGGTATTGGTGTGCGGGGATTTCGAGCGAGGTTGTGAATGATTGGATAGGATCTGGCCCAGGCTCGATTAAGAGCAATCAAGCGTAATACCTCATCAGCGACCGTTCGCATGGCTGATATATTCTCGACTTCGTGATCCGTAATTCTTGGATTGTTTATTACTGCGGACGAAACTACCTTGTTTGCATCCCGGATCAGGATACTACGAGCTTCCCGATCTCCCTTCATCGCAAGTTTCATTCGATCCCTGGTGGTCATAAACATGATGCGACGAATGAGCGAAATTCGCTCGGCTGAAACCTCTCCACGTTCTAATTTCTCGTTTTCGATTACACGGTGAACATTTGCTGAAACCTCTGCCGCGGTTTCAGGCACCAGCTCGTCATAACGTTCTGCGGGCAACCACGTATCGTCGATGTCTGCGTCTGAAACTTCGATGTGCTGTGCGATTATCCAGGCATCGTCCAGAGTGAGAGGACCGTCTGGCGTGTTCAACTCGGCACTCTCAAAAAACTCCGCAGCGGCATCCTTTCCACGCGCTCGCAACTCATCGGCTATCTGACGCGCACCTCTTTCCTTTTCAAAAAACTCTCTGCGAGTTTCAAGAGCACGTCGCTCGGCTTCCGATGTGCGCGCGGTGTTGCTGAGGATGGCCTCGATGATTTCAGGCGAACGAACAAGGCGTTGTTGGTTTACGGCGAGAAGTTCGAGCAGGGAGCCTTCGCCCGTCTTTGCTGCCACCAGGGCGAGAGCCTGATCGGGTGTTTTATTGTTCAGAATTAGTGCTTCATGGATTTCGCGATCTTCGGCTAATTGTGTTGCCAAATACGAAAGAACTGACGGGGCTGTATCGTCGGCTTTCGCGGCAATCAGAAAATTAGCCGAGTCTTCAGCTGCGAGTGTTTCTGTTGCTGCTGATGAAATTTCCGAATCCTCACTGTCAACCAGGGCGACAAGCAACTCGAGGAGATCGTTTTGTGGGAGAGGCAATAGGCCGCGAGCGGCAGCCACTCGCGCCGGTTGAGGTGCGGTACCCTCAATGATCGCTTTGACTACTGGATTAGTTGATGTGATCTCGGTGCTCAAGGAAGCAATCTGGAAATGCTTAATTAGATAGGAGCCATAGGGCCAATAGGACCTATTCACTCGCGGCAACAAAAAAGATGCTGGTTACCACCAGCATCCTTAAGCGCATAAAATGTGTTTTGATCTAGGCATTAATGCCATGACACTTCTTGTATTTCTTTCCTGAGCCGCAGGGGCACTGTTCGTTGCGCCCAACTTTTGGCTGGTCACGTACCACGGTTTTGATCTTACCCGCTTCTTCGCCCGCCGGAGCTGCTCCCTGATTTGGACCGGTATAGTTTAATTGCGGCGGGCGCCTCGGTGGTCGTCGAGCGCGCATAGCAGCTTCCGGTGGCTCTTCAGACACGATTTGCAGATTGAAGAGAGAACGAATCGTGGTCGTGTCTATGCGATCGAGCATCTCCTGAAACAAATCAAAACTCTGCTTCTTATATTCAACCAGCGGATCCTTTTGTCCGTAACCTACCAGGCCGATTCCCTGTTTGAGGTGATCCAGCGACAACAAGTGATCTTTCCACTGAGCATCAATGATGTTTAGCATGATGATGCGTTCGTAAGTGCGCATCGCCTCCATGCCAATCTGCTCTTCTTTCCTGGCGTACTTGACCTTGAGCTTCTCCCAAATCGTGTCGGTGACTTCCTGAGACGTCATGGTGGGAATGTCGACACCTTCAGTATCAGCGTCGAAATCGTAAATGCTCTTGATCTGGATCTTGTAATTCTCGACTTCCCAATCGTCAGGTGAGACTTCGGGATTCAAGTACTGCTTGGTTATATCTGAGAGTAAATCGTACGCAACGCCCGCTGAAGGTGGATCACCCATTAAGTACTCACGCTGATCAGGCTCTTCCATCAACTGACGACGAAGACCGTAAATGGTCTCGCGTTGTTTGTTCATTACGTCGTCGTACTCGAGCAAGTGTTTACGAGCTTCAAAGTTACGACCTTCAACTGACTTCTGTGCGGCGGCGATGCGCTTCGAGACCATCTTAGATTCGATAGCGACACCCTTTTCCATGCCAAGACGTTGCATCAACGCCTTCACCTTGTCGCCGGCGAAGATGCGCATCAAGTCGTCTTCGAGAGAAAGAAAGAACCTTGATGAACCCGGGTCACCCTGACGACCCGCACGCCCGCGCAGCTGGTTGTCAATTCGACGCGACTCGTGACGCTCAGTACCAATGATGTGCAGCCCACCGAGACCAACAACCTGTTTGTGTTCGTCTTCGACGATTCGCTTTGCTCTTATGAACGCGACCTGCCATTGATCTTCGGTAGCCTCATCGGGATCGACCTCGTCCTGTTTCAAAAACTCCCGCGCCATAAAATCCGGATTGCCGCCTAACAGAATGTCAGTACCGCGCCCGGCCATGTTTGTGGCGATTGTTACGGATCCTCTTCGCCCAGCCTGTGCAACGATCTCGGCTTCTCGCTCGTGATACTTGGCGTTGAGTACGTTATGCGGAACAGCTTCCTTAACTAATCGCCTGGCTATTAACTCGGAGTTTTCTACTGAAACAGTGCCAACCAGCGCCGGTTGACCTTTCTCGTAACATTCTTTGATTTCTTCGATAACAGCATCCCACTTCTCGGGCAACGTTCGATAGATCACGTCCGAGGCGTCCACGCGAATCATCGGCATGTGCGTTGGGATAACTACGACATCGAGTTTGTAGGTTGAATTAAACTCCGCCGCTTCGGTCTCAGCGGTTCCGGTCATGCCTGAGAGTTTCTCGTACAAGCGGAAGTAGTTTTGGAGTGTGATCGTGGCGAGTGTCTGATTCTCCTTTTCAATCTCGACACCTTCTTTGGCCTCAACTGCCTGGTGGAGTCCATCTGACCACCGCCGGCCTTTCATCAGACGACCTGTAAAGTCGTCAACGATGATCACTTCACCGTCCTGGACAACATACTGGTGATCCAGTCTGTAGAGGGTATGCGCCTTTAGTGCTTGCTCCACGCAGTGCAGCAATTCCATGTTGGAAGGATCGTAAAGATTGCCCACACCAAGCAGGCGCTCGGCCTTATCAACACCTTCTTCAGTCAATACTGCGGTGTGCGCTTTTTCATCGACGACGTAATCGCCCGTCTTCTTACCTTCAGCATCCTCCTCGCCACGCTTCAGGTGCGGAATGATTGCGTCCGCGTTTTTGTACTTATCGGTTGCTTCGTCAGATGGACCGGAAATAATGAGAGGTGTGCGCGCTTCGTCGATCAGGATTGAATCGACTTCGTCAACAACAGCGAAGTAATGGCCTCGCTGAACACACGTCGCGAGGTCAAACTTCATGTTATCGCGCAGGTAGTCGAACCCAAACTCGTTATTAGTTCCGTACGTAATATCTGCAGCGTAAGCGGCCTGACGTTCGAAGTCGTCCATGTCATTTTGAATGCAGCCGACTTCAAGACCAAGGAAGCGATGGATTTGGCCCATCCACTCTGCGTCGCGTGATGCCAGATAATCGTTCACGGTCACAACGTGGACCCCGCCGCGACCGGTCAGTGCATTCAAATAAGAAGGCAAGGTGGCCACGAGCGTTTTTCCTTCACCTGTTCTCATCTCAGCAATCTTGCCCTGATGGAGAACCATGCCGCCGATCAGCTGCACATCGAAGTGGCGCATACCGGTTGTGCGAACACTTGCTTCACGCACCGTAGCAAATGCTTCAGGCAGGAGTTCGTCGAGAATCTCTCGCTCGCGTTTCTTTCTCTCTTCTTTATCCTTTGTATCACCGACTGCTTTTTGCACTCTTTCTTTAAAGTCGGCAGTGCGAGCTTTCAATTGGTCGTCGGAAAGTTTCTGCAAGGCGGGCTCGAGAGAGTTGATGGTATCGACTGTTGGTTGAATAGTCTTCAGAAAACGCTGATTGTTGCTACCAAAAATCTTCGTTAAAAATTTATCGAAACTCATATCTAATAATGTTCTCCAAACAATTCACTAAACGAGCTGAAATTTTAGTTGACCGTGTTTAAGCGAAGCAAGCGCGTCTCATGTCCGTCAGGAATAGGTCCAATCGGTCACATAGGTCCTATACTACTGTCGGACACTCTCACCCTGGCTCTAACTGTTTCTTGATCATGTCCACCAGGTTCTGGCGTGGCATTGAAAAATTCACCACTATCTTCTTGCCGTCCGGTGTGGCGTTCGTATTTTTCATTAATACTTCTTCGTCTTTGCCGGCGCGCGACCCTGCGCCAAACACAAGCGCGGCGTTTAGAGCTTTGGCCAGCACTCGCGCGCTATCCGAAGATGAGGCTTCGGACTCTACTGATGCCAACACTTCCGTTTCACCTTGCTTGATTGTGAACTTAACGGTCGCGTTCGGGTTGTCTTTACTGATTGGCTTTAGGTAGATAAGAAACCCACTGTCATTAAGCGCGCTGACCATTCGACCAAACAGGTCGATTAAATTTGGATCGCCAGACTTCTTCGTGAATCGAGGGTTCACTAGTTTTGCGTTGTTATCAAGCTCGGCTTCGATCACCACTTCAAATGGTTTATCCAGATCGAGCTTACCAGCGTTCTTCTGGTCCTCCGCGTATTTAGCAAAGTCTTTCAGAACTTGCCGGTTAAGTTGACCCTCCTCTGGCAACTCAAGATTATTTTCGGCTGCAGTCTGCTCGAGTTTTGTTTGAGCTTCTTCAGGCGTTAGTTTCTTATTCGGATCGGCTTCGGCCGTCGCTGACGTGCTAACACTTGCACTTGGCGAAGGTGACGGGTTTGGACTGACAGACGGGCTCGGACTTGCTTCTGGCTCCACTTTCTTTGACGACTGTGCACGCGAAATGATCTTAGGTGCAAACGGGTCGGGGCCCTTATTACCGGCAACTAGTTGTTCTGTAGGCAGTTGGTTATCAAGAGCGAAGTAACCTTCGGGGTAATGAAACTTTTCGGTGCTTAGTTGGAGCAGGGTTACGTCATCTCCAATCTGAGTCCGGTTGTATGCTTTATCTACAAACCTGGTGTTTGCGATCAACGCGGCGATATTGAGCGCGTCGCGAAACGCTGGGACGTAAACAACCATCCAAAGCAGCCCGAGATGCAGCAGTATCGAGCCGCCAGTCAGACGCATCAGAATTGGCCATCTGGGAGCCTTGTTTACCTCAAAATTTGCAAAAAGCTCAGGCATCAACAATCAAACGCGACAGGCTTTTCTTAGGTTTCAGCGTTTTAGACGCCCCGACGCCGCCACACGTTGCGAGACAGATTGTAACTCTCCACAACTGCATTAGCACTTCGCAGGCCAAGGCTCGGTAGTTAGAATGACGTTATGCGCGGCAACCGTGGAAATCGCCGAAAAACAAGCTACAAGCGTCATAAGGATAGACGCGAGTTGAAGGTGGATCGTTTACAACGGGATGAGGCGTCGCCGCGAACTCCTGTGCACACTCGCGATGTGAAGAAACTTCTGGCAGGCATCGGCACGCCACCGCCATTGCCTTTCAAACCAGATCCGTTCCAGCTGGAGGCACTTGCCGCGCTTGAACTAAATGATGTCCTGGTTACCGCTCCGACCGGCAGCGGAAAGACGTGGATCGCTCGCGAGGAGATTCGGCGGCTTCTCGAGAATGGCAAACGTTCCTGGTACACGACACCCCTAAAAGCACTTACCAATTCAAAGTACCAGGAATTCATCGACGAGTTTGGAGCCGATCGTGTCGGCATCCTCACCGGCGATAGAAAAGAGAATTCAGATGCGCCACTGATTGTTGGGACCACTGAGATCTATCGCAATCAACTCTTCGATTCATTGCGAGGCGGTAGTGAAGTCACGGCTGATTTAGTCGTGCTCGATGAGGCGCACTATCTCGCCGATGAAGATCGCGGACATGTTTGGGAAGAGGCGATCATCCTGACACCGCCCAGGATTCGGTTGTTGTTGCTTTCGGCGACAATCGGCAATGCGTATGACTTTGCTTCGTGGTTGGAGGAGGTGCGAGGCATTGAATGTCAGGTAATCAGTGGACCGCCAAAACGCCCTGTGCCTCTTCGTTCAGCTGTGTTGCTGCCGGACAAGCGATTACTACCGCTACTCAATGATGCAGGAAAACTCAACGCGGAGATTGCGCAATTGATTGAGAGATCGAATGCGGATCGGGAAGGGGCGAGAAATTTTGGAAGAGGACGCCGAAAATAGGACCTATGCGACCTATAGGACCTATTCGGCCCGCTAATCACGAATGAAACTCCGCATGCCCGAGATGCCATCAGCTACTCTGCTTTCGGCGCTCGATTCATACAACCTGCTCCCGGCAATTATTTTCATGCCAACTCGACGGCGTTGCGATCAAGCTGCGCAGGAAGCTGCGCTCTCTCGTCGCGATCCGAATGAGAAGCGACGAGAGGCGCGACTGCACTTCATGCGTTCATTCGTGGATCAAAATCCGGAAGTGCGCGGTCACAGACATTGGGACACAATCATCCGTGGTGGCGTCGCTTCGCATCATGCGGGTCACATCCCTGCCTGGAAACTTGTGATAGAAAAGTTAATGAGCGCTGGTTTGCTGGATGCAATCTTCGCAACGGCAACCGTTGCCGCCGGTGTTGATTTTCCTGCGCGCAGTGTTGTGTTAACTGGCGCTGACGCACGCACTGGAAATGGTTGGCGTGCGCTAAGCGCCTCCGAACTTCAACAGATGACGGGAAGAGCAGGACGACGCGGCCGCGACAATGTTGGGTTTGTTGTCGCTGCGCCGGGATTGCATCAGGATCCGGAACGTATTGCTCAGTTACTCAAAGCGTCGCCCGATCCACTCGTAAGTCAGTTTCGGGCCACTTACACCACTCTATTGAACCTACTCGATGCGTACGGAAGTTTTGGAAGCGTTCGAGAGATCGCTGAGCGAAGTTTTGCTTATCGAGATCTCGCCCAACGAATTCATCAACTGCAGAAATCGCGAGCGGATAGTGAAAAGATTATCGAAACTCGACTGCGCGAGGCTGGATTCGGATTGTCTGTAGACACGGTGCTCGGGCTTGAACGTCTCATTGCCGCGAAGGCTCGCCTTCAGGAAGCAAAGCCGCAAACACGTGCTGAGTTGTTTACCGGGTGGCTGAACAATGTGGTGAAGCCAGGTCGCGTTGTAGGCGTCGGCAGGAGTGGTAAGCGTTTGGTAATGGTATTTGAGAAACGCGATGGCAGTGTGCGCGGTTTTCGTGAGGACGGAAGCACTGCGAGTTTTCCCCAGGAAAGGATTGGGCGGGTTTACAGTCCGGTTTATCGGTTAAGAGAAGATGAAATCGAAAGCGCGTTCGAGGAGATCCATCAACGAGGAAAGGAATTGGTACTTGCCGAGCCGCGGTTGCGCGATGCTGACGAGGAAGAGCTTGAGACAATACAACTGCTCGACGATAGCATCGACCGATTACTGCCTCCTGAAATTACGGGTGCAGATCGCCTTCGTTGCACGGAGCTCTTGTGGGATTTACATGAAATCGCTGAGGACTATCAACGAGCATCGCGAGGAATCGAAGGATTGCGTGGCGAGGTCTGGGAGCCTTTTGAAAAGCGAGCAAGGGTTTTGTCTGTTTTTGGTTATCTCGATTTCGAGAATGAGAAAGTTACTGAGAGAGGTCGCTGGCTCGCTGATCTGCATATCGATCGTCCGTTGCTTGTCGGTGAAGCGCTCGAGAGTGGACTCTTTAATTCGCTTCAACATCGACATTTCGCGGGAATCATGGCTGCGCTAACCGCCGACGAGGATCGTGATTATGGTGAGCTTGAATTGGATGACGACATTGTTGCGTCGCTAACTCGGTTCGAAGAAATCGGATTCAAAGTTTCCGGAGAGGAATGGAAGCAGGGCGTTGAACCGGCGCCGGAGCTCAACTTTTCAGCGGCGGGTGCGGCGGTGTTATGGGCTGGCGGCACTGAATGGTCCGAGATCGTGAGAATGACCAGGGCAGAAGAAGGAGATCTCTTTCGCATGTTTTCACGCACCGGCGAGGCACTTTTGCAGGTAGCCGGCCTGCGCCGGAGCCATCCACAAGCCGCGCAGACGGCGGCGGTGGTTGCAGAGATGGTGTTGCGGGATCCGATTCGCTGAGTTCGAGAGGACCAATAGGACTTATACGACTTATACGACCTATGCCTCCTTCAAATGACCAATGTTGGTTTCTAGGCTAAGATTGGTCACCGCAAATTTACCCAGAGAAAGGAATCATTATGTCTAGTCCTGCGTCCCAACAACCCTCCCCACAACTCTTTTTTCAAACTATCAATGCCTATCAACAAACCGAGGCGTTGAAAGCTGGTATCGACCTCGAAGTGTTCACGGCGATTGCCGAGGGGAACACAACTGCTGCTGACATTGCGAAGCGTTGCAATGCTTCAGAGAAAGGAGTTCGCGTTCTCTGTGATTATTTGACGATCATGGGAATGTTGACCAAGGAAAACAATAAGTATGCCCTGACGCTCGATTCTTCAGTCTTTCTTGATAAGCATTCACCGGCGTACCTCGGTGGAGCTACCGAATTTCTTTGTGACCCAATGTTGACTGAACCGTCGAGAAACATGACGGAAGCTGTACGTAGAGGTGGCACAACGCTCGACGGTGAAGGAACCGTGAGTCATGACAACCCCGTGTGGGTCAAGTTCGCGCGAGCGATGGCGCCGATGATGGCGATGCCTGCGCAGCTGATGGCGAAGCTTGTAGATCCACAGGCTGATCGGAAATTGAAGATTCTGGACATTGCTGCCGGTCACGGTTTGTATGGACAGGCATTCGCCGCCAACAACCCACAGGTGGAAGTAGTCGCTCTTGATTGGCCCAACGTGTTGGAAGTCGCAAAGGAGAATGCGGCCAAGGCTGGTTTGTCTGACAGGTACAGCACAATCAAAGGGAGTGCTTTCGATGTTGACTACGGGACGGGCTATGACCTTGTCCTTTTGACAAACTTCCTACACCACTTTGATCCGCCCACGTGTGAAACGCTCTTGAAGAAAGTGCACGCGTCGTTGGCTGATGGTGGTCGCGCAGTGACATTGGAGTTTGTCCCGAACGATGATCGCGTAACGCCACCGCAAGCGGCGGGCTTCTCCATGATGATGTTGGTCAGTACAGCCTCGGGAGATGCGTACACGTTCCGCGAAATCGAGAGCATGGCTGCAAATGCCGGTTTTTCGAAGAGCACTAACCACCCACTGCCACCGTCGATCCAGACCGTGGTGATTTCGGAAAAGTAGAACTTGTTCCGCCTCAGTGAATAGGACCTATTGGACTTATAGGACCTATTCACTGACAAGGCGCAAGAAAGGATCTCCATGCGTTGCTCCCTCCTCCTTGTTCTCTGTCTATTCATGCAAACCCCATTTCTTCTTCAGAACAGAACACCGAGCCAACAGCCTGAAACCATTTACCTGCTCAAACCCGCTCGTGTCTTCGATGGCGAGTCGGCGCAGTTGCACGACGGTTGGGTTGTGCTTGTTCGCGGTCAGAAGATCGAAGAGGCCGGACCGGCGAGTACGATCAACCTTCCGGCAAACGCAACGGTTATCGATCTTCCCGGATTAACTTTGTTGCCGGGTCTTATCGAAGCGCATTCGCATATCCTTCTTCATCCTTATAGTGAAACTCCCTGGAACGATCAGGTCGCACATGAGTCGCTAAGCTTGCGAGTCGCACGTGCCACGAACCACCTGCGCAACACGCTTCAGGCCGGCTTTACGACGATTAGAGATCTGGGCACAGAAGGCGCCGGATACGCTGATGTTGGTCTGAAGCAAGCGGTGGAACAAGGCATCATTCCGGGGCCACGTATGCTGGTCGTTACGCGCGCGATAGTTGCTACCGGCAGCTATGGCCCAAAGGGTTATGCTTCAGAATGGCGTGTTCCTCAAGGTGCTGAAGAAGCGGACGGCATAGATAGTTTGACTCGCGTGGTGCGCGATCAAATTGGTCATGGTGCGGACTGGATTAAGGTCTACGCTGATTATCGTTGGGGCACTCAGGGTGCAGCGCCGACATTTTCACTTGAAGAACTCAAGCTCGCTGTCGAAACGGCGCGAAGCGCGAACGTTCCTGTCGCGGCGCACGCAACGACCACCGAAGGAATGCGGCGAGCAACTCTGGCCGGCGTCGAAACAATCGAACATGGTGATGGCGGAACTCCGGAAATTTTTCGGTTGATGAAGGAACACAACGTTGCGCTATGTCCGACACTTGCAATTGCCGGAGCAAATGCAGAACGAAAGAAGACTGTTTTCAAAGCGGCGTTGGAAGCTGGCGTTACGATTGCGAGTGGAAGTGACGTCGGTGTTTTTGCGCACGGCGACAATGTTCGTGAACTTGAAGCGATGGTGAATTTTGGAATGCCGGTGATTGACGCTTTGCGTTCAGCGACGTCGATTGACGCGCGCGTGTTGCACATGGCCGAGAAGATCGGTCAAGTGAAATCAGGATTGTTTGCTGACGTGATTGCAGTGGAGGGTGATCCAACGCGAGACATCTCATCTCTCAGGCACGTGAAATTTGTGATGAAGGGTGGGGTGGTCTACAAGCAATAAGACCTATTGGACCTATAGGACCTATTCGACCTATTGGTTTCCACTCACCACCCGGGCCACCGTCGCCAACATCTCTTCCGTCTTAAACGGCTTCGGCACGAAGGCGATGAACCCGATCTGAAGTGCTCGTTCACAATCCGCTTCCGTATGTGCAGTGACCGCTACACACGGAATGTGAGCTGTGGTCTCATCACTCCTGAGTGTTTGAAAGACTTCCCAACCATCCAACTCCGGCATAGACAAATCGACCATTATTAGATCCGGCAACTTCTCGCGCGCGGACGCAATACATTCCTGACCGTTTCTGGCTTCCCAAACCTCATATTTGGCCGTCGTCAAAAGGAATCGTAGTAGCTCACGATTGTCGTCGTAGTCGTCGGCGATGAGTATGGTTTTGGACATCTTGCTCTGGCCTGGGTGCCAAGCTTACCAAACGTGCGTCGGACCGTCGAAACGCCAAACCGATCTCAGATTTTTCCCCGCGAAAACAGGCGTCGACTCCGTTTAGTTTGCCATACTGGAGGCCTCGTCGGGGAGATCTGGGATCTGAGATCTGAAATCTGAGATCCTGCTTCCGAAAACGATTTCTTGACTAGCTTCACCGCAGCCGTCCATAATCGCTCTTTAGAGGCTCCGGGCCCCCGACAGCCTCTTTCAGTAGTGCGGACACACGGCGGGAAACCCTAGGTTCAAATCCCTACCTGCAAAGACCTTGAGGTTCGTCACAAAACAATTCACCAGACGGAGGAGCGAGCTGTGGTCAACGGACATTTGGAAGATAGCTTGCGGCACGAAATCGAGAGTTTCCTCGATGGCCGCCTTAGTGCAATCAAACAGGAAATAGCTTCCCTGCAGGGTCAGCTTAACGAAGCGCTGACTAGTCTGCTCGAGCGCCAAAGCGACGTGCAGATGGAAGGCAGTTTGGCTACTTCCATCGCCGAGCATCTCCGCGCCGCTCACGAACGCGGGGTTGACCTGGCCGCCTCGGAATCATCCCGGGCGAAGGCCTCCAGTGATATGGCAATCGTCAAGGCTGCGATTTTCGAGATTAATGAACAGAAATCGCAGGCTGAGATCCTGAAGACGCTAGTAAATCGGTCCGCCTCATTCGCTCCACGAGTTGCTTTCTTTGTCATTAAGGGCGGACAGGCCACCGGTTGGCGAGGACGTGGCTTCGAAGGTACCGTTGGCGATCACGCCATCCAAAGTATTTCGATTTCACTCGACTCCGACACCATCATCGGTAGTGCCGCCAAATCGCTACAAACCTGGAGTGGCGGCGCCGGGTCTCATGCCGACGACCACTTGCTTCTGAATCGACTTGGTGAAGAGCCCGCGCAGCGTATCGTAACGATTCCATTGACTGTTCGTGGAAAAGCGGTCGCTGTTCTTTACGCCGACTCGGCAGGACTCGATTCAGAATCCATCAGCCTTGAAGCTCTTGAAACATTAGTCAGAGTTTCAGGCATGGCGGTTGAACTCCTGTCAGTGAGTCATGCTCCGAAACGTGTTGTGGAAGAATCACGCGTACCAGCACCAGCGGAGGCGAGCTATACACCAACGAGTGAATACGAAGAGCCCAGCAGTGTGTCAGAGGGTTCGTTCGCAGGCGCTGAGACTGTGGAAACTCCTTACGTTCAGGCTGAGCCAGTTGCTGAACCAGCCGCATCTTCCGATGAATACATTGCTGAGATTGCGGAACCAGAGACAACTGCCCCGCCAGCCGACGAATCATCCCTTTTATCTGAACCGGGATCGTATGGTGAGCCGGCGCAAGAACCACCTGTGTCACCGCTTGGCAGGCGCCGTTATGGTCAGGACGCCGAGCTGCCTGTCGACGTCGCTAACGACGAAGAGCGTAGATTGCATAATGACGCCCGGCGCTTCGCGCGACTGTTGATTTCCGAGATCAAACTTTACAACGAACAGAAAGTAGTCGAGGGTCGTTCGGAACACGACCTTTACGATCGGCTTCGAGAGTACATCGACCGTTCACGAGAAATGTATGACAAGCGTGTAAAAGCGGAAGTAGCGGCTCGTTATGATTACTTTCACGGCGAACTCGTCAACACCCTGGCGGAAGGCGATGCTTCAAAGTTGGGCTCGAACTATCCCGGAGCAACGGTCAACGCATAAGTCGGCAACAAAGCCTTTGTCCGATATGCTGGAGCTTTTGGTCTTTGGCTTTTGATCTTCGGCAGAATCGAGGACTGGAAAAAAAAGGAAGGCCAAAGGCCGAAAACCAAAGACCAAAGACCGTTCCTGTTTTGTAGTGAATCATCCTATCGGTAAACATCGACTCCTTTTTGTCATAATCGGCGTTGCCGTTCTGACCGTAGCGTCACTTCCCTTCCTTCTTAGTGCGAGTTGTCGCACTCATCCCCAAACTCCCGCTGAACGCAAAGCACTCGAGAGCTTGCGCACGATGACGCGCAACGATGTGCTGCCTTCTGAAGACGTAGTCGCTGGAATTGAGAACCAGTTTCCGCGAACAAAGGTTGCGGCCCTGGCTCGGATGCTGCGAGCACGAATCAAGTTAAACGCCCGTGACTTTGCTGGTGCAGTGTCAATGCTTGATGCGTCTGTGATTCGCGAGCAAACGTCCGTTTACGATTACGCGTTGTTAATGCGCGGCAATGCACTCGAGGAGCTGGGAAAAGACGCCGAAGCACGAGCCATCTACCAAGAGTTATTACAGGATTATCCAACGTCAATCCGGGCGCGCGATGCTGCTCTGCGCTCGGCTGCGTTGTTGATGAAGAGCAGCGAAGCCTCAGCAGTTCCGCTACTTCTTAAAGGTTTGACGCAGGCTGACGACGCTGGCGCTTTGTTCGTTGTCGCAAAGGCTTACGAACAAACTTCGGACACGACAAAAGCCCTGGCAAGTTATCGACGTATTTACTTTTTCGCGCCTGCTTCAGCTGAGAGCACTGAAGCCGCGGCCTCAATCACTCGACTGGGTTCGACCACCTCACCTGCCTCCGCTGAAGAAGCGATTGCTCGTGCGAACCATTTGTTCGACAGTAAGAGATATGGTGATGCGGTTGCTTCCTACGGCGAGGCATTCGCCAAGTTTCCCACAACCGCCAGCACCGAGAACCAGCTGAGGCGGGGAATTGCTGCTTACAACGCTCGCAAGACTCCGGAAGCAGTTGCTGCTCTAACAAACATCCCAACATCAGCAGCCGAGACTCGTGCTCAAGCTTTGTCCTACCTCGCGCAAACTTATGCCCGCGCGAAGCAATGGGAGCAGGCCAGAGCAACGGTTGAGGAGTTGCGCAAGAATTTTTCTACCAGTCCTTCTGCGCCGCGCACGCTCGTTGCAGTTGGTCAGATTGCCGACGACGCTAAGAACAATACTGACGCGACATACTTCTTCCGTGCGGCAGTCAATTCGTATCCAGGGGCGGCCGAAGTTGCGCAGGCACAGTTTAATCTGGCCTGGGAACAGCATGAGGCAAAGAGTTTCGCAGAGTCGTCTCGTTTGCTGACCGAACACCTGGCACTCTATGCCGACAAGAATACGGACAACCGTGGTCGCGCTGGATACTGGGCAGCCCGCGACTCTGAACGGGCAGGCAAGTTGTCCGAGGCCCGTGCGCTCTACGAAGCAATGCAGGCCCGTTACGATGCGAATTGGTACGGTTACCTGGCGAAGCAGCGTTTGGATGTTTTGGCCCGCTCAACTCAACCAAAGACGTTTCCGGCTGATTCGATGGTTGGACGAGCGATAGCCAATCTTCAAACAGTAACAGTTGCCGAAGAGACCGCCGGATCTGAACAAGAGTCGAGAATAGTCAAGGCTGATGAACTCTCGAACATCGGATTAGATGAGTGGGCGCTGAAAGAATTGACGACGGCGGAAGACAGCGCGCCCAACAGTCCAAGAGTCAATCTTGCGATCGCTCAGATCTATCGATCCAACGACGACAATGTTCATGCGTTGAATACGTTGAAGAACAGCTTTCCTGATTATTCGCAGATGAAGCCGGAGGAGATGACGCGTGACGAGTGGGATGTCTTCTACCCGCTGAAGTATTGGGACATCATTGTTCAAGAGTCACGAGTGCGGAATCTGGATCCGTATCAGGTGGCGGGGTTGATTCGTCAGGAGACGATTTTCACGACGCGTTCGCGTTCGTCCGCCAACGCCTATGGGTTGATGCAGGTGTTGGTTCCGACAGGTCGATTAACCGCGAGAAAGTACGGTGTGACTCAGGAGATAACAGCCGAGTCGTTGTACAACCCTCGATTGAACATTCAATTAGGCACCGCTTATCTGCGCGATCAGATTGATAAGTTTGGGAGAATCGAGTACGTAGCCGCGGCTTACAACGCGGGGCCAATGCGAGCTGCGGCATGGTCGACTTCATTGCCTTCCGAAATCGATGAATGGGCTGAAGCTGTGCCCTTCAAAGAGACGCGTGGATATGTTCAGGGCGTTGTTAGAAATCGGCTTCAGTATCTGCGACTCTATGATGAGCAGGGAAACTTCAGAGCTGAAGTTGGGGCGAGAGCCGTAACCGCGCCTCCGAGTGCAACTCCAGCACCCTCGAATCCGAGTGTCAAGAAACGTCGTGTTGGTGATGAACACTTCGAAGAGTAAGTTTATTTGAGATTTCAGATTTAAGATTCGTGTTGTTTCGTGTGACTTCGTGGATCGTCTCCATGCTACCGAGAAAAGCGATCCACGAAAATTACACGAAACAACACGAATCTTAAATCCGAAATCTTAAACCTGAAATTCCCGGGGGATGCTGTGAAAATTCTCTTACTGACAGCAGTTCTGCTTCTTAATTCCTCCCCCTCGAGTCAAACACAAAAGCCAAACGCGCGGACATCAGAGTCAGTGCTCACCATCACCTCCGAGCCGAACGCGATTGTTTGGATCGATGAAATTCGTCGCGGAATAACTGACGCTTCAGGCAACTTAGCGATCACCAGGCTTAACCCAGGACGTCATACCGTTCGCGTTCGCGCAGGCGGCTTCAAAGAAACAACGATGCCTCTGATTCCCGGTCGTCGCTCGGTCGCCGTCAAACTGGTTACGACCACGGACAAAGCGGAGTTGATCTTTCAGCAAGCGGAAATGGCGAGAGAGCAGGCAAAGGACGACACTGATCGAGAGAAAGCGGCGGATCTCTACCGTGAGGCTATCAAGGTGCAAGCCGCATATCCCGCTGCGCAGATTGGACTCGCGCGAGTGCTGATGGATCTGAATCAATTTCGGAAGGCACATGATGCAATCGATGCTGCGCGACGCGCGCGACCGGTTTATCCCGAAGCTTCCGCCGTCGAAGGACGGATATATCGCGAGGAAGCATTCGAAGACGAAGCAATTCGCTCTTTCCGTCGTTCAATTCGAGAAGGCAACGGATTCCAACCAGAGGCACACGTTGGGCTGGCCAGAGTGTTGGAAGACAAAGGACAGTTGGCAGAGGCAGTCGTGGAGTTTCGCAAGGCGATAGATCAATTGTCTGACAGCGAGCCGGTGATTTATCAGATGCTCGGAGCTGCTTATGAAAAACTCGAGAAGCCAAAAGACGCAGTAACGGCTTACGAGAAGTATCTGGAACTGGCGCCGAGTGGTAGTTATGCTGCGGCGATTCGATCAATTCTCGACCAGCTGAAACGTGAGGCCGCGGGCGAGCAGATAATCCCGTAGATCGAGCGACAGTCTTCCAGAATCTAACAAGTTGGGAAGGGGGTAAGCGGCCAACTCAAGCTCCTCGCAAATTGACCCCGAGCGCACCCCCGCAGATTTCATGATCTCTCCAGTAATCGAACCGGCGGGGGTGCGCTCAGGGTCAATTTGCGAGGAGCTTTAGTTCGCCGCTTACCCCCTTCTTACCCCCTTCCCAACTTTTTAGATTGCTGGAAGGTGCTACATCCTTCAAACCACTCGACACAAAGCTGCGCCCCATGTGAATCCGGCAGCAAATGCAGGCATCAGCAAAAACTCACCTTGTTTGAGATCTCCGGATCCTCGCAGCGTGTCGAGTGCGATCCCCATCGATGCGGAAGAAGTGTTTCCAGTGTTTTCAATCACTGACACGACTCTGCTCACATCTTTCAATTTAAGACCGCGTGCCAGTTGAGTGAGTAGATTCGCGTTTGCCTGATGCGGGACGATCCAACTTACATCATCGATGCTCAATGAATTTCGATCCAAAACGGTCTGGCAAGCTGACAACATGCGTCGCGATGCCTGCAAGATCACCGATTGTCCGTTCATTCGCGGCTCGTAATCCTGAGGCTCCGCTCGTCCGTTGAACTCCGAACCAGGTGCTCTTATGCCGAGATCATCGACGTACTTGCCATCAGTTGCGAGGTGTACGTCGACGATCTCAAGCGCCCCCGCTTCCCCCTGGCTCGAAACTACAAGTGCCACAGCTCCGTCTCCGAACAACATCGACGTCGTTCCCGCCTGCGGTGAGAGCCGCAGAAATGCTGACTGGACCTCGGCCAAACAGACGGCGACGTTGGTAGCCAAACCGGAAGTCACTAAAGCGCTAGCTAGTTGCAATCCATAGAGGGTGTTGCAGCATGCCTGGCGAATATCCAGACAAGGAACTTCACGCAAATTCAGAGCTGCCTGCACCCCAGGCGCGGAGCCGGGAATGAACCGATCGGAAGTCATCGTCCCAAAAATCAGGTAATCGATGTCTTCTGCAGAGACATTGGTATTCCTCAGCGCTGTGCAACCAAGTGCGCTCGTAATCTCACCTGGCGACGCCCAATGCCGCCGTCTTATTCCTGATGACTTGAAGATCTGTTCGGGCGTTAAACCAAGCTTTTCAGCGAGCTCTTCGTTACTTACAACTCTGGCCGGCAAGTAACTGCCTGTCGCTGTGATAAATGAGCTCATGATTCGAGACGTCGCGACGAAACGTATCGATCGATATCTTCGATCGTACGGAAGTTTGCTGGAATGACCTCAGCATCGGGAACACGGATGCCGCAGTGTTCTTCGAGCACAGTCACAAAATCGACGAGCGCGAAACTGTCGAGTGCACCACTCTTGAAGAGGTCAAGATCTACTGCGACTTGCGGCACACCCAGAGTTGCGGCGTTGTTGTTCAGAAATTCGATTACTGGTTGTGGTAATGACATAACTGTTGTCCTTCTTGGTAATTGGTCTTTGGTCTTAGGTCTTTGGCCTTTGGCCTTTGGTCTAAACGTTCGAGTCATTCGCGATTCTGTCGAAGGCCAAAGACCAAAGTCCAAAGACCAGATTTCCTCAAGATCGGTTCCTTTCCCGATAAGCGTTGTAGCTTTCCATCAAAGCCATATAGAGCAACGTCCCGACGGTCTGTCCGCCGTCTCCATTCGGGTGTGTCAGGTCTCCTCCGACGAGATGTTTTCGTCCTTCATGCCATCGGGCCATCGTTCCTTCACCACCCATTGCTTCAAACATATTTAGAAATGCACAGTGAGTTTCGAGGGCGACGCGACGTTGCATCTCGACGATCTTGGGAATCGATGGCAATGTGATCACCCTTCCGCCGGGCGCACGCTTGCCGCGATCCATCGGCGAAACGATCAGAATCGAAGCATTTGGTAACGCAATGCGGACTCGGCGCACGACTTCCTTCAGCTCGCGCTCATATCGCTGCATCTGATCGTCCGATGCGTATTCACTTTCGTTTGTGCCGTAATTAAGAACGACGAGATTTGGGTTGCGGTGCTGCAACTGTTCGGTCCAGTGTTGCTCGTTCATTGCTGTTGCGAGCAGACCTGCAAAAGCACCGTTTACGCCGAGACTGTCGTAAACAACGCCAGTGTCGTCGTTTTCAAGGACAGCTCCGAACAGACGGACGTCACCACTGACCGTCTTCACCGAAAACGAGTTTGCACTATCCTTTGTCACAATTTCGGCGAACGCAGATTTTTCCTGGTCGGCAGATGTGGAAACAAGTCGACTTTCATTGTCGCTTGCGTCAATGGTGAATTGCCCACCCCTTGGTTGTTGAAGATAGTAAATTTCAAAGCGTGAAAACTTCTTTCCGGTATTACCTGTCTGCGCTGGCGCAAACCGCGCATATTTCCCCGGTCCATTGCCAAAGAATGCGACGCCTCCAAGTCCGAATTCGCCATCTCGTGTTCTTGGATTCATAAACGAGCTATCGATCCAACCGCCACCAGGTGAAAATGAGATTGCCTGGTGACCATACCAATCCCACGGCCGATCGATCAGAATGAAACCGTGACCTGAGTCTCCAAACCGCTCCTGCATTAACTGTCGCGTGGTTCCAGTAATGCCGTCATTCGTTATAGGTGAATCGCCGTAATGCGTGATGCGAGTAATTGCGCCTTTCTCCCTGGAATCGGTTCGAACCAGAGCAGCGTTGAATGAATCCATGGCGTGATCGGGGTCTTCGATCAATTGATCACCACACACCTGATTCGTCGGCTTTGGAGGGCTGGATGGTTCAGCTGGGTTCTCGTCATTCGTTGGAAGCGTGTTCGCGGAGGCTGAATGCTGTGTAAAGGAAACGAGCTCGCTCGCGTGGGGCAAAAGTTCGCGATAGTTTTGCCCTTTAATAACTAACCTGGCTTGCAAACGCGGAATCGTTAACGGCAGTAAGGCAAAGACGATCACAAACACGATCGTGCGCGTCGATTTGTCGAACCTGCCAATGTGTTTGAGCCTGTTTATTGATTCAGAAGTTTCCATAGATAAATTGCACCTCTGCTCCCGAGACGTAATAGAGACAAAAAGCAATTGAGAGCACAACCACGGCCTGGGCAGGAGCGGGCAACCATCGCCATGCTTCACGCAATCTGGTGGTCGCTCTGGTCGGAATGAAATGAGAAGCAAAACCTAAAATGAGTAGTAATAAGAGAGACGTTGGTAAATTCGAGGTTGAGAACTGGAAAGTGGTCAGTCGTTTCAAAACTGCAATTGCTTGCGAAAGATCCTGGCTGCGAAAAACGATCCAGGTGAGACAGACGAAATGAAACGTTGCGACTGTCGCAACAACTTTTGGCCAGTATGATTGGCTTGGTTTATGTGTGCGCCTACCGCTCCACCAGTGTGTGACTGACAGTCCGAGACCATGCATGGCTCCCCACATAACAAACGTCCAGGAGGCGCCGTGCCACAGTCCACCTATTAAGAAAGTGAGGAAGAGGTTGCGATAAAGATTGAAGCGTCTTTTTCTCAAACCACCGATAGAGATATAGACATAATCAAACAGCCAGTTGGAAAGCGTGATGTGCCAACGCTTCCAGAAGTCCCGCAGGTTCTGTGCGCGATAGGGTGAGTTGAAATTGTCAGGTAGTTTGAATCCAAGCAGCATCGCGGAGCCAATGGCGATGTCGCTGTATCCCGAGAAGTCGCAGTAGATCTGAAGTGCGTAGCCGTAGATTGCCACAAGTGTTTCGAGCGACGAGTAAAGCTGAGGCTGATCAAAAACGCGATCGACGAGGTTCATCCCGATCATGTCAGCGATAGCAACTTTTTTTACGAGTCCGACAAGTATCAGAAAGATTGCTTCGACACCTTGTTCGTTCTCCATTTTCGGTTGTGAGAACTGCGGCAGGAGCTCTTTGGCTCTTACTACCGGTCCAGCAATCAAAGTCGGGAAAAACGCAACGAACGCGAGATAGTCGAAGTAGCGGTCGGTTGCCGGCATTGTTTTGCGATAGACGTCAATCACATAACTCAGCGAACGAAAAGTTAAGAACGAAAGACCTAAAGGAATGACGAGGTCTTCGATGAGGAAAGACCTCGTCTGTACGTCGAGTAGCTCAAGCAGGGCTGTTGTGGAGGTGCTGAAGAAGTTGAAGTACTTGAAAACGATCAGTGTGCCTACGTCCGTCAGTGTGCTGGTGATTAAGAGTGCACGACGCAGGCGCGGGCGAGTTGTTAGTGAAATTCCGCGCGCTGTCAGAAAGTCGATTGTTGAAAGCCCAAAGAGTAGTGGAATGAATGCGGGGTTCCAGAGTGCGTAAAAGTAGTAGCTGGCGAGCAGGATAACGGCGACGCGTGGGCTGCGCCGTCGAGCGACAGACCAATAGAGGAAGAAAACGATCGTCAGGAAGAGCCAGTATTTCCCGGTTGTGAATAGCATGCGCGTCTTTGTGTCAGCTCATAGCCAACCTTCACGCGCTATTTTCTTTGTTTGAGAGATTTTGATTAGCGTTGCGGCAACGGTGTCAGCGAAGGAGAGCCATGATGGTGAGTTGAGTGCGAATGCAAAATTAAACTGTGGTTGTCCACATCGGGGCAGTAGCCCGACTGTCAAGGAGGGCTGATGTCCAGAGATCTCAGAGTTGGCCGCGACGAGCCCTCCTTGACAGTCGGGCTACTGCCCCGACGAGCTCGCTGAAGATCTTCGTAGAACATATCTGCCAGTTTCGTGTAGCCGGCCGTGGTCAAGTGCACGCGATCTGGTTGGGCCAGTCCTATGCGCGCCCACTTCAGGATTGAACCCGCCGCGCCCATTGCATCGAATGCGCTCCAGAACGCCGCATTGTTCGCCAGTGCGGCTCTATGCTCTGCAGAAATGAGTTCCTTCAGCTGCGCAGTCAACGGCAGGTCACCGCGGTCGGGTGGGCCGAAGACGATAATGGATGCGTTTGGTGCTGCTTTGTGAAAGAGTTGAAGAATTTCAGCCAGTAGCGACTCGTACGAGGTTGCGGTCCACGTACCGTCAGTCAATTCGTTTGTTCCATACGCGAGGATTATCAGGTTCGGGTCGCGCGCTTTGATTGCCGCAATTAACGCCGCTTGGTTCCAGCTAAGGATGCGAATGGCTTTAGCTCCATTGATCCCAAACACGTCGTAACTCACGCCACCCGATAAATGCTCGGCAACAATTCCAAGCAACCGGACACGACCAGGACTCAATGTCCGCACTTCAAGCCGGTGTGGCGCATCATCGGGTACATCGATGGCGATAGAATCCAACTTCGACACTCGTGAATTGAGTAGCAATGGTTCTTCGAGTGCATCCACTCCATCGATCGTGATTTCTACCTTGCCACCATTGGGTTGTCGCGCGAAGTAGACTTCAAAATGATTAGCTGACGCTTCAAGCCATGCGCGCTCACCGGGATCACTTGTTGCTATGTTGATACCAGCGGGACCGTACAGCGCGTCTGCGGAATATTTGCCGCCGATCCCTTCCACCACCCAACCTTCTGTGAAGCCTGACGAGACACCACGTCTTTTGGTCGCCATCGGATTACGCGGCACGATGAAGCCGGCTCCTCCGTCGCCAAAGTCTACCTGGAATCGTTCACGGATTTCGCGAGTCAGGACATCGGCAGCGACATGTGAATCACCGAAGTGCATGATTCGAACGGGGTCAATGCGTTGTTTGGCTTGGGCGGATGCGAGTGTTTGGAAGAACTTCGCGAGTGCCTCGGTATTTTCAATCCGGCTTTCTCTGTGTGATCTCTGTGTCCTCTGTGTCTCTGTGGTGATTTTGGTCTCTTGCTGTCTACTTACCACAGCGACACAGAGAACGCAGAGATTGCATAGAGACGAAGTAAGAACCAACAAACCAGGAAGCACCCTGTGAAACGTTACGCCGCGAGTTCTCTTCATCGAAGCCAACTTCGCAGTCGCGCTGGCCTGCGGTCAACCGTGCTTGCCACAGTCATACCCCTGTGAGAGCATGGCGGCGGTTCGATTTGGTAATCATTCAAAGGACAAATGAATTGGTTAATCGATGTCTACCGCCTCTACTTCAAAGAACCGTTACGTCTCCCGTAAAGCAAGTTCATTTACCGAATCTGTAATTCGCGAGATGACTCGCGAGGCGCTCAAGCATGGCGCCGTCAATCTCTCGCAGGGCTTTCCTGATTTTGCCGCTCCCGACGACATCAAAGAGAAGGCAATGCAAGCGATCGCTAATGATGTGAATCAGTATGCGATCACCTGGGGTTCGAAAGACTTTCGCGACGCTATTGCCAGAAAGACCAGGTGGTACCTGGGATTTGAAATTGATCCTGAAACGGAAATCACGGTTACCTGCGGATCAACTGAGGGAATGATCTCAGCGATGATGGCCACAGTCGATCCAGGTGATGAAGTCGTCGTGTTTGAGCCCTTCTACGAGAACTACGGACCCGACGCGATTCTTTCAGATGCCACGCCGCGGTATGTTTCTCTGCGCGCGCCTGATTGGAGCTTTGACAGGGCCGAACTGCGCGCAGCATTCAACGAAAAGACCAGGGCAATTATCGTTTGCAATCCGAACAACCCAACCGGAAAAGTTTTCACTCGTGATGAGATGGAGTTCATCGCCTCGTTATGCAAGGAGTTCGATGCACTTTGCTTCACTGATGAAATCTACGAACACATTCTGTATCCACGTGACGGCGCCGAAATAAAACACATTTCAATGGCCCAGCTCGAGGGCATGCGTGAGCGAACGGTTATCGTCAACTCGATGTCTAAGACTTATTCGGTGACCGGCTGGCGAGTTGGCTATTGCATTGCACCGCCAGAAATCACAAACGGCATACGCAAAGTGCATGACTTTCTAACTGTGGGTGCTGCAGCGCCATTGCAAGCGGCTGGAGCATATGCACTCTCGTTGCCTGGTGACTACTACGAAAAATTGCAAAGGGAATATCAGGTTCGTCGCGATGTGTTGTTGCCGGTGCTCGAGGGTGCAGGATTCTCAACCTTCGTCCCCGATGGTGCCTACTACATAATGACCGACATCTCTGCTTTTGGTTTTTCAGATGATGTAGAGTTTACGAAACATTTGATTCGCGAAATTGGAGTGGCATGTGTACCCGGCTCGAGCTTTTACAGTGTTTCAAGTCTTGGCAAGCAGCAAGTAAGATTCTGTTTTTGTAAAAAGGATGAAACGCTGAATCGCGCGGCTGAAAGATTGTCGAAGCTTAGAGCTCGCGTTTAGTTTGTTTTCTCTGTGAATCTCTGTGCCGTGCCTCGGTGGTGATCGAGCGTTCCTATTCACCACAGAGCGGCAGAGACACCGAGTTACACAGAGAAGAAGTGCTCCCCAACCTATTTTCGTTCAATCCATCGTATGACCAATCTGCTGGTAATTATCCTTCTGTGTGCAAGCACCGCTGTCGCGCAACATCTTCCGGATACAACTTACAAGACTATCGTCGAGCATCCTGCCTATTCGAAAACCTCACCCCGAGTGATGTTTGATGAAGCTCATTACAACTTTCACACCTCCACCGGCCGCTATAAACCGTTTGCTGACCTTTTGATGAACGATGGCTATCGAATCGTCGTTAACCGTCAGTCATTCACGAAGAAATCACTTGAGAGCTTTAAGCTGCTCGTGATTGCGAATGCATTAGCAGAGGACATTGACGAAGCTGGCGCAGATAAGCCCGCATTTTCAGACGAAGAGTGTGAAGCGGTCCGCGATTGGGTGAAGAGTGGTGGGTCACTGTTGTTGATTGCTGATCCAGGTCCGTTTGGAAAGTCTGCAGCGACTCTCGCGAAACAATTTGGCGTTGAGATGGAAAGTAGTGTTACTGAGGACTCCGCCAATAGCGCTGAAGAGTTTCGGGCAAGCCTGATTGTTTACTCTCGCGACAATCATCAGCTCCTGGATCATCCAATCACCAGTGGACGTGATACATCCGAAAAGATCGGGCGTGTGGTTGTTTTCGCTGGCCAGTCGATGAAAGGTGGCCAGGACGCGTTTGCCTTTCTGAGACTTGCCGACTCCGCTCGTGACGTTAAACGGAATGATGATGGGCAGGCGACTTCTGCCACCTCCGCTGCCGGCAAAGCACAGGGTCTGGCGATAAGGTTTGGTGGAGGAAAAGTTGTGGTACTTGCTGAAGCTGATATGTTGTCGGCCCTTCTCGGGAATCCTCCGGAGAATGAACCTATCGGAATGAATTACCCCGGCATTGATAACAAACAGCTTACGTTGAATATCATGCATTGGCTGTCGGGTCTGTTGAAATAGAGTTAATAGGACCCATAAGACTTATAAGACCTATTCGCACTACCTATCTTCTTCCAGGAACCGAGTCGTGTTCTCCGTAACGCTGGGTTGCGGGGCCATTTCGCGGGTGTTGGTTCGGCGCGGGAAGTCGCTAATAGGTATGGTTTGCTGCGGTGGCAGCTCGGCCGGTTTCGGTTCGGCAATCGATCGTTGCCTCCTCTTTGTTTCCACTGGATCCACCTTCAGGAACAGGAAAGCGTAAAGGAAGCGGAACAATCCGATGAAGCCAAGCATGAAAAATGTGAACGCACCAATCTTTGCAACACCTTCGTAAATGCCGTGTGCGTCAAACCAGAAGGTGCAGATCATGGCGATTGCCCAGGAAAAGATAGTTAGGATTAAGCTTTCGGTCGCAACTCGCGATCTGTGGGAGCGCCGATTAGGATCAGCTGGTTGTGTAGGAAGCACGCCGTCGCTGTTTAGTAAGAGCGTCACGGTCTCCAAAGGAAAGCCACAGCGCGAGCAATAGCGCATCTCATCTGACGATTGTGCCTGGCTGCATTTGGGGCAGAACATAGCTGGCTCAGATAACGACAGGATTGTTTCGAAAGTTCAGATGATTGCCGATTTTCGATTGCCGATTGCCCATTGCTTCTTGCGCCAAATAGCTCGTTAAGATCCATACGGCAAAAATCGGAAATCGGCAATTGGAAATCGGCAATAATCTATGTGGGATAGGAAACGTCAGATCGTTTGGATCGCAGCCGGTTTGATCCTGGGCACTTATATTTCATATTCCGATTCGCTTGACGAACAAGGAAACTTCGTTCCTCGATTCTTTGTCTTCATGGAAACCCTGGTGCTGATAATTATGGGAGTGCTGTTTTATTTGTATTCGAGGAAGAAGCACTGAATTTCAGATTTAAGATTTCAGATTGAAGATTGTGCTTTGTGCTTCGAATTTTTATTGGTTTCAGTATATTGTCTGACCCAAAGCACAAAGTACAAAGCACAATCTTCAATCTGAAATCTTAAATCTGAAATTCCTTAGTTGGGTTGCTGCATCGACTTCGCCCGCACCAAAATTCCTTCATTACCTACAACCAGCAAACTGCGTGGTTGACCGAACGGCGTGCTCGAAGGCACGTATGAAAGCACGTAACGGTTCTTGCGCAACTCATCGCAGATCGCCTTCGCTGCATCGGCTGCATGATCGATTGCAAAGATCTGACCGCCTGTTCCTTCTGCCAGCTTGTCGATTACCACACGCGGTTTTGGCACATCCCTACGAATGGCTCCTCGAGTTCGATCCACCGCCTGCACTGCATAGACCACGATGTTTTCGACTTGTAGTTCAGCCATCGTTTGTTCGAAGCTGGCTTTGCTGCCGCGGTCCAGCCCGTCGCTAATCACAACGATGATTCGCTTCTGTCCCTGCAGCGGGCGAAGCGCTTCTTCGATAACTGCACGAATCGCATCGAATAGAAATGGCTGACCCTTCTTGCGAAATAGTTTGAGTGACGATTCGATTGATTTGGCGTTGTCGGTCCAATCGGCAACAATCTCTGCGTGCTCGTCGTAGCCAACGATTAAAAGCTTGTCGCCTTCGTAAATCTCATAAGCAAACTCGCGCGTTGCCTGCTCGAGTTTTTCAACGTCAGCTCGGATCGTTAACGAATTGTCTACCAACAAGACGATGTGCGCGGGAGATGGATCGGGAGTGAAGTTTCTGATTGCTTGCTCTATGCCGTTATCGTAAACAGATAACTCTTTGCTGCTGATCGGCGTCGTTTTATTGTCCTCACGTCGAGCGACAACATTCACCATCACTCCGCCCGTGGCGCTTGCAAGCGGACGATTGCCCGATTGTGCCAGTAATGAGGTTGCGATTGTGGCTACAGCAACAAAAGCCACGAGTGCGCGCGGGTATACCTTGTGTCTGCGACTTAAAGGTGCTGAGAAGGTTGACCTACCCAATACGGCCGCCATGGCAACGAGTTAATCGCCAGAAGCTTTTGGAGGCGAAGCTTTGTCGGTAGTTGATTTCGCCGGGGAGTTCTCTTTGGACTTCTTATCGGACTTCTTTTCCGCTGCTGGTTCGGATTCCGACTTGTCGCTCTTAGTTGCCTTATTAGAGTAATCGGTCACGTACCAGCCTGAACCTTTAAATTGAATCGCCGGTGCGGAGATTACCTTCTCCAGTCGACCGCCACACTTCTTACACCTGGTCAAAGGCTTGTCGCTGAGTTTTTGAAAGGCTTCCGTGTGTGCTTGGCACTTCCGGCACTCGTACTCGTAAATCGGCATGAATTGGATTATACGGGCCAGATCGGGGCGAGGCAATTGCCGATTTCCGATTGCCGATTTGTGCCGAGTTATCCGTGATCAGGTGTCCTCAAATTGGCAATTGGCAATCGGAAATCGGCAACTAACTCGGTTCTTTTGCAAGTCGGGGTTGGCTCGTCTATGATCCCGACGCTTCAACATGTCAAATAGCGCACAGTCACTGTCACTAGAACGCAAGATCAAAATGCACGAAGCGCGTGAGGCGATTATCAATCGTCTTGCGATGACTCTGCCCAGTGCTATCAATCTCGATCGTTTTCTCAATGTCATCGTGTCTGAACTCGGTCGGATGACGAATGTCGATCGGTGTGACGTTATCCAGCTCACTTCGGCGAGCGAGCTGCGAATCAGTCATGAGTGGCGCTCGTCCAGCGATGTTGCTTCCAGCCTGGGTACGGTCATTCCACTTGATTTGAAACAGCTTTCGGATCGGGTCGATATCAGGAAACCCATTCGTTTGGACGATACGGCGGCACCGGGGTTGGACCAGAAAGTCCGGTTCCTTGCCGCAAGTTTGGGCACACGATCTTTACTGGTCGTGCCCGTGATTCTCGGTGATGACGTTCTGGGACTCGTCGGGCTTCACATGACTCGGACACTTCGAGAGTGGCTCGATGACGAGGTCTCGTTTCTGCAGTCCATTGCGGGGCAGATCGCGGTCGGCTATCAATACACCAGGTTGTACACCGACAAGGAGCGTGAGGCGGAAACAAAGCGTGCACTCCTTTCAATAGCAAACGCACTGAATGCCAGGTCGGACTTTCGTGAAGTGTCAGGTTTAGTTCTCGAACGCGCTGTCGCACTGGTCGGTGCGGACTACTCCGCGCTCGGAGTATTGGATCGAAACGCGAATCGAATAAGCCTCGCAGCCTTCAAGGCCGCCCCGCACGCCTCGATCGATCAGGTCCAGGGACTTCTCGATCAGCATGGTCAGTCGCTCGACGTCACGGCGTTTCCCGCGATGGTTGAAGTCGTGGCGCAAGGCAAGACATTGCGTCTACTTGAAACTGACTTGCCGTTTCCGTTTCGAATGCTGTTCAACTCGATACTCGGGGGTCGAGCCGCACTCGTCGCGCCTGTTCGTGTTGGTGGTCAAACATTTGGATTGCTTGGGCTCGTTTGGAGTGAAGCCAGAGAAGGATTTCAGGAACACGAGGTAGCCCTGGTCGAAGGCATCGCCGACCAGATCGGCACCGCGCTTGAACGCGATCAGCTTTCCGCTGAGATCATGCATCTGCGGAGTGCGCTGCACGAGCGTTATGGCGAAGAACGAATCATCGGACAGACCGCAGCGATCAGACGCGCGATTGAACTCGCATTGAGTGTTGCTGATACACAAACGACTGTTTTGATTGAAGGTGAATCCGGAACTGGGAAGGAGTTGCTCGCTAACTTGATTCACTACAATTCGGGTCGCGAGGACCAGCCTTATGTGAAACTCAACTGCGGCGCGATTCCCGAAACGCTGATTGAGTCTGAGCTGTTTGGACATGAAAAAGGCGCGTTCACTGATGCGCGCGCTTTGCGTCGCGGACGTTTTGAAGAGGCAAACGGTGGAACATTGTTTCTGGATGAAGTCGGTGAGATGAGTTTGTCGGCTCAGGTCCGACTGCTCAGGGTTATGCAGGATGGAGAGTTCACGCGTGTCGGTGGAAGTGAAGTAGTCAAGACAGATGTGCGGGTGATTGCGGCCTCGAATGTTGATTTGAAGCGAGCAGTGGAGCTTGGAAGTTTTCGTCAGGATCTTTTTTACAGGTTGTCGGTCTTTCCGATAAAGCTACCCTCGTTGCGTGAACGCCCCGAAGACATTCATCCGCTCGTGATTCACTTCATCGAGCACTACAAACAGAAAACTGGCCGATTCATTTCCGGGATTTCAAAGGATGCACTCCAGGCTCTGATCACTTACGAGTGGCAGGGAAACGTGCGCGAACTGGAAAACGCGATCGAGCGAGCTGTAATCATTGCATCCGGAAGACAGATTGAGTTGGAAGACTTGCCCGAAGCCATTTCGAAGATCGCACTTGAAGCCAGAGACCGGATCAAAGTTGAACGGGCGAGGGCCGCGAGCGAAGGCCGGACCACAACGTTTGAGGTGACGGTTCCGTCTTCAATGGAAGAGATTGAGCGGCAGGCAATCGAGGCGACGCTGGATTACACAGAAGGCGACAAATCACACGCGGCTCGCGCACTCGGCATTGGGCGAAAGACGCTCTATCGGAAGTTGGAGCAGTACAACGGAAGCGGGAAGCGAGATCGGGACGACTAAGATCGAGCCATTTTCTATACATCATTTGACATTTTCAGTTGGTCATGTGTTGGATGTCCGACGAACTTTAGTTTGTCGCGCTTGGATTGAAGGTGGCTAATAGAATGTGAGAGCGTGTAGGGTTCCCACGACAAGCCAAAGTTCGTCGGACAACTGGCAACTGAAAAATGTCAAATGATGTATGGAAAATGATTGGTTGCGCTTTCCTCTCTCTGGTCCCATTTGTTATAGTCCAATACTGAATAATCCCTCGTAATTTTTACGAAACCAGCGAAGCAATTGGACTTCGCTTACAAGAAAGGACCCAAGAAAATGGGACACGACGATTATCGGCGAGATAGCGGCGACAGCATCTCAACCAGACTAACTTACCTGCTGATTGGCGGAGGCATTGGAGCGGTGATTGCCCTGCTTTTTGCTCCTAAGTCAGGTCAGGAACTACGCGGCGATATCGCTGATGCCACTCGAAAAGGCATTGACCGTTCGCGCGAAGCGGCTCAGCAACTCGGCGAAAGGGCCGGCGAGTATTATCAGACTGGTCGCGAACGTGCCGGCGAGTACTATGAAGCTACTCGTGATCGCGCTGCTGAACTCTATTCTCAAGCTGCTGACAAAGTTGGCGAAGTGGCACAAACAGCTCGTGACGCCGCAACTCGACAAACCAACACGGTCGCTGCTGCAATCGATGCCGGCAAGAAAGCTTACCAGGAAGAGAAGCGCAAGACTGAAATGTCGGGCCGTATTGAAGCTGCTCCGAACTACGGAGAGAAGGCGAACTGAATCATTGCCGATTGTAGATTGCCGATTTCCAATTTTTCTTCAGTCGGCAATCGGAAATCGGCAATAACCAGCAAATGACTTTCCTGGCCCTTCAAATATCCGCTCGCGATCCGCTCTTCTGGATCATGGTTGTGATTGCGGCGTCGTTTATCGTTATCGCAATTGCGATGGTGGCTATTGCTGTGTTCGTCAATCGCGCGGTGAAATCGGTTGGACGCCTTGAAAGTAAGATGGAGCCATTGATTGAACGCGTCACGGTGATAAGTGAGCAGGGCAAACAGATTGCTGTTCAAGGTAAGTTCATCGCCGAACAGTTCAACGCAGTGTCGGGTCATCTTTCGACAGCGACGATGCACTTCTCCGAATCGTTGGCGATAGTAAAGAGTGAAGTTGCTGAACTCAAATCACTCGTCAGCGATACTGCCCTGGAAGCTCGCGACAAGGTGGAGTTGGTGAGCAGGACAATCGATCGAACCAATCGGCAGGTGGCGCTCACCACGGACTTTATACAAACGAAAGTCATCGAGCCGGCGCGCGAACTGGCAGCGATTATGGCGGGCTTCCGCCGCGGCCTCGAGGTCCTCGTTGCGCCAGTGCCGAAGCCCATTAATCAAACCTACTCAGAGGACGAGATGTTTATCGGTTGACCCGAACACCCGCCGGAAGATTTCACCAAACCCGAACCATCAAGTCCAAAGATGGTTCGGGCTTTTTAATATTGCCGATTTCCGATTGCCAATTGCCGATTTTGATGTGTCCTTCCGGCAAAAAAATCGGTTAAAGCAAAATCGGCAATCGGCAATCGGCAATCGGAAATACACAATGCTAAGATGCACCTTAAACACTTATGTCCACTGAAACGCCACTCGATTTAAAGAAGACAGTTAATCTGCCAAAGACGGCATTTTCCCAAAAAGCCAACCTTGCGCAGACTGAGCCCGCCCGTTTGAAGAAATGGGAAGAATTCGATCTCTATCGTCTGATTCGCGAATCTCGGGCAGGTGCTGAAAAATTCATCATGCACGACGGGCCGCCGTACGCCAACGCCGATATCCACCTGGGCACGGCGATGAACAAGGTGTTGAAAGATTTCATCATCAAGTCGCGAACGATGATGGGGTATGACGCTCCGTACGTTCCCGGTTACGACTGCCACGGTTTGCCGATTGAGCTTTACGTCGACCGAAAGCTCGGCGCGAAGAAAGCCAACATGTCAGCGGTGTCGATTCGTCGCGCTTGTCGCGAACATGCGGCGCAGGCTCTCAAAAACCAGACACGTGACTTCAAGCGTCTCGGCATTCTCGGAACCTGGGACGATCCATATCTCACGATGTCGAATCACTACGAAGCCGAAACCGCGCGAATGTTCGCTCGCTTCGTTGAACGCGGATATGTTTACAAAGGCGCCCGACCCGTTTACTGGTGTATTCACGATCAAACGGCCCTAGCCGAGGCCGAAGTTGAATATCACCAACACACGAGCCCGTCGGTTTATGTGAAGTTTCCACTGCGAAGCGATCCCGCGTTGATTGATCCCGCGCTCGCCGGCCGGAAAGTTTTTGTTCTGATCTGGACGACTACTCCATGGACGTTGCCTGCAAACCTCGGAATAGCAGTGCATCCTGACTTTGAGTACTCCGCATTCGAATACAAAGACGAGGTCTACATCGTCGCCAGCGAACTGTTAGAAGCTGTTGCAGCGAAGTGTGGGTTGAAAACAGCCGAAGGTGAACAGCCGCGGGTACTTGCCAGGTTCTCAGGATCAAAACTCGATCGTCTTGAATGTGGTCATGCATGGCTTGATCGTCCATCACTGTTGATGGTCGGTGAACATGTGACACTGGGCGGCGAGGCTGACGCGGAAACTGAACTCGATGTTGCAGAAGCGCAAAAGAAATCTCCGGATAGCAAAGCAGGGACAGGGGCAGTCCACACTGCGCCGGGTCATGGTCACGACGACTTCGTAATTGGCAAACGATACGGACTCGACATCTATTGTCCCGTCGACAATGCCGGACGATTTACTCCTGAAGTTGAACACTTCGCAGGGCAACGCGTGTTCGAAGCAAATGCGCAGATTGTTCAATTCATGAAGGAGCGCGGTGTTTTGCTGTTCACGGAGAATTACGAGCACCGGTATCCGCATTGCTGGCGATGCAAGAATCCCGTGATCTTCCGGGCTACGCCGCAGTGGTTCATCGCGATGGATCAGGCGCATGAAACTACCGTTGAGAAAGATGAAGACGGACGCGATCGAACAAACTTCACTGACAACTTGCCTGAAACGCCGGCAAGATCTCTTCGTGCTGCCGCAATCAGTGAAATCGAAAATGTGAAGTGGATTCCAGCGTGGGGCGTGGATCGAATGCGCAATATGCTGAAAGGGCGTCCCGATTGGTGTGTCTCTCGTCAAAGAGTTTGGGGCGTTTCGATTCCGGTTTTCTATTGCGCTAAATGCAACGAAGCGGTTGCCGACCCTGCTGTGATCAATCACGTCGCTGATATCTTCGAGAAGGAATCCGGGGACGCATGGTACGTACGTGAAGCCAGGGACCTTTTACCTGAAGGTTATGTATGCAAAGGATGTGGCGCCGCTGAGTGGACGAAGGAAACGGATATTCTCGACGTGTGGTTTGACAGTGGCACATCGTCCATCGCTGTCCTCGAGAATCGCGAGGAGCTTCGCTGGCCTGCGGATGTTTACATCGAAGGCGGCGACCAATTCCGCGGTTGGTTCAATTCTTCATTGATGGTAGGGCTCGCTGCGCACGACAAAGCGCCGTACAAAACGGTCATAACACATGGTTGGACGTTGGATGCTCAGGGCAAGGCTATGCATAAGTCCGCCGGCAATGCCATCGAGCCTGACGTGGTAATCAAACAATCAGGCGCGGAGATTATTCGCTTGTGGTGTGCATCTTCGAATTATTTCGACGACATGCGCGGGTCTGACGAGATTCTGCAGCGCGTTACTGACGGCTATCGGAAACTTAGAAACACTGCGCGGTTCGCGCTGGGCAACTTGCATGGTTTCGATCCTGTAAAGGATAGCGTTGCTTATGAGGAAATGGAGGAGATCGATCGATGGGCGTTGGCTGAGTTGGATCAAGTGACTGGCAAGGTTCTCTCGGCGTACAAATCATTTGAGTTTCATCTGGTCTATCACGCTTTGTACAACTTCGCTACGGTCACGCTCTCAGCACGTTACTTTGACATCATCAAAGATCGCCTCTACACGTTTGCGCCGCGTAACAAGGCAAGACGGTCTGCACAAACGGCATTATTCGCGATCGCAGATGCTTTGGCGAGGATGCTGGGGCCGATCCTTGTGTTTACCGCAGATGAGGTTTGGGAAAACTTGCCTGGTCGAAGCGAAGCGCAGCCGTCCGTTCATATGTCGCTGTTTCCAGAGGCGAGCGAAGTTGACCACAGCAATTTGCTGGCAGATTGGGGTGGGTTATTCGAAGTTCGCGATCAGGTTCTGCGGGCGCTGGAAGAGGCTCGAGTCGCAAAAGAGATTGGCAGTTCACTCGAAGCGAAAGTCACACTGACAGCGACTGGAAACACAATGCGGTTGTTGCAGAGTCATGAAAGCGAACTGCGATACATTTTCATCGTATCTCAAGTTGAGCTGCGTGAAGGTGGAGAGCTAACGATTTCGGTCTCTCGTGCAGATGGTGAGAAATGCGAGCGGTGTTGGAATTACTCGACGAAGGTTGGCGAGTCCGCAAAGTTTCCGACAGTTTGCGAGCGTTGTGTATCAGCGTTGGAAGAGATTGACCTGGGAAATGATTAAGGTTGATCGTACGTGATACCGCTTCGCGGTAAATGCGTCTAATAACTTAATGAGCGCAGAGAATCCAACGGCACCAATTACAACACGCGCCCGCTTTGGCTGGCGTGCCGGTTACCTGATTGCCGCGTTCGGCATCTACCTCGTCGATCAATCGTCGAAAGCGTGGGCTGTTCGTTCCCTCCGCTTTGGTGAAGGCAAACAGCTCATTAGCGGTATTCTTGATCTCGTTTATACAGAAAACCCCGGAATTGCTTTTGGTCAGCTTCAGGAAGGCGGGTCATTTGGTCGATGGTTTTTTGTCGTGTTGGCTACGGCCGCGGCAATCGCAGTACTTTACTATTTCATGCGCACGCCACGTAACGATGATCGTGTGCTTGGCGCCTGCGCTCTTTTATTAGCAGGAATTCTTGGAAACCTGACTGACCGCGCTCGACTCGGCTATGTCATTGATTTCATCGTTTTACATGCGGGCAACTATCATTGGCCAACTTTCAACGTAGCTGATGCCAGCATTACTCTCGGAGCGATTTTGTTGGCGCTTGATTTGGTTTTTGGCAGGAGGCCAGTGGTCAGTAGTCAGTTGTCAAAATAGGTCCTATAGGTCGAATAGGTCCTATTGTTTTTGATTCATGTATCCAGAAATTTTTCACATCGGTTCTTTCCCCATAAACACATACGGTGTGTTTCTCGCAATTGCGTTTCTCTGCGCGATCCTTGTTGCCGTCAGACTGGCTGCGCGTGACGGTCTCCCACGTGAACGGATCTACGACTTGAGTTTGTGGATGTTGCTTGGTGGGTTAATTGGTTCAAAAATCCTGATGCTCTTCACTGAGCCAGAGTATCGTGATCACCCACTCCAACTGTTGTCCCTTGATTTCCTGCGTTCAGGCGGCGTGTTTTATGGCGGATTGATCGGAGCAGTGCTCACCGGTTATTTCCTGATGAAGCGCTACAAGCTGCCATGGTGGAAGACGGCTGATGCGTGTGCGCCTGGGATCGCTATCGGAAACTTCTTCGGTAGGCAGGGTTGCTTTGCTGCAGGTTGTTGCTGGGGTAAACCAACAAGCTTGCCATGGGGCGTTAAGTTCACCGAGCTTGGCCATCAAATTACCGGCGTCCCAACTGACGTTTACCTGCATCCTACGCAGCTTTATGAATCGTTTGCAATGCTAGTTGTATTCCTGTTTCTTCTGTGGATGCACAGACGTAAACGTTTCAACGGGCAGGTTATTCTTCTTTACGCGTTGCTTTACTCCATTGTCCGCTTCTCTATTGAATTCGTTCGTGACGATCCGCGCGGCGATATCTTTGGGTTAACCACTCTGACTGGCCTTTCAACATCACAGATGATCAGTTTAGTGATTGGAATCGCAGCAGCCGTGGTGTTGGTAATCCGCTGGCGTCGCGCGAATGCAACTGCCGATGCGAAGGGCCTTGTGACCTCGGGTGTCCGCGCATGACGAGTTACTAAAGACCAAACGCTACGAATTAGAACGGCGAGCGAAGCGACCGATTGACCTTTCCAAATCCGAACGCGACTGAAATTGGCATGGTTTATCGGTCGCTTCGCTCGCCGTTCTAATTCGTAGCGTTGGTACTGAATTGGTGGAATTCTCGCTTAAACTATCAACGGAGATGTTGTGAGAGTCATTGTCACATCTGCGCTGTTCGTGTCGCTGCTGGTGGCTGGTGTCGCCCGGCATAGACAGGAAAACAACACTCAATCGCTTACCCTTCCCAACGAAAAACATATTGGCAACCTGAAACAATTAACTTTCGGTGGCGAGAATGCCGAGGCGTATTTTTCCTCTGACGGGAAGCAATTGATCTTTCAATCAACCCGGGAAGGTCGTGGCTGCGATCAGATCTACACCATGAACATCGACGGCTCGAACGTGAAGCTGATCTCAAATGGCGAAGGTCGAACTACCTGTTCTTACTTTTTTCCCGGCGGCAAACGTGTGCTTTATTCATCCACCTACCTGGCCGACAAACAATGTCCGCCGCGTCCTGATTTTTCCCAGGGATACGTTTGGGCAGTCTATCCGAGTTTCGACATCTTCACGGCAAAACCCGATGGCTCCGATATAAAGCAGTTGACGAAGGCACCGGGTTACGATGCCGAAACAACCATCACCCTTGATGGAAAGAAGCTAGTGTTCACCTCGATGCGAAATGGTGACCTCGACGTCTATACAATGAACGCAGACGGCAGCAATGTTCGACAACTCACTAACGAACTCGGCTACGACGGTGGTCCATTCTGGTCTTACGATGGCAAGCAGATCGTCTATCGCGCTTATCATCCAGAGACTGAGACACAGAAAGCTGACTATTTGAAGCTGCTTAAACAGAATCTAATTCGGCCAACCACTCTCGAAATCTGGGTGATGAATGCGGACGGTTCAAACAAACGTCAGGTTACGCACAACGGAAAAGCGAACTTTGGACCGTACTTCTTCCCGGATGGCAAGCGAATCATCTTTGCGTCTAACATGGACGATCCTCGTGGTCGTAATTTCGATCTCTACAAGATCAATGTCGATGGGACCGGGCTGGAGCGAATCACTTTCAACGACACATTCGACGGCTTTCCAATGTTTTCGCCCGATGGCAAGAAGCTTGTGTTTGCTTCAAACAGGAATTCCGCGAAGCAAGGCGACACGAATGTGTTTATTGCAGACTGGATCGAGTAACGTTTTACTCACCACAACCTCTCTGCGGATCTCAGCGTTCTCTGCGTCTCTGCGGTTTAACTGTTCTCAACCCACCAGCAACCGCAGAGACGCAGAGAACGCTGAGATCCGCAGAGAAGACAGTAGGTGTCATGAACCGAAAATACATCACCATTCTCCTGGCACTTTTGCTGGCAGCCGTTGGGGTTCTTGCCCAACAGCCGGCGGCGCAGCTCGAACCGAGCGTAGCTCGCTTGCATCAACACATCTCATATCTCGCCTCTGATGCACTCGATGGTCGACGCACGGGCACTCAGGGCGCAAACGACGCAGCCCACTACCTTGCTGGCGAATTCGCGCGACTCGGATTGCGTCCCGCAATTCAAAAGGCCGGCGCTTCGAGACGACTCAGCGTCGCGATGTCGCAGTACCTTCAGCCGTTCCCATACGTCGCCGGAGTAACACTTGGTCCAGCCAATGCTTTGTCGCTTGGCGATAAGAAATTCAACGTTGGACAAGACTGGATGCCTGTTGGCTTTTCGTCATCCTCCCACGTCGAAAACACACCTATCGCCTTTGTCGGTTACGGCATAACAGCCAGTGAACTGCACTACGACGACTATGCAGATAAACGAATCAGCGGAAGGATTGCGCTCGCGCTCGCTGGAACTCCGGATGGTGATAACCCGCACGGTCAGTATGCCCGCTACGAAGGCGTACGCTGGAAAGCTATTGCCGCGCGGAATGCCGGAGCCAAAGCGTTGTTGATTGTTACCAGAGACGCGAACCTCAAGGATGATCGCCTTGCACAACTCACCTACGACAACAGCGCAGGCGATGCCGGCTTACCAGTAGCAGTCGTCTCGCAGGATTTAATTGGTGGCAAAGCAATTTTCGACGGATTTGAGTCGGCGGCAAAAAAGCGGCAGTACATGTTTGATGAGAATTCAAAAGTAAGCCTCACGATCGATCTCTCGAGGAAGGAAGTTCAGGCCTACAACGTCGTTGGAATTCTGGAAGGCTCGGACCGTCTACTAAAGAATGAAACGATCATCGTCGGGGCTCATTACGATCACCTCGGACGCGGGGGCGAAGGGAGTCTCGCGCCTCGTTCCGGCGAGATTCATCATGGTGCCGACGATAACGCGTCTGGAACTGCGGGTGTACTTGAACTCGCACGCCTCTTCACGTCACAACGAGCGAAACCAAAGCGAACAATTGTCTTCATGTGTTTTAGCGGAGAAGAAGAAGGACTGCTGGGATCAAGCTACTACGTTAACCACCCCGTCGTTCCGCTGGCTAGCACTGTAGCGATGATCAATATGGACATGATTGGCCGGATGAAAGCTCGCAAACTGATCATCGGTGGCGTGGGAACCGCTAAAGAATGGCGCGACCTCATTGGCTCAGGAAACATGACTCAAGCCGTCAAAATCACTTCTACATCCGACACCGCGGCTCCCGCCGGTACATTTGATCTTACGCTTCAGGAAGACGGGTATGGCCCAAGCGACCACTCTTCTTTCTACTCAAAGCAAATTCCCGTTCTTTTCTTCTGGACTGGTACGCACAACGATTACCACAAACCCTCAGATACGTTCGACAAGATTAACTACGAAGACGAAGTCCGCGTGCTGTCTTTGGTGGCTCGCATTGTTCGCGATCTCGACAATGCTGAAAAGCGGTTGACTTACAGCGTTGCCAAAAGCGACTCCCAACAAGGTCGTTCGACAGGCTTCCGTGTTTATCTCGGAACGATTCCGAATTACAGCGACAGCAACGATGGATTAATGCTTGATGGGGTGCGCGACGATTCTCCCGCCGCGAAAGCAGGACTCAAAGCAGGCGATAAAATAGTGAAGATCGGCACGCGCGAAATCAAAAATGTTTACGACTACACGTACGCGCTTGGTGAAATGAAAGCAGGCGAAGAGTATGTGATTGAAGTTATGCGAGCTGGTGAGAAGCTGGTGCTGAAGATAAAACCAGAAGCAAGAAAGCAGTGATAAGTGATGAGTGATAAGTGATGAGATCCGAACCTAAAAAGCAATGAGTGATGAGATGAAAAGTGTATAAGGCAAAAACCTTATCACTTATCACTCATCACTCATCACTGAAGTACCTTACCAGCGTGGTTCGCGCTCGTAACGATCGTTGTCACGATCGCGTCCGCCGCCACCACCACCACCATACCCACCGCGACCGCCGCCACGACCACCTCCGTAGCCGCCTCGACCGCCGCCGCGATCAGTTCTTGGCTTGGCCTCATTGACCGTCAGATTTCGACCGCCAAAGTCCTTGCCGTTAAACGCCTCGATTGCTGCTGCCGCCTCTTCGGGTGTTGCCATCTCTACAAAAGCAAAGCCGCGCGATCGTCCTGTTTCCCGGTCTTCGATTACCGAAGCCGACTCTACTGTTCCTACTGCGGCAAAAGCCTCCCGCAGTTCCTCGCTCGTGGTGCGAAACGAGAGATTACCTACATAAAGTTTCGTAGCCATTCTTACTATCCTTAATTTGAAGGGAAGCGCGGGCTTGCTGGAGTTCGCTGATCCAGTTCGGAGGGAGACTGCCGATACTTTCGGCGATTGCGACGCACCCGTGTGCTCTAAAATCTCGAGAGCGGCTTCTAACTAGTTGACAACTGCCTCACTCTCTATCAGCCGAACCTCGTCGCTTTACGATCACGGACAGGCGCTATCACCATCGACGCGCGAGAGCAGGTATCTGAGGGGAAAAGTATGCAGGAGCGCTTTCAGGGGAGTCAAGGTATTTATCCGCGATTACACAGATTTCGCAGATTCTTTTCCATACCGATTTCGGCTGGTTGCGTCCTAACGACGAATTTCTCTGAGTAATCTGCGTAATCTGCGAATAAGGCGCGTTTGCCCGCTTGGAGCCTTTCGCTTATATTCCACGTTTTCTCGGCAATCCAAGAAATCCTGAAAGGCTTCGAATTATGTCCACTCGTATTCCTATCACCGTCGCGAACGGCGACGGTATCGGCCCGGAAATCATGGACGCTACCCTGCGCATCCTGGAAGCGTCGGGCGCTCCGCTCGAGATCGAACGAATCGAGATCGGCGAGAAGGTCTATCTTGCCGGGAACTCGGCGGGTATTGAACCGAGTTCGTGGGAGTCATTACGTCGCACCAAAGTCTTCCTGAAAGCACCAATTACTACTCCTCAGGGTGGTGGGTTTAAGAGTTTGAATGTGACCGTGCGAAAAGTGTTGGGACTCTACGCCAACGTTCGCCCGTGCGTCGCTTATCACCCGTTTGTCGAGACGAAACATCCGAAGATGGACGTCGTGATCGTTCGTGAAAACGAAGAGGATTTGTATGCGGGGATCGAGTATCGACAGTCAGCGGATGTGATGGAGTGTTTGAAACTTATTTCGCGACCTGGTTCCGAGAAGATCATTCGTTACGCCTTCGAATATGCTCGACGTAACAATCGGAAGAAAGTCACATGCTTCACCAAAGACAACATCATGAAGCTCACTGACGGCCTCTTCCACAAAATTTTCGATGAAATTGCCATAGAGTATTCGGATATAGAAAACGAGCACTGGATTGTTGATATTGGCGCTGCGAAGCTTGCCGACACGCCCGAAGCGTTCGATGTCCTTGTGATGCCCAATCTCTACGGCGACATTCTTTCGGATGTGGCCGCGCAAATTGCTGGTTCAGTTGGCCTGGCCGGTTCCGCAAACATTGGTGAGCACGTCGCGATGTTTGAAGCGATTCATGGTTCGGCGCCGCGTCGGGCTGGGCAGAACCTTGCAAACCCGTCTGGACTGTTGCTGGGCGCCGTGATGATGCTGGTTCATATTGGTTTGATTGAACATGCTGAACGTGTGCACAACGCGTGGTTACGAACCATTGAAGACGGCATCCACACCTACGACATCTATGATGAACAGGCGAGCAAACAAAAAGTCGGGACGAAAGAATTTGCTGATGCCGTAATCGCACGATTGGGCCAGGTACCACAGATTCTCAAAGCTGCAAAGTATCAACAGGCAGCGGGTGGTAATCCAGCAGGTGTTGGGGCGACACCTTCGAAAGCAGCTCCAAAGAAAGAATTGGTTGGCGTGGATGTCTTTCTCGATTGGACTGCTGGTTCCGCGAGTGAACTTGGAGAAGGACTCAGCAAGTTGAATGACGACGGGCTGAAACTGACTCTGGTGAGCAATCGAGGAGTAGCTGTCTGGCCTCGCGGTCATGCGGAGACTTTCTGTTCTGATCATTGGCGCTGCCGGTTTATGTCTGATGGTAGTGGGACGACTTCGGCGCTGCAGATAATTTCACTACTTGGTCGCGTTGCAAATGCTGGCTACGATGCGATCAAGACAGAGAACCTTTACACGTTTGATGGTGAAGTTGGATTCTCGCTTAGCCAGGGTGAGTGAAGACGCGGAGATAAAACATGGCTGCGAAAAAACCTGGAAAAAAGAGAAACCAATCGCAAACTAAACGACTACCCGCAAACGCTGCCGCCGCGTCTCCGCGTCACCCCGTCCCCGCGTCATCTTCATCCCCGCTTGTCGGCGTGATCATGGGTAGTCAGTCTGATTGGGAGACTATGCGGCATGCCGATGAGACTCTGACACAGTTTGGTGTGAACCATGTTTGCAGAGTTATTTCTGCTCACCGTTCACCAAGCCTGGCATCGGAATTTGCATCGACAGCTGAGGCAAAAGGGTTTGAAGTGATTATCGGTGCAGCCGGTGGCGCAGCACACCTCGCAGGAGTTCTCGCAGCGCATACCACTTTGCCGGTCCTCGGCGTTCCAATGAAGAGTGACGCTCTGAATGGGCTTGACTCCCTCCTTTCAACGGTACAGATGCCAGGCGGTATTCCGGTTGGAACATTCGCAATCGGCAAGGCTGGTGCAGTGAATGCGGCGCTGTTTGCTGTGGCAATCCTGGCTAATTCCAGATCTGAACTTCGCGAAAAGCTGCATCGCTTCCGCGAAGCTCAGGAAGCCAAAATTCGCGCGACGGTGCTTTAAAGCGATCGGCCAAAAAGCTTAATTTGTCATTGGTCATTTTCGCGTTGATCAGCGAATAGGTCCTATAGGTCGAATAGGTCCTATTATCTTTTCCCCTCTCCCTTGAATTTGCCCCCCATTTCCATCAAAATGTGTCCAACGTAAAACAGGCCCAGAGTGCTCCCTTCCCCTGGAGACTATCTGTTTCTAACTTTCTTCCTTTCTCAACTCGAGGTTCTTCCGTTTGAGCATGATCGGTCAGACAGTTTCCCATTACCGAATTATCGAAAAACTGGGCGAAGGCGGCATGGGAATCGTGTACCTCGCCGAAGACAAACATCTTGCTCGCAGGGTTGCGATTAAGTTTCTGACCTCCACAGACCGTCACTACCGCGCCCGTTTCATTCGCGAAGCAAGAGCGGTCTCAGCCCTCAGCCATCCAAATATCGCGACAGTTCACGACTATGGTGAGACTGATGAGGGTCAGCCGTTCATCGTGATGGAGTTCATTAAGGGAAAAACGTTCAGCGACGTGCTCGAAGAAGGTATAACGATGCGTCGTGCTGTTGAAGTCGTGGCATCGATCGCCGAAGCACTGTCAGAAGCTCACGAGCGTGGCATCGTCCATCGCGACATCAAACCATCCAATGTCGTTATCAACGAGCGCGGGCAGGTAAAAGTGCTCGACTTCGGATTAGTAAAGAATCTTTTTGATCAGCCTTCGAATAGCGTTGATCTGGACGCAGACACGCTTTACTCAACTCACACACGCAGCGACGTGATTGTTGGCACTCCACTCTATCTTTCTCCCGAACAGGCAACCGGAAAAGAGATCGATGGCCGAAGCGACCTCTTCGCGCTTGGCGCACTTCTCTATGAGTCGTTAACTGGTCATTCGGCTTTCTCTGGTGCCAGCGTCCTGGAAATCGGCGCTCAGATCATTCACGTCACACCGCCTCCGCCATCTCAGTTGAATAAAGCCGTACCGCGTGAACTCGACCGTATCACGATGAAAGCGCTTCAGAAGAAGGTCGACGCGCGTTATCAGTCAGCCTCGGATCTCGTGAAAGACTTGCAAGCGGTGGTGACAACGCTGCCCGGAAACGGTATTCCAATTTCGAGTAAGAGTGGTGGTGTGGCAACTGCAGAAAAAAACACCGTAACCCACGCGTTGGCAACACTGACCACCTCACTTCGACGCGAACGGTTCTCGCTTACCGGTATCATTGCTGCGATTCTTTTGACCGGTTTAGTGATCTTCTTCGCTTACCGTTACTGGCCTCGTTCTTATTATCAGCCATCTGCATCTGCTCTCAGTTGGTATGAGCGCGGTACCGATGGCATAAGGAACGGCGCTTATTATCAGGCGAGCAAAGCGCTGCAACAGGCAATTGCAATTGACTCAAACTATGCTCTTGCTCGCGCGCGCTTGGCCCAGGCCTGGACGGAGCTGGACAATCTCGACAAGGCCAAGGACGAATTGCTGGCGATCGATCGTTCATCACTTTCCCCACGAGACGCTTTGTATCTCGACGCGATCACAGCCATGGTGCGACGCGAATTCTCCACCGCGGTCAAGTCATACAGTGAAATTGCCAAACTTTCTCCTGATGATACTCAGGTCTACGTCGATCTGGGCTATGCGTATGAGAACGATGACAACGCTGACAAGGCACTCGAAAATTATGCGAAGGCGATATCGCTAAACAACGGTCAATATGCGACAGCCTATCTACGTGCGGGAATCGTTTACAACCGAAAACAGAATGCTGATAAGGCCGCACAAATGTTTGATAGTGCTGAGCACCTGTACAGCACTGCCAGCAATCCCGAGGGAGTAAACGAGGTGCTTCGTCAGCGCGGCATCTTATTGCGCGACCGTGGTAAATATGATGAGGCCCGTGTCCAGTTTCAAAAATCGCTTGAGTCCGCCCGTGCCTTAGGTATCGAGGCGCAACAGGTCACAGCTTTAATAGAGTTGAGTTATTTGGAATCAACCCGTGGTGACACTGCGGCGGCCGAAAAATACGCCAAGGATGCCGTTGCATTTGCAGAACAGAACCATCTGGAGAACCTGGTAGCAGGTGGCTTACTGGAACTTGGCAACTCGTTCAATAGTCGCGGCGATTTCGCTAAGGCAGAAGAGTATTTCAAAGAAGCAATTCAGTTTGCTCATGCAAACAAAGGGCGCTGGCGTGAAGCTCGCGCCAAAGTAAATTTGGGTGGACAGTACATTCAAACACTGCGAGTTGACGAGGGACTGCAGTTGGTCCAGGAAGCTCTGGCATTTTTTCAACAAGGTAATTATGCGCGGAACGTCTCTCAATGCTTGACCCAGATTGGACGCGGGTATCGTCGCAAGGGGATGTATAACGAAGCGCTGCAAGCTCTATATCAGAAGCTGGAGATGGCCAAGCAGAATGGAATTCAATTGCAGATCGCTGACTGCTATGGCGAGATCGGGGCAGTGCTGTTTGATCAAGAAAACTACCCTGCGGCTCTGACTCAGTATGCGGAAGCGTTAAAGACTTACGAAAGTGTTGACCGAAAGATCCGCATCGTCTTCAACGAGACGAACACGGCTGATACGTTATGGAGGTTGGGACGTTATCAGGATGCCATCGAAGTCTTAAAGAAAGTTACGGATACAGTAAAAGACGCGAAAGGGGAGTACCAGCAAGTTGGACCCACACTCCAATTAATTGAGGGAAGATTGCAGTTGAGTCAGAAAAACTTGCCACAGGCAAACGAGCGACTACAGGCAGCGATTGCTTCGGCTGGCAAGGATTACGCCGACGTCACTATTGATGCAAAGTCACTTGTAGGCTACATGGGTGCTCTGAACGGCAGCAGCAAGGGTCTCGAACTTTGCGATGACGCGGTGAAGATGGCGAATGGCCTGGGCGATGCAAGCTTGATTTCTCGGGTAATGTTAGTTCATGCTGAGGCCGCACTAAAGGCAAAGTCACCTCAACTCGCGTTGAACCTCGCAAAGCAAGCTCAGGAAAGATTTGCACGCGGCGGACAATTAGAGTCTGAGTGGCGAGCCTGTGTTATTGCTGCTCAGGCGAGCGAGGCTTTAGGCGACAAGACAACGGCAGAGCAGCTGCTTTCGTCTGCACGAAATGCTCGATCGAAACTTGAACAGCAATGGGGAACAGATGCATTCAGGTCTTACCTTTCACGACCTGACATTCAGATGTACGACAAGGAATTAGGACAATAAACCCGACTACTCCCACAGGAACAACCTCCAGTGGAAGCAGCTCAGATTCCGAGGAGAAACTCAAATGACTGAAAGAGAACCCGACGCAAACGCAATTGATCCGCCAGAGAACACAAAGACGCAGCGAGAGCCCGATCCTCCAAGTGAAGATGCGGCCGCTCCAATTGATCCACCAGAGAATACAGGTGGTGGCAATTAACTGCCTCAGCACTAGCCGCGGTTGGTTCGTTCGTTAATGGTGGGGAACGCTCAGAGCCCTGCGAGGTAGGTTTTCACAAGATTGCGCGTCATTTGGGGGGCCGGTTGGTGTGTGCCTAATCATTGGCGATTTGCGATTGCCAATTGCCAATTCGGTCTTTGGTCTTAGGCCTTTTGTTCCAATTGCTTCACCCTTAGTGTTTCAAAGTCCTCAGGCCAAAAGCCAAAGACCAAATCGGCAATCGGCAATCGAAAATCGGCAATGACTACGCCCTGCTTCTACTTATCAACGAAATCACAGCCACGAACAACGCAGCCCCGATAATCGACCAGATGATCGGGAAATGAGTTCCCCCGATGTTCACCGGAAGCAATTCCGGCAGGTTCATTGCTCGAGCCACCCACATTCCTATCAATGCGCCGATGAACCCTAACGCAATTGAGACAAGACAACCGCCGTGTGAATAGCCGCTGATGGCGCGTCCCAACGAACCGCAGATTCCGGCAACAATTAAAAGCAAAATGAGATCGAATAATGTCATGACCGCCTCCTATCGATGGTCAGTGAAATAGGTCCAATATGTCCTATAGGTCCTATACTGACTACTGACTTGTCTTTCTGGATATCCACTCCCGCACCACTTGCTTCACATCCCTTTTGTTTCCATCAACTTCATAGTTCAATCGTCGCATCTCTTCCGTGGAAATTGCATTTGTCAGTTTATTCAAGACTTCCGTCACCGGCCCATTCAAGGCTGAGCGTCTAACAATATAAACCGCTTCATACGGTGGAAAGTAATGTCGATCATCAACGAGTTGCACCAAATCCAGCTTCGCTATACGGCCTTCTGTTGAGTTTCCGGCAATCAGATCGACCTGTTTCGATGAAAGTGCAATGTAAGTCAACGACAAATCCATCTCTCGTACTTCAGCAAACTTCAAGCCGTAGGCTTTTGAGAATCCCGGAAAGCCGTCCGCACGCGACATGAAATCCTGTCCGAATCCGGCGCGCCACTTGGGCGTCTGTGGCGCAGCGTCTGCAATCGTTTTCAAATTCAACCTGCGCGCGTCCTCACCGCGAACCAGGATCGCAAATGTATTTTCAAATCCTAGTGGCTGACTGATGTCGAGATTAAATTTTGTTGCATATTCCTGTTTCACCTGGTCGAAGACGGCGCGAGGATCGCTGGTAGGCGGGTGATGAAGTATCGCCGTATAGGCAGTTCCTGTGTATTCCGGATAGATATCAGCTTTCCCGTTGACCAGTGCTTCGTGTGGCAGATTGCCGCCGAGTTCAAATTGTCGCTCAACTACTACGCCGCGCGCTTCCAGTAATTGGGCCGCGATCTCCGCCAGCAGAACCGACTCCGTAAAATCTTTTGATGCGATAACAACGCGGTTGCCGGCGAGAGTGGCAGCGTTGCCTTGCGCGCGAAAACTGCTGATAAGACCTAACGTCAGTGCAATGCCGATCAAGAGCAGCAAAATCATCTGCCCGATTGTTATTCGTCGGCCCCGACCATCAAAAGTGAAACGCTGTTCGACAAGTCCCAGCAAAAAGTCGGCAGCAAGGGCCAACAATGCTGCTGCCAAAGCGCCCGCAAACAGTAAGTTGTTGTCGTATTGTCTTAAACCGCGAAAAATGTAAACACCAAGGCCGCCGGCTCCGACTGCCGCCGCAATCGTCGTAACGCCAACCGCGATGACTGTGGCTACACGAATCCCCGTCACAATTACACCCATCGCTAAAGGGAGCTCCACTTGTCGCAGAACCTGACCGTCAGTCATTCCCATAGCAACAGCAGCTTCGCGAACGCTTGGTTCTACGCCCAGTACACCGGTAACCGTGTTGCGAATGATCGGCAGGAGCGAATAAAGAACAAGGGCCACCAATGCTGTGCGCGCGCCGATCCCACCGATGAATGGAAGTGGAATCAGAAAACCGAAGAGAGCAAGACTCGGAATGGTTTGCATTATGTTTGCGACTCCGAGAATTGGAGTGCGCAGGGGTTTATAGCGCGTGAGGAGAATGCCCGTTGGGACACCAATCACGACGGCGATCGCGATCGACACGATCACGAGCACGATATGTTGTCGCGTTAGCATTAATAACTCAGACCAATTCTGTTGTAGGAATTGCCAGAAAGTCATTGGTCTTTGGTCTTTGGTTTTTGGTTTTCTTTCTTACGAGCCATTAATCAATTTAGAAATGTTCGTGAACTTTCGTGTTGATTGTGGATCGTGTTTTTCGGAATCTGGAGAACGATCCACGAATCACACGAAACGCACGAACGACTGTCAAAGGTCCAAAACCAAAAACCAAAGACCTAAGACCCAAGCGTCTCCACATACGCCTTTGCCTTAACATTGTCTGACCCCAAAAATCCCTTCGGTGTCTCAAGCAAAACAATCTCTCCCGCGTGCATCAACGCGATTCGATCACCGAGCAATAACGCTTCACGTACGTCATGAGTGACCAGTATCGCCGTCTTTCCCAGCTTCTTCGCCAGTTCCGCAAACTCCTTCTGCAAACTTGCTCTCGTTAAGGGATCGAGTGCGCCAAAAGGTTCATCGAGCAGCAACAACGGCGGATCAGCAGCCAATGCCCGAGCGACTCCCACACGTTGCCGTTGTCCTCCCGACAGTTCACGTGGATAGCGTTCGGCAAAACGAGGCGGATCCAGGCCAACCATCTCGAGTAATTCGTTAGCGCGTTGCCTAACTCGTTCTGAAGGCCACGCCAGGAGTGAAGGAACCAGTCCGACATTTGATTGGATCGAGAAATGTGGAAACAGGCCACCTTCCTGAATCACGTAACCAGTGTGGCGGCGAAGTTCAATTGGATCCCATTGAACGGTGGGCTTCCCTTCCACAAGGACACTACCCGACGTTGGATCGTAGAGTCGGTTGACGAGCTTCAGTGTGGTCGTCTTTCCGCAGCCGGATTCACCAAGCAGGACAAGTGTCTCGCCTCGTTCAACCGTCAGATTCAGATTGTTGATGATTTGGATTGATGAGTTCGGCGGCGTGTAGCTGACGTTGCGAAACTCGACGAGTGGATCTGAATTAGCCACAGATTTGCACGGATGACACAGATAGAGTGAACTGAAAAAAGGATGTCGCTATTGATAAACTTCAAATCATTCAAAGCTGATCTGTGTTTATCCTTTAATCTGTGGCTGACTTTACTCCGCCATCAAGAGATTGCTGCTGAATCGCTCCGCCGAATCAAGCCAGGTTCGTGTTCGCCGGAAGCCAGTGGTTGTGGCCAGTTGCTCGATGCCCGTCTCGTCGTACTTGTAGGAGTTCTCCGTGTGAATCAACTCACCAGCTGAAAAATCCACTTCCAGGTCTAACTTCTCGATACGCACGCGCTGATTCATCAGGCTTTGGATATAGATCTCAATTCTGCCCGCATGCTCGTTGTAAGAAGCGTAGTGTCTAAATGATCGCAAATCGAAACTGCCACCAAGTTCTCGATTGATTCGGGCCAGCACGTTCAAGTTGAAAGCTGAAGTAACACCCAATGCATCGTTGTATGCCGCCTCGAGAACCTTTGGATCTTTCTTGAGATCCGCTCCCAGTAGTAAAGCATCACCTTCGCGAAGTACGCTGCGCATGGCGCGGAGAAAACGAACGGCGTCTTCCCGATCGAAGTTGCTGATGTTTGAACCGAGGAACAATGCCAGCGTTCTTCCGCGATTCGTCTTTGCCAGCTCAGCGAGACCGGCAAAATAATCAGCTGCGTATGCTTCAATGCGAAGTCTCGGATAGGACTGCAACAAGATTCTCGAACTGCTCTCCAGCGCCGTTGCTGAAATGTCCACCGGGATGAAGAGCAACTCATGCTGTTCCCGTAAGAGGGCTTCAATCACCAGTCGAGTCTTGGACGCGCTGCCGCTGCCCATCTCCAACAACGTCTTCGAGCCTTCAACCGATGCTGTGATTTCGTCAGCATAACGCTCGAGGATCTCGTTCTCCGCGCGAGTCAGATAGTATTCAGGCAACAAACAGATCGCTTCAAAGAGCTGCGATCCAAGTTCATCATAGAAGTACTTGGGTAAAAATCTCTTGGGGCTCCCATTCAGTCCTTTGCGCACATCTTCCGCCAAACCTGCAAGCGGATCGCGTTTGACAAGGTTGTGAATTATCAGTCGCTGTTGTCGATTGGAAACGAGTTCCCAGGGACCATGTGAGGTCGGCTCGTGTTGTTCTTTCTTTGCTGTTTGTGCCAAGAGACGTGTACCTCGCTTCCTGAGCGATGTGTTGGCGATAGGGGGTTGTTAGGGTCTGCGTATGATAGCCCATGAGCGAAGGTAGTACCACTAGACACCACCAGGCTTTAGCCGGTGGTACTTCAACTCTTGAGATACCCAACTGCACAAACATGCGCAGGACACCACCAGGCTTTAGCCAGTGGTACTTCAACTTCTCGGCTACCCAACTGCACAAACCTAAGATACTTGGTGTGTGCACAAAGCTAAGAAATTGAGGTACCACCGGCTAAAGCCTGGTGGTGTCTGTGGAACTTGGTTTGGCATTTGGTAGTTAAGAAATTGAAGTACCACCGGCTGAAGCCGGTGGTGTCTGTTGGACCGCTTGACCCTCACGCCCTCGACGGGCAAGATCGGTCGCGATGTTTTCAGTTAAGTCCTTTGCCCGGAGTTTGCGGCGTTCTTTATCCCCAGTTCAGTTATTGCTCGTTCCAGCGCTCTTGCTCGCAGCGAATAACCTCTGTTTCGCGCAGCAGTTCTCCTACTCACGAGAGCTCGATACTCCAGACATCGTTTCCGTCTCGGTAAAAAATCGCGATGGTCGCATCACTGTAATCGCGACAGACGATCTACAACAGAAGGCGCGCATTGAGGCGAGTTCAGGCGGCGCAGCTGTTTCCGACTCCGACATCACAGCAAAAGCCAGTGGTAAAAACCTTGAAGTGGATGTCCGGCAACGTGGTGAACAGGATCGCATCGATGTTGTGGTGCGCGTACCCGCCCGTTCGAAGGTCGAAGTGGAGAGTCGATCCGGAGCAGTCAGTGTGATCGGCAACGTTGAATCAGCTCTTGTCAGAACCGATACGGGAACAATTCATGCCGATGTTCCGCTCGATGCGTTGAAGTACGACTTTGTCTGGGAGGCAAGCCGGCCACGATACATGAGTGATGTCGAGTTAAAGCAGGTGAAAGAAAAAGCCGGCGGTTGGTTTCGCTTGTCAGGCAAGCTCGGAGAGGAGAAGCCGAAAAAGGAAGAGCGAGTCGCCCTGAACTTTCATACACAGCGAGGCGTGGTTCTACTCAATGTCGATCCCTCGATGGCGCCGAGTGATTTGCGCGAGCGGCCGTTGACTGAAGCTGCGCGTGCAATTGTTCGCAGTGGTGACACGCAACTGACGGAAGCGATTCGCAAAGTATCGCCAAAGATGTTCGGCGATTACGCCAGAACACTGCCGCCCCTCGAGAAGGAACCCACGCTGCATAAGGGTTCGCCCCCCGGGCAAATCGTGACTGCCGTGGGTCAGCAGTTGATGCGCTTCAATGCCAGTGTGATGGACCGCAACGGTCGAGCCATCTCAGGTATGCATGCGTCTGACTTCAGCGTCTTCGAGAACGGCGTTGAGCGAAAAGTGACAAATGTTTCGCCTGCAAACGAACCATTCAATTTGATCCTGTTGCTGGACGTTTCGGGTAGTGTTGAAGAACGAATGGACTTTATTCGTAAAGCTGCACGTGACTTTCTAAAGACTGCCAGTCCACAGGATCGAATCTCGATTATTAGCTTCCGCGACGATATTCAAATCATCTCTGACTTCACGACGGATCGCGCAATGCTTTCCCGCAAACTTGATGAAATCGATGCTGGTGGCGGCACGGCGTTGTACGACGCGCTTGGTTATGTCCTGGCCGAACCGATCAAACGACTGCGCGGTGAACGGACCGCCGTGGTAGTGATGTCAGATGGCGATGACAACAAATCCTTTCTACCTTTTCCTGCAATACTCGAAGCGCTTGCGGAGTCTGGCGCGTTGATCTATCCGCTTTACGTTCCGTCGGGTTTGATACCTGAGAGCAGTGTTCCAAAGCCGGAGATCACGATCGATCCTTTGCGCACCCGTTATCTTACACTCACAACCCGAGCAGATGAGGAAGGTCGAAAACTGGCTGCTGCCTCCGGAGGCGTCTACTATCCGATAAAGCGAATTGAAGACTTGCAGCGAGCTTATGATGACGTGGTGCTCCAACTCCGGACCGCGTACACGATCACCTACGCATCTAATTCAGTTTCCTCAACCGCTCCCAGAATTCGCTTGCGGACAAATAGGGAAGGTGCCTCGGTGAAATTGAGTCCTGTTGTTGGGGTGACACCTTAATCCGCAGATTACGCAGATTAGGTCTTGAAATACGGAGGGGTGTTATGGATTCAGCAGGTTTGAAAGCCGCTCGACTCTCACATAGCAAAATCTGCGTAATCTGCGTAATCTGTGGATAAACCCAATGTCGCAGCCTTTATTTTCAGCTCTCTTCGACGAAACTGAACGACGCCCTATGACGGTGTCGCAACTTACTAACGCGATTCGCACCTCACTCGAATCCCGTTTCGCAGCGGTTTGGGTCGAAGGTGAGATCTCAAACTTTAAAGCTCATTCATCTGGTCATTGGTACTTCACGATCAAAGACCCCAATGCTCAATTGCGAGCCAAATGTTTTCGCTCGTCCAATCAACGTATTCGCTTCAAACCCAACGACGGTCTACACGTTCGGGCGCGTGGGAAACTAACTGTCTATCCCCCTCGCGGTGAGTATGAGATGGTCGTCGAAACGCTGGATCCTGTCGGAGCCGGTGCGCTGCGGATCGCTTTCGAGCAACTGCGCGATCGATTGCAGGCCGAAGGACTCTTTGCCAAAGCGCTCAAGAGACCGTTACCTGTATTCCCGCGTCGAGTAGGGATTGTCACCTCTCCAACCGGCGCAGCCATTCGTGACATGTTGAATGTCATCTCGCGACGAACAAGGACAGTCAATGTTCTACTTTCGCCCGCGCGCGTTCAAGGAGACGGCGCTGGACCCGATGTAGCGCGCGCGATACGACTCATCAATCAGTATCACGAACGAGCGGTTCGAGAAGAACGTCTCAACGATTTAGTAGATGTTTTGATTGTCGGCAGAGGCGGGGGTTCAACTGAAGATCTTTGGGCGTTCAATACTGAGGAGGTTGCCCGCGCGATTCGTAGTTCAACGATTCCGGTTATCTCGGCGGTTGGCCATGAGACTGACTTCACGATTGCCGACTTCGTGGCAGATCATCGCGCAGCAACACCCTCTGCAGCTGCTGAAATTGTGGCGGCTCGTGAGGACCAGCTTTGCACCGCGCTCGAACAATTGGGTAAACAATTGGTTAGGCTGACGCGGTTTAAGATTGTGGATGCAAGAACGCGTGTTCAGGAGCACGCCTTTTCGCAAGTGTTTGACGAAGTAAAGTCGAAGGTTAGTCATGCGCGACTTCGATCAAATTCAGCAGCGCACCAGCTTCAGGCTGCGATAAGCCATACTTTGAAGCACGCGACTTCACGAACGAATGTTCTTGCGCAGAGGATCTCGCCAGCTCAACTGCAGTCACGCGCTGGAAGTGCACGTGCGCGTTATGAAGTCGCGGCATCGAGTATTGAGTCCGCGATCACTGCGCGAGTGAAGGAACGTCGAGAGCAGTTGGGACTTGCCGCTGCATCGCTGGACGCGCTGTCACCGTTGGGTGTGTTGAGTCGCGGCTATGCGATCGCGCAGGATAGTGAAGGGCGATTGCTGCGCGATGCCGAAGCGGTGAAGGTGGGAGATCAAGTGAACGTGCGTTTAGCGCGGGGGAAGTTGCAGACTCGGGTTGAGGATTTGAAAGTCGAATAGTTGAAGGCAGGGCAGTAGCCTGACTGTTAAGGAGGGCCAGGTGGTTGCTGCAGATCGGTGGGAGCTGGGCCCTCCTTAACAGTCGGGCTACTGCCGATACCTTTAATGGAAGCTAACCAATCTAAGCGAAAACGGATCGTAATCAATCTGGACCAAGCGGGTGTTGGTCCTGTTTCGAGCTTTGGTGCCCGGAGAAAAACCAGGCGCTGGCCGAAAGTTGTTGCGATTCTCCTGGTGTTGATATTCGCGTGTTTTGTTGGACTGGCTGTCGGTGGCTTCTTTTGGTGGCGTCATTATCAAACAACACCCGCTTACTCCCTCGCCCTGATCATTGACGCTGCTCAGCGCGATGACATGGTAGCGTTTGCAAAGCAGGTGGACGACGACGCGGTTGCGCGTAACCTAGTGTCGGAAGTTAGCAAGAAAGCGTCGGATCGTTACGGTGTAGCACTCAATAATTCTTTACAGAGACAGATCGATTTCATGATCCCGAGCCTGATCCCGCGTTTGAAGGATACGATTCACCAGGAAGTCGCAAAAGAGCTCAAGGAGATCGCGGCCAAATCGGAACCGAAACCTTTTATCATTGTGGCTATTGCTGTGCAGCGACTGGTGACAATCACTTCCCAGGGTGACAATGCTCGGGCGACGGCACAAATGCCTAATCGCACGATAGAATTAGGAATGCAGCGAAGCGGGGACCAGTGGAAAGTGACTGAATTAAAAGACGAGGTCCTGGTTCAACGCGTGGTCGATGGAGTGATGAAGGATTTGCCGGCTATTGGTGGATTCGATCTGAGCCCGTTCCTGAAGCCAACGCGGAAAGTCAAAGGACGGTAGAATTTGGACTTCGGTTTTCTCTGCGCCTCCTCTGAGTTCTCTGCGTCTCTGCGGTGTTAATATTTGGTTAGGACGCCACCCAAACCGCAGAGACGCAGAGAACGCAGAGGAAGCGCAGAGAGTTTCTGATCGTAAATCATGAAAGAAGAACCGCGAACATTTGAGGCGTCGCTCGAGGCGCTGGAACAAATCGTAAGGCAATTGGAAAGTGGCGATCTGCCGCTCGAGAAAAGTCTGGAATTGTTTGAACAAGGGATTCGACTCTCGCGCGAGTGCCAGGATCGGCTGAGTCAGGCAGAACGACGTATTGAAGTTTTGATGCGCGACAACCAGGGCCGCTCTGTAGTAAGCGCTTTTGAACCACAACATGGGGAGAACAACGAGACGGATGACGAAAGCGTTTTCTGAGAGTTTGCCATCTAGTTTAATTTCGGGGCTTGCCGGCAGTCGTGCTCTCGTTGAGCTGGAATTAAATCGGCTACTGCCTCTCGCAAACACGCCGCCCGAAAAGGTTCATCAGGCAATTCGCTGGAGTGTATTTGCCGGTGGCAAACGCTTTCGCCCGGCCCTTTTGATTGCCACTGGACAAGTGTTTGGTGCAGCAGAGGAGCTACTGCTGAAGACTGCGTGCGCCTTCGAGATGATCCATACGTATTCGCTCATCCACGACGACTTGCCGGCGATGGATGACGACAACCTCCGTCGCGGCCGGCCCACCTGTCACGTTCGATTCGACGAAGCGACTGCCATTCTTGCCGGCGATGCTCTCCAGACACTTGCGTTTCATACGATTTCTTACGATGAGCTTTTAGATCCGGCAACGCGTGTGAACTTGATCAGGGAACTCTCGACTGCGGCCGGCACACCGAACGGTATGGTCGGAGGACAGGCGCTGGATATCGAAGGCGAAGCGCGAGTGGTTAGCGCAAAAGAGTTGGAGGAGATTCATCGGCTCAAGACCGGCGCGTTGATAATTGCTGCGGCACGAAGCGGCGCAATCATTGCCGGCGCGAGTGAGTTGGAGTTGAAAGCGACAACTGATTACGCAGCGCAGCTTGGATTGCTGTTTCAGATAACAGACGACTTGTTAGACGTGATAGCGACTGCTGAAGACCTGGGCAAGACTCCGGGCAAGGATGCGCGTTCGTTGAAAGCGACGTATCCAGGTTTATATGGACTTGAGGAGACGAAGCAAGCTGCGTTGCGTGCGCATTCGTCAGCTTGTGAGGCTCTTGCCAGAATCGACCGACCCACCGACACGTTGCGCGGAATTGCGGATTTTATTCTGAACCGCGGGACTTAACCTCCAAACAAAGAACTTCATCCGCAGATTACACAGATTACGCAGATTTCATTTGAATCATTTGAGGTTGGAATACCTCGCAGCATTCAAATCTGAAATCTGCGTAATCTGTGTAATCTGCGGATGTTTACGGTTCAGCTCTGAATCCCGCTTCCCTCTGCATCTTCTTCAACGGCTCTGGAATAAACGATGTAATCTGATGCGTTTCTTCTCTGCCGTCAGCAAAGGTTTGATACAGACTGAAATCGGGTAGCGAAATACAACTCAATGGCGACGCGTGACTATACCCCGTGTCGAGACCAATTGCGCTGTTAGAAATGTAGATGCCGTGCCGCCCCAGTCGTCCTCGCAACGGCAACAGCGGTGTGGGTGTATGACCAAAGACACAGGGTTTCCCGCGATAGTTCTTGTAGAAATCCATGTCGCGCATCCACAACAAAGATGAAGCAGAACTCTCGCTGGGGTGTTTGCCGTGATCCAATCCCGCGTGAACATAGATGGCAAACTCGTCTTCATGATAGTAGGGCAGGTTCTGCATGAACTCGAGATGCTCACCCGGAAGTGAAGTTTCCATCTCATGTCTTAAGTCTTCGAGGTCCTGCTCACTCTCAACGCGAACCGGACGGCCTGTGTATTGTTCAATCGTGCGCTCGCCGCCCACTACCGGGGTCAGCCAGATATTGTTGGCGCCTTCCAGAAAGTCCATCAACATCTGCTCGTGATTCCCTCGAAGACATAAAACTCTTTCAGGATTGTCGGCCGTCATCTTCATTACATGATCCACACAACCCGGCGCATCGGCGCCGCGATCAATCAGATCACCGAGGAAGACAAGTGTGTCCGTCGCTGGATCGCGCGGCAACATGTCTATGAGGTTGAGGAGTTGCGCGCAACGACCATGAATGTCGCCGACGACATAAGTTTTCATTCAGAGTGTTCCCCAGGTAATTGGCGATGAGTCTTGATGTTTGTCATCAGTTCTATGAAGCGAGGATCCTTGTGCATATCAGTCCAGTTAGGATCTGACTCGAACCACGGAGTGTTTTCATTTCCGAGGCCAATAGCGGTTTCAAGCCAGCGCAGGGCTTCCACTTGTCTGCCTTGCAAAAGATAGGCAGAAGCGAGCCAGTAAGAAATATCGTAATCAGATTCTGCGACCTGTCGCGTTTTATGTGTTAGCTCTTCGTTTGCTCTGGTGTGTTGACCCTGGGCACTCAGGCAAATCGCCAAAATCGGCCGCATGCCATCCATTTGCGGGTGACGTTCCAGCACCTGAAGTAAGATCCGCGTGGCCGCGTCAATCTCACCGCGATAATACAGCACACGAGCCCGGAAGACCTTTATCATCGGATGTTCGGGCTCGAGCTCCGAACCAAGATCAAGCTCATGCAGGGCCTGTTCGTACTGGGCCTGGTACATGTAGATACGAGCGCGATTGTAACTTCCAACCACTCGATCACTCGGATTCAGTCGTCCCATTCGATCGAAACAGCGCAACGCCCGATCGTAGTCGCCATCAAGCCTGGCCACGATTCCACGCACAAATTGGACGCCGGGATCGTTTGGATACTCCTCCCGCAACATTTCAATTTCCATGCGTGCTTTTGGTTTCTGACCACCGGTGAGATAGATGATCACCATGTGCATTCGCGCTTCGAGTAACCGTGGATCGAGTGCCAGCGCTTTCTTGAAGTTAGTTTTTGCCTTTTCGTGATCGCCCGCCTGGCCGAGCCCTTTCAGCACCCGATTGACGAAACAACTGCCGAGAGCTGAATAAGCCAAAGCGAACTTTGGATCGATCTCGATTGCCCGGCGGAAATGTTCCATCGCAGTGTCGAGTTGTTCACGCTGAATGGTGTGATAGATGAAACTGGCAAGGCAATCGCGTCCGCGCAAATATTCTTCCGATGCAGCGGCATTGGTGGTCGCGCCCTTGGCAAGTTCGTCCTTTTCATCTGGACTGAGTTCCAGACGCAGTCCTTGCACAATGCGCTGCACGATTGTGTCCTGAACGTTGATGATGTCGCTCGCATCTGCGTCAATGCTTTCACTCCAGAGAATCTCGCTTGTGCGGACGTCGAGCAGCTGCGCCGTTACACGAATGCGATCGCCGGCGTGTAAAAAGGTGGCCGTCAAAATTGCGTCAACACTCAACTCCTGGCCCGCTTCCGCCGGATCAATTTGTTTACCCTGATACTTGACGATTACCGAGGATGGACGAACCACAAGTGATCGAACCCGCGCTAGTTCTGTTATGACTGCGTCGGCCAGCGAGAATTGATAGAAATCCGTCTCCTTGTCGTTACCGACGTTTTTGAAAGGAAGTATGGCAACACTGCGGCGTTCACCATCGGCGAGACTTGTCGCAGGAGTTTTGGAAGTTTCCGAGTGCCCGGCACTGCTGGTCCGCCGCCCTGATCCAGCCGACGCAGTTTCAGCAGTTTTTCCTTTTAACCAACGGAAGGCACGCGATACTGGATTCGCATTTTGCAGATGTCTCGGTGCTACCGGCGTGATGTCAGCAGGAGCATCACTTCCCAATTCTCGAATAATCGAACGTAGATCGTCAGCGAACTGAGTGATCTTTTGATACCGATTTTTTGGATCCTTGGCGAGCGCTTTGTCGAGAATTTGTTGCAGACGTGCAGGCACGCGCCCGGGTCTTACCTCCGCTATCGGAGTCGGTTCATCGTGGAGCACTGCGTGTCTGACATCAACTGCAGTTTTCCCTTTGAAGGGCCAGCTCCCCGTCAACATTTCATAGAGCAACACGCCAGTCGAGAAGATGTCTGCGCGTGCATCGACGCGATCGCCTCGGGCTTGTTCGGGTGCGGCGTAGGTTGCAGTCCCGTACGGAATTCCAACCTCAGTAAGTTCGGTGTGATGAATACCTGAAGTTCGTGCAGCGTCTTCATCGAGCAGTTTAGCCAGTCCGAAGTCCAAAATTTTTACCTGGCCTGACGGAGTCACCATTACATTCCCGGCCTTGATGTCCCGATGAATGATCCCGCGCGCATGCGCG
>DASYPT010000164.1:0-4127 GCA_036006355.1 Pyrinomonadaceae bacterium | reverse complement strand
GCGAAGGGTCGAACAGTCCTCGCGCGGGAATTGGAGCGCGATAGTTGGACGAATCAACGTGAACGGCCGGCGTTTCTGACCTGGCTTGCGCTCTCCTGGCAAGCGAGTGCACTCGCGGTGAAGCAGCAAATTCAGCGGCGTTTGAAATTTCTCGAGGTGGAACTCGAGCGCGAGGAAAAGACACTTGAAGATGTGCGCTATGAAGTTGGTCATGAGTATCACGAAGCCGTTTGGATGTTGAAGCTAACGATCGCTCAACTCAAATCCGAACTAGTGTGGGTGAGGCAGGTCGCGCATGAACTTCCGAAGCGCGCGACTGCGGCAAACCCGAAGGTTTTGGCTGCGCCGATTGCTCGCCAACGACGGACGGTTGGTTAATTTTGAATAGTGTCCGACGAACTTTTAGTTTGTCGTAGTTGCCATCACGAACGATCAAATGACTACGGCTAATCTAACGCACGACAAACTAAAGTTCGTCGGACATCCATTTGGAGGATGCTTTTTATGAAAACAATCATACGCATTTCGTTCTTAACATTATCGCTGGCGCTCTGTTTCCCACTTGCGGCTTCGTCACACGCTCAAGAACCGAATCAGACCTTTGAAGATGACGTTCTCAATAATCTCGCCGGCGATTGGACCTTAAGCCGACAGATGCACGGCCAGAACTCGCAGAGTACAGTCCATGCTGAATGGGTGTTGAATCATCAGTTCCTTTTCATTCACATGAAGGAACAAAGCCATCCCTCGCAGTACGAAGCGAGGGTGTACATTGGATATGACAGCACGAGTAAGAACTATGTTGTGCACTGGATCGATATGTTTGGTGGACGTGTTTCCGAAACGCTTGGTCACGGCACGCGTGAAGGCAATTCGATCAAGCTTGAATTCAATTACCCCGATGGACTATTTCACAACACCCTGACCTGGCATCCGGAAAATAAGAGTTGGACAACCTTGTTGGAGCAAAAGGACCAACAAGGTAAATGGTCGATCTTCGCAGAAGAGAATCTTCGACGCAGTTGAGCTGCGTTACTCGAGGGCAAGGGCATGCGGCGTTTTCGATAGTATTCTAATTCTTCTCTGTGCATCGACATGCTCTGAGTCTCAACGGTGCCTTGGTATGGTTCGTGTGATTCGTGGATCGTTTCGTGTAGGGTTTAAGAGTGCAAATCCACGAATCACACGAATAACACGAAGACGCCGCCGAGACGCGGAGAAAAGAATTCAAATAGCTGCTACCGGCCCCACACATTGGTTTCCGCCTCACCTCACGCTAGCGCGCTCAAGCCAACAAAGCTAAGATGAACGCCGCTTGTCATTCTAATACTCGGCGAAACGCGTCAGTGCCTGCACTCATTAATATTGGTCAACAACTGGGTCGTTATGAAGTCCGCTCGAAAATCGGCGAGGGCGGCATGGGCGAAGTTTATTTGGCCGAAGACACGCGCTTACATCGCAACGTCGCATTGAAAATTCTTCCACCAGATCTCGCAGCTAACAAAGATCGGATGCGGCGCTTCGAGCAAGAGGCAACCGCCGCAGCCGCACTCAATCATCCAAATGTCGCTCACATCTATGAGATTGGAGAAAGCGATGGCGTGAACTTCATCGCGATGGAGTTCATCGATGGAGTGACGTTACGCGCGAAGATACATCAGGAAGAAACCGAGCTTCGGAGGCTGCTGCGGTATTTGCAGCACGTTGCCGAAGGATTAGCGAAGGCGCATGCTGCCGGTATCGTCCATCGCGATCTAAAGCCAGACAACATCATGATCACGCGCGACGGCTATGCCAAGATTCTCGACTTTGGCCTCGCAAAACTGCTCGAACACAGAACGCTGTCAGGTGCTGATTCCAGCGAAGTGGCAACGGCAGTTATGTCACAGCATTCAACGCCGGGCGCAATCCTGGGCACTGTAGGTTATATGTCGCCCGAACAAGCTCAGGGCAAAGTCAAAGATCTCGATCATCGCTCGGATATCTTCTCGTTCGGTTGCATCTTGTTTGAAAGCGCAACTGGCAAGAAGCCTTTTGAAGGTGACTCGGTCGTTAAGTCGCTGCACATGGTGATCTATGAGGCTGCACCATCGATCACCGAATTAAACCCTTCCTTACCAGCCGAACTACACCGCATCGTGAGGCGTTGTCTCGCGAAGGACCCGGACGAGAGGTATCAATCGATCAAAGATGTGGCGATTGAGTTGAAGGAACTACGACGCGAACTGGAAGGAGGGGACTTTGATACGACTGTGCCGCCACCGTCCAGGAGCAAGACAAGCAGCTTGCCCGTTGCTGAGGGTACGCGGAGCCAAAGTTTTGGTGCGTCTACCGGTACACCGTCACTCTCAACACGCGCATCCAGCGCTGAGTACATGGTCTCTGGCATCAAGCAGCATAAACTTGCTGCGGTCATTACTGTGTTAGTTGTCCTCGGTGGGGCAGTAACAGTTCTTCTTTATCTGCGCGGCCGCACGACGAACACGGCGATCAAAGCCATCGCAGTGATGCCGTTCGTAAACACCAGTGGCAATGCGGATCTCGAATACCTTTCGGACGGCATGACGGAAAGTCTTATCAACAATCTTTCGCAGCTCTCGACAGTGTCGGTAAAGGCGCGCAGCTCAGTCTTTCGATACAAAGGCAAGGACATTGAGCCGCAGCAGGTAGCCTCCGATTTGAAGGTGCAAGCGGTCTTGAACGGCCGTGTTGCGCAACACGGCGACAATCTTACGATTAGCCTCGATCTCGTCGATGGAACTACAGGAAATCAGATTTGGGGCGAACAGTATTCGCGAAAAATGGGCGACCTTGCGTCATTGCAAGGGGAGATCGCGCGTGACGTCTCGCAAAAACTTCGTCTCCGCTTAACGAATGCAGAAGAAACTCGTGTAGTTAAGAACCAAACACAGAATACTGAGGCCTACCAGCTTTATCTGCAGGGTCGCTACAACTGGAACCAGCGTACTGGCCCCACTACGGAAAAAGCGATTCAGTATTTTCAGCAAGCCGTGGACAAAGATCCTAACTACGCAATGGCCTATGTTGGACTGGCGGAAAGCTACTCAATTAGTGATCTACCGGCCGGCGAGAGATTTTCAAAAGTCCAGGCAGCGGCCTTAAAGGCGCTCGAGATAGATCCAAGTCTCGGCGAACCACATGCCTCTCTGGGAGGTAGCAAGGATCTTTATGAACACGACTTTGCGGGCGCCGAGAAAGAATACAAGCGGGCCGTCGAACTGAATCCGAATTACGCTAGCGCCTATCACTGGTATGCAGAATTCCTTGCGGAGCAAGGTCGTTTTGATGAGAGCTTGACCAATTGGAAAAAAGCATTGGAGTTGGATCCATTTTCGCTTGCGATTGGTACGGATTATGGTCTGGAGTATTTGTTCTATTCCCGCAAATACGATCAGGCCATCGACTATTTGAATAAGTTAGTCGAAATGGATCCGAATTACGTTCGCACGCACACTTACTTGACGATTGTGTACGAGACCACGGGACGATATGAAGATGCGATCAATGAGGCTGAGAAACGAGTAGCCCTACAAGGAATGAAGCCCGAGGAGATTGCAAACGGAAAGAGAGTGCTCACCGATGCATTGAAAGCAGGTGGTCCAAAGGGCTATTGGTCGAAGATTCTGGAATTCGCCATGCAGGACATGAAGAGAGGAGAAAAGGTTGACTCCCTCCTATTGGCACGCATTTATTCAGAGCTCGGGCAACGTGACGAGGCTTTCAATTGGCTTCAAAAAGCGTTTGAGAGTAAGGAGAGCGACCTGGCTTATCTGAAGGTTTCGCCCATATGGGACAAGCTGCGCGACGATCCTCGATTCGCAGATATGCTACGACGGCTGGGTTTTTCGGCATGATGCTGGATGTAATGATTTGGTAGCGCGTCGGTTGACCAGCCGCAAACGCATTTGCTATAAAAAACGCTCGCGTTTTTGAGAGTGATGCTCACTATCTGAACGACGATACATTCCGCAGTAGCTCAATGGCAGAGCATTCGGCTGTTAACCGAAGGGTTGTAGGTTCGAGTCCTACCTGCGGAGCCAAAGTTCTAAACCTGGGAAGACCGAAAGGTCTTCCCATTTCTTTTATGTTCTGGGTATATATTCTTG
>DASYPT010000163.1:0-39358 GCA_036006355.1 Pyrinomonadaceae bacterium | reverse complement strand
GATCATTGCTTTCATCTTTTGGCTTTCACGCGGATTGAATGTGATTGTCGAACGAAGATATCACCGCCGTATTCAAGCTGTGGGCATCCAATCCTTTCAGGTTGTTCGCGCTGAGCAAATTTGGAATTTTGTACAGCGGTTGATCACAACCGGACGTCTGTTACTGATCCTGGCATTCTCCTTTATCTATCTAAGCTTCACCCTGGCCCGATTCCCCTGGACACGAGCTACAGCGCATCGAATGCGGGGCTTCATCATCAGTCCTTTGCAGACCATGGCGAATGGGGTCGTGGCCCACATACCCTCGATCATCTTTCTAATAATTCTCTACTTCGTCACCCGCGCCACTCTCAAACTGATTCATAAATTTTTTGACGCCCTACGGGCTGGCGAGGTGAGAATCACTGGCTTCGAGGCTGATTGGTCGGAGTCAACTTACAAACTCATTCGTTTAGGCGTAGTCGTCCTGGCCCTGGTAGTTGCTTACCCGTACATTCCGGGCGGCCGTTCTGAGGCTTTCAAGGGTATCTCGATCTTCATCGGACTTGTCTTCTCACTCGGTTCCTCCTCTGCGATCGCCAACTTAATCGCAGGCTATACCATGACCTACCGTCGTGCGTTCAGAATCGGGGACCGCGTCAAGATCGGTGACACAACTGGCGATGTCATTGAGATGCGTCTTCAGGTTACTCACCTTAAGACTGTCAAAAATGAAGAAGTGATAATTCCCAACTCAGCAATTCTGAACAACGAGGTAGTGAATTTCAGTTCCCTGGCTCAACAGCGCGGTCTAATTCTGCATACCACTGTGGGTATCGGGTATGAAACCCCCTGGCGTCAGGTTGAGGCTATGTTGCTCTTAGCAGCAGAGCGTACACCGGGAATCATGAAGGAGCCTCCTCCATTTGTTCTGCAAAAAGGTCTGGGTGATTTTTCTGTGACTTATGAAATCAATGTTTACTGTGACAATCCCAAAGCAATGGCTGCCACCTACACGGCGTTGCATCGTAACGTTCTCGATATCTTCAATGAATATGGCGTGCAGATCATGACACCGGCCTATGAAAATGATCCCGATGCGCCAAAGGTGGTGCCAAAAGAGCAATGGTTCAATGCGCCCGCGAAGGCAGCAGAAAGTGTAAAGGCGACCGTATGAATATTGACGATGCTGCTGCTCTAAAAGGTGACAGGCACGTAAGCGTAGGTTTTGACAAGTCTATTGCTGTGCGGAAGTTTTTGCGGAATCCAATGAGCTGGTTACTGCTGTTTGTCCCTCTGACTGTTGCTTTAGAGCACGTGCATGGTTTACCTGCGACAGTGCTCTTTTTCTCGGCTGCGGTTGCCATTCTTCCGATAGCAGGTTTGATCGTGCATGGTACGGAGCAACTTTCAACACGCACGGGAGACGCAATCGGTGGTTTGCTCAATGCCACATTTGGAAATGCGCCGGAGCTGATCATTTCCATTGTGGCCTTAAAGGCAGGCTATCTCGATATGGTACGCGCCTCGTTGGTAGGGGCTATTCTCGCGAATTTACTGTTGGCGTTGGGAGTCGCATTTCTTCTAGGCGGGCTGCGACAACACAATCAGCGGTTCAATCCTGCAGCAACTCGTGCCTATAGCACGATGATGTTCGTTGCGGCTGTCAGCATGGCGGTGCCCAGTGCCTTCAGCAGGAGCTTTGCACCTGAAGCCTTTATTGTGCAGGAGCGCCAGCTGAACCTGGGGATAGCAATAGTTTTGCTTTGCGCGTATGGGCTGTATCTCTTCTTTTCGCTGAAAACACATCCGGGCGAATTTGCCAGTGTGGAGACTGAAGATGCTGAAGGTCATGAGGGAGAGCAATGGCCCATCCCACTGGCCGTCGGTTGTTTGCTTGTCGCATCCGGCCTCGCCGCCTGGATGAGTGAAATTCTTGTGGGTGCTGCGGAGGCAACCGGCAAGGCTTTGGGAATGTCGCAGGTATTCATTGGCATCGTGTTTGTCGCGATCGTCGGAGGTGCGGCGGAAAGTGGATCGGCGATCGCGATGGCGAGGAAGAACAAGATGGATCTGTCGATCGGTATTGCGCTCGGCAGTTGTATTCAGATAGCGCTTTTCGTTGCGCCAGTGCTTATCCTGTTAAGTTACTTCATCGCGCCCGCTCCGCTCGAACTGGCATTTGGTCGTGCCGAAATCGCGTCACTATTCGTTGCTGTGCTTATCGGCGCAATGGTCTGCGGTGATGGTCAATCAAATTGGTACAAGGGCATACAGCTCCTGACGGTCTACGCCATCATAGCTCTGATGTTTTATCTGCTGCCTGAGATCAGGCACTAGTTGAGCTTTGTCAGCTCCCACGCTCATGCGTATGTTGCCTATTTCAGGGTGGCTTACTTTGGCGATCTTGATCGTCATGTTTGTCTTTCTCGTCTGGAACAAGCTTCCGAGCTGGTTAGTGTTTGTTGGTACGTTGACAGTTGCGATGACCCTAAAGCTGGCCCCGGCAGCAGCATTACTCAAGGGATACAGCAATACCGGCGTTGTCACGGTTGCTGCGCTCTATCCAGTTGCTGCGGGCATGTATTCGACCGGCGCGATTTCGTTGATATCCGAAAAGCTAATTGGTCTTCCAAAGTCAATTCTGGCAGCACAACTAAAAATATTTGTCCCCGTCACTTTTGCGAGTGCGTTTCTCTACAATACCCCGCTGGTTGCGATGATGATCCCAGCCGTGCGTGACTTAACTCGCAAGACCGGTTTGCAAGGCTCAAAGCTCTTCATGGGGTTGAGCTACATGGCAATACTGGGTGGCACCATCACGCTGATAGGAACTTCAGTAAACTTGATCGTTGCTGGACTGGTCGCCGAAGCGGTCACGAAGGGTGAACTGCCTCCGATGAAGCCCATTGGTCTGTTTGATCAAATGTGGATTGGTATACCCGCAGCTCTAATAGGGCTAGCTTACATGACCCTGATTGGTTCACGTTTGCTACATGATCGATCTACTACGGGTGACGCCAGTGCACCAAAGCGGATTTATCGAAGTGAGTTTCGAATCGAAGCAAAATCAAATCTTGATGGCAAAACAGTGGAGCAAGCAGGCTTCGCGCAACCTGTCGGCTTTCAGTTGGAATCCATAAGGCGAAACGGTTCGGGGATTCAACGATCACCGGAGACCCGACTTGAAGCAGGTGACCGGCTCATCTTCTCTACATCTTCGGATGTATTACCGTCGTTATGGACCACGATTGGCCTCGTTCCGGCGTATTCGACAAACATGACCAGCGGCCGACACGATCACCAACTCGTAGAACTGATTTTATCGCCGCAATCGCCCGCAATCGGTCATCGCGTTTCGGATTTACCACTTCCCAATAGTTCTTATGAACTAATGTTGGTGGGCGTCTCGCGCAACGGCAGAGCTCCTCAAGAGACACTTGACGATCTACGTCTCGAACCTGGCGACGCAGGAGTGGTAGAAGTAAACGACGCCTTCTTTTACGAAAATCGTCGCGAAACAGATTTTGCATTGATTAAACGTCTGGAGGGTTTTCGAGTCCAGCGGGTTGATAGAGCAGTCGTGGCAATTGTGATCACAGTTGGCATGGTGTTAATTGCAGCTTCCGGATGGATGAGCATGCTCAACGCCGCCCTATTAGCGATGTTGGTAATGCTGGTTACGGGCTGCCTGACGATTCAACGTGTGTGGCAGAGCATTGATTGGCAGACGATCGTCGTGTTGGGAGCCGCTGTGGGACTGGAATCAGCTATCACCGGGAGTGGACTGGCAAAAGTAGCAGCTGACTTCTTCGGTGCAATAGGAGGAGCTAGTCCTTTCGCCGCATTGGTTGCAGTCTTCGTAGGAACAGTGCTTCTGACGAATGTTATTACAAACGTTGCCGCAGCCGTGCTCATGTTTTCAGTAGCGGTATCGTTGGCGACCAGCCAGGGTGTCAGCTTCCTACCATTCGCGATGGTTTTAATGAGCGGAGCCTCATGTGCGTTTATTAATCCTGCTGGCTTTCAAACTAACCTGATGGTCCAGGGGCCCGGCGGTTACACGTTTGCCGACTTTACGAAGGTTGGGCTGCCGTTAACCATACTCGTCGGTATCGTGGTGTTGTTGCTGGCGCCACTCGTGTACAGATTCCAGTAATTGTCCAACATATGTTTGAGCTTATTTATCGATATGATCCGGCAGTTCGCGTCTTGCGAGAACTGCCTGGTGACGCTAACGAAGCGTTGACTCGTCTCGAGGAAGGGAACCGTTTGTTTTCGTCGCTCGCTAGTAAAGATGGAGAGACTTCTCGAGTCGTGTATATGGACCTGGCCGATCTGGGGTTGGATGTTTCGGGGGGTGTTCCGGCGCAGGAACCATTCGCCGTAGTTCTTGGGTGTGCGGATGCGCGTGTTCCACCTGAGATGATCTTCAACCGGACATGTAATGAATTATTCGTCGTGCGCGTCGCCGGGAATATTATCAGCGAGGAACTGCTCGGAAGCATTGACTACGCTGTTGAGCACCTCGGCGAGAATCTAAAACTGATTGCAGTATTGGGACATAGTCAGTGTGGAGCAGTAACCGCCGCGGTCGATGCATTCCTTGCACCGGCTGAGTATCTTAGTTTTGCTGCAGCGCACCACCTCCGGGCGATCATTAACATTCTGTTTCCCGCCGTTCGCGGAGCTGTGCGCGCGTTATCACTGAAGTGGGGAGATGAGGTTGCTAACTCACCCGGCTATCGCGCAGCTCTCATCGAATCTGCTGTGGTAATCAACGCGGCGCTAACGGCCTCGATCCTGAGCAGTGAATTCGACTCCGAAACTACGAACCGCAGATTTGTCTTCGGAATGTACGACCTGTCGACGCGACGTGTTCACGTACCTCAGTTAGTTGATGGAGAAGGCGAACCCACTATTCGGCTACTTGATGCGCCGAAGGGTCTGGAAGAATTTCGCAGGCTCGCAGCTGAAGTTGTTTCTAGTGGACGCATCAGTCGATTGCTTTCAAATACTAATCTTGAACAGCATTGAGTTTTCACAAACCTTCGAGGCGTTTCAATACTGACCTGTAAAATGTGACAGTATTCTCCCTTTCCTTCCAGACATAGAATTCTAAATGTGGTAGCTCAGTGATTGGAACGCATGCTCAATCGGCGCACACGCGCTTAACGACAATTTATCTGCGAAGTCGCTGTGGTTGAGAGCTGCTAACGCACAGCTAAAGTAAAGCTCACACTAAGACTAGTGGAAGAGATGCTGGCGAGAATGTGGGATGGCCTTGTTGCTCGAGTCGGCGGTCCGATGACGTTTCGTGTGATCCTGCAGCCGACTATGGCGACACTGTTGGCTGTCCGGGCCGGATTGAAAGATGCGCGTGAAGGCCGTCCGCCATACCTGTGGACTATCCTGACTGATCCATCTCAGCGGGCAGGTCTGATTCGTGAAGGATGGAAAGCATGCGCAAGAGTTTTCTTTCTCGCAATAATAATCGACGTCATCTATCAGTGGACAGTGCAACGCTGGGTTTACCCGGGAGAGTTAATAGTCGTTGCCATCGTTTTGGCACTTGTTCCCTACCTGTTGATTCGTGGTCCGGTAAATCGCGTCGCACGACGATTAGGCCAGTGACCAGCAAACGTGAATGTAAGTAAATCGTTGCGACTCGCCAGTCGCTCATGGAGGATTCAATGATTCCAGCCAAGTCTTTAAGCAACGAGTTGAGCGCTTTTGGTGTTGCACGGTCAACAGTCCTGGGCTCACCTTTGAACGACGAGGAGGCCCGCAAGACACACGCCTTCTGGAGGGCGTGTAATTATCTGGCTTTAGGCATGATTTATCTGCAATCCAACCCACTTTTGCGCGAGCCCCTTAAACCAGAACACGTCAAGAACCGAATGCTTGGGCATTGGGGTGCCAGCCCCGCGCTGTCCTTTATATATACCCATCTAAACCGAGTAATCAGAGCTAACGACCTCGATATGATCTTCATGGCAGGCCCAGGTCACGGAGCACCAGGTGTCCTCGGGCCAGTCTATATGGAAGGCTCGTATTCCGAAGTCTATCCTGACAAGAGCCAGGATGAAGAAGGATTGCTCCGTTTTTTCAGGCAGTTCTCCTTCCCGGGCGGAATCGGAAGTCACTGTACGCCGGAGACGCCAGGCTCAATCCACGAGGGTGGGGAGTTGGGTTATGTCTTGTCACACGCGTGTGGAGCTGCATTCGACAATCCGGATTTGATTGTTGCGGCGGTGGTTGGCGACGGTGAAGCTGAAACTGGTCCACTCGCCACCTCCTGGCACATCAACAAGTTCCTGAATCCGGTGCGTGACGGCGCAGTTCTTCCAATACTTAATCTCAACGGTTACAAGATCAACAATCCAACATTGCTGGCTCGAATCAGTCATCAGGAACTCGAGGATCTTTTTAAGGGGTATGGTTACACGCCTTTGTTTGTCGAAGGCTCCGATCCTGCTTCGATGCATCAGGCAATGGCCGCAACGTTAGACGATTGCGTTCGCAACATTAAAAAGGTTCAACACGATTCTCGCTCAAACGGCAATGCGGTTCGACCTCGTTGGCCGGTCATCATTCTGCGTACGCCCAAAGGTTGGACTGCTCCCTCAGAGGTCGATGGTCTCAAACTTGAAGGGTTCTGGCGCGCTCATCAGGTACCACTTGCCGGAGTGAAAAAGAATCCAGCTCATCTGAAGCAACTCGAAGAATGGATGCACAGCTACAAACCGGAAGAGTTGTTCGACGAGCAGGGTATGCTCATATCTGAATTGCGCGAGTTGGCGCCAGTTGGAAATCGTCGAATGGGTGCGAATCCTCACGCTAATGGTGGCCTAATAAGGAAGACTCTCCGTCTACCTGACTTTCGAAACTATGCATGCAAGTTTGAAAACCCTGGGCAGGTGGAAGCTGCGAATACAAAACCGCTCGGGATGTTTTTGCGCGACGTAATGAAGCTCAACATGAATAGCTTCCGCGTTTTTGGTCCCGACGAGAACACTTCAAATAAACTCGACGCGGTCTATGAGGCGAGCAAGAAGTTCTGGATCGCAGAATACTTTCCTGAAGACAGTGATGGCGGAGAGTTATCGACTGACGGGCGCGTAATCGAGATGTTGAGCGAGCACACCCTCGAGGGAATGCTGGAAGGCTATTTGCTCACAGGGCGGCATGGCTTCCTGTCAACGTATGAAGCGTTTGCACATGTTATCGATTCGATGTTCAACCAGCATGCGAAGTGGTTGTCAATATGCAATGAGCTTCCCTGGCGTCGGCGCATCGCGTCATTGAATCTGCTAATCACCTCAACAGTATGGCGGCAGGATCACAACGGATTCACGCACCAGGATCCGGGTTTTCTTGATGTAGTTCTCAACAAACGTGCCGAGGTTACACGGATTTACTTGCCACCAGATGTAAATAGTCTCTTGTCGGTGGCGGATCACTGTCTGAGAAGTGAAAACTACATCAATGTAATTGTGAGTGATAAGCAGATGCATCTTCAATACCTGGATATGGATGCTGCAATCACGCACTGCACAAAAGGAATAAGTATCTGGGGGCAGGCCAGCAACGATCAAGGACAGGAACCAGACGTCGTTATGGCGTGTGCTGGTGACATTCCCACACAGGAAGCCCTGGCAGCGACGGCGCTGTTAAGGGAACAATTTGCAGATCTAAGAATACGGTTCATCAATGTTATAGATCTGTTCAAGCTGCAATCCGATCGGGAGCACCCGCATGGTCTTAGCGATCGCGATTTCGATAGTTTATTCACCTTAGATACGCCCGTGATCTTCAACTTCCATGGTTACCCGTGGCTAATACACAAGCTCACCTATAACCGAACCAATCACAAGAACCTTCACGTCCGCGGTTACAAGGAACGTGGAAACATCAACACGCCGATGGAACTCGCGATTGAGAACGAGATCGACCGTTTTACACTAGCAATCGATGCAATTGATCGCGTGCCAAAGCTTGCGACTAAAGGCTCACACGCGAAGGAGAAGTTCAGAAACATGCAGCTCGTCTGTCGGCAGTACGCTCACGATCATGGCATTGATAGACCAGATATTGCTGAGTGGCGCTGGCCATTTTGAACGTCACAAATAGTAGATTGCAGATTCAGATTTGAAGCAGTGCCAACCCTAACTTGAATCAGTCGGCAATTGGCAATTTCGAATCTGGAATGTTTGGAGGATGGGTTCGATGAAGATTCATTTTCACGGAGCAACTGGTGACGTGACTGGTTCGGCGTATCACGTCGTTACTAAACATGCGAGTCTGCTTGTCGATTGCGGACTCTTTCAGGGTGGTCAGAAAGAGAAAGCGAAGAACAGACGAAACGCAAAACTCGAAGGCAGACGGCTCGACGCAGTGGTTCTCACGCACGGTCATCTGGATCACGTTGGCCGTCTACCCTTGCTTACTAAAAATGGATACGAAGGCCCGATATACGCGACTCGACCAACAATCGACCTTGCCACATTGATTCTTCGCGATTCAATTAAGCTTCAGCTTCAGGATTTAAAGCGCCAAAACCAAAAGCGCGCCCTTTCTGGCAAGCCACCACTCGAGCCGTTATTTGAAGAAAAGGACGTTAAGCGACTCAAACCGCTTGTGAAGACGCTCGCCTACGAAGAGCGTAGAGAAATTGCCCCGGGAATACAGGTGCGATTAGTTGATGCGGGACATGTAATTGGTTCCTCGAGTGTTGAGTTGACTGTCGATGAAAACGGCCGAAAGAAGGTCGTCGTTTTCTCTGGTGACCTTGGACCCCGCGGCGCGCCCTTGCTCAATGATCCCGTCCCGTTCGAAGAAGCTGACGCCGTGATCATGGAGTCTACTTATGGCAACCGAAATCATCGGTCACTCCATGAAACCGCAATCGAGGGTCGAAAGATCATCGCTCGAGCAATAGAACAAAAAGCAAAGATTATTGTGCCTGTGTTTGCTGTCGGCCGGACCCAGTTGCTTCTTTATCTCTTAGCCGGCGCGTTTCAGAGAAAGACACTGGAACCTTTTCCGATCTATCTCGACAGTCCCATGGCCATAGAGGCAACGAAGATCTATCAGAGGAACGATGAACTCTTCGATACGGAAGCGAAGGATATGGTGCGCTCTGGTGACTTGCGGCGAAATCTTCAGGGCGCTCGTGCTTGTCCAAAGCCTGGTGACTCAAGGGCTCTGAATGTTGTGAAGGGGCCGTGCCTGATTATGGCTGGTGCAGGCATGTGCACCGGCGGTCGAATAATGCATCACCTGCGTCAGAATCTGCCGATAAAGGGAACAGCGATCTTGATCGTTGGCTTCCAGTCGCCAGGAACACTTGGTAGACAACTCGTCGATGGCGCGAAATCGATTCGAGTGTTCGGAGAGGAGATCCCCGTGCGCGCCTCGATTCACACGATGGGAGGATTCAGTGCTCATGCAGACCAGCACGGTCTTATGGACTGGTTTGGTGCGATCGCTCCCTCGAAACCGCGACTAATCATCACTCACGGGGAGAACCATGCGCGCGATACCTTGTCGAGTCTTATCGGCGCGAAACACGGCATAAAGGCGCAGTGCCCAAAACTCGGTGATGTCATCGAGATCTAATACGCACGGTCGAGGAGAGGCTATGAGCTCACACAATCACAACCCCGCTCTTGGTGCATCGACGATAAGCTTGACCAATGAAGACGCCGTTAAAGAAGTGGTGGTTGATTCAATCTTACGTTTATGGGACGTGGTCAATAATCTAACGCGACTCCAGCCCTCCAAACGGGATCGCTATCGCGTGACGATCTTTGGTTCCGCGCGCGCGAAACCGGGAACGTTCGCCTACGAGGAAACTAAGCGAGTAGCGACAGCATTAGCTGAGATGGGTTGCGACATCATTACCGGAGGTGGCCCAGGTTTGATGCAGGCTGCAAATGAAGGTGCCGAGCTCGGGGGTAAGGAGAACCAGTCGATGGGTATTCGAGTGGACCTGCCGTTCGAGCAGGAGGTCAATTCATTTGTGGAACTGGCTTTTGAGCATCGGACTTTCTTTACGCGACTACATCACTTCGTTCTTGCTTCCGACGCGTTCGTTGTTGCGCCAGGTGGCATAGGCACAGTTTTGGAATTGACACTTATTTGGCAGTTACTGCAAGTGCGGCATCTCGAAAACACGCCATTGATCCTTGTCGGAAAAATGTGGCCAGGCCTGGTCGATTGGGCGCGCACTACGATGCTTTCGTTCGAGACGCCTCTGGTGAATACAGAGGACATCGAAATACCGCGTTGTGTTACTAACGGTGATGAGGCGATCGAGATCATCCGTGAGTGTCATGCCGAGTGGCAGCGCGCGAATAACAGGGCAGATGCTACCCATGGGTGATCTCCGGTTGGCAAAGTTGAGACTAGAATCCGACTAAACGTGAGGCGCGGGACCTATGAAAGCTGTGGCGCAATATTCGATCGCTTCAGTATCACGGCGGTCAAATCGTCTTGTTGTTTCGTACCACGACAGAAAGCTCCTACGGCCGATCGCAGTTTTTCAATAATCTTTTCAGCTGAAAGATGGTGTGATTCTCGAATCGTATCCTCAAGGCGCGTGAGTCCAAATTCTTCGCCTTCCGGATTCGTCCACTCGTAAAAGCCGTCGGTAACCAACGCCAGTATGTCGCCCTGGTCAAGTTGTCCTTCAATTCCTTGACTATATTTGGCGCCGGCAATCATTCCCAGAGGAATGCCCTGCGCCTCGAGATTTTCGATCTCTTTACCTTTGTGTTTGTACCAGAGAATTGGGCCGTGGCCTGCGGAGAGGACTCGTACCGCGCCGTTTTTTGGATTAAGGAAAATAACAGCGAAAGTTACAAATCTATTTGCAGATAGATCCGTTGCGAGTAAACCATTTAGATTTTCGAGGACACCGTTACGAGCACCCGCCGTCAAGAAACTCGCTCGCGCGTACGCTCTGCATGACGCACCCACGAGGGCCGGGCCGATGCCATGTCCAGTCGCATCCGCAAGACTGATCGCGACGGTTCCATCAGGTAAGGCTTGCCAATCGAAATAATCCCCGCCTGTTTGATCCGCTGGTTTGTTCCATCCGGCAATGTCGAATTGTTCCAATCCCAGATCTTTTTCGGGTAACAGGCCCTGTTGAATCGAACGGGCAATTTCCAGATCGTGATTGATTTGCGCTATTTCTTTTTCCAGATCAGCTTCGCGCAACGCTGCCGTCACGTGCGTGCGGATACGCGAGGCCACAAAAGCACCGATTATTCCGGCGCAGAAAATCAGACCTGCATAAGCAACATAGACAGCTTTCGGTAGAGCCACCAGGATGGCCGCTGAACCTTGAAACCTCAGCTCCGTGTACAAGAAAGTGAAGAGGTAACCTACTGCGGAAAGCAGTCCGCTCAATAACGTAAGACTAGGACTCAACCTGAGAGTGGACAGAATTATCAAAAGGAAATAGATGAGAACGACAGGTGCGAACATTACCTGATACGGTGTTTGCCAATTGCTTGCCAGTAACAAAAACAGACCGATTGTAGGAATTTGACTTTCAATAACTACATTAAAAACCCAACGCGACGGTTGTACTAAAGTGCCATCGCGCAGCGTCCTCAGAACCGAGAACAACATGATACCTTCATGGACGATAATTACCGCGAGCACTAAAGTCTGAAGTGCCAGTAACAAATATTGCTCAGTTGACAGACCTCGAACAATTGCAAAAGCGAGTAGTGCGCTCAGAAGGATAAGCAATCCGGTAACGCGATAGGCTTCGCTCTTGAGCGCTGCTCGTTGAAATGCTTCGGATTTAATCGCGTTATTACTCATTCCCATTCACCGCATTTCCGATTACTAACGTGTTTGGAAACGGTCAGTACCACTTCGCGTTAGGGTGTGGCTCGTCTTGCCACCTAAGGCGATTTGGAGCAAACGGGGCCACCGCGAAGTGGTGCTCACTGTTTCCAAGTTCGGTTGCGCAGTTGCTGCACGATGTGTTCTGCGTCTCTGCGGTTTGAGAACCCTCAAGCAAGAATGACCCCATGCGGCAGAGACACTGAGGCCGCCGCGAGACATGAAAATTGTCAAGCCGTGCGTCTGCGTCGCTTTACATGAAGTTGAGCCAGTGAACGGGCGAGGGAAGCATTAACCGACGCAACCTCTTCGGCGGAGATTTTCTCTCGGAGTCTGGCTGCGGCTCGTTGGCGTGCTTCCTCCGCTTTCGCTTCATCGATGTTCTCTGCCTCAATAGCCATATCAGTAAGAATCGATACACTGTCACCTGTAACCTCAACGAGTCCTTCTCCAACTGCCAAAAACTGAGCGCGTCCCTCTTTGCGGACCATCATCTCTCCCCTCAACATCTGGGTCATTAGGGGAATGTGATGTGGCAGAATTCCGATTTGCCCGTCTGGCGCACGGAGCACGACAATCTCGACCTCCTGTGAGTAGGTGAGGCCTTCAGGTGTGACAATCTGCAAATTTAGAGTCTTTGCCATATGGTCAAAACCTCAACCCTCTTTTATCTCCTCAATCCCGCCCTTCATATAGAAGTTGCCTTCTGTGACATCATCGTGTTTGCCGTCGAGGATCTCTTTAAATCCGCGGACCGTTTCAGTTACGGGGACCTGTTTCCCTTCGCGACCGGTAAACACTTGAGCAACACTGAATGGTTGACTAAGAAATCGCTGAATCTTACGGGCCCGGAGGACAGTCATCTTGTCCTCCGGCGAAAGTTCATCCATACCGAGAATGGCGATAATGTCCTGTAGATCCTTGTAACGCTGCAGTACTGCCTGCACACGACGCGCAACGTCGTAATGTTCCTGGCCCACAATCTCAGGTGCGAGGGCGCGTGAAGTAGAGGCCAGAGGATCAACTGCTGGATATATGCCTAACTCCGCGATCGCTCGTTCCAAAACAATGGTTGCATCCAGGTGTGCGAATGTTGTCGCGGGTGCCGGATCCGTCAAATCATCAGCCGGAACGTACACGGCCTGGAACGATGTGATTGAACCCTTCTTCGTGGACGTAATTCGCTCTTGTAATGCGCCCATTTCGGCCGCGAGTGTTGGCTGATATCCGACCGCGCTAGCCGTGCGTCCGAGAAGGGAAGAGACTTCGGATCCAGCTTGAGAAAAACGAAATATGTTGTCGATGAAGAGCAACACATCCTGATTCTTCTCATCACGGAAGTACTCGGTGATTGCCAGGCCCGACAGTGCGACGCGTAGTCTGGCGCCCGGTGGCTCGTTCATCTGACCGTAAACCAGAGCGATTTTCGAGGACTTTAGATCCTTCTGGTTGATCACGCCGGCTTCAGACATTTCGTTATAAAGATCGTTACCTTCACGGGTGCGCTCACCAACTCCCGCAAACACCGACACGCCACCGTGCAGCTTCGCAATGTTGTTGATCAGTTCCATGATCACTACTGTCTTGCCAACACCCGCACCTCCGAAAGCTCCTACCTTGCCACCCTTTAAGAACGGACAAATCAAATCAATGACCTTTATTCCAGTAGGAAGCACTTGTGGCGACGTCGATTGATCGATGAGTGGTGGTGCGCTTCGATGAATCGGGTAGAACTTCTCGGCCTCAATTGGCCCACGCTCATCGACAGGGTTCCCGGTTACGTCCAACACTCGACCCATGACTCCTTCACCCACAGGCACTTTCATTGGTCCACCGGTATCAACTACGGCGAATCCCCGTTTGAGACCTTCGGTACCTGACATCGAAATCGCTCGCACCCATTTGTCGCCCAGATGCTGTTGAACTTCGAGAGTGATTTTTACTGGTTCGTCCTGAACCTTGTATTCAACAGAGAGCGCGTTGTAGATCCCTGGCAGTGCGCCGGGAAACTCGACGTCAACAACCGGACCAGCGACTTGAACAATTTTGCCTGTTTGCATATGCGTACCCTTCGTAGATAACGATCAGCTCATCTGGCCACCGGCGATCTCCAATAATTCCTTCGTGATATTGCCCTGGCGCAACTTGTTGTATTCGAGAGTTAGATCCTGAATCAGATTCTCTGCGTTATCAGTGGCGTTTTTCATCGACACCATTCGAGCGCTCTGCTCGCTTGCCTTCGCATTTAGCAGCACCTGGTAAATGTAAATGTTGAGGTAGTGCGAAAGCAGGTAACTGACAAAAGTCTCCGTATTTGGCTCGAAAAGAATTTCTTTGGTCGTCGATAACCTTTCCGCTTCTGACTCAGCGCCCGGGACAACCAATCCCTTTATTTCGCCCACAGGAAGAAACTCGAGCGAGACAGCCTGTTGCGTGAGCGTGTTGACAAAGCGGGTCGCCAGAACGCGCACCTCATCGACTTCTTTTTTCAAAAAGAGGTCGCGCGCAAACGCAGCAATTGCTCTTGCCTCCGCGAATTGAGGTGAATCGCGGTAGGCAAACTCAGCAACCAGTTGACGATTGGTGACGGCGACGAATTGTGCGGCCTTGCGTCCGGCGGTAATGAATATTGTTGAGTCCCGATCGAATTGGGAAGCCAGACGAAACAAGTTGCTGTTGAGAGCTCCACATAATCCTTTATCGGCTCCTACAAGAATGACTGCGCGTTTGTGAATAGGACGCACTTCCAACAATGGATGCGTGAAGTCTTTAAGGTATGTGGTTGCAGTGCGCTGGAAGTGGTAGAGCAGGTGGACGAAAGGGCGTCCCTGAAGAGCAGTGTCTTGAGCTTTGCGCATTTTTGAGGCGGCAACCATCTGCATCGCTTTAGTGATTTGCGAGGTGCTACCAATCGATTTGATGCGTCTCCGAAGATCACGAGTACTGGCCATCGCTAGGTTCCTTCTTCTGTAAGCAGTTTCTGTGTCTTCGTGTCGCTATGGTGAATAGAAATCTCAAATAGCAGTGACCACGAAGACACAGAGACATAGAGAACGCGCAGAGACACCTTCACTTCCACGTTTCCTTAAATGTGTCGACGACTGTTTTAAGCTCAGCACTTAACTCATCACTCAAGCTCTTTTCGCGGCCGATCTTTTGCAGGAGCGCGGCCTTACGTAAGGTGAGAAATTCGGCCAGCTTGGTCTGAAATTCTTTGATCCTCTCCACCGCCACGTCATCCAAGTATCCTTTTTGAACTGACCACAACACCGCCACTTGGATCTCCACCGGAATCGGACTGTATTGAGGCTGCTTGAATATTTCGACGATTCGCTTTCCCCGATCGATTTGGGCTTGCGTCTTTGCATCCAATTCTGATCCGAATTGAGCGAATGCCGCGAGTTCTCGAAATTGTGCGAGGTCGCCTTTTAGTTGTCCGGCAACTTGTTTCATTGCTTTCAGCTGGGCCGCAGAACCTACACGCGAAACTGACAAGCCCACGGAGATAGCGGGACGTACCCCTTGATAAAACAGATCTGTCTCCAGGTATATCTGGCCATCAGTGATGGATATGACGTTGGTGGGAATATAGGCCGATACATCGCCCGCCTGTGTTTCGATAATCGGTAAAGCTGTCAGTGATCCGTTTCCGAATTTCTCGCCGACGCGTGCCGCTCGCTCAAGTAGACGGCTGTGCAGGTAGAAAACGTCACCGGGGTAAGCTTCGCGACCGGATGGACGTTTCAAGACTAGACTGACTTGACGATAGGCGACTGCATGCTTCGATAGATCATCGAAAATAATCAGCGCGTCCATGCCGTTATCCATAAACCATTCGCCGATTGCTGCCCCTGCGAAAGGAGCTAGATACTGATTCGTAGCTGAGTCGGAAGCAGCGGACGCGATGATAATTGTGTAGGGCATCGCCCCAGCGTTTTCGAGGATTGTGATCAATTGAGCGATGCTCGATTGCTTTTGACCAATCGCGACGTAGATGCAGTAGAGCGGGCGAAAATCTTTATCTCCCGCAGCTTCCGCTGCAATATTCAAGCGCGCCTGATTGATCATAGTGTCAATGCAGATGGTCGTCTTTCCCGTCGAGCGATCACCGATGATCAATTCACGCTGGCCACGTCCAATCGGAATCATTGCATCAATCGCCATGATTCCGGTTTGTACAGGTTGCCTGACCGGACTGCGTTTGATGATCCCTGGTGCGATCTTCTCAACGGGGTACGCGACGCTACTTTCGATGGGGCCTTTTCCATCGAGGGGTTCTCCCAGAGTGTTAACGACTCGACCCAACAGTCCTTTGCCGACTGGCACTTGCAACAGTTTGCCGGTAGCGCGAACTTCGTCTCCCTCCTCGAGTTGGGTGTAGTCACCGAGGATGACTACGCCAACTTCAGTTTCATCCAGATTCAACGCCAACCCGGTGATGCCGTGACCCAGATCGATCATCTCGTTGAGCATGGCGTCGCTGAGGCCCTCGATGCGCGCAACACCGTCGCCGACCTCACGAATAACACCAACGTTCTGTTTGGCTGCTGTCGTTCTTGCCCCAATGATTTGGGCTTCAATTTCCATCAATAGGTCAGCCATCTGTTTTCCTCAATTCACGAGTCGCAAATCGGTTCTCGCGCCAGTGACTTAAAAGCTTCGTTCGAGTGCTGCGAGCCCTGCCTTAACACTTCCGTCGTAGACGTCGTCAGCCACTCTCACACGCATGCCACCAATCAATTCCGGACGCTCCACGAATGAAGTAGTAATTCCTGGACCGTAAAGCTCCGCCAAATTTGCCTGAACGTTGACCCGCAGGTCCGCAGGCAATTGCGCCGCACTCTCAACTTCAGCGGTGTGCTTCAATTGATCGAGTCGTACCAGCCGCTCAAATTCACCCGCGAGAGCCAAATACCCACGCCGTTTTGATCCAAGGATGCTGTCTACAGCCTTTCGAACCCAATCCTGGTTAAGCGATCCATTGCTTTGACACAATCGGAACAAGTGTTTTGCTTCACGTCTAATTTGCTTGTTTGTTTTCATTGCCTTAATGCGACGTCAATTCTCTTGCCGTCTCCTCCGACAGGCGTCGTTGATCTTCAGTCGTCAGAATCTTGCCGGTAATTGCGCCGGTTGTTCGAACCACCAACCGGCCAACTTCGCGTTTGAGAGCTGCGAGCATCTGTATGTGGTCTTGAGCGGCAGCCTCGTGTGCTTTAGCCAGGATTTGCTCAGCGGCCAGGTGGGCCTTCTGAGTCTCCTGTTCTCGCAGAAGTGCCGCTGCGTCACGTGCTTCTTCGATCAATTGAGTCGCCTGATTATTAGCTTGAGCCAGAACCTGCTGTCGTTGTGTTTCAGTCTTCGCCAGCTCGGCCCTGATCTTTTCAGTGTTTGCAAGACCCTGAGCAATCAATTGGCGTCGTTCGGCCAACATTTTTAGAACAGGCTTGTACGCAAACAGGTAGAGCAATGCGCAAACGATTGAAAAACTGATCATCTGTGCGACGAGGTGGGGCCAGTCAACTCCAAAAGTCCTGGCGATCTGTTCTATCTGCCCGCCGCCTTCTTCAGTGAATAAGAGAAGTGCATTCATAGTGATGAACTCTCACAATCTGTAGCAGAATGCTCCCCTGGTCCTACTTAACGAGAAACAGTGTGTAGAACACGATCGCCTCGGCGAAAGCGATGGCCAGAATGGACTGGACCAGAACCTTCGTGGACGCTTCAGGATTTCGTCCGACGGCGTCTGACGCTTTCATGCCGATGATTCCCACGGCAATGGCTGCGCCGAAAGCTGCCAGCGCCACGTGTATGTTTCCTGTCATAATGAATCGTTCCTTTCTCTGCGAAACTCGAGTTCGCCTACAAATTTCAAATCAACCATGAGCAGATTCATGCGAGTCTGCTTCGTGTTGACAGATCAAAAGGGTGAACACAGCCGTCAGCAACATAAAAACCAACGCCTGCACTAACCCAACGAGTAATTCCAAAAAATAAAAAGGCACGGGGAGCAACCACCCTAATCCGGGGACCAGATTGGCCATTGTTTCCAACATGCTTTCACCGGCGAATGTGTTGCCGTAAAGACGAAAACTCAAAGAGACAGGCCGGAAAAGAATCGAAACGATCTCTAAACAACCGACAGCAAAGAACACGATTGCCAACACAATCTTGAGTAGTCCCGTGCTCTCACCTTTTGGAGCAAACAACTCTTTCGCGAATCCCAATGGTCCGACTTCGCGGATGGCCCAAACGATCCAACAAGCAAAGAAAATCAAAGCCATCGCCAGCGTCTGGTTGACATCAGCATTTGCCCCTCTAAATAACGGCTGGTCCACTTTGAAACCATGCGTGGTTGTATGGCCCCAACCAACCGTTCCGGCTCCGGGAACAAGGCCGATCCAATTAGCACAAAGGATGAAGATGAAGACCGTTGCGAAAAACCAAAAAGTACGTTTGACCAGATGAGGTCCCAAAAGATCTTCAAGAAAGCCGTATAACTTCTCGATAAGCCACTCCAGGAAATTCTGAGCACCACTGGGAACCTGTTGCATCTTTCGAGTGGCAAGTTGCGCGAAGGCGATCAGACCCAATGCGGCGATCCAGCTGACGAACATTGAATTGGTAATTGGAAAACCAAGGACGCGTCCAATTTCGACAGGCTTCTGCGATAAGGAGTGTTCTTCCGGTGTCGTTGTTGCGTTTTGATGTGTAGTGTCTGGTGAATGTGACCCTTGGGCTAACGTTGGTGCGACATCTGCACTGAGTAAGACAAAGACAACGATTAGCAAAGCCCAACAGCCGAACTTCAACCTTTTGCAAAGCTCGTTGGTTACGCCGGAATTCTGTACAAGCCCATTCACTAACATCTGACGATCTCTTTGACCGCGGAATACAGAGGGAGACGAGTCTGATCATGAAAATTATAGGAATGTGATTGTGGGGAAAATACTGTCAAAACTGACAGTTTTGGTTTGTTACCAGTCCCGTGAAGAGAGCGAAAGCATAAAGCCCTGGGGTGGACCGAAGGTTGCGAGAGTAAACAAGGATCGACTTTGCATAGATCTCACGCGGCCTGTCGTTTTTCGAAATCTTCAACGACTTGATATACGCTTCGGAATCGATCGATAGCTCCAAGCTTAGCGTCGAGCCCTTCTGCACGCAGCCGGTCTCTGACCGAAGACCGCGCCTCGACTACTTGCATTTCGATCCCAAGAAAAGTCAACTCGTCCGCCAGTAGACCGAGTGCAGCGGCACTTTGCAGGTCCACTCGCGGTGTCGCTGAAAGATCGCAAACCACTAACTTGGGTAACGGAGATTGTGCCCGTACTCTTGCTAACACAGTTTCACGAACGTATTCGACATTAAAGTAAACGAGACCAGCTTCGACGCGGAAAATCAAAACGCCCGGTACGGCCTTATTGTCAGGATTTCGCTCGATGTCTGAGAATCGTTGGGTTCCTGGAATTCGACCGAGAGACGCTACGTGTGGCTGAGATCCGCGACGAAGCAGTTGGATCAGCGAAATGAATGCGCCGATCAGAACCCCGCGCAATAAACCTGCACCCAATACCCCTAATAGCGCCGCAGCGGCCACGACAAACTCAGCACGATCTGCGTGCCAGAGATGGCGCAGTTCGGATGCCTTAAACAAGCCTGCTACGGCCATCAGTACAATCGCAGCCAGTACCGGCTGTGGCAATTCCCGGAGAGAGTTCGAGAAGAAAAGAATGACTACGAGCATGATCACAGCGGCAATAAACCCCGACAACGGAGTGCGCGCCCCTCCACCTTCATTCACGAGCGACTGTGACATGCCACCGCTTACCGGAAATCCCTGGCCCAGTCCGACAACAAGATTGCTTGCAGCAAGCGCCAGAAATTCCTGATTGGTATCAAAGCGACCGCCGTGTTTCGCAGTAAACATTCGTCCGATAGCCGCCGTTTCAACAGCACCGAGCATGAAACAAGCGATCGCTAGTGGAAGAAGTTCATTCAAATCGGTCCACTGAACAGCCGGCGGGCCAAAGTGAGGCAGACCTTGCGGCACTACTCCCAGAATCTTTACGCCGCGTAATTCGATATTCGTGAGGGTCGCGACAATTATGCCGCCAACTACTACCAACAGCCCGACCGGTTTGTTCTTAAGAAATATTTTGCCGAGGACAAGAATGGCTAATGCACTGAGGCCGAAAGTTAAGGCTGTTGGATTTGTGTCGCCGATGTTCGATAAGAAATGATCACTGCGTCTCCAGAAACTTCCTTCCCCACCTTTAAAGCCAAAGAGTTTCGGCAACTGCGTACTTGCGATATAGAGCGCTACGCCCGCTTTGAAACCCACAAGCACTGTCTCTGAAATGAAGTTAACAATCGAGCCTGCCCTTACCAACCATGCCACCAGTGCAATTACTGCAACCAACAAGGCCGTACATGCCGCAAGTGCTGCGAAACGTTTCGCGTCGCCGCCAGCTAAGCTGCCTAACGACGAACCCACAAGCAGTGAAATTGCCGACGTTACCGTGATTGTCGTATGTCGCGAACTACAAAACAGCCAGAAGACAAGGCCCGAAAACAGGCACGCATAAAGACCTGCCTCCGGCGGAACTCCTGCTAGCGACGCATCACCAATTCCTGCCGGCAACAAATACGCTGCGAGTGTTAGACCAGCTATGAGATCGGCGCGGAACCAAACTGGTTGATAAGATCGCAGTAGCTGGACCGCCGGAACGAAGCTGGCGATCTTCTCCGCTAACGAGGCTGGACGAGCGAGAGATTCTGCCGATGTTGACACGAGTTTATTTGCCCGCGGCCATTGCACGATTTCCTGCCAATGCAAGTCTGGCCGATTCGAGTTCTTTGAGTTTCTTTTGGTCGACCTTTGGATAAGCCAGATTCAGCGACGCTAATGCGTCGATCACAGCGGACGCGACCACCACACGGGAAAACCACTTGTTGTCGGCGGGTACGACATACCACGGCGCATAATCAGTTGCCGTGTTGCGGATCGTATCTTCGTACGCTTCCATGTAGTCGGACCAGAAGTTTCGCTCTTTCGCATCATTCGCGGAGAACTTCCAGTTTTTATCCGGATCTTCTAATCGGGACAGGAATCGTTTTTTCTGTTCAGCCTTCGAGACATTGAGGAAGAATTTGCGAATCACCACGCCGTTATTCGATAGATAGCCTTCGAAGTTTCGAATGTCACTGAAGCGGTTTTCCCATATCTTCTTGTCCACGAGTTCTGCGGGGACCTTCTGCGCTTGAAGAAACTCTGGATGAACACGAACCACCAATGTTTCTTCATAGTAGCTTCGATTGAAGATGCCAATACGTCCGCGTTCCGGAAGCGCCTTCATGCAACGCCAGAGGTAATCATGATCAAGATCCTCGCTCGTCGGCGACTTGAAAGAATAGACCTGACAACCCTGTGGGTTAACGCCCGACATTACGTGCTTGATCGCACCATCTTTGCCGGCTGCATCCATTGCTTGAAACACAAGCAATAATGCCCAACGATCCTGTGCATAGAGCATGTCTTGCAATTGGGCAAGCGCTGCAATTCCGATGTCGAGCGCCTCTTTCGCCCGAGGCTTATCTTCAGACTTAAGATCTTGTGTGTCTGCTGCGTCAAAGTTCTTAAGCCTGAAACCCTTTCCGTCGGCAACGCGAAATGGTTCGGAGAATTGGCGGGCCTTTTTGATGATCTCTTTTAGTTTCATATGCTGTCCGTTATGCCACCAGTTACTTTACATCTGCCAACCACCACCCAGAGCTTTATAGAGTTGTACTACTGTCACCAGTTCGTCTCGTCGTGCCTGCGCCAAACTCAATTCCGCATCGAATAGATTCCGATCAGCATCAAGTGCTTCGAGCAAATTTGAAACACCGCCGTTGTAGCGCAGGTAGGCTAAACGAACGCGATCTCGTAGCGTTTGCACCAGCAGTTCGCGTTGCGTGCGCACCTCTTTCACCTTGCGGTGAGCAATCAGCGCATCTGAGACTTCACGAAACGCATTCTGCACCGTCTTTTCATAATCAGTTAGAAAGAAGTCTCGTTCTGCTTGAGTGAAGCGGACATTTGATTTGAGACGACCGCCAGTGAAGATGGGCTGGGTCAGTTCCGGCACAAACGACCAAACACTACGCGATGGATTGAATAGACTCGAAAGCGACGTGCTTTCATAGCCGAAAAATCCAGTAAGCGAAATACGAGGGAAGTAGGCTTTTTTCGCAACGTCAATGCGTGCGTTTGCTGCAATCAAACTCTGCTCGGCCGACCTAATATCCGGACGGCGCTCAATCAGATCAGACGTTAATCCCGCAGGCACGGCCGGTGGTGTTTGCTGTTCCGTGAGGGAGGCGCCTCGGGTGACGCTTGTCGGATTCTTACCCAGCAAGAAACTGAGAAAGTTTTCCTGTTGTTCAATGGATTTCTCGAGTGCGGGAATTACTTCGGTAGCGTCGTAAACCAATTCCTCCGCCTGGCGAACTTCGAGCATGTTCGAAACACCGCGCTCCTGGCGCAGCTTGATAAGGCGGAGGGACTCCTGACGCGAGGTCAACGTTCGCTTGGCAATCTCCAGTTCATAGTCCAGTTCACGCAAGTTGAAGTATGACGTCGCCACATCGCTTACTATCACCTGAATAACAACTTTGCGTCCCTCTTCAGTTGCCAGATAATCGGCTTTGGCTGCTTGAGTTTGTTTCCGAACCCTGCCCCAGATATCCAATTCGAAGGTGAACAGATTCAGGAGTACGCTCCCAAAAGTGCGCTTGCGATCGATAGGTTTCGGAAGATCAACCGCTCCACTGCGCGAGCGTCCCTCAGTAATCAGATCAGCGCTGGCTCCGATCGTGGGAAACTGATCCGACCGGGTGATGCCGTAATTAGCGCGTGCCTGATCAACCCGCGCTGCTGCTTCACGCAGATCATAGTTGTGCAGCAATGCAGCGCGGATCATTTCCTGCAGCTGCTGGTCGTTGAAAACCTCGAACCATTTTGAATTCGCCAGCGATTGTGGGTCGGATGGCGCTGACGTATCGAGTCCGCGATAGACAGGGGGTATCTCGACCTTTGGTTGTTGGGAATTCTTTTGGCCCAGAACAATGCTCGGCCCCATGCTGGCAATTAGCAGGAAAATTGTTATCCGTTTCATGGGTGACCACTCCCTACTCGAGCAGCGATCGGCGGTCCATGCCCAACGCCTGGCTCAATGGGTCTCTCAAGCGTGTCCACCGGAATTGGTGGTGTCCCATCATCGACGTTCTTCTTTCTTCGTCGACCCAGACTCTCAATAAACGTGAAGTTACCGGGAATAATGAAGACTCCAAGTGCAGTTGCTACCAACATTCCGAAGAAGACTCCGGTGCCCATTACGTTTTGGGCACCGGCGCCTGCGCCGCTTGCTTTCATCAAAGGCACCACGCCGAGTATGAAGGCGAAAGCGGTCATCAGGATGGGTCTGAATCGCAATCGCGCTGAAGTTAGTGCGGCGTCTTCGAGACTGAGACCCTCTTCGTGCTTGGCCTTGGCAAACTCAACGATCAGAATCGCGTTCTTTGCGGCTAGCCCGATCAGCATGACGAGCCCAATCTGCACATAGACGTTGTTATCAAATCCAAACAGCCAGACCCCGAATAGCGCGCCTAATGCTACCAGTGGCGAGCCAAGCAAAACGGCCCATGGCAAACGCCAACTCTCGTACATTGCAGCGAGCAACAGAAACACCACCACAATCGCCAGAATGAACGTTGGGCCTGGCGGCGGAGCGATCTTTTCCTGATAAGTCAGCTGCGAATACGCATAGCTCATTTCCTTTGGCATTGTGTCGGCGAACGTTTGCTCCAACGCCGCCAATGCCTGACCTGATGTGTAGCCTTTGGCGGGGGAACCTTGAAGTTCGACGGAGCGCAGTAAGTTGAAGCGAGTCGTTAACTCGGTGCCGGCTATATCTTTGATCGTGACCAGAGTCGAAAGCGGGACCATACGGTTTGAAGTCTGTGAACGGACGTAGATCTTGCCTATGTCGTCAGACTTCAGACGGCTTTCTGGCTGAGCTTGCACATAGACCCGGTAGAGTCGCCCAAACCGGTTGAAGTCATTTACAAAAGCGCCGCCCATCGCAGTCGACATAGCCTGGAAGACTTCATTGACTGGCACACCCAAAGTGCGCGCCTTTTCTCGATCGAGATCGACTTTTACCTGTGGGTAATTTGGATCAAAAGATGTGAAAACGTTGCCGAGTTCGGGTCGTTGCCGAGCTGCCGCAATGAACTTTCGAGTTTGTTCGCCGAGTTCATCGACCGTCATTGAACCGCTTCGATCCTGGATTAAGAAGTTGAATCCCGAAGCGGCGCCGAAACCCGAGAGGGTGGGAATATTAAACGGAAACACAATCGCTTCGGGTATCTCGGCAAACTCTTTTTGCAGCTCAGCCATGATGCCCTTAACGTGCAGGGCTGCGCCGTGTCGCTCTTCCCAGGGTTTCAAACGCGCGAAAAGCGTCCCGTAGTTTGGCTGGTAGGTATTAGTGACAACACCGTAGCCCCCAATCGTTTGATACGAGTCGATGCCCTTCGTCTTTCCAAGAATTGTTTCAACCGTCTTTAGTACTTCATTTGTCCTGGCTAACGAGGCTCCGGGAGGCAGCTGGACATTAACGCCAAGGATGCCCTGGTCCTCATCCGGAATAAAACCGGCGGGAATCAACTTTGCAAAGAAACCGGCGCCAACCACCACTGCCACTACAATTCCAATCGTAATGATTCCGCGACGAACCAATATTCTGGATCCGCTAACATAACCATTGGTTACGATGTCGAACACTTTGTTGAAGCCGCGGAAGAAAACTCCGAGCGGTCCCCATGCTGGTTTAGGGGGTTTGAGGAGCAATGCACAAAGAGCAGGTGTCAGCGTCAGAGCGTTGAAGGCCGACAAGAGCACAGAGATCGCAATCGTTAATGCGAACTGTTTGTACATGCTCCCCACCAACCCGGCTAGCAGGGCAACGGGAACAAAGACTGCGGACAAGATAAGAGCAATGCCAATGACAGGAGCCGACACCTCCTTCATAGCCTGAACAGTCGCATCCTTGGGACTTAGGCCATGCTCAAGGTGATGAATAACTGCTTCGACCACCACGATCGCATCGTCGACGACAATTCCAATTGCCAGCACCAGGCCAAACATCGACAGAGTGTTGATAGAAAAACCGAGCACGGGGAAGAAAATAAAAGTACCAATCAGCGAAACCGGAATCGTGAGCAGGGGAATGATCGTCGCCCGGATGTTCTGCAAGAATATATAGACCACCAGCGTTACGAGGATCAGCGCCTCGACAAACGTTTTCAGGATTTCGTGAATTGAAGCTTCGACCGCAGGTGTTGTGTCGTAGACGATTTTGTAATCCATGTCAGGCGGAAACAGTGACTTGGCATGTTCCATCGTCTCGTAAATTGTTTCGGCAGCCTTGAGTTGGTTGGCACCCGGCAGCAGATATACAGCCATCGCGCCTCCAGGCTTTCCGTTAAGGCGCCCGAACGAGTTGTAATCCTGAGACCCAAGTTCGACGTGGCCGATATCTTTAACCCTAATAACTGCACCGGTGGCGGTCTGACGAATGATTACGTTTTCGAACTCTTCAGGCGTAATCAGGCGTCCGGGAGTGCTCAGCGTCTGAGTCATTTCCTGGTCTTTTGGAGTGGGAGCGCCGCCGATTTTGCCGGCGGGTGCCTGAATGTTCTGCTCCTTGATCGCGGATATGATGTCGGATGGTACGAGACCGAGTTTGCCCATCATGTCGGGCTTGATCCAGACGCGCATTCCATAGTCGGTGCCGCCGAACAGATCAACTTGGGCGATGCCGGGAATACGCAGAAGTTGGTCGCGCAAGTTGATACCGCAATAGTTGATCAGGAAGTTTGCGTCATAAGCGTCTTTGGGTGAGTAGAGCGAAACAACCATCAGGATGCTCGGGCTCTGTTTCTTCACGGTGACGCCCTGTTGATTGACCTCTGCCGGCAAGCGAGCCGCAGCTGTAGACACACGGTTCTGCGTCAGAACGTTTGCAGTGTCCTGGTCAGTACCGACCTCGAAGTTCACGTCGAGCAACATGCGACCGTCACTTGTATTTGACGATTTCATGTAGATCATTCGATCTACTCCGTTGACTTCCTGTTCGATCGGGACCGCAACGGATTGTTCGACTGCTTCGGCCGATGCACCGGGATAAGTACCGGTCACGCGAATGTTCGGTGGTGCCAGAAATGGATATTGTTCAACCGAGAGTCCTCGGATGACGACCACCCCGAGTAGCACGATCAAGATCGAAAGAACGATCGAGACAATCGGTCGCCGGATGAAAAAGTTGACCATAGCTCAATTCCCCGCTTTTGCCGGAGCTGTGCCAGTTGCCACAGATGCGTTTGAGGGCTTGACCTCGCTGCCAGGTCTGGCCTTTTGCATACCCTCAACGATCACGCGCTCTCCGGCGTTGAGACCCTCAAGCACGATCACGAAGTTTTCTGCTTTGTCGCCAACTTTTATGGTTCTCAATTGCACTTTGTTCTGCGCATCGACAACCATGACAGTCTTTGCGCCCTGGAGTTCCTGGATCGCACGCTGGGGAACGAGGATCGCGTTTTCGCGCTCAGCGATTGGAACGCGCACACGCGCAAACTGCCCCGGTCGCAGGTAACTGCCAGGGTTCGGAAAACTGGCCTCAACCTTCATCGTTCCTGTTTGTGGATCGACAGTTCGATCGACAACTTTGAACGTGCCGCTATTCGGATGAATGCTGTCGTCGGAAAGGATTAGTTCGAACCTCAAGCCACTGGCCCGTTTCCCGGAGTTATCTGAGTTGGTTAGCTTAAGGAATTCGATCTCGCTGACATTGAAATCGACAAGCAGTGGATTCGACAATGAAACTGTTGCCAGTAGCGTGGCATCACCTCTGCCAACAAGATTACCTTCGTCGACCTGCTGGAAACCGATTACGCCGTTGATGGGCGAGTGAATACTGCAATAACTCAGATCCAGTTCTGCCTGGGTCACTCGTGCTTTTGATGCCAAGACTTCAGCGTCGGCTCGTTCAATCGTGTACTTAACTGCGGCTTCAAGGTTGGTGAGGTTTGCCTGGCGAGCGTCTACGGTTGCACGAGCCGACTTCTCTGCGGCAATTGCCGCATCGAGTTCAAGTTCTGTAACTGCTTTTTCCTGGGCCAATGGGCGCATACGCTTTAAGTCCTGCTCCGCTCTGCTGAGCACGGCCTGCGCATCTGCCAATTGAGCCTGCGCTTGAAGTACGTCAGTTCGTTGTTTGGCCTGGGCCAAATCTGACGTAGCTTTGGCGAGAATTGCTTTTGCGGATTGCAGACTCGCCTCGAAGGGTCGCTTGTCGATTACGAACAGAAGCTGACCCTTCGTCACCGGCGAGCCTTCCTTGAAAAATACCTTTTGCAATACGCCCTCGACGCGGGCCCGGAGGTCGACGGTGTCGTCAGCGCGGGTTTGACCGACATACTCGCTATAGATGGGAACAGTCTTTTGGATTATCTCAGCCACGACGACTGTCGGTGGTGGTGCTGACGCTCCTGGTTTCGCTGTTTCCTTTTTGCCACACGCAACGCTGAGCAGCGTGGTCGTGGCCATTGAAATCGTTATGAAAAGGCGCAAGTTGCGCTGCTGAATGTTCATCGTTAGCTCCCGCGCAGCGGCTATCAGAAAACCGGAACGAGCGATGGTTTGGTTCCCATCAGTCTTTCGTGGTCACTTCAACAGGTAAAGAAATCTCACTGGTAATCAGCAGGGCGAATTTTAAGGATCCGTAAACAGGCTTTGGTACTAGCAAAATTGACAGTACTGCGGGGAAAAGTACGGACTCTAAACTGGAGACGTATTCGGATTTAAAGGTAGGCTCGAGGCAAACTCCAGTTTTTTAATGACGGGTTTGGATGTTGTTAGAACTCTCAGTAGCAGCCCTGATTATGTCAGCCTGTGTGGTCATCCACATCACCGGATTACTGACATTAGTCGATCGGTTACTGCGGCAAAAACATTGGATCAAGCAAAATGTGGGGTTCAGACACTACACCCCTTTGCTCACTTTTATTTTTGCAGTTGTTACTGGTCTTCACATTTTGGAAGCATGTATCTGGGCAGTTTTTTACGACTGGCATCGGCTATTTCCGAACGCGGAAACCGCTCTTTATTTCTCGCTGGGTAGCTATACAACGATCGGTTACGGGGATGTTGTTCTTCCGGAAAAGTGGCGTTTACTGGGAACCGTCGAGGGAATAACCGGCGTTCTTTTGTGTGGGCTCTCAACAGCATTTATTTTCGCCGTCGTCAACGCGCTCTTTAAGATTCGCGTGCAACAATTGAATCAAGCCGCGAAGTGATGAGACACCTCAAGACGCTCTCTTCGTCGTTTAGACCTGTAAAAACTGACAGTTACTCGCTTTTAAAGCGAAACAATAAACTCGGCCGACAGAAATCTACCCAAGAGTACTACTGAGTCTGAGGAGCCTAACGATTGAGCATCTCGAGCCATTGTGACCAGGAAATTTCTGGTGCATTTCCTATTAAAGCATTGACGCATCATCCGTCTTATGCCCAACAACATTATCCGGGTCAACTATTCGTGGTTGAGGGCACTGACGGTAGCGGAAAGTCCACTCAACTCTCACTTCTATATCAATGGCTTAAGTCGGAAGGCTATTCCGTTGTCTTCTCTGAATGGAATTCTTCCCCACTTGTGAAAGACACCACTCGACGCGCAAAGAAGCGACGGTTGTTTACTCCAACAACATTTTCGTTGTTGCATGCGACTGACTTTGCCGATCGGATTGAGCGCAACATCATCCCTCCTTTGAAAGCAGGAGCAATTGTCCTCGCTGATCGGTACATCTACACAGCGTTTGCTCGCGATGTGGCACGCGGCTGTAATCGAAGTTGGGTCCGGGAACTTTACAAGTTTGCGATTAAACCTACGGCCGCCTTTTTCTTTCGGACTCCACTTGACGTCGCCATCGATCGGATTGTTTCCACGCGACCGAAATTGAAGTTCTACGAAGTTGGAATGGATATGGACTGGGCGCAGGAAGAAGAAGAGAGTTTTCGAATCTTTCAAGGCAGAGTTCTGAGTGAATACGACCGAATGGTGAAAGAATTTGATTTCACCGTAATTGATGGAACGCAACCGATTCCGCTGCAGCAACGCCAGATACGCGCGATCGTCAGCTCGTATCTGACAAAAACCAGGGAGAAGGCGGTGCTGAAAAAATGAAAGAATTGAAATTCTATGGCACCCCGCTTCCCGGCACTGAAATCAAACCATATAGCGGAAAACTGATCGTGATCGAAGGTACTGACTATGTTGGGCGGACCACCCAGGTAAATCTTTTGCGGACGTGGTTGGAGTCAACAGGGAACGCCGTTCTTGATACTGGCATGACCAGATCAGTGTTGGCCGGTCGGGGTATCAAAAAGGCCCGAGCAGGTCACACGCTTGGCCGGCTCGCGATGCAGTTGTATTACCTGACAGATTTTGCTGATCGTTTGGAGAATGAGATTCTGCCAGCCTTGCGCGCAGGGTTTATTGTTCTTACCGACCGCTATATTTATTCAGCGCTCGCGCGTGCGGTCGTACGAGGGATTGATCCCCAGTGGATTCGCGCAATCTACGGGGTGGCTTTAGTTCCTGATGCTGTTTTTTATCTGCGTATTCACTCGGCAGAGGAGCTGGCAAGGAGAGTAATAGATTCCGAGCGCGACTTTGATTACTGGGAATCAGGCATGGATTTGAGACTTGGCGCTGATTACTACGAAAGCTTTGTCGCTTACCAGAGTTTGTTGCTTAGGGAGTTCGACAGAATGAGCGGAGAGTACGGTTTTGAAATTGTCGATGCGTCTCGCAGTGTGAGGCGAGTAGCGTCGAAGCTGCGACATTCAGTCGCGCGAGTAATCGAAGAAAAGTTACTGACGGAACGAGCAACGTTCACGACGGGAAGCACACGCCCTGAGGTAATAAAGCGCACGACGCTTTCGGCTCAAGACTCAGCAATCGAAAACCCGAAATCCGATGCCGCTAAGGTCGCTTGAGATAGGTGGCCCAACGCTGAACTGTAAGAATTGACAGTATGAGTTCATTATCTGGACATTAAACTGCTCGTGGTTAATACAGGCGCTCGTTATAAAGGGGCCTCGGAAAGTTTGAAAGCTATGCGAACTAACAGAAGACAAACCGTGGTTCTGATCGTCACAATTCTCGCTTTGCTAGCAGTGCAAGGCCTCGGAGCGCCGCGGTCCTTCCCGCTTGTTGCAACTGCGAACGGCGAGGGAACGCTCAAAGTTGGTCACGAGGAGTTTAAGGTTAGCTCCGTGGTTGTAAAACTCCTGGAAGACGGTAAGGCAGAGATTACTTTGGTGTCCGACATCACTATTTTTGTTAGCGGAACATGGTCCGGAAATCTCGACACGCAAGAGAAAATTGGACTCGTCATTACCGGCACAGCGAGCAGCAGTGGGCTCGAAGGAGATGGCAAGCTTTTGCTGCGAGACGACAAGAAGACCGTTGCTACACTCGAGCTGAGAGCCTTCAAGCGACAACCGAAAAGAAATATCGTGGTCAACTTCACAGGGAAGTAAATTAAATTTTTGTAGAGTCCACGAGCGAAAGGACTATACGCAAGAGAACCGGAGAAAGACTAGTTCGAGCGTGTAGTCGCTCTGGTCCAATAATCCTTTCCCTTACTCGCCTCAGATAATATTCCTATTGATTTTGGATTTCACACTACCGAGCAGGTTTGTTCACCCTAACCGCGCCGGAACTTGAATCAACGCTGAGAAAAAGTGGGCCGGGACAACTCCCCGTCAACCCCGGCCCATCAGGAAGAGTGTCATTCGTGCGATCTTCGCCGGAGATTGCCCCAGGACATCCTTCCGAAGCTGCTGCGTGCCTTCGTCAGCAGTTGAGACGATGTTACGTGGGTCGCCGGCTCATTAGAACTGGTAAAACTGACAGGCTAACGATGATGGCGAATGGCTCCGTCAATCTTCATCAAACAGGTTTTCACCACCGTATGAGCGCGCTGACTACTTATAGTAATGACGACGCCCAGGGCGCCGGGCGTGAACTCAAACGTTATCTTATTGGCTCATCTTATGAATGGCACCCTGAAGTTGGCCGTGCAAACGTTGAATAACCAAATCAGCAGTGGAAAGCGCAGATTGGATTCGCATCTTATTATGCTGGAGGAGGTCAAGTTGCGTTTGGATACGCTGCTTCTCATTGCTTAGTTGCCGCCGGGCCGCCTCCCGAACCTGCTCAGGATGCACCGAGCCCATCACCTGTAATTGATCGATATTCTCGGAGCGCAATTGTTCATTGACCTGGTCCATCCGAGCCTGGAGGTCTCCTTCCTTTTCTCCAATAGTCACTAGTTCGCTTTGAAGACTTTGGGCCAGCTGCTCCTCTTTGATTAGCTGATCACGGAGAGCAATAGACTGACAAGAGTGCTCGAGTTCAGCGACTTTTTGGCGCAAGTCTGCAAGTTCAGCCCTGAGTCGTTTTATGGTTTTGCGCTGGTGTTCAGGATCGTGTTGAAGGGTTTTATTCTGTTGAGGCGACGCGTTATTTGCGCCTTCTTGATTAGTGAAGACGATGGGGATATTTCCGGATAGGGAACGCGCTTGACCGTAATGGACCTGTGTAAACAACATCCCAATGCTAAACAAGAGCAGGGAACTGCTCATGAGAAGTGTCCTTGACGACAATCCAGCCCAGTCAAAACGCATCCGCAAGTGTTCCCCTTACTGAAGGTGCCGAAGCATAAATCCAGTAACAACATCTAGCGACTGTCAAAAGTGACAGTTATTTAGTCTCCCACGCCTGTCTAGAATTTGATGCGTAAGGTATGGAGAGAAAAACTTTTGTGTGAAAGCTGGATTTCGAAAGTGAACAAGCTATCTACCACACTGCTCATTTTGATGACTTTCGCAGTGGCGAACGCGCAAAAAGTTCAAATCGGTTTTGATCGGACGGTAGATATCTCGAAATACAAGACCTACAACTGGGATAAGGGACCAGCCTCGCACAATCCGATGATTGCTAAGATCGCGATGGACGCGGTTGACGGAGCGATGGCGTCGAAAGGTCTCACAAAAGTTGAAAACGCCGGAGACATCACTGTTGTTGTATTCACCGCTAGTGAAAGTGATTTACAAATCAGCTCCCCAAGTTGGTCACCCGGTTTAAATTCGATACACACTGGCATCGCCGTCCCTTCTCAAACATGGCCAGTTACAAAAGGAACCCTGGTTGTAGATCTGCTTGATACTCAGACAAAGAGTAGCGTTTGGCGAGGAACGGCGATGGACACCTTAAGTCATAACCCGACTGGCAATATGGGGAAAGACGCAAAGAACGCACAAAAGCACATCCATAAGGCAGTCGAAAAGATGTTCAAGAAGTTTCCCCCAAAGAGTTAACCGGGCTGATACAGCTCACGAAAAATTTGAACCGAGAAAAAAGATAATCATGCGAACTAAACTTTCCTTTTGCGCCTTCATGCTTTGCCTGATTCTTGCAGGTAAAATCAGCGCCCAAACAACAGACCAACCGAGAACTGAAATTGAGGTTCGAGGGTTCTATTCAATTCCGACCGGCGAAACAAAGTTTTCGACAACCACAAGTGTGGGTGACACGATTTCGTTTGGCCGTGATGTCGATTTCCACAATGAGCTTGGTTATGAAGTGCGCGTTTCTCACAGAACTCAGAGCGCTAAACACAAGTTCCTGGCTGACTACACTGATATCAACTGGGACAGATCTAGAACATTGAGTCGCAACTTTACTTTCCTGGGTCAAACGTATCTCGCAAATCTGCAGACATCCAGCGAACTAAAGCTGCGAACCTTTCGCGTGATGTATGCATACAGATGGGGCAACGAAAAGATTCGTTTTGGTCCCATGTTCGATATGGGTGTGATTACTACTCGACTCGAATTCAATGGAGCGACTAATACCGGTACCAGATCGAGCGAAGGAAAGATCACGAAATTTGCGGCCACAGTGGGTTATGACCTGGAGTACAACGTCACGCCGAATGTAAACCTCTTTAACAATTTGGGCTGGATAAAGTTTAAACGCGATAACCTGTTTCACATTGAAGGAGGAGTAAAGTATTTTCCTACGACACACTTTGGCGTCAGCGGTGGCTACAATCTTCAAAGATACAAGTTGGAGGATAACGACAATTTCCTCACCGTTCGAGCCAATGGTCCATTCGCGGGGGGAGTGGTGAGATTCTAAAGCGATGAATAATCAATGCCAGCTGCGGATTCTTACGATCGCAGTAAAAATCATCTCGAGGAGCGTCTGATGAGTTGGCTCCTACGCCATCGCCTGGGGCTCTACTTTCGAAACTCAATCTGGATTTTCCCAGTTGTCAGCATTCTAGCTGGACTGATGGCAGTTAGCCTTTTGCACCGCATAGAAGTCGCTCTGGACTGGCGGCTGAACATTGGTCCTGATACGGCGCGAACCGTCATCAGTGTAGTCGCTGGATCGATGTTCTCATTGGTGGTAGTCAGCTCTTCGGCTGTGCTCGTTGCCGTACAGCTCGCCAGCGCTCAATTAACGCCACGCATAATTGGTTTCGTCTATCGAAGTTCCGCCAGAAAATTTTCGCTTGCCCTGTTTGTTTTCACTTTTACTTTTTCTGTTGCGGTCCTTGTTCGCATTGAGAATACGGTACCCTGGCTTACTTGTTATTTAGCTGCTTACGGTTTTCTTGTGAGCCTTGCCGTTTTTCTGTTCTTTATTGATGGGATGGGAAAGATGCTAAGGCCTAGTGCTGTGGTAAGAGATGTCGCACTCACATGCCGGAAAGTGGTGCGACTTATGTATCCTCGACCGCAGAACACGGAACATGCGAAGCCAATCGAAGAAATTAAGAGCATGGAAGAACCACCAACACAGGTCGTTGCCAATGTTTTTGATGGAGTTGTACTTGCGTTTGATCCCGCAGGCTTGATCGCGCTCGCTCACCGCGAGAATTGCTTGATTGAGCTAGTACCAGAGATTGGTGAGTTCGTTGCCGCAGGAGCTCCTCTGTTTAGAGTGTTTGGCAGTCAACAGACATTATCAGAAGACGAACTGCGAAAATCCGTTGCCATTGGGCAAGAGCGCACTTTCGAACAAGATCCAATGTTTGCGTTTCGCGTAATAGTGGACATCGCCGCAAAGGCGCTGTCGCCGGCTATCAATGATCCCACCACCGCGGTATTAGCCATCGACCAGTTGCATCACCTTCTACGAGATGTTGGTGGCCGGTATTTGGCGGAAGGAATCGAAAAGGACCGCCAGGGAAATGCGCGATTGGTTTATCGCACTCCAAACTGGGAGGACTTCGTGCACCTGGCCGTTACTGAAATTCGACAGTACGGCCGTGACAGCATCCAGGTCATGAGGCGACTGCGAGCTATGCTGGAAAATCTTATTGATACGTTACCGGCATTGCGTGCGCCTGCGTTAGAAAACCAATTGAGACTACTGGGTGCTTCATCGCAACGTATGTTTCTCGACATCGAGGATCGAACCCTGGCTGAAACAGGAGACCTCCAGGGAATGGGTGGTGGTGCTCACAGCGAGAGGCGCCTCCAGGCAAACTCTTCCATCCGGTCAGTCGCTGTAAGCGGCGGCGGCTTATCTGAACCGATCCGAACAACAAGCGCTTAGAAAGTGAAAGTGGCAGTTGCCTGTGTGGCTATACGAAATCTCACCGCTTTATTCCGCCCTGATCCTAGTCGCCGCCATTGAGGCCGTTTCTTTGATTGGACTGTTTTTAGCTAGACGTTTTTTGTTACCTCGCTTCCACTATAGCGATGGTATCAACGACGCGATAAGTGGAACGGTCCAGGCGATCGGTGTGTTCTACGGAATTACCGTTGGTCTGATTGCGGTCGGAGTTTGGAACACAAACTCAAACGCGAGCGACTTGGTCTCGAGAGAAGCGGCTTCAATCGGATTCTTGTACCGCGATCTGGGAGGTTATCCCTCTCCGGTCCGGGAGGACTTGCGCTCGAAGCTCCGGGCCTACACTGTCTTCACTATCGAACAGGCATGGCCCGCTCAAAGCAAGGGACAGATTCTTGATGGTGGCTCTGAGATTCTCGAAACTTTTCAGACCACTTTATTCAGTTTTCAACCAGCGAACTCCTCGCAAGTGGCACTTCACCAGGAAACACTGCGTGCTTACAACTCAGTCATTGAATACCGGCGTCTGCGTGTGGATGCGGTAGGCAGTGGTCTTTCAAACATCATGTGGTCTGTGATCTGGGTGGGCGCAATCATCAGCATTGGCGTGGCATATCTCTTCAAGATCGAAGACCCGAAGATGCATGCCATTTTGGTTTCTCTGATGTCGGGCTTCCTGGCGATGGTTCTCTTCATGATAGTAATAAATGACAAGCCATTTTATGGAGCCGTCACAATCAAGCCGGATGCTTACGAATTAGTCATTCAAAAAGTGATGAATGTTTCCAAGTGATCGTTATTAGCTACCGATCTGCAATCTAAGGCTGCCAATCAAATCCTCATCTACGTCCTGTAAAAACTGACAGTTATCTAAGCCTGCTGTGACTCTTACGATATCCATCCATATCGGGGACGTGTCCGGACGATTGCGCCTGGAGGTGCGCGCCAGATGATCGAAAGAGCTTTTCGAATTCTATTTGTTGTTTTGATTTGCTTATCGTTAACTCTACCCTTCGCCGCGCTTGCCGAAAAAAGTAAGGCCGCACACCCACAGCAATCCTCGGCCCGCTCAAGCGTTCAATCGAGCCAACAGCCAGGCGACAGAGGCTGGCCGCGCGGCTATAGCTTGCCAAGTGAGGCCCAGATCGTAATGTATCAACCTCAAGTCGCAAGTTGGGAAGGCCAGAAACATTTAGTCGCCTTGTCCGCAGTCTCTTTCATCGCAAAGGATCAACAAAAACCTGCGCTTGGAACGGTAAAGATCGAAGCTGACACGTCGGTTTCACTTGAGCGAAGCCTCGTCAAATTCACCTCGCTAAGATTTACCGAAACCAATTTCCCAACGTTGTCAAAGGAACAAACACGCGAGATCGTTGCTGAGCTTGAAAAGAACATACCCGATGAAGATCGAATCATTGACCTCAACCGCGTCCTGGTTCAGGTGGATAAGAGTCAAATCTCTCCGAAAAATGTTGCGGGACTCAAGAGCGATCCGCCGAAAATATTTCTCAGCAAAACTCCTGCGATCCTTCTCGGATTCGACGGGGATCCCATCTGGAGTCCCATCAAAGACAACGAGTTAAAATTCGCAGTCAATACCAATTGGGATGTCTTTCAATATGGACCTACCGGACTTTATTACCTTCGCAACGATACGTCGTGGTTGATGGCTACTGACTTGAACGGGCCATGGTCCGGCACGACAAAGTTGCCGGAAAGCTTTACGAAACTTCCAGCGGACGACAACTGGAAAGATGTTAAGGCCAATCTTCCTGGGAAACCGACCGGTAAAGCACCGACAGTCTATTTCAGTACCGAGCCGGCCGAATTGATCCTAATTGATGGCGAGCCGAAGTATGTTCCGGTTCCCGGTACTGGGTTGTTGTGGGTGAGCAATACCGAAAGCGATTTGTTTGCGTTGGGAAAAGATGGTCCGCTTTTCTATCTCGTCTCCGGCAGATGGTTTAGAGCTCCGAATTTCAATGGAAACTGGGTCTTTGCTACACCTGAATTGCCTGAGGTATTCAAAAGTATCTCCCTCGAGCATCCGCGGTCACGTGTGCTCGCTTCGGTTCCTGGAACCCAACAAGCTGCTGAGGCGGTTCTGTTGGCGCAAGTGCCACAAATCGCGCGAGTAAACAGGAAAGAAATCAAAGGCCCCGACGTCATTTATCAGGGCGAACCGCAATACGAAGCAATTCAGGGCACTCAACTCCAACGTGCGGTCAATACTGACAAGGACATCATTAAAGTTGGAGACACGTATTACATGTGTTACCAGGGAATCTGGTTCATGGCTAACACGCCTAAGGGAGAGTGGACTCTCGCCACTTCCGTACCGGATGAAATTTACAAAATTCCCGTGAGCTCTTCAGCACACAACGTCACCTACGTGACTGTAGAGCAGGACGACAATAATGACGATGATTGGGTTACGTATGCCGCTGTAGCCGGTTATACAGGAGTAATGATCGGATGGGGCTGTGCTGTTTGGGGTAGTGGCTGGTACTACCCACCCTACTACTACGGCGGTTATTACCCGATCTATTACCCATACTGGCGAACTTACGGCTATGGCTCCTGGTACAACCCATACACCGGTATATATGGAACAGCCGGAAGAATCTATGGCCCATACGGAGGTGTTGGATTCGGAGCAAGATACAACCCAAGCACGGGAACCTATGCCCGTGGGGCCTTTGCTTATGGACCATATGGAGCACGCGGCGCAGCGCAAGCTTACAACCCAAGGACCGGTACCTATGCGCAGACTCGACAAGGGTCAGGAGTCTATGGCAGTTGGGGCTCAACTTATGTTCAGCGTGGAGACGACTGGGCCAGCAGCAAGCGCTTCACGAATCGACAAACCGGGAACACGACGCGAGTAACCCGAGGTGATGAGGGAGCAATGATCAGGCGGCGTGGTGAGAACGGAAGCGGATTCGTTGGATCACGGAATGACAACGTTTATGCGGGTAAAGATGGCAATGTGTACCGCCGAGATCAGAACGGCAACTGGAGCAAATGGGACAACGGCAGTTGGAACTCCGCTGAAAGACCTGAAGGCCACAACTCAGTCCGCGACAGTATGCTGAATGAAAATGCCCGAGCGAAAGAACGGCAGTCGAATCGCGCCACTCAAACTGATAGCGCACGAGGAGAGAGAACAAGTCAGGGAGCGGCGCGGAATCAACTCGACACGTCAACGTATCGCAGCCTCGAGCGTGACCGCGCTTCGAGAGCTGAAGGGGCAAGGCGATCCACTGATTTGGGGTCTTACAATCGAAGCCGCAGCCCGAGTACCGGAAGCTATCGTAGTGGAGGTTCCCGGGGAGGGGGTGGTTTCAGAGGAGGAGGCGGCCGCCGACGCTAAAGGGACGTAGGGGCATCCTAAAGGCTGAAGCGGTTCGACTGTGCGACGACCGCAGACACAGGGTAGACGAGAAGGGAACCTGGTCTGCGGTCCCGCACGAATTAGGAATCATCCGTGTGAACATTCAGCGACTACGAATGGGTAATAACGAAAGTGATGAGCATCTGGAACAAATCTTATTCGTGGCGCCGTCGCTTAACCAGCAAAGGGATGTCTCTGATACCGATAGTAATTTTCTTAGTTGCAAATCTAACTATTGCGCCGGCTCGACCACGTAACGCTGAATTTGCCCCAGTTGGTCAAGAGAACAAACGACAAACAAAGTCATCAGATAACGTGAATGAGGACCCTTCCGATTCGATTAAGCAAGACGATGATCAGAATAAACTATCGGATTGACTTCGCTGTTGGAAGGAAGGCCGTACGGTTTCGATAGGTGTTGGCGAGGCATTTTGAACTTGAGGAGTTCGAGAATGGACCATAGCCGGTCTATCCGAAAAATTGCAGAGTGATACCGTACGCTTCGGTTATACTAGGGACCAATTGATCGATAGCCTGCCGGGTTTCACGCTCCCCATTCCGGCCTGGTTATCTGCCGATACACTCAGATAGTTGAGGGAGCAAGAGATGATTTTGTGCGGCGATGTTCCTTCACTTTCCCACCGCTATCCTCGGTCGTATCTCCAACACATGGTACTTCGCTCAACGCTCGCTTGTTGTTTCCCGCGATAACGAAACAAGCCTTTCATTGATCAGATCACTTGGGCAGGCCATTTTGCTTGCCATAGTGATTGCCGCACCTGGTGCAGTCTCAGACCGCGTAAACGGTGCCGTTGAGACTAAAAAGGTTTTAATGTTGTTTTCAGACGAAGCGCATGCCCCCAGCCAGGTCATTCTCGATCAAACGATGCGTCTCAGCCTTCAGAAGGGTTCGCCGGTTCCAGTTGAAATCTACTATGAGTATCTGGATGGCATACGCATTGACTCCGGCGCCTTTGAAAATGACCTGGTGAATCTGCTACATAGAAAGTACGAAGGTAAGAGATTCGATCTCATCTTTACTTTCAACGATGCGTATTTGAAAGTCCTGCTGAAGAACCGTCCAAATTTGTTTCCCGAAACTCCCTTAGTTTTTCTGGTTCTTGACCAACGTAACATCGCCGGCCTCAATTTATCTCCGAACGTGACCGGAGTCTGGGGGGAGATTAATCTAAGACCCAACCTGGAACTCGCCCTAGCATTACATCCCGGAACGAGAAAGGTGGTAGTGGTGAGCGGTACCAGCGAGTGGGACCACTACTGGCTGAGCAAAGCGCAGGAAGATTTCAGGGACTTCGAAAGCACACTGGAATTCAATTATCTCGTCGGCTTGAATATTCAAGAA
>DASYPT010000162.1:0-31605 GCA_036006355.1 Pyrinomonadaceae bacterium | reverse complement strand
ATCAGGATGGTCCACGTCTTACGTTCGATTACCTTTGGCGATGTTCTGATGCCACTCTTTGTGCGCCCAGCGGCTGTGGTTGCTTGCTCTCGATTGGCAGTAAAACTCTCAGGCTTCTGGGATGTGGAGCGTTCGAGCTTTTTCTCAAATTCCAATTCTTGTTTAAGACTCTGCAAATCGAGTAGAAGATCTTTGATAGTCTGGTAACGCTCATCTCGGTCCTTACGCAGCGCCTTCGAGACGATCCGTTCCAGTTCCGTCGGCACGTCTCTGCTGTAGCGGGCTAGTGGCGGTGGTTCATGTTCACTAATTATTTCAGCCAACACCTCGGTCGTGGTCTTGCCCTCAAAAGGCAGGCAACCAGCCATCATTTCATACAGCACCACACCTAGACTGAAGATGTCCGTACGCGCGTCGACGGGCAAGCCCCGCGCTTGCTCTGGTGACATGTAGATTGCAGTACCCAGCACGACACCAGCTTCGGTTTTTACTACAGCGCGGGTTGAGGCGTCTAAATCAACTATCTGTGAAGTCGGTTGCTCAGTAAGTTTCGCAAGGCCGAAATCCAACACCTTCACGATGCCATCGCGGCGCAGCATAATGTTGTCCGGCTTGATGTCGCGGTGAATGATACCCGCCACGTGTGCCGCTGAAAGTGCACTGGAGATCTGGACAGCAAGGCGAAGCGTTTGTCCAAGCTTCCGTTGCTCGTTTCGCATATGCTCACGTAGCGTTTGACCATCAATAAACTCGCTGGCGATGAAGTAGACGGAATCGACTTGATCGATCTCATAGATCGTGATGATGTTGGGATGATTCAGCGCGGAAGCAGACTTGGCTTCCTGGACGAAGCGGCGCATGCGATCTTCGTTTGCAGCAACGTCGGCGGGCAGAATCTTGAGAGCGACTTTGCGATTGAGCCTTGTATCTTCCGCTAGAAACACTTCGCCCATCCCGCCGGCGCCAATTTTTATGAGAATGCGGTAATGAGAAATGATGGTCTCAGGTTTTAGCGATCCCTTCATTCTGTTCTTGTCCTCAGCCGGCTGACCCCATCCTCGTTAAAGCGTGCATGCGACGGCGATCACAGGCGAGATCGGCGGGTAGGATCTTTAAAGCCAACCTCGCGATGCAGGCTGTTGTCTTCCGCTAGAAAGACTTCTCCCATGCCGCCGCACCCCAACGGGGAGATTATTTCGTAGGAACCAAGTAGCGTGTTTTTGGCGATAGGCATAGAGCCTGTTGTCGGGGGGAATTCCGAGTGGACTTATGAGACGGCCTTCATTCTATCTTCATTCGAATTGGGAGACTATGCCACTGAGGCATTGCAGGTAGAGTGCGGAGGACGATTGAGGGAGTTTGTCGGTTACTTGGTGCCCCGCAGGGATACGAACCCCGAACCAACAGATTATGAGACCCGTTGACGGGCACTAATGAAGTTGGACCAAGTAAGATGTAGCAGTATTTACCGAATCCGCAACCGTCAAAGTTTAGTTGCGTCTTGCTACATCCGAGCACGCCATCGCGCCATAATCGCGCCATCGGGGATCGTGACCAAAATAGTATATCGGTTTACGGGCTGAAGTTCGTGAGCTAGCAGGAGGAGCCAATTCACTGAATTCCATACTCGATTCTTTGGAGGTTTGATTCTTCCAACGGATTCGTCGGCATTGCCCGAGACTGTCATTTTTGACAGTTAGGCCAAAAGGCAAGCCCCGATAGACTTGCTGTCGCAACTCGGAAACCGGTTCTTTGTCTGGAAGACGAATCAACGTACTCGACGAAGGATAGGCGGAAGGCGGTACGCTCAATAGGAAAAGCTCGCGAGAATAATCAGCTGCAAACATCTGTCGAGGCGAAACGTGTCGGTGGGAAGATGTCTGGAGCTGGCTTCGAGTTTGCGAGAGCGATCACACATCGAACGCTAATTTCTTGATAGTGTTTCGTTCGATACTTCCCGCTGCTAACTCTAAATCTTCAGAGGACAAACCGATAAAGCCAATTACGCAGCCAGACTCGGAATTTGAACGGCGGCCGTCGTCGAGTTTATGGGATACGGTCATTCGCGTCGCGCTCATTGGCGGATTAGCGGTGCTGTGTTTTCAGGTCTTTTCGCCATTTCTAAACTTGACCGTTTGGTCGATCATCCTGGCGATCACGATGTACCCGGTACATCAATGGCTTGCGCGCCGGATTGGCGGAAGGCAAGGGCTGACCTCTATTATTCTGGTGATTCTGGGCGTGTCGTTAATCGTCCTTCCGACGTGGCTGCTAATGAATTCATTCGCCGATTCCGTTCACCGTTTCGTCGCAGCGGTGCAACAGTCCACAGTGCAAATACCAGTTCCACGAGAAGGAGTACAGCAGTGGCCAATAGTCGGCCACAAGATTTACGATGCTTGGTCAAAGGCTCATGCCGACCTTCCCGCACTCGTTCAGAGTATGCAGCCAAAGATTGGCGATTTGGCACGGCAGGCGCTATCCATTGTAGCGAGGATTGGCGGGAGCATGTTGCTGTTCCTCGCGTCGTTCGTCGTTGCCAACATCATAATGGCGTACGGCGATTCAGCTGAGCGCACCAGCCGGCCCATCTTCTCTCGTGTCGCGGGGGCATCCCGAGGCGAGTTGCTGGCAAACCTGTCAGTTGCAACCATAAGAGCTGTCGCGCAAGGCGTCATCGGTGTCGCTGCCATTCAGGCCCTGCTTATCGGGCTGGCGCTATTGTTCGCTGGCATTGGCGTGGCGGGTGTCCTCGCGATCATAGCTCTTATATTGGGTATCGCTCAGGTGCCGGCGCTACTAATTACGCTACCAGTTATTATTTACATCTGGGCAAGCGGTGATTACAGCACCGGCACGGCCATCATGCATACGATTATCCTGCTGTTGACGGGAATGGCCGACAATATCTTGAAGCCAATGATGCTGGGCCGGGGTGTTAATGTTCCGATGCCGGTAATCCTATTCGGCGCACTGGGCGGTATGGCGGGCGGCGGAATTCTAGGAATGTTTGTCGGCGCTACGGCGCTGGCGCTCGGATACGAGATATTCATGAATTGGGTTGCTACGCCTCCGAACTCCGATCCCGCGTCATCATAAGAAGGAAGAATCGAGAAGGGCGATTACGATCAAAAGGGATGACACTGTGCCTCGGCGGAAGAGCGAGCGGTGATTTAACTACCGAATGTTGAGTAGTTGATCCACGACGATAAGGCTACTACTCGTTCTTTAAGGAAATATAGTATGAAAAGACCAATTTGGGTTGCACTAGGTCTCTCAATGCTGCAAACGCGCGAGCACGCAATGTCGTACTTGATCGCGGCCTTCGTTGGAGCTGTTCTCGTCTTCGTCGGAACCATCGTCGTGATGCCGATCTTCTTCGGTTCGACGCTTTTGGCTGCGCTCGAAACAGCCGCGTCGCTCGGCGGCCTGCTCGGCGTGGCGGCGTTGTGGTATTGGCTATCGATTCGATGGATGGACAAACACGGTCAGTGGTAGCGGCATGCCAACTACGCGGCGGAACGTAATTAAAAAAAGTAAGTGGTCAGCTTCAACCAAAGGAGCGGATGATCTCCAGGTCGCTTGTAACTAATGTGACCCGACGTACCGGGGTGACCTCATGACCCGCGGGTCGCGGCATCTTCACCCATCGTGGCCTGGGCCCGACGCGTCAGAGAGTTCACGGCAAAAAATCGGCAAGTGGAAATCGGAAATCGCCAGTTGATTGGTGCCCCCGCAGGGATTCGAACCCCGAACCAACAGATTATGAGACCTGTTGAAGGGCATCAATGAAGTTGGACCAAGCAAGATGTAACAGTATTTACCGAATCCGCAGCCGTCAAAGTAACTTAGGTAATGCTACGTCTCAGCACGCCATCGCGCCATAATCGCGCCACTTCACCCATTCCACCCGCGGCAATCTTTGAGCGGATTTTGTAACGACCGAGTTTCGTGCCGACTCCAAGCAAAACCGATTTACGGCCTCAGCCCGATGCGCCGCAGCAAGTCTGTGTAGCGTGGGTCGTCTCGGAGGGACTCTAACGGAAAAACAGTAAGGACATTCAAGAGGCTCGATCGCGCCTGAAAGTCCTTTTCGAGCCAGGCGAACGCTTGATCCTTTTCTCCGAGGCCAGCGTATACCTCTGCAAGGTACAACCCGGGCGACTCACGTCTGTCATACTTCTCCTCCAGTTCTCGCAACACTGCCATTGCCTCAGCACGCTTGCCCATGACTCCGTAGCCGTATCCGAGCACGCCGAGTTCCTGGCTTGCCCTCCCGCTCACCTCGACGGCCTTCTGTAACTCGGCCATGGCTTCCTGCTCTCGCCTTTGCTTCAGATAAGTCAGACCCAGGAAACTATGGGCTAAACCCAGGTTGGGATTAAGCTCGATGGCCTTCTTATACTCCGCGGAGGCAGCATTGAGATCGCCTCTCCAAAAGTAGTGATTCCCAACGTTGGCGGCGATGATGGCCGAGAGAGGATCGAGCTGCTGGGCCCGCTTGATCTCTGCCATTCCGTCATCGAACCGCCCAGTCAGGAGAAGTAGAAGAGCATACCAGTGGTGCACGGTTGGATAATTCGGATTAAGCTCGATCGCGCGTTTGTACTCTTTTTCAGCGTCAGCAAACTGCCCCGAGTGCTCATTGATAAGCCCGAGGGACGCGTGCGCTTCCGCTAGCGAGTCGTCAATCTGGAGGGCGCGCAGTACGGCGGCTCTCGCTTTCGGCAGTGCCTCGCTCGACGGGACGCCGGCGTATTGTTCCATCACAGAATAGGAGTCGGCCAATCCGACGTAAGCAAGAGCAAAACTCGGATCCTTATCCACGGCCTGCTGAAACTGTTCACTCGCTTTCTTGAATCCGTCCGCAGATCGCTTGTTCCAATAGAATCGGCCTTTCAAATAAAGCTGGTAAGCTTCCGGATTATCGGTGTAATGCTTGGTGACGAGGTTCTGTTGTTCGCCGGAAAGCCTCAGCCGCAGGTTAGCTGTAATCTTGCTCGCGATCTCGCGTTGTACTGAAAGCAGATCGGAAATTTTCTCGCTGTACTGCTCGCCCCAGAGCTGCTTGTTGTCGCGCACATCAAGCAACTCGGTGCTAATAGTCAGATTGTCGCCGCGCTGCAGGATGCGGCCGGTGAGAACTGCGCGCACGCCCAATTCTTTCCCCGCGGTCAGCGGATCGGTTTCTTTGCCTTTGTATCGAAAGACAGAACTGCGCGCGATCACTTTCAGATTCGGAAGCTGCGTCAGACTGTTGATGATGCTCTCGGTGACGCCGTCTGAAAGATACTCCGAATCAGGAGCATGATTCTGATTGACGAACGGCAGCACAGCGATCGATTCAATCGCGCCTTCCGTATCGCGTGCATGAAAATACCAGCGGACAAGAATCGCACCGACCACAATCATCAGGACTACGATCGCTGCAATCATTTTGTGCCGTTTGATGCCGGAGATAAGGTATTCCGCGCTTGATGCTCGAGTTGAAAGTGATGTCGATGGGATGCTGGTGCTTGCGCCGAGGCTTTGCTGAGACGAGTTCTCAGTCGCCGGTGCTCCGGTCGCGTCCATCTTTGGCGGCGGAGGCACAGTCGTATCAAACGCCGCTCCTGCCAACTCGCGGCGCAACTGTTTCAATTCAATCGCGACTTCTTTGATTGATTGATATCGCTCCTCCGGATCTTTTTCGAGACAACGCCGCACGATCCTTTGTAAGTCTGGCGGAGCAGACGGATTGAGATCAGAGATAGTCAGCGCTGCTTCATAGACGACCATGTGCAGCGACTTAATGACGGAATCGCCTTCGAATGGTTTCTTGCCGGTAGCCGCTTCAAACAGGATGCAGCCGAATGAAAAGATGTCAGAACGCTGATCGATCTCTTTCGTTTTGCCCTGGGCTTGTTCCGGCGACATGTAACCGACCGTGCCCATCACGGTGCCGGGGCTTGAGTGCTGCGGTATCACGGCGGTTGCTATTTCACTCAAATCACCACCAGGCATGGGCCGGTGCTCGATCAATTTCGCGAGACCAAAATCAAGAATCTTCGCGTGACCCTCACGCGTAATCATGATGTTGTCGGGTTTGAGATCGCGATGAACAATTCCTGCGCTGTGGGCTTTTGCCAGACCTTCGGCTACGTGTTGCAGATAGCGCAAGAGCTTTGACATCTCTGTCTGTTTGCCATGAATCAATTCACGCAGCGTGAAACCGTCGATAAACTCCATGGCGATGAAGTTCACACTGTCACTCTCGCCTATTTCATGGATGGTGGCGATGTTCGGATGATTGAGTGCAGCAGCAGCCTGCGCTTCTTGAATGAAGCGCCGCATTCGATCTTGAGTGGACGCAAGGTCACCGGGCAATATCTTCAATGCCACTCGACGCCGAAGTTGTGAATCTTCCGCCAGATACACTTCGCCCATCCCGCCCGCGCCGAGCTTCGAGCGGATTTCGTAGCGGCCAAGTTTTGTACCTGCCGGTATGGAGATGTTTAGGCCAGTTCCGGAGAGCATTGATGAAGCCTGTTAATCTTAGCCTCATTGGTCTCAACACGCGAGTTGTATAGCCACCCAACTTGGATCGAGAAGAATTGTGAAGTTTGGGATCTGTGAATCGTGCAGCAACCGGATCGTTTACTTGGTGCCCCCGCAGGGATTCGAACCCCGAACCAACAGATTATGAGTCTGCTGCTCTAACCGTTGAGCTACAGGGGCACATGGTGATTGAGATGGCAGGGGATTGTAGCGAAAAGTGAGTGGCCTGCCAAAAGTGGCAGTTCAGCAACCGTGAGTGAGGATGAGTGGCTCACGCTTCACAGGGACATCGCTCTTATAGAGGAGATCACCGACTTGCGGAGAATTAGACTATCCGGACGTGGCAGCGTCTGCCTCTTCGTCACTATTCAATAACCGCTTCCGTTCCTGCTCGAATGCAAACGTCCGCTGCGCATTATCCCAGGCGCGACTCCAGTTTCGGTCTCCTCTGGCTTCCTCAATATGAGCGAAAACGTACCATCTAGTCCACTCTGCAGTTTCAGGGTCTCGCTCCTCCCATTTCTCCCATTCCGCCGTACCGGAGACTCCTTCTGCTTCGCGTAGGAGTGTGGAAAGAACTGGCGCATCATTGTTAGCGGCTGCCTGAATGTGGTCCACAGCTGTGACGACCTTCTGCTTGTCACCGGAGCGAAGACCGCTACGCACGTGGCTTCGGAGTGCCTCATTGATAGATGCCAAACCTGGTAGTTCTTTTTTGTGTGCATCGGCGAGATGGTGAGCGAGCAGATCAGGTCTCTTGTCAAAAGTCCCGGAGCTAATCCAGCGACTCCACATTTGTTGTATCTCGACCGCCTCCGGGAAATGTTCGAGAGCAACAAACCCCAGCACATCTTCCAGACGAGATATATCCGTACGGACGGGCCATGTCACAAGCCTTATAACTGACCGACGCTGATCCTCGTCAAACTGATCGGCATTATGATGAATAAATTGATAAAGCGCGTGGTTGTTCGGAGGGTCGCACGAGCCTAGAAGTTTGATGGCTGTTGGTATAAGGACGGGATTGATGCGACTGCCAACTGCGCTTACAAGTGGCAGATCACCATCTCCGGTTTTTGCTATCCACAACGAAAGCGCCCTTGTGCCCGCGCCGGCCAAACGAAATCCATATGCGAGGTGATAGGCAATTGATTCACTCGGGTTTAGGTCGAATAACGTATTGAGTGTTTCATCAAGCGGATGAAACGCGGCTTTGTATGCGGTGTTCATGTTGTCCTGGTGAAGGCCTTTGGAATCCAGGCAGCCGAGAATGAGTGGTGCGAGATCCGATTCTTCTCTAGCTATTTGACGTAACTCAACGTCGAGCAGTTTTAAGTTAGGAGGAGGGAGTTCGAGATCGCGCGAGCGGAACAGGTCGCGCATTAAATCGTAAACAGCGTCCGCAAACCCCTGTGGTGCAGTGGCATCAACTCCCAAGTGGTCACGAAAACGTTCGTGCTCGGACACGGGGTCAATGAAGAGTGGAATAATATCCTTCTCGTGTTCTTTGGCGCACTCGAGTTCCAAGCCAACCCATTTCGATATTGCGGATCGATTTGAGGCGATCACCAACAGCGCATCGGCGCCTTTGATCTGAGCTTGAAGGGACTCTGTAAGAGTCGATCCCAACCTTAGCTCTCGTTCATCGATCCAAACTTGTATACCGTGTGCGCTCAAACGACGAACGAGCCGGCGGGCGACGCGGCGATCTTTATGCGAATGACTGAGGAACAGAGTTGGCTGTGTAGACATGGTGGACCTCTCGAAGACTATTGTGTGCTACCTAACAGCGCGCGAGGTGCGCGGCGTGACCGGAGATGCGAGAGATTCTATCGAAATGTTGTTGTGCCGCCAATGTTGCCAGGTCACCCGACTCTAAATTTCTGGATTTTGTGCCACCTAATGAAGGCACAAGATTCAACACCGCAACTCCTCACATTAACTGAACCAATCAGCGAAGAAACACGTTAGTAAATGTCCGATATGCGCCTGTCTTGTCGTAACTCAGCCAACAATGCCCCAACACCAGAAAGAGTTGATCGGGCCTGGTTGGTTTAGTCACGACAAGACACACGCATATCGGACACAGAAGGATTCTTGATTGTGCAAATCAAAAACAAGACTCGCACCTCTGAAATCTGCTTGATGCTATTCGCCTGTGGTCTACCGGCAGTGTCGCAAACGGACATCTCGCGGATGAGCGGCTCAGGGCAGGACATCAGGAAAGTAGAAATCGCTGATGGCATTTACCAGTTCATGACGATGCGAGACAGCTACGTGCGTCAATTGAATTCCGTCGTCATTGTGAATGACAACGACGTCATGGTGTTTGACACGAACACACGCCCGTCGAGCGCTCGCCTCATTCTTGCTGAGATACGAAAGATCACCGACAAGCCGGTCCGCTACGTGGTGAATTCTCACTGGCACCCCGATCACTGGTCTGGCAATGAGGTATATACGAAGGCTTTCCCCGGCGTTGAAATAATCGCTTCGGAGCAGACGCGTCAGTACATGCAGAACGTCGCGAATGAATTTCCTGTCAGGTTCACTGCGGAAGCGAAGAGACTTCGTGCTGCCGTGGAGAAAGAGATCGCATCAGGCAAGCAGGCTGATGGTACCGAGTTGACACCGGAGCAACGCACGCGGGATGAAGCTGACCTCCGCGATTATGAAAGTTTTCGCGATGAAGGAGTGAGCCTGACTCGCATCTATCCGACGCTAACGTACGTCGACAAACTGACGCTTTTCCATGGCGGCAGAGAGTTTCGTTTTATGAGTGTAACTGGCGACGCTGAGGGAACAACCGTTCTCTATTTGCCAAAAGAAAAAGTCTTGATTACTGGAGACGTGATTTCATTTCCCATACCGTACATTAGTCCTCCGCCAGGCAGGCAAGCGGCGACGCTGCGGGCCCTCGCTCAATTGGATGTGAATGTGATTATTCCCGGTCATGGTCCTGCATTTCACGACAAGGAATTTCTAAATCTCGAGCTTCAGTTGCTTGAGGCCGTAATCAAAGGTGTACACGAAGCGTTGCAGAGAGGCGTTGTGACGTTGGATGAGATGTATAAGGCTGTGACTGTCGACGAGCTGCGCGATCGGTTTACTCATAATGACAAAGATTTGGAGACTCGATATCGAGATCGCGTTAAAGCGATCGTCAGGGTTGCGATCCGCGAAGCGAGAGGGCAGGACTTTCCTCAGTAGCAAAAGAAAGGCAATTTTTGGGGATTTACCGAATTGTTCCTAATTTGTTGTTTGTAGAAAGGACTTGAACGATCCCCAAACCGCCGTTTGGGGGATTTCTTTTTTGGTGCAACCCTTGGCTCAATCGAATAAGACTAGTTTACGCTGTTGAGTCGCCGCGAGTTTTCCCAAAAATCGATCGCGTGGGATTGTGCTCGCGCCCATTGCCTCCATGTGAGGTGTAAGCATTTGGATGTCAATCCAATCAAGGCCTCGGGATTTGAGGTGTTCGATCAAATACAACAGTGCCAGCTTAGATGCGTTTGGCCTGAACGTGAACATGCTTTCACCTGAGAAGCTTCCACATCCATCTACACCGTAGACTCCGCCAACGAGTTCAGTGCCTTCCCAAACTTCAACACTGTGAGCATGGCCCGCTTTATGGAGCTCGTTATACGCTGCGATCATTTGTGGAGTGATCCAGGTTCCTGATTCAAACTTACGTTCGACCATTGCGCACGAAGTGATCACTTGCAGAAAAGATTGATCGATCGTGAAATCAAAAGTCGTCTTACGTCGTGTGCGCGCAAGACTGCGAGAGATGTGAAGATCTTTGAACTCAAGGATGCCCCTTTCTTCCGGGCAACACCATGGCACGATGTGTTCGTTGATCGGCCATGGAAAGATACCGCTACAGTACGCGCGCAGAAGATTTGTTGTGGTAAGAGGCCCCCCGAGTGCAACAATGCCGTCAATGGATTTAGCGGGGTCTTGAAAATAAATCAGGTCACCCTCATGGGCCATTACTTTAAACTCTCTGCGTCTCAGCGTTCTCTGCGTCTCTGCGGTTCAGATGATGTCATGCCCAAGTTAATCGCAGAGACGCAGAGAACGCTGAGACGCAGAGAGCTTACTTTAAGTATCGGACTTTGAAGGGAAGTTCAGAAGTAGTTCGTCTTTGGCCAGTTCGACTAACACTTCTCCGGTAAGACTCTCACTACCAAACAAAAGCCTTTCCGCAAGCGGTTCCTTTATCTTTGCCTGAATCAATCGCGCCATTGGCCTCGCGCCCAGCAGTCGATCAAAACCGTTTCGTGCTAACCATGAACGAGCGTCACTCGAAAGCTTAACCATAACTTTCTTTTCGCGCAGTTGTTGGTTTAGCTCCGCAATAAACTTGTCGACAATTTGACCAATCACTTCAGCGTCCAGCGCCTTAAACGCAATCCAGCCATCAAGTCGATTGCGAAATTCGGGACTGAACGTTCGTTCGATCGCTCCGCGACCTTGTCCTTTGCCCTGATCTCTCTGAAACCCGATTCCACCTTCGCTAATCTCTCGCGCTCCGGCATTGGTCGTCATGATCAGAATCGTGTTTCTGAAGTCCGCTTTCTTGCCGTTGTTGTCGGTGAGCGTCGCATGATCCATCACCTGAAGCAGTATGTTGAACAGATTCGGATGCGCCTTTTCAATTTCATCCAGCACCAGGACTGCATACGGAGTTCTGTTAATCGCATCCGTGAGCAACCCACCCTGATCGAATCCGACGTAACCTGGCGGTGCACCGATCAATCTCGATACTGTATGACTCTCCGCATACTCGCTCATATCGAAGCGAAGGAATTCGACGCCAAGGATCTCTGCAATCTGTTTTGCGAGTTCAGTCTTACCAACTCCCGTCGGCCCGGAAAAAAGAAAACAACCTACAGGCCTTTCGGGCTGGCCCAGTCCGGAGCGCGATAATTTGATCGAGCGCACTACCTGTTCTATCGCATGGTCCTGACCAAAGATGACTCCTTTTAGTTTGTCCTCCAGTTCGCCCAGCCGAACCTTCTCCGAGCTCACTACAGTCTTTGCTGGTACTTTCGCCATTCGTGCGACAACGATTTCGATGTCGCGTGTCCGAACTATCTTCGACTTTCTGGCATTCGCATTTAACTTAAGCGCCGCGCCGGCTTCATCAAGTACATCAATGGCTTTATCAGGCAGGAAACGATCATGCATGTATTTCGCGGACATCTCGGCAGCAACTCGCAGAGCATCGGTGCTGTACTTCACGCCGTGATATTCTTCGTAGTAGCTCTTCAGTCCATTCAATATTCCTACTGTCTCTTCCACTGACGTTTCCGATACTTCGATTTTTTGAAAGCGACGAGCCAGAGCCCGATCTCTTTCGAACGATGCTTTGTATTCGCCGTAGGTCGTTGAACCGATACAGCGGAGTTCACCGGACGCGAGTGCCGGCTTGAGAATGTTTGAAGCATCCATCGAACCACCCTGGACAGCGCCTGCGCCGACAATCGTATGAATCTCGTCAATGAAGAGAATCGAACCCGGGATCTTCTTTAGAGCGGTGATCACACCCTTGAACCTTTGTTCGAATTCACCACGATACTTCGTTCCCGCGAGAACCGCTCCCATATCAAGTGCGTACACCGTTGCGCTGCGCAGCACCTCCGGGACTTCGCCCTGGTGAATCTTCAAAGCCAGACCTTCGGCGATCGCGGTTTTCCCGACGCCCGGCTCTCCAACGTACACAGGATTGTTTTTACGACGACGACACAATATTTGAATTGTGCGTTGGAGCTCTTCAATCCGACCAATGAGCGGATCAATTTGACCGGCGGCGGCACGCTCGATCAGGTTGACCGTAAATGCCTCCAACGGATTTCGAAATGGCCTTGCTTCGCCGTCCTGTTCGTCATTGGCACCCCAGGTAGCGGGCTCTTCAGCAAAAGCAGAAATGCCATGCGAGATGTAGTTGAGCACCGCGAGCCTGGTAATGCCATGCTTGTTCAAAATAAAAACGGCGTGGGAATGCTTGGCATGGAAGAGTGCCGCGAGGACACTCCCACCATTAACTTCCTTTTGTTCGCTTGCTTGTGCTTGCAAGACTGCATATTGCAAAACGCGTTGGAAGGCAATTGTCTGTTCCGGCAAGGCGCTTCGATCCGTGGCCATCTCCTTGTGTTCGGTGAAAAACTCGTCGAGGTCATTCTTCAACGCATCAACGTTGCCGCCGCAGTGATAGATGACATCGCGCGCCGACGGATCATTAAGCAACGCGAGCAACAGATGTTCGAGCGTGACGTATTCGTGCTGGCGCGTTGTCGCTTCTGCCAATGCCAGATTCAAAGTGTTTTCGAGTTCTTTGGTGATCATCGCGCATTCTTACTTGTGATGAAGTTAATCGCCTTCGTCTTCTTCCATCGTGCAGAGCAGCGGAAACTCGTTGGCCTGCGCGAGATTTGTTACCTTTTCAACCTTCATTTCCGCTACTTCGTAAGTATAAACCCCGGCCAGCCCTAACCCGAGTTTGTGTACGTTGAGCATGATTCGGATCGCGTTGCCTTCGTTATGACCAAAAATTGTTTCCAGGACGAAGACTACGAACTCCATGGTAGTGAAGTCGTCGTTGTGGAGCAGGACCTTGTAGAGCGGTGGCCGCTCCAGCTTTTCCTTCGTGTCCGTTTTTTCAACAACGGCTCCGGATGTTTCAAAGTCATCTATTGGCATACGACATGTATTGTTGCACAGTTGGATGAAGTCAGTACCACCTCGCGGTAGCGGGTGGGTGCGCAGCCAAAGTGCCGATGATCAAAATAGCTGCGCATCCACCCGCTACCGCGAGGTGGTACTGACTTCATCCAACTGTGCAACCTCATTGGAGAAGCTTTTTGTACCCTTCCCACTGCTGCTTCTGTTTTTCCAGGAACGATACAAACCGCGGGTCCTTTCGCAAGTTGTCCAAATTACTGTCCGAAGCAAACATTGGATAGCAAGGGAAGCCATCGTCCGCAGCATTCTGCAACCATTTGACTGCCTCCTCGGTTTTATTCATGCGTGCATACGCACAGGCGATGTAATACGCAGTGTGATGGAAATGACCGAAGCCTTTGCCTCTCTCTATCGCTAATTTGATCTTCTCTTCAGCTCGATCCTCTTGTCCTTCTGATGCTGCTACGACTGCCTGAAGACCTGCAAACAAACCGCCGTAATCTTCAGGATGCTCTTTCAAATACTTCTCGATCACTTCCGACGCTTCTGCTTTCCTGCCAAGATTCAAAAGTGCCCACGCAGTTTCATGATCCACCAGTGGCGGATTAACGTCACGAGGAGTTGAACGCAAACCAGTTAACGCTTGTTCATACTTACCTTCAAACAGAAGAGACTCAGAGATCCGAAACTGCGTCAGGGCATTGCTGGGATTTGTTTGCATCGACCGCTGCAATTGTTTTCGAGCTTCGTCAAAGGCGCCGATGTGAATGTAAACAAGTGCCAGATAGTTTTGAGCATCATCCACATTTGGATTTCCCGCCAATGCGCGTCGATATTCCTGGATCGCAAAATCGTGAGGAAAGTGCTTTGCCGGTGTCCAGAGCAATCGACCACGGGCCAGGTGCGCTTCGGGCAAGTCTGGATCGATGTCGAGGGCCCTTTGAATAGCAACGTAGGCTTTTTCTTCCCATTTCTTTTCGTCCGGTGTGAATAGGAACAATCTCCAGATACATGCCTGTGCTAACTCTGCCCACGCGGCGGCAAACTGCGGATCGGTGACGACTGCCTGATCAAACATGACGATGCTTGTTTCGTTATCCTCTTTCGTTTGACGACTACTAGCGTAATAACGTCCTCGCAAAAAATAGTCATAGGCTTTGGGGTCGATAGGCCGTGCATGGGAGAGGTTCGTTTGTTCTTGTGGAGTTAATTTTATCTGTATCTGCTCAGTTAGATCGCGTACCACTTCGTTCTGCAAAGTCTGAATTTCGCGTAAGTCACGATTGTAAGTGTTCGACCAAAGACGAACTTCGGTAGGCCCATTGATTAGATTCACATGGATTTGTACTTGATCCCCAAAGCGTTGCACTGAGCCTTCCACGATTGCCTCAACGTTCAACTCACGCGCTATCTCAGGTAACGGCTTTTGCGCGCCTTTGTACGGCATTACAGAAGTCCTGGAGATCACTCTTAATGCGCCTATCTTCGCAAGTCCTGAGATGACGGTTTCAGTCATCCCATCCGCGAAATAATCCTGCGAGGGATCGTTTGATAGATTGGCCATTGGCAGGACTGCGAGCGATTTAATTCCTGCTTGCACTAACGGGATGGACCGCTGTCTTCGCGACCACAGCGCGTACCAACTCGCTGCACCTATTAAGACAACTAGTGCTGCAAGCACCAAAATACGCGCTTGCGTTAGTGGAAAGATCTTCGAAGTTATTGTCTTTGGGGAAGGAGACGCTGTCTTTATTGCGGGCTGAGCGAACCGTTGTGTGCCTGAGTGCACATCCAACTCACGACCCAGCCGCTTCAGATCATTCAGCAACTCTTCCGCCGTTTGATACCGCCCGGAAGGATCTTTCGTCAGCGTCTTCGACACGATCTTATCCAAACCAGGCGGAACACCTGGCGAAAGTTGAGACAAAGGCACCGGCTGACGTTCGGCAATCGAGATGATCACGTCCGTAGGCGTTGCACCCGTAAACGGTTGTTGGCGGGCGATCATTTCATAGAGCACAACGCCAAGGCTCCAAAGATCCGTCCGTCGATCAACCGGCAATCCGCGGGCTTGCTCAGGCGACATGTAGTAGACGGTGCCCATAACCATGCCCGGTGAAGTGTGCAACATCTTTGTCGTTGCATCGTGATCGACAATTGCTGACTCTCGCTCGGTCAATTTCGCAAGGCCGAAGTCCAGGACTTTTACATAGCCGTCACGTCGAAGCATGATGTTCTCAAGCTTAATGTCTCGGTGGATGATTCCCGCGGCGTGTGCAGCAGAAAGTGCCGAAGCCACTTGCGTCGCCACCTCGACAGCTTCACCGATAGCCATTGGCCCATCGGTGATGCGTTCACGCAACGTAACGCCATCGACGTATTCCATTACGATGCAGTGACGACCGTCGTCAGTTTCAACCACTTCGTGAATCATGCAGACGTTCGGGTGAGATAACGCCGCTACGGCACGTGCTTCCTGCTCAAATCTTTTTAGGTATCGCTTGTCCTGGGTGAAGTGAATGGGTAGGAACTTGAGCGCAACTTTTCGCTCTAAACGCGTATCGTCAGCAAGGTAGACCTCGCCCATTCCACCAGCGCCGATTCTTGAGACAATCCGGTAGTGTCTGATCATCTGGCCGTTGATAACCGAAGCACGCTGATTCCTGGCCATGATCTTTGCGGCTATATCCAGGGCCGGGGACTCAATAAAATCTTCTGACTCCTGCTGGTAAGCAAGCAACGACTCAACCTCACGTCGCAATCCTTCATCCTTGCCGCATCTTTCGCGAAGGAATGCAGAGCGTTCTTCGGGCTTACGCTCCAAAGCAGCGTTATAAAGTCGTTCGACTTCGGACCAGCGCTCAGTTTTCACTGACACTCTCCTGTCCGAGTTCTCGCAAGAGCCAGACTTTTGCGAGTCGCCAGTCTCGCATAACAGTTTCTTCTGAAACTTTCAGAACCTCCGCGACTTCCCTAACCGAGAGACCACCAAAGAAACGGAGTTCGACGACGCGCCCTTTTCGATCATCGAACTGACTAAGCTTAGCCAGGGCCTCATCGAGTGCAACTAAATCGTCGTTTCGCGCCAGCGGAAGCGATTCAGCTTCAGCAAGCGATACCTGTAACGCTCCGCCGCCTCGTTTCAAATAATTTCGTTCGCGAGCGAAGTCGACAAGGATGCGACGCATTAACTGCGCTGAGACTGCAAAGAAGTGGGCGCGATTTTGCCAGCGCACATTCTTCCAGTCGATCAGACGGATGTAGGCCTCGTTAACGAGTGCGGAAGTTTGCAATGTATGGCCGGGGCGCTCGCGACCCATGTAATGGTGGGCAAGCCGGTGCAGTTCCGATTCAACGAGGGGGACGAGTTTTTCTAGCGCGGACTGATCTCCATCCGTCCAGGCAGTAAGCAGTCGCGTGATCTCATTCGGCGAGTGCGTCTGCATATCGCGCGGGAAAGTTAACACAGGTGACAGGGACGAATCACGGCGCGAGCCCAACTGGGAAACGGGTCACTACGAACAGAAGCCTCCTGACCGGAAACACGGAAGCTCTTTTGTCGGAGCGCGGCCGTCCCCGGCCGCCCCATCGAACAGAACCCTGCACTCTTCACCGGACGGATGGAAGAAGAATAGGTGGTTCTGTTTGACGGGGGCGGCCGGGGACGGCCGCGCTCCGACAGAAGAGCGTCCGTGTCTCCGGTCAGGAGGCTTCTGTCCGGGGGTGGGTTTAGGGTAGTAATGACCGGGTTCTGACTTATTCACACAACAGAGCGCAACCCCGCAGGATTACAAGAAAGTACCCCACAGGAAGAGTACTTCTTGCCGACCAACGAGGTTGCGCTCTGTTCTTCTCGGCGTCTCTGCCGCAATTAATAAGCCAGCGCTGCTTAAAATCGCAGAGACGCAGAGAACGATGACAGACGCAGAGACTTGGAAGAACTATGCTTCAGAAGTTTCGGGAGTCGTAGCAGGCACAACGTCACTCGATTTGCGCGAATGAACTTTCGCCGAGCGCCGTGCCAACAGCGCGAGTGGCAGTCCAACCAAAAATGCGTGACCGATAATTTCGACGGCGAAAATCCAGGCTGGTTTGCTTGTGGTCCGGCGGCCAATAGCAGACAAGGGAATAACCAGATAGTTCATTCCCAGGTACGCGATCATTCCATAAATCAGACCACTCGCCGCGGCGTAACGAAGCACCAGAGGCAATACAAGACTGCCCAGGTAATAAACGGTGGCGATACACGTCGCGACAACAAAATGCAGAACAATGCCAAGGAAGAAGGTCTTCAAACCGCCTTCGATTGCTGATGGTCTACCAAGGACTCCAGCAGCCACCGATTGAAAAATGCGCTGGGCTGGTACTTTGAGAATCAATCCATAAAAAGTAAACGCGAAGAGCAAGTCGAAGATTCCAACCAGGACACCGCCCGCCGGAATTACTTCGAGTGCACGCGGCCGGCCAGGAGTTGTCGCGGTTAAATCGGAGTCCATGAAGATTCTCCTCTGGTTGGGTTGGTGATTCGAGACGTGAAGTGTGAATGCAGCGACCACGCCAGGCAAGAGATTTGTGACGGGCTTTTGAAATCACGTGACGTATGACGATTTTTTGTGATGGGCGAGGTTGTGCGGTACGGCGCACAAAAAGCGAAAATCCCCCGTTTGGGGGGATTTTCCCGGAGTGTTCAAAGCTTCATTGTCCAGACGGTCTACTGATCACGCTCTCGAAATGCTCTCGGTAGCCGCGGCTAAGAGTGTGAGACGCGCCGCTTTGCAATACAACGCGATATTCGCCGCGAGCCCACGTCTGCAGTTCGCGGACACGATTCATGTTGACGATTGTAGACCGATGAATACGAACGAAGATCTGAGGGTCAATCTGCGACTCAATGTTATTAAGAGTGTCGCGCAGGAGATGTGCGGCATTACCAACTTTAAGGCGAACATAGTTGCCTTCCGCTTCAATTGAATCGACTTCAGACGCGCGCACGAAGTGGACGGTTTCACCAGCCTTAATTACGAATCGTTCCAGATAACCGGCTCTCGGCTTAATGTCTTCGAGCAGACGAATGATACGAGAGGTATCACGATCCTTAGTTAGCGTAGCTTGCAGTTTGGCGTGGTTAATTGCTTTTGTGAATCTCTCCCGATCGAAGGGCTTCATCAGGTAATCGAGCGCATGAAATTCAAAGGCTCGCAACGCATACTCATCAAACGCCGTAACAAAAATAACTAACGGGATCGAGTTCGAATCAAGCGATTTCAATACTTCAAAGCCGTCCATGTCCGGCATTTGTACGTCAAGGAAAACAATATCGGGCTGCAGAAGCGTGATCGTTTGTATCGCTTCCTGCCCATTCCGTGCTTCTCCGACAATTTTTACGTCACGATGAAACTTTAGTAGATCGCGAACCCGATCGCGTGCGAGCGGCTCATCATCGACGATCACAATCTTTAAGACGGAATTCGTCATTGAAGGTGTAGCGATGTCCGATATGCGTCTGTCTTGTTGTGACTAAACCAACGATGCCCCAACACCAGAAAGAGTTGATCGGGCCTAATTGGTTTAGTCACGACAAGACAGACGCATATCGGACACTAATGTGTCGTTCTCATTCAAGCGTTTAGCGATTGGAATGTTCATTGAAACCAGTACGCCTCGACCATTGGCGCTTCCAAGTTGGAACGAAAAGTCATGACCATAGAATTGTTGCAATCGAGATTTTGTGTTCTTCAAGCCAATTCCGGAATTGCCACTCTGATTCGCGTTGAGGCCCGGACCGTTGTCTTCGACTTCGATTAACAGTCTGTCCTGCAGTTTTGAGGCGCGAATCATAATCAGTCCGGCATCAGTTTGACGAGCGATGCCATGTTGGACCGCGTTCTCCACGATTGGCTGCAGAATGAGATTCGGTACCAGTACCTCGAGTGTTTGCGGATCAATCTCGAGGTTGACAGTTAATCGGTCCTGAAAACGGATGCGCTCGATGTCGAGATAACATTTAAGGAATTCCAACTCCTGGCTAAGAGTGATTGTTTGCGATTCAGATCGCGAAAGTGTCGAGCGCAGAAAGTCGCCGAGTCTTGCAATCATTCTGTCTGCCGTTTCTACATCCTTATGGAGCAGTGCTGCGATTGAATTTAGCGTGTTGAAAAGAAAGTGCGGATGGATCTGCATTCTCAAAGCCTGGAGCTGCGCCTGAGCAAGTTGTGCCGACAGTCTTGATGCTCGCGCCTCCTCTTCCCGCAGTCCTCTGTAGTAATGCAAAGCGTGCGCAACCACGAGCGTCGTCCAATAGATCGTCAGTCCCTGATGAAAGTAGTAGATGCTGAACGCGTTGTTTCGCCAGAGTATGAACAGTGTTGGATTACGAGCGAGATTTGGATAACCGAGATACCAGGTCAATGGTGATGCGGCCGACAAAACTACAAGGGCAAAGACGATACTGACCGCGAGATGGACGGCCAGGTTTCGTGGGAACCGATTTCGCAATTCATAGCGAACCGCGAGTCGGAAGATAAGGGGAGAGAGCATGCCCCAAAGCCAGAAGTCTGCTAAATACCCGGTGAGTGTTCGTTTGAATGAGACGTTTGCGTTGTCGCGCACTGCATTGAGATAGGCGCTGAGTGCAAACGAGATCCCGAGCAGTGTCCACACGACAAAGCCGAACGATATTTTGATCCACCAGGGGCGGGTTGCGGCAGGAGCAGGAGCAGAAGCGAGTTGGGGTTCGGAATTTAAGAAGTCATTTTCCATATATCATTTGACATTTCTTAATTTTCATTTTCGCTCGTCGAAGCGATCAAAGATCGCAAATTACCAATTCACACCAAATGACCACCTGAAAAATGTCAAATGATATATGGAAAATGACTGCTTAAAATCCGAACCCCAAACCGCTCCTGCTCCTCCTTTATTTCAACACAGCAGCCTGTGCACTCAGATTCAATAAATGCCATCGCTGAAATGTGTTGATTGCTTCGCTAGGCATCAACCGGACGTATGCAGTTTGAAAGTAGATTCGTTCAGGTGAGGGCCACTCTAGTCGTACGATTGGATTGAATGACGCCGGCGTTGCTGACTGTGTCTGGGTAGTTGGAGGAGCCGAAGACACTTTGCTGTTTGAGTTCTCAGCTTTGATCGTTGCCGTCTTCTGTTCATAGACCACTGAGGCGTTGATTAGCTGATCGCCTAAACGTAAACGCGCTTGCGTTGGTTTCTTTGCCGCCGCATCGTAGATTGCGAGGTCCGTGTCGAATGCGGTCGCGACTTTCGCAGCGTCTGGAGACCATACCGGCAAGGCTTCTGTCAGTTGGTCATCCAGCAATCGCTCTTTGCCATCGGGATCAATCAAACGAGGCCGCCCGGCGGGTAACTTGTACTGCCGTTCGCGTGCATTCCACTCCTCTTCTTTGCAGGCAAGTGCGACCATCGCGTGGCCATCTGGCGCCCACATAAAATAGAAGTAGATCAAACCTTCGCGCGCAGTCAGTGGCTTAAGATCGTCACCATCTCGATTGCAAATGTAGATCTGCTCGGTTTCAAAACTTGCCACAGGTGAAAACACTGGCGCCACTGATGGTGAAGGAACAGGCGCTCCATTTGGACTTGCTTCCGGTACGGCGTCCTCCAACGGTGTAGGACTCGGCTGTGGGGCCGTACGCTTATGGGCTATGAAATTGATGTACAAACCGTCGGGCGACCACGTTACCGTCTCCGGAAAAACGCAGGAGATCGCGGGCGGGATCATATTTCGAATGAACTGCCCGTCCGAGCTATAGAGATCAATGCGGAAAGCAGAACCTGGTTCATCGTCTGTGCCATAGAGGGCCAGAACCCGGCGACCATCGGGCGAAACAACGGTTCGAATCAACGCATCGTTTTGACGTTTCGGCGTGTTGAAGTCGTTTTGAACTGCTGCGAACTTATCAGTCGAATCTTCGATCTTGAGATCTGTTGGCGGGGAAACATCTGGTTGTAGCCGGTAAGCAAGGTTCTGAGCCGGCACGTCACGCAGTATTCGAGGGCGAACGTCCTGGTGATCTACGACAGTTTTGCAGCTTATGGCGAACGCGACCGCGGTCAGAATTGTGAGAGTAAGTGAACTCGTTGTTTTTCTAGTGTGGAATGAAAATGACCGGTCCGCCCCCATTTCGCGAAGATGATATTGACGGGTTGGTGGAGGTGTCAATTTGCAGGGAGGAAACATAATGGGACCTATATGACCTATAGGACCTATCCTCCTCACAACTGATCATTCACCAACGATCTAACCAATGTGGGATTCAGCGCGAGTAGTGCCCGCAGTGTGCTTCGTGGTGAAAGGTGATCATCGTCGCCTTCATCAATGTCGACGCAGTTATGTTCAATGGAACGTGCCAAACGCCGCGAGATTGATTCGTAACTTGGCGTGTCCTCTATATACGATTTGGCGGCCATCGCTCCAATTAGATCGCACGTCAGTTCTTCACTGCGTTGACCGCGAATATCCATCCCGGTCAAATCAGCTGCTCTCGATCCAACTGAACTAACGAGCATTCGCAAACTGTCGTGGTCACCATCTGCGATATGCATCAGCTCATGTGCGAGCACACTTATCATTCCTTCGTCAGAGCGGAGGCCGGCGAGAAAGATCGTTCCGAAGGTGATGGTGTGCGGCCGGCTTAGAAACACCGAAGCGTTGTCGCGCGATTCCATGTCAGGCTTCACGGTTTTGACAGCATTTACACGAGCAATTCCCTGTTGGATCCGTACACCTAGGACGCGATTCCGATCGAGACCATATTCCTTTGCGAGTTGTTGCAATGAGGCAATGACCAAAGCCTTTGCGAGAGGTAATAGACGCTGAGCGCGGGCGGCGCCGATTTTCGCTTCCGGTGTTTGCACCGGTAGTGAAGGGCGCGACTGCATTTCGTCGATTGCCATACTAGCTTTGGGATCCAGTTTGGCCTGACTACAAACCTGACCCATAGCCTCTTCGACCAACGCGCGAGCTTCGGCTGAGATAGTTCCTTTTGGACGAGTCGAGTGTGAGCCACTCTTGCCTTCAGTCTGTGCGAGAACAATGCTCGGCGTACAAAAAGAGGTGAGTAGTAACAGGATGATCCACTTGTAGGTGTAACGCTTCTTCATCGCTGTCTCTTCGTGCTAGCTCGTGTGATTCGTGGATCGTTTGTTACGTCACCATAAAGAGCAATCCATGCGAAATCACCGTAGTACACCAAAATCCTAACGATTGCGCCAGACTGGTTTTCGTTTCTCCATGAATGCTTTTACTCCTTCATTAGCATCCGCAGATTTCATCAATTCATGGAGGTAGATATTTTCTAATTCACTGAGCGCAGCGTCCAGCGACCTGCCACGTCCGAGATCCATTGCGCGTCGCGCAAATTCGAGTGAAACTCCCGACATCTCTCGAAGCCTGGACAGGATCTCAAGCAGCTTTTGTTCAAGATGAGCAACAGGCACGAGGTGGTTGCACAAACCCAGACGAGCAGCTTCTTTCGCATCAATTATCTCGCCCGTCAACATCAATTCGCGCGCGCGTTTCTGACCAATTACTCGCGGAAGAAGCACAGCCGCCACAGGCGGAAATACCCCGAGCTTGATTTCGGGTTGTCCGAATTTGGCTCGCTCAGAAGCGATCACAATGTCGCAGGCGGCCACCAACTCGCAGCCTCCACCTAGTGCTGGCCCGTCAACCACTGCGATAGTAGGTTTCGCTATTTGATCCAGCAAACGAAAGATTTGGTGGAAGGCATCGAGCATCTGGAAAACTGTGTCCGGTGTGTGATCTTCGATTGCAACCCCAGCGCTGAAGGCGCGGCACTCTTTGTCGGCCTCAAAAACTATGGCGACCAATTCGCGGTGAGGGAGCTCCGCAATGACGCCTGAGATCTCACGCATCATCCCGATGTCTAAGATATTTAACGGTGGGCGGGAAAAACCTATTCGAGCGACCCGATCGTCGATGGTGAGTTTGAAATGTTCGGGCATTGATCTTGGTTTCTGATTCTACTTGAGCCTAATCATTTTCCATTATTTTCCATATATCATTTGACATTTCTCAGTTATCAAGTCGTCGAGAAAAAATAAATGACAGCTGAGAAATGTCAAATGATATATGGAAAATGAATTCGAATGTTCTCGCAAAAGGGGTCGTGCTACTGACCAACCCCCAACCACGATTTATAAACTTTCTTCTGCGCTTCACTTTGAGTCGGCGCGGGCACGATCCGATAGGCTCCTTCAGTAGTTCGTCCCAGCTTAATCAGTAGCGTGCTCAGATCGTCAGAGCGAAATATTGTCAGATTGATCAAATCGCCCGGTTTTTTCTCGGCCATGCGAGCGTCGAAAAATTCTTTAGTGACTCGCATGTTATTAAGAGCCACTATCTGATCGCCCGTATTCAAACCCTGGTCATAAGCCGGAGAGCCAGCCGAGACCCTTCTGACCATCAATCGATCATTGGCCCACTCAATATCAGCACCGAAGAAAGCCTTTTCTACCGGCTTACCTTCCTCGTTCTTCGTCGTCTCCAGTTGCAAGCCGGCAGCATTCAAAGCAGCATTGTAATCAAGCTCATCCCGACCACGCACATATTTCGTGAAAAACTCTTCAAGACTTGAGCCCGCCATTAGCTCACAAGTCTTTTGGAAATCTTCCGGACCATAGTTGCGGTCCTTCTTGAAATACTCGGCCAGCAGGTAGCGCATGACATCGTCGAGTGATTTGGTTCCGTTACTACGCTTTCGAATTTCCAGGTCGAGCAGCAAACCGAGAATCGCGCCCTTGTCATAATAAGACACCTGCGAGTTAACGGAGTTCTCATCCTGACGGTAAAACTTAATCCATGAGTCATAGCTTGATTCTTCAACGGTTTGCTCGAACCTGCCCGGCGTATTCTGCAAGTTTTGAAATGACTTAGCTGTCGCTGACAAGAATTCCTGTTCGGTGACTAAATTTGCGCGTCGCAGAGCAACGTCTGCGTAATAGTCAGTGATGCCTTCAGCTACCCACAACACTTTTGTGTAGTTTTCTTTTGTGTAATCAAACGGCCCCAGCGCGTCTGGCCGAAGTCGCTTCACGTTCCAAAGATGGAAGAACTCGTGCGCGACGAGAGAAAGGAAGCCGCGATAGTCGCGCTCAGGTGCACTGGCATTTGGAGACGAGGAAGTTGTTCTATCACCACTCGAGGATTTAAAGCCGAACCGCGGATAGCCGAGAGAAGCCGAGTTCAGGTGCTCCAGACCGCCGCCGGCATTTGCACGCAGGTGGAGAAAGAAAGTGTAGTCCTTGTAGGGAACCTCGCCGCCCATAATCTCTACTTCGGTTTCCACAATCTTCTGAACATCGCGTCGCATTTTTTCTGAGTCATAGTTGCCCTCGCCGTCAATTACGATTCGATGCGGAACACCCTTGACGTTGAAGACGATCGTTTTGAAATCGCTGGCTTCGAACGGGGAATCGTAAAGTATGTCGAAGTTCTCTGCACGAAACGTGTTCTTAGGTCCGGGCGCGATCGGAAGAGCAGTAGCGACTTTCCAAACATCAGGGGCGAGGACCTGGACTGTTGATGGCGCTTTCGGTAAGCCGTCGAGATACATCAGCAGGTTTGCGTTATTCCAGTACGCGTGACTTGAATTCAACTCGCTCGTGCGCACGGAAAGTTCATTAGCATAGACTTTGTAGTTTGCATGCCACTCAGCAATTCCATTCGTTGTGATATGCCACGTGTTTTTGTTTGTCTTCTCCCATTTAAGCGGTTGGCCTGACGCGTCTTTGGCGCTGAAGTCCTGAACATTACGCTCAAACTCGCGGATGAAATAAGAGCCAGGAGTCCAAACCGGCATGACGAGTGATTCATCGCCTGGTGCAGTTCCTGTGCGCTTGATCCTGATATCAACTTCAAACAGATGCGTATGCGGGCGCGACATGCCAACAGTGAAGGCGATCTCAACTGGCGAAGGTTGTCTAACCTGCGCAAAAAGGCTGGGAGTAAATAAGATTGGCAGAAGTAACAACTTCAAGAGAGTTGATTTGAAAGGCATGGATGTCCTCTACAAGTTGCAGTCCAAAAGAAGGTGGATGTTACTACGAATGAATGGCGCTTTGCACAAGAGATAAAAGTATGTCGAACATCGTTCCGTGTCTCAGGCGCTACCTTCGTGTGATTCGTGGTATTTTGTGGATCGCACTTTCAGAAACACAAAAAACGATCCACGAATCACACGAAACACACAAAGCTACTGCAGAGACACGCAGACAATGCCGAGGGACTGACCCCCTGATCAGAATTGAGCGTTGACCGCGAAACTTTTGCGATTTATCAACTGTCAAATGTCACAAACCAAACAAAGCGAGGAGACATATATGGAGGTTCTAGCTTGTACGAATTGCGGCGCAAAGAATCGCGTTGATGAAGACCGGTTAAAGGCGGGTGAAGCCAAATGCGGCCGATGCGGAACCAAATTAGAGCCAGCTGGTGGTAAGCCTCGTATTGTCACCGATGCGACCTTTCAACGTGAGGTTCTGGAGTCAAGCGAGCGGTTGATTCTCGTCGATGCGTGGGCACCGTGGTGCGGCCCTTGTCGAGCAATTGCCCCCGTCCTTGATCAGTTAGCAGCAGAGTCTCGCGGGCAATATGCCATTGCAAAACTGAACGTTGATGAGAACCCTCGTACTGCGAATCAGTTTCACATCTCGAGTATTCCAACAATGCTGATCTTCAGGAATGGGAGACTGATCGATCGGCTGATTGGCGCCCACCCGAAGAACGTCATCGCGGAACATTTGTCGAGAGCGGCGTAGTTGTATAGGTCCTATTCGTCCTATCGATCCTATAATGTGATCGCTACACTGATTCTTCTCGAAGGCTTCCCTAAATGTTTCAAAAAATCATTGCGACTACATCCACGTTTGCGACGATTCCACTTCGTTTGGCATTAGCTATTGTCATGATCGCTCATGGTTCACAAAAGGTCCTTGGATCATTCGGTGGTCCAGGCTTTAAGACCTTTACTTCAGGGACTACTCCGTTCGCATCGTTTATGAGACCAGCCTGGCTCTGGTTGGGTATGGCTGCACTTTCCGAGCTTGTTGGCGGTGTACTGGTTGGTCTGGGTTTTCTGACGCGTATCGGAGCATTTTTCATTGCGTGCGTAATGCTCACGGCGGTCGCCGGCGTTCACTGGCCCAATGGTCTCTTTGCAGCGAATCGCGGTTACGAATATCCGATGACTCTGTTGGCGATAGCGCTCACATTGCTTATCACTGGCGGTGGACAGGTATCCGTTGATCGAGCACTGAGTGGAGGAAAAGGCCGGCGCTGAATTTGGTAAGCAGAAGGATCAAGTCATTTTCCATATATCATTTGACAGTTTTCAGTTGGTCATTTGGTGTTGAATTCTCAATTATTATAGATATCGAATTCTCTACTACCGGCAAAATGACCAACTGAAAAATGTCAAATGATATATGGAAAATGACTTGATCCGATCGAAACAATACTCATGAAGCGTTCTCCACTTATCGTCATCTTCACCACTGTCTTCATTGATCTCGTGGGTTTTGGGATCGTTATTCCTGTCTTGCCATTTTATGCAGAAGGAACTGCTTTCAACGCAACGCCGCGCACAGTCGGTTTTCTCTTCGCTTCGTATTCGATCATGCAGCTTGTCTTTTCGCCGATACTCGGCAGGCTGTCTGATAAGCGCGGACGCAGACCAGTACTCTTTCTTTCGATCATCGGCACTGGCATTGGATTCCTGATACTTGGCTTTGCGAAAACGATCTGGATGTTATTTTTAGGAAGAATCCTGGACGGCATCACGGGCGGTAACATCTCGACGGCGCAGGCCTATATCGCAGATATCACTACAAAAGAAAATCGCGCCAAAGGTATGGGACTGATCGGCGCTGCCTTTGGACTCGGATTTATCTTTGGCCCGGCCATAGGCGGAATACTGAGCCGGTGGGGTATTCATGTGCCGTTCTTCTTCGCTGCAGGTTTGTGTTTTGCCAACGCCCTCCTGCTCTATTTTACGTTGCCGGAGACAGTGACGAAGGATCATCCCGCAAGGCAATCTGCGGCAGGAGGACGTGGATTTGGCCAGCTTATCGAGTCTCTGAAACAACCGAAGTTGGCATTCGTGTTGACAGTATATTTCCTTTTTGTGGTCGCGTTTTCCATCATGACCACTTCATTCTCGCTCTACACAATGTTTCGTTTTGGCTACGACGCTCAACACACCGGTTATCTGTTCGCGTACGTCGGTTTGATCGCAGTTGTGATTCAAGGTGGCTTGATTGGGCGGTTGGTTAAGCGATTTGGAGAACTACCGTTAGTTATTTTTGGCGCATTGTGCTTTGCGATAAGTTTGTTTGCCGTTCCCTTTGTTGGCCCAGCAGCTGGCGGGCTCGCAGCGCTCCTGATCGGCGGGGGAGTGTTTTCAATGGGCAATTCGCTTGCGACGCCTGCTCTCACGAGTTTGGCGTCGAAAAGTGTTGGTCCGGAGCAACAGGGAACGGTGCTAGGTGTTACGCAATCCGCGGCAAGCCTGGCGCGCGCTGTTGGACCTTCACTGGCGGCGCTTCTAATAAACAGTTCTATTCCTCACATGGGCGCAGATGGTGACACTCACTACATGAGCGATCACTCTTTGTTCGTAACCTTCTGGACAGGCGCGGCGATAATGTTTGGAGCATCCTTGATGGCTGTTTACTTCATGCGGGTGTATGCACGTGAGTATTCTGAGGTTGCTGCTGATTTTTCTTGATAACAAACTAGAAGGGGTCATTACCATCCTAATTTGCGTGAGTCATTTTCCATATATCATTTGACATTTTTCAATTGCCATTTGAACAGGGTTGGTTGCCGAATTACCCCTGAGGCCACCTTTACAATTTGTCATTGACCGTTGGTAATTTTAAGCACATGACCAACTGAAAAATGTCAAATGATATATGCAAAATGACTCAGGCAAATTAGGATGGTAATGACTGCTTCCAAGTCACTTCGCAAATTGCCCGACTGGCCCTTCCGGATTGATCAAATCTTTTAGATTCGAATACGGCACCACCACAGTCTGCGCGCCCGCTGCGTACGGCCCCACCTGGTAAGCATCAAACTCAACCCCAATACCGTTCCTGCGAATAGTCCAACTTTTGTAATTCTTCGCATTAGGCGATGCGCCATTGTTGATTGAGGTATCGTCGAGCATACCCTGCTTGTCCTTCGATTGTTTTTTCAAATCTGAAATACAGTACGTCGAGAGAGCAGGCAGGTATTTGGCGCCAGGTTTGAAGAGGTCTGACAGCTTCAACACTTTGCCATTTTTCAGATCAAAATTGACGACATCGGAATTACCAAGTGGATGGGCCGCACCCTGATAATAACTTGATACAAAGAGCAGGACGCTCACGAGATCATCCTGAGCAAGACCGATTTCATACTCTATAGTGAGGTCGCTATGCATCGAGTCTGCAGGAGGCGGCTCCTGGTCGGGTGTTGCCGCCACGTTCTTCTTGAACTCGGCGACTGATTTCGACACTGACCCTCGTACTGCTTGATTGAACTTCTCAAAGTTTGGATTGCTCGTGCCCGTGATCTGCGGATAGGAAGCGGTGATTTCATAGACCAGCTTCTTATTAGTTTCCTTAATCTGTTTAGTAACGACGTCGGCATCTCCGGAGAGATAAATCGGTTCTTCATGAATGGAAAATGCGGTCTTCTTGTCCGCAGCTTTGTCACCGGGCGGCTTCGACCAGTTTCCTGCTACGTTGATTAATCCGTCGTTCTTATCGACTAGCCACAGCCCTTTGAAAACTCCGGTTTGTTTTCCTGCCGGGTCAAACTCTTCGAGCGTGAGGTTACCGTCTTTATCCAGGGTACCGCGGAGATTGATTCGAGTACCGATGCGCTGGTAGTAGTAAGTCCCGCTTAATTGATCGCTCGTCTTTACTAACTTCATTTGCAGATCGAGGGAATTGCCAATGGAGCCTTTGAAGTATTTAGTCTCTGGAAGAATGGTTGCTCCACCTTCAGGATGACTCAACGAAGTTTGAGAGGATGGAGCTGCAGGCGTGGGACTCGTGGGTGCAGAAGATGAAGTTCGGCGGCACCCGTTAATTGCAATGGTCAAAAGAACGATAGCGATGAGCGTTCTTTTCGCTGGAGTATTCATTCGGAATCTCCCGCAGAAATTGGAAGCAGTCAGTACCACCTCGCGGTAGCGGGTGGGTGCGAAGCCTCAGGTTCTTCGATCAAAACAGCATCGCACCCACCCGCTACCGCGAGGTGGTACTGACTGCTTCCAATCTGCGTAATCTGTGGATGTCTAGTTCGCACTTTCTAACAATCTGTGATTCGTGATTTCCGCGCGGACATCAGTAAACGTTAACTCGGCGAGTCTACCACCACTAAATGCTTCCTGGTTGGTCACCTCAGCAAGTGCGAAATCTGGTTTGGGAAAGTTAATCAACTCCTCATCAGTCTCGAAACTCACTTCTGCAAGGACGAGCCCAAACAGATCACCTAAAAACATATCTACTGAAAACTTTTTTCCACGGTAATTAAAGTAGTAACGATTCTTTCTGATCTCGTTTGAATTGAAGACTGACAACGTCTCAGCCTCGATCGCGTTCAAGTAAGTATTCGTAATCAGTGTGCGGGACAAATCGTTCGGCTGGATTGGAAACTTTTGGGTGAACTTAACCGTCCACTTGTTTGTTGCAGGGTCCCTGACTTTACGAATTCGCAGGCGTGTACCAGTTATGTAGTTATCGGTGATCTGCACGTGGGGATCGTTGCGGGCCAATCCTTCGGGCAGATCCTGGAGCAAGTAACGCCGCTCGCGTTCGATCCGCGCGTACTTGCTGTCGGGAACGATCGTGTTTTGATCGGTTAGTTTTGCAACACCCATATAATTCTTCTCTGTGCCTACTCAGCGTCCTCTGTGTCTCTGTGGTGCTTAAGGGGTCAGTTATCATTCACCACAGAGACACAGAGAACACAGAGCCGCACAGAGAAAACATAATCTCCTAAATCTTTCCCGCCTTCATGTCTGCCAATCGTTTTTCGAACGCAGCTGTATCGACTTTATCGGCCTTTCCCTTTTGAATCGCTTGTTCGCCGAGCGCGAAGGCTTCTTCTTTCTTACCGGCGCGATACAACGCATTTGCTTTCGCGGAAAGATTCTGGAACGTCTCCTTGATCTTTATCGACTGATCCAGCCACTCCATCCCAGTTGCATCGTCACTCGGTGTATTGTTCGTTAATACCCAGTTTCCGGCTTGCATCGGAGTACGCCAGTCATCTGCTTTTGCACTGCTAACGGCCGTTTTTAGATGAGCAAGCGTAGTCGCATTAACATCCGGGATCACAATCGTAAATGGTACGTTGACCTTCTCCCAGCGGATGTTTACCTGCGCGGAGTTCTCGGTGACGGGATCAAATGAGTACTCAAGCCATTCCTGACTCTGATCCAACCACTGCGGTTTAGTTCTTACTCGCAACGTGTCTTTAGCCGGATCGTAATTGAAGCTGCCCCACTGATTCGCCGTTCCGTTGAAGACGATTGTCCATTCGTCCTTATTCGGTATGGTGTGCAAACTGTAACTTCCGGCTGCTAACTTCTGACCGTTAATAACAACATCGTCAGTGACCACGAACGTTGTTGCTTCATTCGCACCGGTGCGCCAAACGTGTCCCCAGGGAACGATCACAGCGTCTTTAGGTCTGACATTTTGATCGTCGAGTGTCGCCTCACCAGTTTGTTTGGCTGCCTGTTCGGGTGTTGCGTCACCGAAGATCTTACGTCCTTTGACAGCAGGCCTGCTGTAAGTGATCGTTACATCGGTGACACCAATTCTTTGCATCACTGTCGCTTTCTGACTTGGACGGGGTGTAGTTACCTGGGCGATGGCGATGGAAATTGAGCTGCAAACTAATAAAGCAGCTGAGAGCATAATGGAGCATCGTTTCAGGGAAATCATGATCTCTTCTCCTGTTTTGGAAATTGTCTCTGTCTGTAATAGGACCTATATGACCTATAGGACCTATGCCTAACTAAATCTTCACCAAATCTGGCAACGATCTTTTTCCGCTCGCACCATTGGGTCCCCCGCTTTACACGAGAATGCCTCGGCAAATTGCGGCATGTTTGAAAGTGGCCCGGGAGAATTTGGATTGTAGCGAGAAGTCAACGAGGATGCCATTCGAGAAGTGGAAAGAAGTTATCCGCAGATTACATAGCGCAGCAGAGCCGCAACCGAAGTTATCTGATCCATGACTCAACTGAATTTGAAGGGTTTTCTCTGTGGATCTCTGTGTCTCCGTGTCTCTGTGGTGATAAAAGCGTCTCCATTCACCACAGGGGC
>DASYPT010000161.1:0-26495 GCA_036006355.1 Pyrinomonadaceae bacterium | reverse complement strand
CCGTCCTCGGCCGCCCCCGTCGATCAGAACCCTCTATCTTTTCCGTCCGTGCTTACGAAACCAGGCGCTACTAAACGGCCAATCGCTAGGCTCCTTACAGAGACGAGCCTTTACCGGATTGTTTTCAATGAATCGAACCGTATTCCAATAGTGCTCTTCATTCCGGATAAAGCGGTCAAAGTAATCTTCCATCCAGAATTGACCGCTGCGGTTTAGATACTCATTCGCTTTGTGGGCTGTACGGGTAAGTCGAGTTTGGAACGACGTGTATATGGTTAGTTGGTCCTGATCGACGGGGGCGGCCGAGGACGGCCGCGCTCCGACAGAAGAGCGTTCGTGCGTTCAGGGATGGGGCTTCTGTTCGACGGGGGCGGCCGTGAGCCCGCCAACTGCTCCTGCTCCGTTCTTAGCCTCTTTGTAAGGAATGTCTTCCTGGAACGACTCATGATTGTTCTTGCGAACTCCACCATAAGGACCGGAGCAACATGAGAGATCGATGGGCAGTAATATTAGCGGGCGGAGATGGAACGCGTTTGCAATCGATGACGCGCGCGATAACCGGTGACAATCGACCCAAACAATTCGTCCCAGTCATAGGCGGCAGCACGCTACTCAACCAGACCAGGAGAAGAGTCGCCTCGTCATTTGAGCCCAGCCGCACGCTGATCGTCGTCACGCAAAAGCATCGCCTGTTTTATGAACAAATCGCTCACGAAGTCTCTACGGATCTCCTGCTCGCACAACCCGTGAACAAGGGAACAGCGCCGGCAATTCTTTATTCTCTGCTGCGCGTCGCCGCGAAATCCCCGAAAGCAGTCGTTGCGCTGTTTCCTTCCGACCATTATTTCGCCGATGACGAAGAGTTTATGTCACACATCGATGTTGCCCTTGATGCCGTCGAGGTCCAACCTGAGGCGGTGATACTCCTGGGAATCACACCGGCAGCTCCGGAGACAGAATACGGCTGGATTGAACCGCAGCCTTCTATACTCGCAAGCGCACAGAAATCGATTACGCGAGTCAGGAAATTTTGGGAAAAGCCGAGCCTGATTCTGGCAACCTCTCTGATGGAGCGCGGCTGTTTGTGGAACAGCTTCGTAATGGTTGGCTCAGTCGAAGCTTTACTGAGGCTGACACGAGCCGCGATGCCGGAAATGTATGCTGCTTTTAGCGCAGTCACGCCGGCGTTCGAAACTGCTTACGAACAAAAAGTTCTCGCCGGAGTTTATTCACGCATCGAGGAGTCCAACTTTTCTCATCAGGTGCTCGCGGCACGGCCAGAAGATCTGATGGTGATGAGAGTAGGAGATGTCGGTTGGAGCGATCTTGGTGAACCGAGTCGCGTGTTATCAGCTCTCGCTCGCATCGGGGTGCAATCAGAACTCGCAATGTCTGCCAGCTAGTTAAAGGAATCATCATTATGAAAGCAATTGCTGTTAAACCCGGAGTTCCGAACACCGTTCATCTGGCGGAGCTACCCGCGCCAAAAGTGAGTGACGTTCCGAATGGTCGTGGAGTGCTCGTCCGCGTGCTGCGCGTTGGGGTTGATGGTACGGACAAAGAGATCAACGCTGCCGAATACGGTCAGGCGCCACCGGGATATGACTTTCTGATCATCGGTCACGAGAGTTTTGGTCAAGTTGAAGCCGTTGGTCCAAACGTAACAGAGGTCAGACCCGGTGATTATGTAGTAGCGACTGTCCGTCGCCCTGGTTCAAGCATCTACGACTTGATCGGGACGAACGACATGACCACCGATGATACGTACTTCGAACGCGGCATAAACCTTCGTCACGGATACATGAGTGAATACTACGTCGACGATGCTGACTTCATTGTGAAAATACCTCAGGGCCTGAAGGAAGTAGCGGTCCTACTGGAACCCACGACTGTAGTCGAGAAGGGAATTGCGCAGGCGTACGAGATTCAACGCAGGCTCAGAGTTTGGAAACCCAAGCGCGCTGCGGTTATGGGTGCCGGAACCATCGGTTTGCTCGCCACTCTAGTTCTTCGCCTCAAGGGATTGCAGGTCACAACGTTTGGCAAGACGCCGAAACCTTATCTGAATTCCGATCTCATCGAAGCGATCGGTGCTACATACCAATCGACGGACGATCTGTCGATTCTGGAGGGCGCAAAGAAGTACGGGCCGTTCGATCTCATCTTTGAAGCAACCGGTTTTTCGCCAGTCGTTTTCGAAAGCATGCAAGCTCTCGGGAAGAACGGTGTGCTTGTGCTCTCGAGCGTCACTGGAGGCGATCGCAAAGTCGAGGTGCCAGCCGATAAGATCAATCTTGAATTCGTGCTTGGCAATAAGGTGATGGTTGGTACCGTCAATGCAAATCGCGAATACTTCGAGATGGGCGTGAAGGATCTTGCTCAGGCTGAGGCCGAATATCCGGGTTGGCTCTCGCGTTTACTAACTCATCCCGTACGCGGCCTGGAAAACTATCACGAGTTGTTCGCGAAGCTTACGAATCCAAATGGTGCGATAAAGGTTTTCTGTGAGGTAGCGCCGATGTGAAAAAGCTCTCTGCGTCTTTGCGTTCTCTGCGACTCCGTGTTTTCCATCAGCCGTTGACAACACTAAACAGAACTGGATTGAGATCCTCGAGTTGCTGAGAAAAAACACAGAGTCGCAGAGAACGCAGAGAGTTGTTTTAAGACTGAGGTACAATATGCAATTCAGCCAGAAAACTCTCCATGAACTTAGCTTCGCGACTTCTCGTGAATGGCTTGAAACAAATGGAATCGGAGGATTCTCTTCTTCTACTATCATCGGTCTGAACACTCGCCGATACCACGGATTACTCACGGCTGCGACTAAGCCGCCTGTTGGACGTCTCGTATTGCTCTCGAAATTGGAAGAGACGCTGCTAATCAATGGCCGTCGGTATGAATTGTCTGCGAATCAATATCCCGGCGTCATACACCCGCAGGGCTTCACTTACCAGACGGGGTTTCGTCTCGATCCATTTCCAACATTCACATATGAGATCGAAGGTGCACGCCTCGAGAAGTCTGTCTTCATGGTCCGAGGTGAGAACACTACTGTGATTCAATATAACTTCGAGGCTGAGTCCGGCAATCACGAGGACATCAAACTTGAAGTTCGTCCCCTTATCGCGTTCCGCGATTATCACAGTACGACCCATGAGAACGGCGCACTCAATCCCCAAGTCGAAACCGAAAACGGTCAGACATCGTTTAGACCATACAGCGATCTTCCCGCGATCCATCTCGCCCACGATCCAGCTGAGATCAATCCAAACGGATTTTGGTATCGGAATTTCCAGTATGTAGTTGAGCAAGAACGTGGCCTGGATTTTACCGAAGATCTGTTCAGCCCATGTGCGCTTACATTCGATTTGAATGCCGCGGAGAAAGTGAACATCATCGCTTCAACCGAGCAACGTGACGCAGGAACTGCTGATAGCTATCGCCAGGGTGAGATTGCGCGGCGGTTAACTCTCCACAAACAAACAAATGGGGAAAATGAACTCGTTGTGTCTTTGACAACCGCTGCTGATCAATTCGTCGTCGCGCGAGAACGAGGCGAAACAGTCATCGCCGGCTATCACTGGTTTGCTGATTGGGGCCGGGACACGATGATTGCACTGCCCGGTTTGACGCTCATCAACGAACGCTGGGACATTGCGAAGCACGTTCTCACTGAATTCTCAAAACACATCGATCAAGGCATGCTGCCAAACCGTTTTCCGGATGCTGGCGAAGTTCCGGAATACAACACCGTTGACGCAACACTGTGGTTCTTCGAAGCAGTACGTTCATTTCTGCAGCACACGGGAGACTACAAGTTTGTCCGAACCAATCTCTATGACGTGCTCAAAGACATTGTGGACTGGCACATAAAAGGCACTCGCTATCAAATCCACGTTGATTATGATGGCCTACTCTTTTCCGGGGAACCGGGTGTCCAGCTGACTTGGATGGATGCCAGGGTTGGCGATCGAGTAATCACGCCCCGCCATGGAAAACCGGTCGAGATTCAGGCGCTCTGGTATAACGCGTTGCGCGTGATGGAGGATCTTGCCGGGCGTTTCAAAGATCCAAATGCAAAGCTGGAATACGGTGCGCTCGCAGAGAAAGCTCGTACCAGTTTCAACGAGCTGTTTTGGAACGAGCAGGCAGGTTGTCTTTACGATGTGATAAATGGTGAGATTCGAGACGCGTCGATCCGACCGAACCAGGTTTTTGCGATTAGCCTTGCAAACACATTGCTCTCAAAAGAGAGAGCTGTCAGTGTTCTGCGCGTCATCGAACATAACCTACTGACACCACGTGGTCTGCGCACGTTGTCACCGGCAGATCCTAATTACATCGGACGATACGAAGGCGGTCCAGCCAACCGAGATGGCGCTTACCACCAGGGAACTGTCTGGCCCTGGCTCATGGGTCCGTACATCACCGCATACACCCGGACGTTCGGTAAGAAGGCCGGTCGGAAGTTCGCGTCTGCATGGCTCGAGAATTTTTCGGAGCACTTACATGAAGCGTGCCTGGGCCAGGTGTCAGAAATTTTTGATGGCGACGCTCCGCATAACCCCCGGGGTTGTGTTGCGCAAGCGTGGAGTGTGGCCGAACTCCTCCGGGCGATAGTGGAAGACGTTGAGGAACGTCAAACAAGAACAGCAAGCGTCAATTGAGGCGACTTCTCAGCTTTGATTGACGGAAATATTGACGACCTTGTCCATCGAGCCTGATCGGAAGCGATTGCCGCAGGGTATTACGTGAACTGCTGCTGCCATCAGTCGATTTTTGGTTTTGTGATCCCCAATTTCTTCATATGCGTTCGCAGCGTATTTGGATTGACCTTTAGTAGATCGGCCGCTCCGCCCACTCCCTCCACTCGCCAATGAACCTTCTTCAAAGTGCGAAGAATGAGATTGAACTTTGATTGCTCAAGTGTTTCGTGCTCAAAGTCAAGTGTTGATTGCGCTTCTCCTGTTTCTTTGTCAAGGTTCTCTTTTAGAACCACCGCCTCAAGACGATCGGCTAGTCGCAATTGTGCACCTGACGTAACAATCGCCGCGCGCTCGAGTACGTTTCTCAGCTCCCGAACATTACCGGGCCAGGAATATTCCTTCAGTGCGGTCATCGTTTTTTGTGGGATGGTGTCGATGTGCTTGCCAAGCTTTGCGCTGAAGTGTTTGATCAGGTGCGTCACCAGCATGGGAATGTCTTCACTGCGTTCCCGAAGCGGTGGCAAAGTAATAGGATAAATACTAAGTCGATAGTATAAGTCCGCGCGGAAGTTACCCTTGCGTACCGCGGCAGCTAAGTCGCGGTTAGTCGCTGCGATAATACGAACGTTGACTTTTTTAGTCTGGCTGCTTCCAACCGGTTCAAACTCACCTTCTTCGAGAACACGCAACAACTTGGCTTGCAAATCCAGTGGCATCTCTCCAACTTCATCAAGAAAGATCGTTCCACCATCAGCGATTTGAAAACGTCCTAATCGTTGATTGGCCGCACCCGTGAAAGCTCCCTTAACGTGTCCGAACAACTCACTCTCAATCAGTGGGGCGGGCAGTGTCGCACAATTCACTTTCACAAGAGTACGTTTGCTCCGTGGGCTGCGACTATGGATTGCATGCGCCAACAACTCCTTACCCGTACCCGTCTCACCCAGGATCAAAACGGTCGTATCTGCGGGCGCGACTTGCTCTGCCTGACTCAATACTTTGCGAAGCGCGTTGCTTGCGCCAACGATTTCCCCAAAGTTGCTCGCTACTCGGATCTCTTCCTGCAGATAGACGTTCTCTTCGTGGAGACGATCTTTAAGTAGTTCAACTTCCGCTAATGCATTCTTCAGGGATTCCTCGGCTAGCTTGCGCTCAGTGATGTCGCGCACCATTGACAGAACTTTATCCCCTTCGCAACTTACCATCGAAGCCTCAAAGACACGTCGTCCAGCAGGCAACTCAAGTTCATATTCCACTACTACCGGCTGATCGGACTCCAGGGCGCGCTCGAATGGCTTAGTAAGTCTTGTCGCGAGTTCAGGCGGTAGTACCTCCTGCATTTTTTTGCCGAGAAACTGATCAGGTGGCAGCATTAACAAATCAGAGGGGGTTGCGTGGTAGTCCAAATATGTTCCATCTCTGCTCATAAGAAACATTAGATCAGGGATAGCGTTGAGGATGGCTCGATTGCGAGCCTCACTCGCGTTCAACGCCGCCTCGCGTCGGATCAACTCAATGCGAGACTGGGCGTCTTCCAGCTGCCAGGGTAGGTGATAAAGATAGCCAGGACTCTTGATCAAATAACTTGAGACTCCCAGTTTGACAGCTTGAAGCGCTAAATCTTTGACGTTCTTGTTACAGAGCAACACCACCGGTATGTCTTTCTTATAAGTCAAACGTAACTCTCTTAAAGCTTCGAGCGCATTCATGTCAGACGCGAAGTTCATGAGCAGGACGTCATATGACTCCATCGTCGCCAGCGCCCCTGACCAGGTCGTGGCAATTTCAAAATGTATGTGGCTGGCATGTGTATTGAGGTGTCCGCGAATATCATCGATATCAAGCGTCCCGTTTCCGACGTACAACACATACAAAGGACGTGCACGACGAGCTGCGTCGGCTCGGTAGTGATTCAAGGCGCTTTCCAGCGTAACGGGCAATCGATCGATGTAATCTTTGTGCTTGACCAGGTAGTCGTCAGCACGGGCCTTGAGTGCCTCAACTGCCGTTTCTTCATCTCCCATACCAGTGACAACGACGACTGCTATGGGTAAACCACTTTCGCGGACGTAACGCAGGAGCGAGAGACCATTACCATCGCGCAAGTGCATGTCTGTAAGCAGCAGATCGCAAGGCTCCGAAGACAGACGTGCTTGCGCGTCCCGAATGGTTGACACAGTCTCCAACTGAAGGTGTGGTGCCGTCTTTGCCAACACCCTCATCGTGAGGTCTGCATCACGTGGGTCATCTTCTACGTAAAGGATTTTCATCTAAGTGGTTGGCGTCGTGTTCAGAGCGCACCAGTAAACTTCGATTTGAGAAGCGACTTCTATAAACTTATTGAATTCCACGGGTTTCAATATGTATGAGTTGCAACCTAGTTTGTAAGCCTCCGCCACGTCACGATCCTCAGCTGAGGTTGTTAGAACGATCACTGGAATACTCGAGTAAGTGGAATGCTTTTTTAGTTCACGAAGCACCTCCAGCCCGCTGATTTTTGGCAGTCTTAGATCGAGCAAAATAAAAACGGGAAGCGGTTCGCCTGCTCGCCAGCGATCCATGTAAGCAAGAGCTTCTTCACCGTCTCGCGCGACTTGAATAGGATTAAGCAAATGCCGCTTTGCAAACGCTCGTTTTGTTAAATCGATATCCGTCGCCCGGTCTTCAACAATCAGGATTGGGTTAAGGTCCTCATTCATTAGTCAACGTTGCTCCATTTGATTTCGGAATCTCCAGATAGAATGTCGCACCCTCCATTGGCTTACCCTCAGCCCAGGCTCTACCGCCCATTCGTTCCACAGCTTTTCGAACGATCGCCAGGCCTACGCCGGTTCCCGGATAATCTTCAGGTTGGTTTAGCCTCTGAAAGATATCGAAAATTCGATCTCCGTATTTTGGATCGAACCCGATGCCGTTATCCTTGACCCACAATAGACAAGTAGATTCCATTTCTTTCGCACCGATCTCTATGCGAGGTCTAGGAACCTTCCGGGTGAACTTGATTGCATTGTCAATATAGTTCCCAAGTGATTGCATCAGGCCATTAGCGTCCGCGACTACGCTGCTACCATTTACATCAACTACAAAATCGACGTTCGATTCAATTGACTCGCGGTTTTTCTGTGCGACTAAACGGCTGATGAGGGGCGCCAGTTCGATATGATCGGGGTTAAAGTCCCTGCGCTCCAATCGAGAATAAGCGAGCAGGTCATCGATTAGCTGCGACATCTCTTCAACAGAAGAGTGAATCGTTTGCAGAAAGGAACGTCCCTCGACGTTTAGACTCGTGAAATGATCTTCCAGCAACAGACGACTGTAGCCGTCGATGCCGCGCAACGGTGCTTTTAAGTCGTGAGCAACTGAATACGCAAACGTTTCAAGTTCGCTGGTCTTCGCGTCCAGGGCGGCGGTTCGTGAGACGATTCTTCGCTCAAGCTCAGCGTTCAGCTTGGCCAGCGATTCTTTAGCAAGCCGGCGCTGTTTTCGTTGGATCAATAGGATCGTGATCAAAGACGTTTGAAGCGCTAGTAACGCAAGAATGCCGGCGATATGCCACTTGTAGAGTTGCCAAATACTCGGATCTTTAAAACGAATGATGCTGCCGGCAGGAAGACTCTGCTCACTGATACCCCACCGACGAAGTTCGCGCGAATCGAACATTGCAATGCCAGGAACTCCGTAGGGCGGTATCTCTTCTGGCTTTTCACCTGCCAGTATCCGTGCGCTAATTTCGCCTGCTACAATGCCAAGCCTTTCAAAACTAGTAAGCCTTCCTCCAACAATGCCGAGTCCCAACTGAGCGTCTGTTGCACCATACACCGGTGAGTTTGATACAGGGCAGATCTGACGAAGTACCTCAAGGTTACCGGTATTGTTCCGTGCTTTGTCCTGAGCACTTGATATGAACGAGACTATGGTGTGGGGAGGCAAGTTTGACAGCGCCTTTTGGAGCTCCGAAACCGTGAGTCCTGTTAAGTATTCAAATTCGAGCTTGCCCTCATAAGGTTGAAAATCCTCTTTTACGGCAGCCCTGAAGTAATTGTCCCACTGTCCAACGCCAGAAATAACGACTACTCGCTTCGTTTCTGGTTGTAACTGCAGGGCAAGGTCCAAATTTGATCTGTAATTGCTCTCGGCCCAAATGCCAGTCACGTTAGAGCCAAGGTGTAGTTCAGCAAGGTTGCGCTGCTCCAGAATCATGAAGACGATTGGAGTACGCGGAAATAGTACTGATCGGTTATTCAACACCAATTTCAGGGCAGGCGTGTTGAAAGCGAGGATTAGATCGAGCTTTTTGTCTTCATATTTCCGACGTAGAAGGCTGACTATATCTTTCTCAAAGGAATCAATAGGCGTGCGGGCAGCATCAAGATACTCGGAGTAAATTTCCAGTTGATCAGGTGTGCCCTTGATGAGAGTTGAGCGAATCGCTTGCTCCGCAATGATCTGCGCTGATTGCTGCGCCTCATGGGCAAATAGGATCAGAACTTTTTTGCTTTCTCGGGGTGTCTGTGCTGACGTTGTAGTCGCACAGATGAAGCCATTCACCATAATAATGAAAACGAGTTGAAGGAGACCTCGTGGCAATGGGAACCGCACCCTCGCTAGAAGTGAAGATTTAGACCGAATTGAAATTGCCGAGCCGGACCCGCACTCACGAACGCCAGAGGCGCCGTCGGTGGAAGACCTCGGATGCCTTTGAAGTCGAATGGCCCGTAGAGAAACTTTGGATCGCATCCATTGATAAACCCGGGCTGTGACGCTGTTCCACACACAATGTCGTTAACACGAAGGAAGTTGGCTCGGTTGAACAAATTTATTGCCTCAACGATTAGTTCCAAATTTGGGCCATCAGCATTTGTCCGAAAGTAGAAGTGCTTGCTCACTCTAATATCTACGCTGTAGAAGTTCTCACCTTGTCCAGAATTTCGAGGTGCATGATAGGGTCGGTCAGTAGCGTTCAAATCGCCATTAACATCGCGCCCGATGAAAAGATTAAATGGGAAACCGCTGCGAAGAGTGATTATCGGACTCAGCGTGATGTTGGCCATCGCGCTTTCAAACCAATTGTTTTGTGAGTTTGATTTAAAGGGGCTCTCTATACTGCCGCTCGCCACGAAACTATGACGCAGGTCATAAGCGGAGAGACCGCGATCCACATATCGCCTGGTCGGCAAATAAGGTGTTGAGGCGCCCGTAAAGTCCAGAACATCGTCGATTGCTTTGCTATAAGTGTAGCTAGTCCTGAACTCAAATCGATCACTAAACCCCTTTACCAGCGAAGCAGTCAGGCCATAGTAGATTGAGTTGCCCTCTGACGAATGAACAATCTTCTGGCCAATCAAAGGATCAATTCGCTCAAGGCGTGGGCCAAAAAGGTCACTGCCTGGCAACCCCGGCACGGTTACGAATTGACCAGTTTCGCGGTAATTACCTTCCAGGGCGATCGGCAGATGAACGCCGTGAAACATTTGACCTGCGATTTCGATGGTGAAGTTCCGCGATAGTTGTTGCGATACACCCAGGCTCGCCTGAACTGTATAGGGGTTGTTGTAGTCCTCTGCTGCCTCTGCGATTCGACGGCCCGGCTGCTTCGGCGCCGGAATAATGCCGAAACCTCGAACGTCTGCATCAGTGAGTGAGACAAAGGGAAGTTTTCCAAGGTTAACCCCATAAGACCACAGTGCTTGTGTTGATTGAGCACCGTCTTGCAGTGTCCGCGATTGAAGGTTAATAAACTCGCCACTGTCGCTTTGCAGTGCTGCAGCTGAAAGAACCTGAAGAGATACGGGGGCATAGTAAGTCCCGAACCCGCCGCGTATCACGGTCTCGCCTTTGCCGAAGGGATCCCATGCAAACCCTATCCGCGGAGACAAACTGACGTTGGTGTCAAGAGGAGCCGGCTCACCGTCGTAGTTAACGCGCGCTCCCAGGTTAAGAATCAAACTGGGTGTGATCTTCCAGCTAACTTGTCCAAACGATCCGAAATTATGTTGCCAGGCGTCTAAGATTGGGTTACCGAATCCTTGTTGCCAGAGCGACGGAAGGCCGAGATTAAATGCCTGCAAGGATGTTAAGACGGTGTCAGATGCGGGAGCGAGTGGACCACTCAACTGAGCCAGATCCGCGGGCGCTACTGCTCGACTGAAAGGTAATCCGGCTGTGAACTGAAAAATCCCGCCAAATCCAAGCTGGGTTATGATATGAGCATCAACGGGCCGGTAAGACGCTCCGAACTTAAAGTCTTGCGTACCATGAGTCCAGCTCAAGTTATCGTCAAATTGATATCGCTTCTGCCTCTGTATGATTGGCAGCTGCAATACCCTACCGAAGTCGATTAGTCCCACTATTCGTACCAGAGTACTATCGGGAGCTCTCGAGATCAGACCGTATTCGTCGTACGCAAACTGCAGGCGCAATTGGTTTATCAGACCGTTACCGAAGATGTGGTTCCAACTTCCAACCACTGTGTAATCATCGACAGTCTCTTTGGAGCCGTTTGTTGGAGACTCAACGTTATCTGCGTGAAGTAGATCGTTGTCTTCAAACGCCAGGGTGAAGCGTCCGGTGATCAAATCTCGTTCACTTCGGTTGTAATCCAGGCGAGTCGTCCAATTGTAAGTTCGAGTCGGTGCTTTGAATTGACCTTCGCTCTGACTCAGCAGTTGCATCGTCGTAGCATAGTTCGTTGTATCAAGTGTTGTACGCAGTTGTCTGGCAATACGTCGAGTCGAATCGGTGGCGTTTGGGCCAGTCTCAAGGGTGTTCAAGTACGACGACTGCGCCGCGGTTGGGCCAAGCAGCGAAGAATTACTGGTATACGAGCGGAATCTAGTGATGTTGTAATTCAGAGCCTCAAATGACGTGAAAAAGAAGGTGCGATTTTTTGCTAGTGGTCCACCGAGAGTAAATCCTGGTGATATACGTCTCTCAGGTGCTTTACGTCCGCTCGAATTCAGTGGATCGCGGGCTGCCGTTTTCTCATCGCGATAAAAAATATAGGCAGACCCGTGAAAGTCATTCGTGCCCCCTCGTGTGACTACGTTTATCGCAGTCCCAGCCGTAAAGCCGTACTCAGCCTCGAACGCGTTGCGATTCACTTGAAACTCCTGAACCGCCTCGACGCTCAAGTTCCGTACCCTTAAACTTCCCATCCCTGATTCGTTCTCGCCACCATCGATTGAGACGTAGTTACTGCGGCCGTTGCCTGCGCCGACGGAAAAACCAGAAGTGGGAACCGGAGAAACCCGTGTCTGTTGCACGCGCGCGGATGCGACGTCGGCAATACCGGGCACTATGAAGACGTAAGCAGTGAAGTTGCGAGATAGATTTGGCAAGGTCGAAATCTCACGTCGTTCTACTGTATCGGATTGTTGAGTTCGTTCAGTCTCAACAAGCACACGCGCTGTACTGACGTTTACTGCTTCCTTAATTTGACCGACTTGCAGTTTCACCTCTTGAACTCCGACCTGTCCGACAGTCAACACAAATCTTTGTGAAATGAAGGGCTGAAATCCGGGAGCTTCGACACGTAGCTCGTATGCACCCGGTTGAAGCAGAGGTAGCTGAAAGGAGCCATCACTGCTGGTCTGGACGCTACGCACGACACCGCGCTCGAGGGCTACAGCGGAAACAGATGCGCCGCCGATTGCCGCATCGACTTCGTCGGTAACCCTACCTTTTAAAGTTGAATTTGCTACGTCAGCCTGGGCGAATACAACGACAGACTCAGTGTTCGCAGTCAACAAAAGAAGACAGACGGCGATGGTCAGGAGGGATCTGTAGTGCCCTTTGAACGCGTTTTCAAGGAACCCACCCAATGCGCGGCATAACACGCCAACGCGTTCGGAGAGAAGTGGCATTAAGCCAACACTAGAAAAAATAGGATAGGGAGCGGGCATACACCCTTGTCCTGCTCGATCGTGCTTCGAACGAAATTTGCGATGAGCTATTAGAAATTCAAGCGACTATTCGAGGTGCGACTGTCGTTAATCGCGGCGGAGTTGTTGGCTTAATGAGAACCATCACGTGCCTGTCTCTTACACATGAATCGATTTCAGGGGAGAAGCATGTGCAAGCCGTCATTCGTGCACTAGGTCGAAGATAAATCTTAGGCAAAAGTCTACGCCTCTCAATAGAACACTTTCAAGTTAAATTTCCGAACTCGGCAGTGTTTACACTTGTTGTTGGTTTAGCCCACCCAAGGCAGAATCTCAAACCTCCTGGTCTCCTTTTTTGGCCAAGTCGAACTCAGCAAATGCTCCACTTCGCTTCCTGGCCAGTATCTCAATCGCGAAAGACTCTGAACCACTGTCAAAACTAACAGTTATGCCCGATTGTGAGAGTGCCTACGATGCCGAAGCACAGCCGCATCCAGGACCGTTAAATACCCAAAACAACCAATCTTCGTCTGAAGAGCACTGTGCGAAGGAAGTGGTGATAGAGCATGTGCAGTTGGGCGATTTTACTAGTCAGATAGGAATCGATTCTCAGGTGAAGTGTGCCCGGCTGATAATCATGGTCCTGACCTTTGGGCCAGCAATCTTTGCTCAAGAGATGGAGCCCCGAGCTTATTCACGCGCGCCGGTGGGTAGTCAGTTCATTGTCTTTACGTACGCATATCAAAATGGTGATGTACTCCTGGATTCTTCACTTCCATTGCGAGACGTTTCGGTAAAGCTTAACTCGGGAGCGATGGGATATGGACGAACCTTTGGCCTCGCTGGTCGACAGGCGAATGTTAGCGTGCTTGTTCCTTACATCTTAGGGCGAGCTACAGGAACGGTGTTCGAGGAGCAGCATGAGGTTAGACGATCCGGTCTTGGTGATGTTCGATTAAGGTTTTCAACGATACTGAAGGGTGGTCCAGCACTCAGTCCGCGTGAGTTTACTTCTTATAAGCCGCGAATGCTGCTGGGTGTCAGCCTTACGATCGTTGCGCCAACAGGACAATACGACCCGCGCCGTCTCGTGAATCCTGGTTCTAATCGCTGGGCCATAAAGCCTGAAATCGGATTGTCGAAGCCTTCTGGACGTTGGACTCTGGAATTAGTTAGCGGTATCTGGATCTTTACTGATAATGAGAATTTCTTTGGCGGCTCAAAACGAGAGCAAAAGCCACTTACTTCATTCGGTGGGCACGTCATATATACGATACGGCCACGTATGTGGGCTTCGGTAAATGCCACTTACTACACCGGCGGAAGAACAACTGTAAACGGGATCGTTAATGAAGACACGCAGAAGAACTCCAGAATAGGAGCGACGTACTCTTTTCCACTTAATAATCGACAATCGATCAAAGTGGCCTATGCCAGTGGTCTAACAACGCGTTTTGGAGGTCACTTGAAGACGATTGGAGTAGGCTGGGTATACGCGTGGTTCTGATTCGAGTGAAGGTCGTAGTTTGTGGCTTGCAGTTACTGCGTTGTCTTTCTAATTCTTATCATTCTCACCTCGTTGGTGCGCTGATGGCGAAAACCATTTCAACGGCTTCGCATACAGAATAAGCAAAACCAAAGCGGAGGCAATACACTAAGCACAAAAATCAAGCCCACTTCCCAATTGGTTTGATGCCAATCAGGAAGTGGGCGGAGGTTGTGCGCGTTGTACCGTTTACAACGCGATCACCAACCTCAATCCTGTGACTTGCCGACCGTATTTGCTATTCCCTTGTTTTGCAGGATTTTGATCTCAACCCGCCGATTCTTGGCTCGACCCTCAGCGGTCTTGTTGTCAGCGACAGGTTTGTTTTCGCCATAACCGAAAGGCTGCACCAGACGCCGCAGATCCAAACCGTGTTTGAGAACCAGATATTGAATTACGGTGTTCGCGCGACGCTCACTCAAGGCGCGATTTTTGGCGGACTTCCCAGTTGTGTCCGCAAATCCCACTACTTGAACAAGCCAGCCGTTCGCATTCCCTTTTGCTTTCTCTGCTTTCGCCCAGGCGGCTGCTTCATCGATGGTTTGCTTTGCAGTCGCATCAAGAGTGGAGCTATTCAGCTTGAAGAGGATGGGAATATTCTTGAGTGTGTCGTAATCATCAAGACCATTAATGCGGTTGTTCGCCATGGCGGCAGACTTAAAGGCCGCATCAGCCTGGTCTTGTGCAGCTTTGGCCTTGGCCTGAGCGTCCAAAGCAAGGGCCGTGTTTTCCTGAATTTGTGAAGCCATCCTTTGCGCGTTTTCGGCGGCCAGTCGAGCGGCCTCCTCTGCGGCTTCAAGTCTCTGCTGGTTTTCCTTGGCTAGCGCATCGGTTTGCTCGAGTGCTTGCGCGGCTCTGAGGTCCTGCTCATCAAATCTAACCCACTCAGCAACAAGGTTACCACCGGAATCTCCCCTGCCTTGAGCTTGCAGGCGAAGGCCTCGCATGATGAAGGTCACCGGATACTCTTTCTTACCACGCAGCCCCCTTGAGTGTGAGCTAACTTGACTTTCAGCGGTCAAGAGTACTGTCGTCTCATTCCCAGAAGGGTCACGCACTTTGAATGTGTCGCCGTTTCGGCTGCTAACGACTCCCTGGATCTTTTGCTTTGTACCTTCCGGCACTTGGACCGGAGTTGAATTGGTTGCGCTTTGGGCTGACAATCGCACAGCTGACAGCAATAAGAACACGATGGCGATAGACACCAGCCCGGCAGATTTGTTCTTTGTCATGTCGGTTTTGCTCCTCAAATTGTTAACGGCGGCAGACAGTGGCTGGCTGTTTGCGGCTATCTAAATTCTCTACTCGGGGCAACAGGGCCAGCTGGGGAAGTTCTTTCTCCTCCAGTTACATCCTCTAGCCATTCGGTCTAACACGTTCGTGCTCCAAGCAACGTCTTACTTTCCAGTTCCCGAGGGCTGGGTGTTCTTTGCCTAAAGCAGCCCTGAGTCCGATTAATCACTGAGTCAAGATAGCGAAGGGAGGTCGGGGCAAATACTGTCAATTCTGACAGTATTTGCCGGGATCACTTGTGATTAGCATTGACTTGCCCGTCAAACCGGCTGGCAACAACAACAGTGCAACTCAAGACTCGCCGAGCTACCGCGCGTTGAAATCAATTCTGAGGCAAGCAAATTCGTTATGGGTGTGAAGAGCAATTCCATCAAAGTCGTCAAACGCAAAATACGTGAATCGAAATCACAGTGTGCGGAAACCCCAGTTACAAGAACTAAGTCTGACCGGCAATACAGGCGAGAATTATTGAAGACAGTAACCTCCTGGATCGAAGAATCTCGCGAAAGAAAAAGGAACCTCGTTGAGGATAGACGAGGTCTTTCCTGGGTTGGCTAAGATTAAAGACAAGCACGAATCAAGGGTCTACTGTTTACGACCTTCCATTGATTGAGTTAATGCGACCTACTCATACAGCAAGATCCTGTAATTTCCGGTCGTGCCCTAATTTGAAATGGGGCATGAATTAGAACGGCGAGCGAAGCGACCGATTGACCTATGTATGCGTACGTTTCAGGTTGGGTGAGGTCAATCGGTCGCTTCGCTCGCCGTTCTAACTCTGTTGGGCCGACTCCAAATTAGGGCACCACCTAATTTCCTTTAAGCGATTCAGTCAGTTCCCTCTGTTGGGTTGGCAGAACGGAATCGTGCGACGATCACGGTGATATTGTCTGTTCCGCCTTCAGCAAGAGCCAAATCTACCAGGTCATGACAGGCGCCATGTGCAGATTGCGCTTGCTGCAATACGGTGGCGATAGTCTCATCATCAACCATATCCGTCAGACCGTCAGTACACAGAAGGATGCGATCGCCAGGTCGCAAGCGTGTCCTCAGCACTTGGGGTGTAGATTCTCCGAGCGCACCCACTGCAGAGGTCAAAACGTGCCGCATTGAGCGTGACGTAAGATCCTCAGGGCTTGTTATGCCGGCTTGGATTAATGCCTGCGCGAGGGTATGGTCATCGGTTAGTTGGACAAGCTCGCCATCGCGCAACAAGTAAGCACGCGAATCTCCTATGTGGCCAAGTATCAAGTCGCTTTCAACTGTTGCCGCTACCGTTAAAGTGGTCCCCATTCCTTGAAGCGTCATATCTTCCTCTGCATGTTGCCTGACCGCCTGATCGATCTCCAGGAAACGTTCCTTCATTCGGTTAAGAACCTTGGCAGCGTCTTCCCACCTCTTTAAGGACAGAAACCAATCTGGTGTGTCGAGGACAAGCTGAACGAGCTTGGAAAGCGCAAGACTGCTCGCCACTTCACCCCCAGCCATGCCGCCCATGCCGTCCGCGATGAGCATGCCATAACCAGTCACGTCAAAACTTTGCTGGAGTATGTACTGATCCAGGTTTGTTCCTAACGTTTCGAGCGACCGTCCAAATTGTATGATCAAGTAGTGATCTTCGTTCTGCTCCCTGACATGACCACGATGAGAAGACCCTGCGAGATCAACACTTAAATTCCTACTAGTTGGTTCCGTATTTAATAGTTGGGGATTCATGAGTACCTCTTCTACCGGAAAGGAGTCAGTTAACGAGGCGAACAAGGTTCGGCGACGAAGAACCTCGTGAAGACTCAAACTTGGCGGGCCGCTACAATCAAATCACTAAAAGTTATCCCGGCCGCAGTCCTTATCCGCAGAGTCGCCTCGCTGATCCAGGAAAACGACCGGGACAAAGGTGTTCTCAGCTTGTCATAAGAACACCATCAACCAAACCCGCTTATTGCCGGAAGAGTGTTAGCCCGGACACTCCAAGCGAGTTGGTTAATTACCAAGTACTCTGAGCCGATTGCAAACAACACCATTAACGACACACACGGTGTTGCCGTAAGAGTGTTAGGCCGGAGCATTCAGAGTAAGTTGGTTAATCATCAAGGCAGCAGGTCCCGGTGCAATTTGTTCGGACATGCCAGATGGTTTATGGCCCATACGGCACCGCATCCGTGATCGTAAAGTTACGAGCTTGGAAAGCGTACTGGCAAAAGTTACAGGTACACCGAAACATCGCATGGGCGTCAGGTCGGTGTGCATTCATTTTTAGCATGTCAGAACTTCCATCCTATCGAGGTGCTGAGACCCAGGTCATTTCTATCTGCTCTCACGGGAGGTTTGCTATCGAAGTTCTCATAGATGTGAAACCCCCAATAAAGATCCTTCGCGATCTTAATGCGCATGTCGGATGTCGCCTGCATTCTCATTCTGCCTGGTGTTGTGAGACTCGGGAATAGAATGAAGCGTGAACTAATCTCCGTCGTATTGAAACGAAATCTCGTCAAGTCGAGGCCAGCAAGAGCATCGACATTGGTTCTTAGCGGTTGTCCGGTGACGGAGGAATATTTTTCGCGGCTCACGGCCAATCCGCCGAAAACTGAGTACTTTGTCGTCTCCGTCTGTTTGATGTTTCGTCCAACAAGGCCACCAAGTGTGAGTCGATGGTCAAGACTCTGCTGATCGCTGCGAAGGAAATCGAACAGTCCACCGGCGTACCACTTCGGAGTAATCTGCCTCCGATAATCAAAACTAAACTGATTGCGGACGCTGCTACTTCCCTCGGTTTGCCCACTGAACAGAGAATCAATCCGAGCAGTAAAGGAATTGTTGCGCGTGCGATAAGTTGTCGTCGCAACGAGTTGAGTGTCGTATTGATCGTTACCGCTGGTGTAACTGAATCCAAAATCAATTGAGCCCTCCAGTTGCGTAAAGAACTTTTTTTCGAATGGAGCGATGCGTACTACTTCGATCTGTCTGACTCTTACTTCCTTATTGTTTTCACCGATCACGAAGTTCTCACTCCCGTTTTCGCTTGACGGGACCAGCTTCAAAGAATCGGAGAATATCTGACCACTTGTCAGGAAAATTTGATACTCATCCTTGCTCTCCAGCCGTTCCACCCTGGCCCAATCGAGGCGAACCGACTCCGCCATGTAGCTAGCTTTGAATCGGAGCTCTCCATTGCGCAGGCTTTTGATCTCTCCGGTTAATTTGTCGCCATTTTTCATCACAACCACGTCGTCACGATGTTTAGCTTGCGTCGCTGAAGTTAAAAAGAGTCCCATTAGAGCGATTAAGAGAAAACTGAATGATGGATGGAGTTTGTAATTGTTCATAAGTCCTCACGACATAGTTCTCCCAGGTTGCGTGGAGTTGAACTTAGGCCTCGTCTTACAAGTCACCTTCTCAATAAATACCGGCAGCGTCTTCGCTCAAGAGGCAGGAAATGACTCAGTGTCTCGTTACTCTCTCCATAAGATCGTGCTCGCTCCCGTTCGGAACGTCTCCTGTAAAAAATTACAGTTCCGAAGGTGGCTCCCTTCTTATAGGATTTTTTTCGCTTGGAATTCTATGAAGGACGGTGTTGAAGAATGAGACGCTTGAATAATGTTTTCCGTCTGCTGGTAGTTGCAGGGTTGTTGCTGACGGGTTTTGCGACCGCCGGAGCACAGGAAATTCGTTTCAACTACTTAAGAGGAACGGATTTCTCGAAGTACAAGACTTACAAATGGGTTCAGGTGCCTAACGCGCAATACCCAAATCAAATTCTCGATAATCAAATCAAACAGGCAATCGATTCACAGATGGCTCTAAAGGGCTTCACTAAAACGGAGGATAACCCGGACCTTTACATCTGTTATCAGGTTGCGGTCAATCAGGAGAAAGAGTGGAATTCCTTCAGCTCGGGCGGAAGTCCGTGGGGCTGGGGTGGTTGGGGTGGCTGGGGTGGCATGCAGACCACTACGACTACGAGCTCCACGATAAATATTGGTACGTTGGATTTGGACTTCTATGATGTGAGCACCAAGAAACAGGTATGGCGCGGCGAAGCCAGCAAGACTTTGGGCTCCGGAAAGGATCCACAAAAGGTCGAGAAGAATATCAATAAGGCGATGGCCAAGTTGTTTAAGAAGTACCCGCCACCGCCAGGAAAGTAGTTCTCTACACGCTCAGGAGTTTGCTATGAGAAGTGTAATCAGTCTTGCTTGTTGTTTGGTCGCAATCTCTTCTGTACTTTTCACTGGCAAGTCAGGTGCAAGCACCATCCAAAAACAAGAGAAGTATTCAGCACTTGCCCATCTGCCGAGCGGTGCGGGTCGCGCAATGGTTGGGGCCGGAGCCACAGCTAATCTCGATCTGTACATAAACGGTTATACATCGGATCAAGAGGCTCGGCGATTGGCCGGAATTCTGGTCGAGTCGGGTCCGGATGCCTTGCTTAAGCAGTTAGAGAAGGCAGAGTCGATCGGCAAAGTCAGGTTGAGTGGGCGCGTTGGCTTCTACGACCTCAAGTTGATCCGTTCTCACCGAACCGAGAACGGACGACGAATTTATGGAGTTGGCGATAGACCGGTCGGTTTCCTGGAAGGCTATTACGGTGGCCCATCAAGGGATTATGAGTTTGGAATTCTGCAGCTTGACTTGAAGCAAAACAGTAAAGGAAGAGAAGAGGGAACAGGAACTTTGATCTACGCAGCGAAGATCAAGCTACTCGATGGCAAATCGATTGATGTTGAGACGTACAGTAACAGTGGCATCAACTTACTCGGCGTGCGTAAGCTCTAAACAGTCAATAGTCTTTTAAGCTTTTTTCTCGCCTTATGAAGCTGGGATTTGGAATTTCCGATCGAGCAGCCAAACATGTGTGCGATCTCTCGGTGGTTATAACCGGCAACCGCGAACATTAGAAATATCGCTCGAGAACCTGCGGGCAACCTTGCCAGAGCTTTCTCCAGTGCGATTCTTTCCGTAACTTCGGAGACTCTCAGAGTCTTTGGAATAGCCAGTTCCAACTCGCAGCGAACGTCCTCTCGTTGTCGGACCGTACGCCGAAAATGCATTAACACCTGATTCACAGTAAGTCGATAGAGCCAGGTAGAAAACTGGCTCTCGCCACGAAACGATCCAACTTTGCGGAGCAGTTGGATGAAAACTTCCTGTGTTAAGTCCTCTGCTTCCTCCCGGCTTCCAGTCATTCGCAAACACAGTGAATAGACACGACGGCGGTGTCGTTCATAGAGGTCGCCAACAGCTGTGACAATGCCTTGCTCAGCTGCTCGCGCCAAGCTGTAGTCCAAGTCCTGAGTAACGATGATCCCGTACATTCAAGTCGAATCTACAGGAAGGAATACCCACTCGAAACTGTAACTTTTGACAGTTGACCCATGTTGATTCCGGTTCAAGCAATTCCGAGAAAATTACTTCATAACTTTTCGATCATGCTCCTCGCAACTCAATTCGTAGCAAGATAAGAGGCTCGCGCACACGTACGCGTTTTCATCGCTAAAGACCTGTAAGTTTTGACAGTTACTGCCCCATCGGCACTTCACTACGATTCCGCTTTCTTAAGGTTAGCGTCGGATCACGTAAGGAGGGGTCCATGAAGAGGCGTCAAAAGATCTCACAAAGGATTACAGCTTTCACTCTCGGATTGCTTGCGTTGCTTGCAATCACCAGTCGTTCAACTCCAGGTCAATCTCAAACCACTACAACGACAAAGCCGGAAGTCGATCAACTGAAGGAGCGGTTGTTGCTGCTCGAGCAGACAGTTCGAGATCTGAAGGGTCAACTCAACGCCATGGAAGAATCGCAGAAGAAGCCGCTACCTCCAGCGACAGTGGAAGTGGTTAACGGCACAGCTGAAGGAGTGCCCATTGCAGCCCCGGCAGCACCAGCCAAACCTCAGGACGGCAAAGGAGAAAGCACTTTTACGATCTACGGCTTCGCCATGCTGGATGCTGGTTACCAATTTAAACAAAACGATCCTAATTGGTTCGACGTGATCCGCCCCGTAAAGTTGCCGGCCTTTAAAGATGAATTCGCACCCGATGGGAAAGTTTACTTTGGTGTTCGGCAAAGTCGTCTCGGCGTCAAGTCAAGCACTCCAACCAAGTATGGAGAGCTTAAGACACAGTTCGAGTTCGAACTCTTCGGGACTGGTGTAGATGCAGGACAGACCACGTTCCGACTACGACATGCTTATGGTGAGTTGGGCCACTTCGGTGCGGGTCAAACATGGAGTCCCTTCATGGACATCGATGTATTCCCAAATTCACTTGAGTACTGGGGACCAAACGGAATGGTCTTCTTCCGCAATCTTCAATTCCGCTGGATGCCGTTGAAGGGTAAGAACTCAGTAACGATTGCTCTCGAACGTCCGGGTGCAAGTGGTGATCAGGGGCAGTTTTCAGATCGCATCGAGTTGCAGGGAATAAGACCAAAGTTTGACATGCCCGACATTTCGGGAAATGTGCGCTTCACCAGAGACTGGGGTTACTTCCAGGCGGCCGGAATGCTCAGACGCATTAAGTGGGTCGACACCATTAATGACAATGTTGATCTCGGCGGCTCAGAAATAGGGGCCGGGCTGAACCTGACCTCCAACCTGAAGTTCGGTCAGAAAGACACTGGTCGATTTGCCTTTGTGTTTGGCCAGGGCATTCAGAACTACATGAATGATGCGCCAGTCGATATAGGTATCGAGTTAACGCCTGGCGGAGATCCGCGTCGACCAATCAAAGGTGTGGCCCTGCCAATGTACAGCCTCGTGGCTTTCCTCGATCACAACTGGAACAAACGGTTCAGCACCGCGGTCGGGTATTCGATGCTGGACATCGACAACTCCAATGGGCAAACACCCGATGCATTTCATCGCGGGCATTACGCGCTCGGCAATTTACTTTTCTATCCCTACGAAAACGTCATGGTGGGTGGTGAGTTTCAATGGGGTCGACGCGAGAACTTTCTTGACGGCTTTCACTCGGACGATTTTCGGATTCAATTTTCTTTCAAATACAACTTCTCGAAGACATTCACTTATTGAGAATGACACCAGGGAGGTTTAGTCATCAGCAACAGTTTATGAGGAGATCAGTCATGTCAAAGAAGACATTACACACGCGAATCGTCATCGCTTTGTTTGTAGTGACGAGTTTCGTGTCTGTCCCGTTCTCTTCGCTTGGTCAGAAAGCGAGTCCAGTTGCTCCTAATCGAGCACAAGTAGAAGCCGTCGTTCGCGAGGCCTACGAAAAATTCAAAAACGATCCTGGTGGCAAAAACGCCGACTACATTCCTTATCTCGCAAAAGTAGATTCAAAGCTCTTCGGGATCGCAATAGTGACGACCGACAATCAAGAGTTAACGATGGGTGACATCAAATACTCCTTCTCCATCCAGTCGATCTCCAAGGTCTTCTCGCAGGCGCTGGCGATGGAAGAGTTTGGCCCAGAGGTGGTTTTCCAAAAAGTTGGCTCTGAACCAACCGGTCGTGCATTCAACTCGGTGTTTGCCGTTGCTGATATGCCCACGCATACCGGCAACCCGTACGTAAACGCTGGGGCGATCGCTACGGTCAGTTTGATTACGGCAAAGAGCGCCGAGGAGAAGTGGCAGAAGATTCTAAGCTTCTACAGCAAATGTGCCGGCGAGAAACTTTCACTTATCGATGAAGTCTATCAATCCGAGGCGGCTACTAACACCGGCAACAAAGCGTTGTCGATGTTGTTGGCGAAATACGATCGCATCTACGCCGATCCCTTTGAATCAGTGGATGTCTATACAAAGCAATGCTCGGTTGGCGTCAACGTTGCGCAACTTGCGCGTATGGGAGCTACGTTGGCGAACAACGGCAAAAATCCCGCGACGGGCGAACAAGTAATAAAGCCCGAAGACGTGCCTTACATCCTTTCCACTATGACGATGGCTGGTCTCTATGACGGTTCTGGTGGATGGGCCTGGCACGTTGGTCTACCAGCGAAGAGTGGAGTTGGTGGTGGCATCGTCGCGGTTGTGCCTGGGAAGGGTGCCATTGCGGTCTTTGCTCCACCACTCGACGAGGCCGGCAACAGTGTGAAGGCACAAAAGGTTATTGAATACGTAGCGGGCAAGCTTGATTTTAATGTGTTCTCCCCGCGCTCGGTTGGTCTGAAAGGTGAATAGAGTACGGTTCGAAATGAACCTCGAAGGGACCCAAATGGCTCTCATCGTTTGTCGATCAAAGAGAACAACCCGGCGTCACCGTTCTGTGCGCGCCGTGTGGTTGGTGACAATCGGATTTGTTTGGAGCCTCGTCACTTTCGCCCAGGGACCAATCGCAAATGACAACGCAAGCGCTCCGCATCCGAAGTCGACTCCCAGCACTGAACCGTTAACCGCTGACGAGCGGGTTGAATTGCTAAAGTTGATCAAGAGCCTTCAGGACCGGCTCGACAAACTCGAGGCAGCACAAGCAACAAGTGCAAAAACCGCGAGTGACCCGGCGACGAACGCAACAGCCTCAATTCTGCCGACGATATCGCCAGTATCGGCGCCCCCGGATACGGCAACCACTCCGGAAAGCGCAGTTCCATCTGATTCCGCCTCATCAACAAAGCAAGATGATGACGATCAAAAGTTCTACGGACGCTATACGCCAAACCTCGGTTTCAAATTGGTAAACACCGAATACGGCGACATGAACGTCAGTATCTACACTTACGTCAGATATCTGAATCAACTCGGACTGGATGACAATTACACCGATGCCTTTGGGAATACAAAAAGCGTACAGAATCGCCATGACATCCAGCTCTTAAAACTTCAGATCAAGTTCCTTGGGTGGATGTTCAATCCAAAGTTCCGCTATTTCCTCTACGCGTGGACCTCCAACGCCAATCAGGGACAGGGTGCTCAAGTAGTTCTCGCCGGTAATCTGCAATACACCTTCAACAAGTACTTCACCTTGGGTGGCGGCATTCGGTCGCTGCCGGGTACACGTAGTGTTGAAGGCAACTTTCCGTTCTGGTTGAGCGTGGACAGCCGGCATATTGCCGATGAGTTCATGCGGCCATCTTATACGTCAGGCGTTTGGGCCACAGGTGAGTTGGCGAAGAGACTGAAGTACCAGGTGATGCTCGGCAACAATATGAGCACACTGGGTGTTCCTGCATCTCGCTTGGACAACGGATTGAACACCGTATCGAGCGCGCTCATCTGGTTTCCAACTGGAGATTTTGAAAAAGGTTTTAACGGACAGGGCTGGGGCGACTTTGAACATCACGACAAGTTTTCCACCAGGCTGGCCTTCCACTTTAGTCGTAGCAACGAAAACAAAGAGAGTCAGCCAAACTCCGAGCAGTTTGAAAATACCCAGCTGCGGCTCTCTGATGGGACAGTAATTTTCACTCCCGATCTTTTCGCTCCCGGAGCCACAATAGAGGACGCTAGATACCGTATGACCACCGTCGATGGTGGATTCAAGTATCACGGTTTCTCAATTGAAGGGGAATACTTCTGGCGTTGGTTGGATAACTTCAAGTTCACTGAGGCGCTCAACCCACTACAACTTCAGCAAATCCCAGCCCGACTCTTTGATCACGCGTTTCAGATACAGGGGACAGCAATGGTAGTTCCCAAAACCCTTCAAGCGTATGCCGGATTCTCAAAGATATTTGGGCAATACGGTCAACCGCGTGATTTCCGGTTTGGAACAAATTTCTTCCCGTTCAAAAACAAAGTCGTCCGCTGGAATACCGAAGCTCTTTATCTCTACAAGTCACCAGTCGGCTACACATCGGTGCCTTTCCCTATCGGCGGCCGAGGTTGGGTTTTCCACTCGAATATGGAGTTGGCATTTTGAGGACAAGCGTGACTAAGTCAGTTTTCATTTCGGTGACAGGCAACACTTTTTCTCTACGCAACTTCTGCGTCAGCTGCGTCTCCAGGAATTTGAGATGGAGGAGACGCTCAAGCCTTGAGGCACAGACGACGCAGAGGTTGCGCAGAGAAACATTCAAGCCAGTTTTTGCTCAATTATCAATTTTCTTCATTCTTGTCCTCGCCTCATCGAGTGAAATAACCGCACAGTCAACATCGAACGAATATTTATTCAACGATACGCATTTTCACCTGACCAACTACATACAGGAAGGAATCGATATCCATGACTTTGTGAAGATCATGGGAAACAAAGTGGGTCGCGTTGCGCTCTTTGGAATTCCACTTCAACAGCAGTGGTCAGATCGCGTTGATGGGGATCGCGCACCAACTTATTACCTCAATTCCGATGCGCCTCTGTATTACTACTCCTTCACTGATGCCTGGATTGCAACGTCTTTCCTTTCCCTTTCAAAAGAAGATCGGGCGCGTTTTGATCCGATGATCACTGGGTTCAATCCCACTGACATGTATGCGGCGGATCATATCCGTCATGTCCTACAGGCCTTTCCAGGTGTGTTCAGCGGAATAGGTGAGTTCAGCATTCATAAAGAATTTGTATCCGCAAAGATTTCTGGTGAGGTTGCGAGTCTTCAGGATCGGGCACTCGATCGGTTGATTGATTTTGCGGCCGAGGTTGGCCTGGTTGTGCTGATCCATTGCGACGTGGATGTCCCGTTTGCGAAGCCCGGCGCCGAGCCCGCATATGCCGCTCAGATCAAGGCCCTATTCAAACGGCATCCGAACGCCACCTTTATATGGGCCCACATTGGGGTTGGCAGAATCATTCGACCAGTAAAAGAACAGGCGGCAATTGTCGAAGAAATTATTCAAGACCCATCGCTCAACAACGTTCACTTCGACATTTCATGGGATGAGGTCGCCAAATATGTAGTCGCAACTCCTGAGTCAACTAAGAACGCTGCGGAGATGGTCAACCGGTATCCGAATCGTTTTCTGTTTGGGACAGACGAAGTCGCGCCCCCAAATCAGGAAAAGTATCTGAAGGTTTTCAACCAGTACGAACCATTCTGGAAATTACTAACTCCTGCAGCAAGCGAGAAAGTACGCAAGGCTAACTACCAGCGCATTTTCGACGCGGCAAGAACTAACGTACGCGCCTGGGAAACGACCCACGCAAGGAAAACCTAATGCCTCGAAAAGACGGAG
>DASYPT010000160.1:0-6741 GCA_036006355.1 Pyrinomonadaceae bacterium | reverse complement strand
GGGAATCCAACGGTAAGGAATATCAATCTGTGGAATGCAAATGATCTTCGGACGGCTGCTTTGTTGAAATTAGATTAATGGACCAGAACATGTGGTAGTCAGTGGAACCAACTAGACCGCGTTCGCAATGCGGAGGTCAGGCTTATGTGCCGCTTACGTAGAAATTCTTGCCCAACGGGTCATAGGCGATGCCTTCAGGGACGAGGTCATTTTCGTTGACCGTGTAGGCGATTGTTAATGGGTTGCTTTCCGGCTGGGCCACAACCTCTCCGACATATTCGAAGATTGCGAAAAGCACCACGAACAGTGAAACAAATCTCTTCATACTTCCTCGGAATCAAGACGGGCTACGGCCGGCTCTTGAACCGTTCTTAGGTCTTGTCAGGCTGCAATAGCCAACCGGTCTTTACCCAACCTCCTGCACGTTTCACGAAGATTTCAATTCCCCGTCCGGTTTGCGTTACGCGGTGATCCTGTGCACCGGCTAATTCAAATGCATACGTTGTGTAGACAATGGCTGTGCTTCCGTAAAGTTGGATTTCCGTCTTGGGAAACTCCAGACGCTCTAATTTCGCACCTTGCGCAGCCATTTTCTTCGAGGCTTCGATAATATCGGCTCGCTTCGCTATCCCATTGGGATTTGTATCACCAAGCGTCATAGCTTCGGCGGGAATCAGCTTCTCGAGCTGTGCCTGATCATTCGCGAAGTATGCACGCCATACTGCATCGCGTGACTCCAGCAGAGCTTTTTGATCTGCCGGCGTAAGTTGTCCGGGCAAGCTGCGCATCGCCTCGACAAAATCCGGGTGAGCGTAGATATTCGAGCCAACTTGTATCCACTCACCATTTTGCTTCGCGTAAATGTCAAGCGATCGAACCTTTCCTCGAAGGCGAGCTGGGTTGCCATAACTAGTTTCCGCGACATAAGGCACCAGTGCGACGTCCCCATAAAAGGCATAGTCGATTTCCACGAGCTTGTAACCTGACAATTGAGAAGGATTTCGTGCGGGCCCCCCCTCGCCACACCATCGTGCTGTTGACTTAATGTAACCGTCCAAACCTTTCTCAATTGACCGTGAGTTGCCCGTGAAGCCAATCCAATTCTGGGCGTGAGTCGCACGAATAACATCGCAATCGCTGTTAACAAAGGCGTTGAAGATCTTATCGATATGAGCGTAAATCGCTTGCCGATCAGCCGCGTGTGCATCCTGGCCAGGCCAACTTACCTTTGGGACCACTGTGTCAGCGCTCGTGGTCAAACCGAAAAGGAGTGCGCCCAATGCAAAAGAACAAATACACGAAACAATCATCTTCATTGACATGTTGAAATCCTCCTTTGTGGCCCACGGTCGAACAATCAGGTTCGTACTAGTTCTTATCGACCGGTAGAATGACGCGGACCATAAATTGTCGCTCGTAAATCGCCAACACAAAGGTCGTGAGGTGTAGCAGGGCTGGCGCGAGACCGATTTATTCTGGCGTAAACGGCGAAGTTCTGCAGATATGAATAACGATTTTTGTTCGCGGGATTATAAGAGAGACTGCCACGTGAAGCTTTGAACAGCAGTTTATCATTAAAGTCTCGCTCTTACTCGCTGGCAGGCTGCGTCCTTTCTAAGGAACTTCACGACATTTTTGTTGGTGGTGTTGAGCGTACCAATCTATTCTGTAGGTCAAGCCTTTGCGTCAATATCTTCTCAGAAGGCTTTGTGACATATAAGGCCTCCTCTTTTGACGCGCGAGTTAGCTCGCGGAACCGATCGCCAGGTTGGCTGAATTTGCGCAGGCGAGGGCAGCTCCGTTCCTAAGCCAGTGTCGTGTTATGAAGGTGTTACCATAATCCGCGGGGAACGATTAATGATGTGAAGAGGGCCACTAAACGTCGAGTCGCTAATGTCTGCGTGGAAAATCGGAAGGGCTGGGCGGAGTTGCAAGTGATTATAACGTTCTCCGACCCGTTGCACCCGCAAGACGCTTCCCATCCGTCGCCGCCAACATCGGCCGCGTATTGTTCTAATGAAGCATATTTGAAATTGAAAGATAGACTCCACAACTCTGAACACAATACTCGCACCTGCGATCTCGAACAGCGCGATGGACATCTCATAGTGATGTTAGACCATAACTCTGCGGAACAAAGCATTAGAAAGAGCATACCACGATGGCTGCTTGCGCTGGTTTTTGTGGGTGTTTGGACCTTAGTCGGATTCACTTTCTCAGCTTTGTCCTATGCATCAGCGGTTGGAGAAAACCGGGCACTCAGCATTTCTTATGCGTTGCAGTTGAATCTGACGCGATTTTATGTTTGGGCACTTTTGTCATTGGTGATTTTTCGATTTGTCACTCGATTTCCTATTCAGTTTCGGCCATTTGGGTATAAAAATCTTTTGCTAAACATAGCCGTCGCCTTCTTTTTCGCGGGACTTCACCAAACGGCATTCCTGCTTGTGGGTTGGGAACTTGATCCCACATTCAAGTCTCGCTACACATCCTTCACTCACTTCTATAGAACGGTTTTTCTCGCAGGTCTCTATCTAAATATACTGATCGCATTGCTTATCGTAATCACGGAGCACGCCTTTATATTCTATCGAAATTATCGAGACTCCGAGGTGCATCGCTCATTGCTGAGGACGCAGCTTGCGCAAGCCGAACTGCAAGCACTCAAGATGCAGTTGCATCCGCATTTTTTGTTCAATGCGCTTCATTCGATCTCTGCGCTCATATTCGAAGATCAAAACCGGGCTAATCTGATGGTCTCACGCCTAGCTGATTTTCTTCGTCTCACGCTCGATCAGTCCAAGCCCACAGTACCTCTAAGAGAGGAGCTGGAGTTTTTGCGCTGCTATCTCGAAATTGAACAGGTCAGATTTCAGGATCGTCTTGCAGTCGAGTTTGACATCGAACCCGCCGCTTTGAACCTTATGGTTCCGCACCTCATCTTGCAGCCCCTCGTTGAGAACGCGATCCGACATGTCGTTGCGGCAAGATCAGAAAGGACTCGAATAGTTGTCCGTGCGACCCGTAGGAACGAACATCTAAAACTCGAGATCGCAGACAACGGCCCGGGGATCCCTAACGGCGCGAACGGCAACGCCGGGTTGGGACTACGGAATGTTCGTGCTCGCCTCGAACAGACATTTGGCCCAAAGGCTAACGTTGAGATCTTAAACGGGTCCGCCGGAGGCTGTGCTGTCATCCTCCACATTCCGGTACGAGGCTGAACAGAGAAGAATGGTCATGCAAAGGAAGATTCGAACCTTGATTGTCGACGACGAAACGTTGGCTCGCAGACTCATTCAACGACTATTACGTAACGATGTTGATGTTGAAGTCATTGGCGAATGTGCAAACGGTAAGGAAGCTGTAACTACGATTCGAAAAGAGCGACCGGACTTGGTTTTCCTTGACATTCAAATGCCCGAAATGGATGGGTTCGCAGTCATCAATGATTTAAAGCCTGAGTTCTTACCGAACATCGTCTTCACGACTGCCTACGAACAGTATGCCATTCGCGCTTTTGAACTCCATGCCGTGGACTATCTTTTGAAGCCCTTTGACCAGAGTCGGTTCGCTGAGATGTTGGAGCACGCGAAAACGCAAATTGTGGTTCGTGGAACTGGCAGTCGACTGCAACTTGAAGCGCTGCTGGAGAATGTCAAAAATCCACCCGAACATCTTGAGAGGCTGATCATTAAAGCAGAGGGCCGTCTGACGTTTGTGAAAGTTGCGGATATCAATTGGCTTGAGGCTGATGATAAGTATGTAAATCTGCATTTGACGAAGACAACTCGCACTATTCGTCAATCATTAAGTTTGATGGAATCACAGCTAGACCCGAAGAAGTTCACCCGTATTCATCGGTCGGCTATTGTAAACATAGACCGTATCTGCGAGCTGCATGCGATGTTTAATGGCGAATATGAGGCAGTTTTAGAAGATGGAACCAAGTTGAGCGTTGGCCGCCATTATAAAGACAGATTCTTCAAGGTACTGGGCAGGCCGCTTTGACCTAACCAGGGAAGAACGGGAATGGTCAGTGAGACCGCATGCGAAACCGCATGAGAGCGTCCTCGCTTTCACGCGTTTACCAGAAGCACACAAATCAGATTAAAATCACTTGGCGTGACATTGACGTCGCTGCAGCAGATTTCTTTGCAAAGCGTCTGTCCTGGCCAGATCAACGGAAGCCAGTGAGCAGGACAATCTCATGGTTGAATTGGCCCCTCGCAACCACCAGCTGCTTGCCATCAGGTGACCAGTCGAAGCTGAATATAGTATCGCTGTTGAAATTGGTAAGCTGTCGAGCAGGCCCCCCTCCAAGAGGCAGACCGTAGATGTTCGCCACTTCGCGTTTGTTATCGATGTATGTGAGCAGATCACCGGACCAGCGAGTAATCAAGGTGAATAACAAAAAACGACTATTCGGTGAAACATCAAGTGTCTTAACAGGCGCTCCGCCTGCGGCTGAAATGAACACCAGTTCATTTTCGTTGCCCTTCGTGGCGAAGAATGAAACAAGCTTTCCGTCAGGTGATACGGACGGCGGGTAAGCGTTTCTGTCCGTCAACCTGGTGACATCGCCTCCGTCTATTGATATTTTGCAAACTGTTGAGGCTTGGAGCGGTCCGCGTTTGAACACCACCCAGCGGCCGTCAGTGGAGGCGTACGGATTAGTCATAGGGTCGCTGCCGGCTGCCAGCTGTTTTTGATCGCTGCCATCCAGGTTCATTCGCCAAATGCCCCAAACGCCCTCCCGGTATGAGCTGAAAACGATATAGCGCCCATCGGGGGTTACGATGGGATCCGCGTTCATTCTGTCATCATAGGTAAGACGCTTCCTGTTTTGTCCGTCCGCATCCACGATCCAGATAGCACCATCTCGAGTAAAGTCTTCCTCGCTGGAGAAGTTGGCGAAGACGATCCGGCCATCGGGCGTCCAGGCAACGCCGCCGAAGCCATCGCTACCGCCGTAAGTAATCTGACGTGCACTTGAGGTGTTATCCGCGGGCACTACCCAAAGCTTCGATGTCATTACCTGAACGTCAGCGACTATGGTCTTCGAGTCCGCGCTAATACTGGCAGACAAATAAGAGTTGGCATCATCAGTAAGCTTCCGAACTTCTCCACTGGGATAAGTGACGTAATAGATCTGGATTGGATCGCCTACACGTTCCCGACCTTCTACCAGGAAGCCGCTCCCATCCGAGAGCCAGGTCGGTCCCCATACGTCTCTCCACCTGTATGAGGTGAGCAACCGTTCCGCACCACCATCGACTGGTACAGCTGCGACTGAATTATAGAAATGATCACCATCACGGTTTCGAACGCTGTAGGTAAGCAACTTACCATCGGGCGACCAACTCGGGCACCAAGCGATGTCAGGCCACTTCCGTGTGTAGACGACGCGCTCTCCTGTGTCGTATGAATCGGCGACGAGCAACTTCGTCTCCTGCGTTGCAGGGTCTGCGCGATAGAAGAACAATTGCTTATCGTCGGGTGAGGGTCCGACTCCGCCAGCGTTTGACAATACCTTTTGGGGCGTCCCGCCAATCACGGGGATGCGAAAAATATCACTCTGAAAATATACCGATTGCTCGTCGGGTTGCATCCTCGAGAAATAAAAGTAATTGCCATCTGGGGAGAAGACGATTGGGCCCACGCCCCCGCCCTGGGACGCCACGAGTTGGACGGAATCCCCCGTAATAATTTCCCTCAACCTAATGCTCTCTTGCCCGTTGACGTCAGTGTTGGCATGAGCAATGAACTTACCGTCAGGCGAGATGACGGGTCCCCATGCACCGCCACTTGTGAGACGTGTAATTCTCATACCCTGCGGTAGTGAAGTTGGGTTGCTAAGATGTCGGCGCCGGTAAACTGTTACGCCGAGGCCTGTAGTAATGAAAACAATAAACAGAGCTGCCAGCGTCCGGCTTCTAAATTTAGAACTGGTCCGATCCTCTCTATGAAGTGCAGATGGAGATTCTGTCGAGAGTTCAAGTTGTTGTTTTAGCGTCTTGAGGTCGACAAGCAAATCTTCCGCAGTTTGATATCGTTGGACGCTGTTCTTGGTTAGCGCTTTGCTGACGATTCCTTGTAGTTCTTCAGGTGCACGCAACGCATATGCAGTCAACCGTTGAGGCTCGTCTTGGAGTATTGAGTTGACCAGACGACTGGTGTCTTCACCGTTGAAGGGAGTGTGACCTGTCAACATCTCGTAGAGGACGACGCCCAGGCTGAACAGATCGCTCTGCTGATTTACCTGCTGCCCCTGCGCCTGTTCAGGCGACATATACTTCACGGTCCCCATCAACAAACCGGAGGAGATATCAACCCTATCAGAGAGATCTCCTTGAGCTGGCCGCTCGCGCTGTTCTGTGAGCTTAGCAAGACCGAAGTCTAAAACTTTCACGTAGCCATCATGACGCAGCATGATGTTTTCCGGCTTGATGTCGCGATGTACGATTCCCGCATTGTGAGCTGCAGCTAGTGCTCTGCAAATCTGAATTGCGATATCCAGCGATTCAGGCAGACTCAGTGCTCCTCGTTTCAGACGCTGGCGGAGCGTCTCCCCATCGACGAATTCAGTGGCGATGAAGTTGCGGTTCTCAACCTGACCAATCTCATGAATCGTGATGATATTTGGATGATTGAGGGCTGAGGCCATGCGAGCTTCTTGTTGGAAGCGGCGCAGCCGTTCTTGATTTGTAGTAAAGTGCGCAGGTAGCAACTTGAGCGCAA
>DASYPT010000159.1:0-83664 GCA_036006355.1 Pyrinomonadaceae bacterium | reverse complement strand
AAGCCTTAAATTCAGATCCAGATTTAGTTGCCAGGGTAAGGGCTTGGAATCTGCGGGGGCGCGCTTGGGGTCTGGTTGGTTTTAGTTTATGTTTGGATCGCTTGCCCCCTTCCCGACTCCATTTTGGTTGGCTTTGTGTTTCATTCATCAAATAGAAATTTGTTATTCGATCATTATCGGAAACACCTTGACTTCAAAAAACTCGTCACTATAATGGCTGCTTTTTAATGCGCCCGTCGCTACATGACGCACGCCCGTTTTAGCACACCTGTCAGCCAACTTTTTATACTTCGCACGTCAAAACACGCCGCGGCGAAGAGCACCCCCAACAGTCCCAAATTCTTTCAGGAGATCACATGAACCCTAAGACTGTCTTGAAATATGCCTCTGACCAGGGCGCCAAATTCGTCTCTGTTCGCTTTACGGATTTGCCCGGCTCCTGGCAACACTTAACCTTTCCCATCGGCGAACTCGGCGAAGATCAGTTCGAAGACGGATTCGGATTTGACGCGTCTTCGATCCGCGGCTGGGCTGCGATTCACGAGTCGGACATGCTCCTGGTTCCGGATGCTACCCGGTTCTGGATGGATCCGTTCACCGAACAACCGACATTGTGTTTGATTGGCAACGCTGTCGATCCGATCACCAAAGAAGGTTACGCGTTTGACCCGCGTTCAGTTGCTCAGCGCGCTGAAAGTTATCTGAAGTTTACCGGGCTTGCCGACACTGCTTACTACGGTCCTGAAGCAGAGTTTTTTGTTTTTGATTCCGCAAAATTTCATAACGACCAGAATTCAGCGGGTTATTCAATAGATTCAGATGAAGGCCATTGGAATAGTGGGCGGGCTGCCGACGAGTTTTCTGGATCAAATCTTGGTTACCGAATTCGACCCAAAGAAGGTTATGTACCTTGTGCTCCAACCGACTCTTTAGTCGATCTGCGTTCTGAGATCTCCCTGACGCTCGGAAAGTGCGGAGTTACAGTTGAATGCCACCACCATGAGGTCGCAACTGCTGGTCAATGCGAGATCGACTTCCGCTACTCCACTTTGTTAGGAACTGCTGACAATCTGCAAATCTTCAAGAATGTAGTTCGTAATACTGCCTACCAGTTCGGCAAGTCCGCGACCTTCATGCCCAAGCCCCTCTACGGAGACAACGGTTCGGGTATGCACTGCCATCAGTCGTTATGGAAAGGTGAAAAACCACTTTTCGCGGGCGACGGCTATGCAGGACTTTCGGAGATGGCGAAGTACTACATCGGCGGACTTCTGAAGCACGCGGCAGCTGTTGTCGCTTTCGCTGCGCCAACAACGAACAGCTACAAACGTCTGGTGCCCGGATTCGAAGCTCCTGTGAATTTAGCTTACTCGGCTCGCAATCGTTCGGCGGCCATTCGTATTCCGATGTTTTCTACGAATCCCAAGCTGAAGCGACTTGAGTTTCGACCACCCGATCCGTCCTGTAATGCGTACCTGGCTTTCTCGGCTATGTTGCTTGCCGGCCTGGACGGGATTCAAAATCGCATCGATCCAGGCGAGCCTTTGGAGAAGGACATCTACGACCTGTCTCCGGAGGAACTGAAGGACGTGCCGACACTTCCTGGCTCGCTCGATGATTCACTTAAAGCACTGGAAGCTGATCACGACTTCCTTTTAAAGGGAGATGTATTCAGCCCGCAGTTAATCGAACGATGGATCGGGTACAAGCGAGATCGGGAGATCACGCCACTTCGCATGCGTCCACATCCATTGGAGTTTTCGCTGTACTACGATATTTAGGTTCAGGACAACTCAGTGAGATTCAGCCCAGGGTTCGTAAAGGATCCTGGGCTGGTTTGTTTTTGGTCAGTGGTCAGTGGTCGGTGGTCAGTAGCAATAGGACCTATAGGACCTATTCGACCTATACGACCTATACACTACTACCTGACCGACCACTGACTACTGACCACTGACCGCGTAAGATAGCGTTCGTGCAAGCCCTGGATGCCAAAGTCGATTTCCTGCTTCGCGATCTTCCCGATCAAACTGGTGCTCGCCTCTTCATCGAGCGATTGGTCAACGATAATCCTCGTGTTTATCAAACTCTCTTAAAACAGCCGCCGTTGCTCGCCGATGTTCTGGCAATTGCTGCGTGGAGTCCTCTGCTTGCTACGACGCTCGACCAGAATCCGGAATATTTCCATTGGTTATCTCGTGAACGGCTCGATCCCAGAGTTAGAACGACTGATGAGTTGAAAGAGTCGTTAGCTCGCTTTGCCCTGACGAACTCAACTCTAAATACTCAGAACCTGCTGGCGCGTTTTCGAAGACGCGAACTTCTGCGAACTTATCTCCACGACATTCGCCGTTTTCATACCCTCGTTGAAACCACCGAAGAATTGTCGAATCTGGCCGATGCAATTTTGGATTACGGGCTGATGGTCGCGCGGCAAGAGCTCGATAATCGTTATGGACTGCCAGGCAAGACAGACGAACGAGGGCGCGGCGCTACGGCAGAGTTTTGCGTTCTGGCGCTTGGCAAGCTGGGTTCGCTTGAACTCAACTACTCGTCAGATATTGATCTTGTCTTTCTCTATTCGGATGAAGGATCGACTGCAGGAACCGGTGATCGTGGTGTAGTCACAAACCGCGAATATTTCGTCAAGCTTTCCGAGGCCATTGCCAGGGCTGTCGGGCAGTCAGGAGGTGAAGGAGCAGCGTACCGCGTGGATCTCCGCCTTCGACCCCACGGACGTGACGGCGCGTTGGCCTGTTCATTGGAAGAGGCGACACGGTACTACGCGCGTTCAGCACAGGATTGGGAACGCCAGGCACTGATTCGTGTTCGGCCGGCTGTCGGATCGGATGAACTATTCGCCAAATTCAAAGAACGCGTTACGGCGAATGTTTTTCGCCCCGACATTTCTGTGAGTGGGGCGCTTGCGTCGGTGCGTCTTGCGAAGCAAAAGATAGATCGAAAAGTCGAAAAGAAAAGCGGCTTCAACGTGAAACTGGGCCGCGGAGGAATTCGCGAGATCGAGTTCATCGCTCAGGCGTTACAACTGGCACATGGGGGCCGCGACGATTGGCTGCGAGTTCCGCACACCCTTGTTAGTCTGGAACGACTTGCTGACAGAGGTTTCATAACCCAACTGGAGCGGAGTGAGTTGACGGATGCGTACTGTTTCTTACGTACGCTGGAACATCGTCTGCAGATGGAGCATGGCTTACAAACACATACCGTTCCTGAGACTGAAAATCCGCGCTCTCTCATAGCACGACGCATGGGATTCATGGGAACAGAGGGGCTAAGCGAATTTCTCGCCTCGTTAAAGCTGCATACAGCAAATGTGCGTCAGACCTATGATCGACTTTTCGGCGATGTAGAAAACAAGTTCGTAGAGACGCCCTCGCCGGCACCGCGAGTGATCGAGACGCTGGATAAAGACATTGGTCTCGCCAACGCTGCGGCGCGAGTCTTCCAGGAACATTTGCTTAACGACCGTTCATCCGTGCGTCAGTTGCTCCTGGATGCAGCTCAGCAGTCGCTCAATCGCCATCGAGCATTACTTCAGGTTGCACGAATTGCCGCCTCTCTGGAGAAGACCACTGAGAATCTGCAGTTTCAATCCGTACATTTTCGCAACCTGGTAAAACTCTGCGGCTCATCCGATTTTTTTGCCGAGATGATTGCTGCCAATCCAGCACTCATCGGATCGCTTGGCATAAACCTCGAGACTTGTCTGCGCCGTGATCATCGCGCGGTTCTGCGCTCGGTCGTGGATGCACACAGCAGTTTTCCGGCAGAGCTATCTGCCTTCCGTTTGAAGTGGGCGGAAATGCTGACCGAGATAGGGATGCTGGATGCGAGTAAAGAGATTTCGACGTACGAAGCGAATCGATTGCAAAGTGAACTGGCTGTATCGAGTCTCAATGTTGCCTATCTGATGGCGCGACGAGAAATCGCTCGCCGCATTGGAACCCTACGTACGGGGCCGCGACTCTCAGTGTTCGGACTTGGACGACTAGGGACTAATGGTGTGGATTACGGATCAGACCTGGACATTTTGATCACTTACGATTCACTTGTTCCATCGCCAGTTCCCGGACTCTCGCAGGATGAGGCATACGCCCGTTTAGTGGAATTGATGCTTGGGGCACTATCAAGCATTACGAGAGAAGGTTATTTGTATAGGGTAGATCTTCGGCTCAGACCTCACGGAAAAAATGGGCCGCTGGTACTCAGTTCGGAGGCGCTGCTTCATTACTTGAAAGAAGAAAGCGCTCCGTGGGAATGGCTCGCGTATCTAAAGCTACGAGCTGTCGCCGGCGATTTGGAATTAGGAAAGATGGTTGAAACGCATGCGCGCCACCGAATTCATGAGAACGCAACGCGGGTGGATCCAGAGGAACTGAAGATAGCAACCAGGCATGTTCGGGAGCGTCTGGAAAAAGAGAAAAGTTCCAGGGGACGTCGTGACGGTACCGACATCAAGTACGGTCAGGGTGGAATGTTGGATGTTTATTTTGCTGTCAGGTACTTGCAGTTGAGAAATGAAGTTCCCGACGAAGGTGAGGACCGCTCGACGGCGTACATTCTCGAGCGTCTCAATCAGGAGGGCGCACTTTCAGAAGAAGATTACTCGGTACTCAGCAATGGCTACAGTTTATTGAGGGCAGTAGATCACAGTTTGCGGTTGATAGTTGGACGTTCGACGCGGTTACCTGAGCCGGAGCATCCAACGGCCGGCGACGTGGCAACTAAGATGGGATTTGAATCAGCAAGGGCACTTCAAGCAACTCTTGAGGAACAGATGAAACTAATACGGGAAGCGTATGAGCGAGTGGTTGATTAGACGTATAGGTCGAATCGGTCCTATAGGGTTCTATGCGTGGCTGGGTCCTTGTGACACCTCCTCATACCAGCAGCGCGTACACCAACGATGGCTGGCTTTCCTCTCCTCTTCGGAGTATTCGGCTGACAAAGGCAGTCGTTTAACGGCTGTCCGCTCCTCCTCGCTGAGTTCTGCCCATGTTTTCAGTCCACGTTTTTCACAGCGCGGGCAACCTTTTCTGTCACTCATATTAAATTATTCTTTCACGACGAACTTAGTTATTTACTGGAGACTTTCACTCGTGTAACTTAGCAATTAGGGATGCGGGCAAACAAGTTGCCGCGATGGTGCATCAAGGTAAACGGAATCGGTGGACGGAGAACATGTTTCGTATCAAAGCATCTTATGCAGACCAAATGGAATTGAGGACCAGCCTCGAAAAGGCACGGGAGTTCTTCGGCGAGCTTCGTAATTTCGCTGATCTCATGCCGGGTATCGAAGGTATTCGAAACGAGGCCGGCGGGATTATGCGTTGGATGGTCCGCGCGGAAGTACCCGTAATTGGTCCGGTCCACGCGTCATTTACTGTGGAAAAAACTGAAGACTCACCTGACCGTCTTGAGTGGTCGCCAGCACGGTCCGAGATGAAAAACTATCTGCGTTACGCAGCCGCATTCGAAGAGCGCGGCCAGAAAGTCCTGATCAAAATCGTCCAGCACGTTGAGCTTCGACGAAAACATGCCAAAGACCTTCACAGATTTGCGATTCTTGTTGGTGAGGGACGCATCAGCTCAGAAATGCAAAAGCGCGTTCGGGAGATGATTAAGACATTTCTCGAGCGAGCAAGAGAGAAACTGGAAACAGAGACCTCAGTCGATCAGGAAGCCCTTGCGGACTCACCGGCTTAAAAACAATAGGACCTAATGGGACCTATTCACGACCACTGCCCATTGCTTTCCTGCTTCCATAGCTAATCATATTCGCAAAAAAGCGATAGCATCCTGGAATCCCCGCACGAAGTTGCCGGTACCAGACGAAGCTGGTGTAGATGTAGTTTCCTTTTCCGTACGTTGCGACGAGCAATCCACCATGAAGCGGCGGTTCACCCTTATCGTTCGTCGATAGCAGGGCGGCGTAGTGTGAATCCCATTCCTTCGGGAAATACAGGCCACGTTCCTGAACCCAGTTCGCAAAATCTGCTTGAGTAATTCGATTTGGTGAATTGAGGAGTGGGTGTCGCGGCTGAAGAAACCAAACAGGCGCATCTTCCTGAGTTACCCGGTCGTCGCTAAGTGTTATGGGATAAGGAGCCAGCTGTGGCCGTTGCCGCCTGTCATCTGGATTCCATTCGTCCGTCTTGTGATAGAAGACCACCAAAGTCCCACCATTCTCCACAAACTTCATCAATCGATCGTTGACTGGGATCAATTCCGGATGCGCTTCATAAGCACGAATATCCAGGACTATTGTTGAGAACTTCGAAAGATCGCCCGACGCAATGTCCGAAACCGTCAACTCCTTTGCATTCACATTCAGTGCGGCAAGTGAACGCGACAAAGTCTGATCAAAACTCGGCACATAGCCTACGGCCAGTTCCGGTGCAACGAGTGCATCTGCATAGATTAGCTTTACGTTTCGCTTGTCAATTGGAGTCTTGGGATTCGGAAGATCGACGGTAACTCCGAGCTGCGAGCCAGACTGTATGCGTCGAGTAATTGGAAGTGCTTGACGTACCGACAAACTGAACACATCCGAACTATGTGCTCCCAATACAATCTCGCGGCCGGTTTCCAGGTTTGGGCCCAGGACCCTAATGAGTCCTTTGAATTCTCCCGGCATGCGATTGATCAAACGAACTTTGAATTCGAGTGGCTTTTGTGAGGTTGCGGGAGTGCTGACATACACCTCCGGATCCACGCTCAGGATCTGCACTGGAGGCGTAACGTCTCTTTGAACCTGACTCGTCACTACGAAAGGAGCATCGCCAACTGCGAGCTCAGCACGCACCACTATCGGCTGACCAAACAATTGTCCATCGTAGAGATGATCGTCGGAAGGCACGCTTAACGAAGTCGTTTTGGGTGTTGTGGTTTCATATAGTGCGGTGGTTTCCGTTTCAGGCAGCATCTTATCGGCTGTGGCAAGACGGTGGTCAGAACCAAAAGCGGTAATGTCTACCCTCTTAATCTGCACTTCGACTTCGCCGCCGTTGCCAAGTACGGCAGAAATTTTTGCCGGCGCGCCTGGCACGAACACAGGCTCATCAGTTTCAGCTGTTACACCTACATCCGCGGCGACGGCTAACGCCGCATCAAGCCGTGATGCCATAAGTTTGAAACGCGGCTGATCAACATCCATGACCTCTTTGGATGCAGTGAAGGCGCCGTGTTTACGAGCGTTCACCAGCGAGACCAGGACCTCATCCTTTTTGTCGACAAACTCAGTTAGAGGTTTGTTATCAATTGTTGGAACTGTGAACGCGTTGCTAACTGCGTCAGGCAATCGCAACCCATCGATCGGGGTCTTGGCGCTGTCTGGCAGGGGACCTGCACCGGGCGCTTCCCGAACCAGGTTGTACCTGATAATTCTGCCGCCTCCGGGTGCGATTGACTTTGGCCAGGGCCCTTGCGTCGCGTGTTTTTGCAGAGCCGCCAAAGCCTGCTGCGCGTAGGTCAATTCTCTGAACGGATCAGTTTCGTTCGGATCGATTGTGAACTGCTTTTGTATGACTTGTACATTTGCCTGCGTATCTCTTCGGAACCCACGTACAAAGAGTCTTTGTGGTTGCCACACCGCTACTTGATTAAGTTGTTCCGGGAACTGTTTGGGATCGGCTGCCGCATCAAATGCCTGCAGAATGAGACGTCCGGTTGCCTGATGATGGCCGTGGCCGCTCGTTGTGTCGTGATTGGTGATTATTGCGTCTGGCCGCAATCGCCTAATTTGAAACACCATTCGACGTAGCGCTTCCTTTTCACCCCACGCTCGAAACGTTTCTTCCGCGGATTTTGAAAAGCCGAAGTCTCGCAAGCCGAGAAAGTGTGGTTCAGATCCCTGAACCTCCGCCGCAGCAATTGTCTCTCGTGCACGAATTACCCCCAGCTCTTCATAAAGCTCGGGTCCCACCGCGTTCTGTCCGCCTTCTCCATACGTAGAGAATAAGCTGACCGTATGGACGCCGTATTTGCGCCTTAAGACTGTCAACGTGCTTCCATCTTCATCGTCCGGATGTGCGGCAACACAAAGGACAGTAAATGGATTCGTCAGATCGAGCAGCGCTTGATGTAAATTCGCTCGATTCCGTTTATCAACTAAGCCCAACTCCTGCTGAGCGTGGTGTTGCCGTGGCGCCACGGCGCTCAGCAGGACAAGGATCAGCAACGAAGAAACGTAAATCCGCAAAACTCTTTTCAGCTCAAAGTGCATCAACCTTAATTCCTTATCACGAGTCTTTAGAGTGCGACGGCCTGCCGTCGCTTTGTTACAGCGTCACTAATCGACAGTCTTACTGTGACAAAGCGACGGCAGGCCGTCGCACTCCAAGGTTAGCCTCGCCAACGTTCGAGTTTTCCCGCAACGATCATACTGACACTAATGATAACGATGAGAATGACTCCATAAGCGGCCGCGGCGCCAAGATTAAAGTCGCGTAGTTCTGATGCTATTGCAATCGATATCGGTCGATTTGCCGGCACAAACACAAGAACCGAAGCAACATATTCGCCCAATGCAATCACAAATGCCAGCACGGTTCCAGCAAGGGCGCCTGGCCAAACCAAAGGAAGTGTTACGCGCGCAAATCTTTGCCACGCGCGCGCTCCCAAGGACCCCGCGGCCTCTTCGAGGGCAGGATCGAGTTGTTCCATGCTCGCCTGAAGCGCGCGCACTACCAGGGGCATGAATCTTAGAAAGTAAACAGCAGGCAAGATCCAAAACGTGCCAACCAGCACAAACGACCCCAGGAGCATGGTGGGTTTCCCGTAAGCTTCTGCCACTGATACTGCCACGACGGTGCCGGGCAGCGCCCAGGGAATGAGCACAAAAAGAGAAAGCAAACGTCGCCCGGCATTACCAGGGAAGCCAGTGAAAGGTCGTCGCGAAACGAGCAGCACTATACAAAAGCTCCAAAGCAATGCGGCGAGTGCTGCAATCGCCGACATTGAGATGCTGTTCCAAAATACTTCCCTTGCCTGTGCTTCAGTCATTAGTCTGGCGAAGTTTGCGGTTGTGTAAGCAGTGGGCAAAGTCTCGGTTGTCCACGAGCCTTCGCGAGCAAAACTGACGAGAACTAATGTCGCGACCGGCAAAACCAGAAGGATCGAAAACGAGATTGCCGCGACTGTCGCCAGCAGTCGAACACTGCCGCGTCGCAGCGGTTCACGTCGTCGCGTCGCTCCTTTCAATGCAGCCGCAACAAACTTGCGCGTTCCTTCGTAACGCTGAAACACCACGAGTGCTGTTAATGAAATAACGGCGAGCACGACCGTTTCAGTAACGGCCATTGTTGCGTCGCCGCGTTGGCGAGCCGTAAAGATCTCAAGAGTCAAGACTCGGACATTTCCGCCGAAAAGCAGTGGCGCGCTGAACGATGCCATCGAAGTCATAAATGTCAGCAGCGCACCGGCAATTAAGGCCGGAGTGAGTTGAGGCAAGAGAATGCGAAACAGTGTCATCAACTTCGACGCGCCCAAACTGCGCGACGCCTCAGCAAGGCTTGCGTCGATCCTGCGCAATCCGGCTCCGGTGAGAACGTAGAAGAAGGGGTACATGGTGTACGTATGGAAAAGCAAAAGTGCAGGCCAGCCACGCAAACTCCAGGGCGAGTTTGGCAGACCGAATAAGTGTTGAATGCTACGCGCGAGTATTCCCGATTCGCCGCAAAGAAATATGAAAGCTACCGTTCCTACTAAAGGCGGAAGCACTAACGGAAGCGCAGCCAGAGCGGCAAAGAGCCGGCGGCCTGGAAACGTGTACCGTTCAAACAAAAATGCCAGCGGAACTCCTACCAGTGCACACAACAGAACCGTCGATAATGAAAGCACGATACTGTTAAGAATTGCTTCGAGAACGTTTGGCTGCGTCAACACCGCGCGATAATTTGCCAGCGCCCAATGGCCGTCTTGTTGAAGCGAAGTGACGACGACGGAAAGATTGGGATAGACGACTCCGTAAAGGAGTACAACTGCTGTAACTATTAGAAGAGTGGTCTGCTGGAAATTTAATCGACGAGAGGAGGTAGATTTTTTCGGAGCGTTTGTAGTCAAGGGCTCTTTGTATGACCTTGCGTCTCAGCGTCTTCTTAGAATTATTTTGCGCTTGCAGAGCCCCTCGACGCTTCTGCAATCCGCATTGTTGTGTTTCGTGCGTTTCGTGTTATTCGTGGATAGTGTTTTCTTAGCGGGACAAAGATATGATCCACGAATCACACGAAACATCACGAAATAACCCCGCGGAGAATTTAATAATCACCGTGTAACAATCTCAGATGCTCCGGCGCCAGAACCACTTCGCATTCCTGCCCTACTTCGAATCCATTTGGCTGAACAACTAATGCTTCCAGCGACAACCCATCGGCCTCAACGCGAACCGTTGACGTAGCGCCAGCGAAAACCACTTCCCGCACACGAGCTGGCAAAACATTCGTAGTAGATGAAGGAACGTCCCGGCTTAGTCGAACATGTTCGGGGCGAATTACCAGAAACACCGGCTTGTTCAGCGGCGCGAGATCTTCGTGTTTGATTGGAAACCTAAGTATGTGTCCACCCTCGAGTGTTTTGAATTCGCCTTCTGAAATCTTACTGGAACTAAGTCGCATGCTCCTGATCAGATTGTTCCGTCCCAAAAAACGAGCAACAGCGATATCCGCGGGTTGTTCATAAAGTTCACGCGGCTTACCAGTTTGAACTAACCTGCCGCCCACCATGACGCTGATACGATCGCACAATGCAAAAGCCTCTTCCTGATCGTGAGTGACATAAACAGCCGTCAGACCTAACCGTGTAACCAGTTCACGAAGCTCACTTCGGGTCTCCTCGCGCAAAGAAACATCAAGATTCGACAAGGGTTCATCAAAGAGCAGTAACACGGGTTCGATAGCAATTGCCCGTGCTATCGCGACTCGCTGTTGCTGACCACCAGACAGCTCATCGACGCGTCTCTTCGCGTAGCCGGGAAGCTGAACCAACTCGAGCGCCGATGCCACTCGTTGCTCCATTTCAGGTTTCGATTTGTGGCGCGCGCGAAGTCCGAATGCAACGTTTTCAAAGACATTAAGATGTGGAAAGAGCGCGTAGTTCTGAAAAACCATTCCGAATCCACGACGCTCTGGAGGAAGGTTAGTAATGTCGCGATCTTCGAATTGGATCGAACCCGTGTCCGGCTGTTCCAGACCTGCAATCATTCGGAGCGTCGTCGTCTTGCCACAACCCGATGGGCCAAGTAAACCAAAGAACTCTCCCTGGTTAACGTCGAGTGAAACGTCGTTAACGGCGCGGGTGGAACCGAAAGTCTTGGAGATGTTGTTGAGGGTTAGAAGCGGCATTGGGTCAAGTCATTTTCCAGATATCATTTGACATTTTTCAGTTGGACATTTGAAGAAGAGGTTTTTAATTATGAAGTTGTTTCCGGTTGTGGTTTTACTCACCTTCTTATTGTTCCTTTCAACCGCTACCCACTCGTTGACCCAATGCCATTCTCAAGAATGCGAATGGTTTTGAAAAATGACCATTGAAATGTCAAATCACAAATGATAAATGTGCTTTTACTGCCGCCCCCCTCGACCTTTTATTTGTGTGTCCCAGTATCTTAACCATTCATCTCCTTGTTTCCGCAACAGAGTCCAGTCAAGCGGCATTCGCGTAAACGGTTCATTCATCCACGCGGGTAATTTGGCGCGGTCCAGGTCGGTACGAGCTGGAATTCGATAGTATTTGTGCGCTGCATATACAAGGCTCTCGGGTGTTGTTACGAACTCGTAGAAACGTCGCGCCTCATCTTCGTGCTGCGCGGCTTTGATGATAGCAATGCCATCAGTAACAACGGGAGTTCCACTTGCAGGTAGCGAATAGGCGACTGGAAAGTTCTTCTGTTCTTTGGAAAGACGAACGTCGGGCATATCCCACAAACTGATCAAGCCTTCACGCCGGGCGAGTTTCTGCATCAACAACGTTCCATCGGCAGTGTACTCGTGCACGTTTGCATCGAGCTTGCGCAACCACTCATAACCTTTGTCCGGCGAACCGGTGTCCTTCAGCGATCGCCAAATCATCGCGCCGAAGATCGCGCGCATTGTATCGGATGGATAAGGACTACGAATTAGAACCTTGTCATGCCATTTCGGATCGAGCACATCGTCCCAATCATGCGGAGCCTCAGTGGGGGAGACGGCTTCAGTGTTGTAGACGATCACCTGCGGCGTTTCGTAGGTTCCAAACCAACGGCCCTGTGGATCCCGGGCCGAGTCTGGAACCTTGTCTGCCCAGCTCGGACGAAACTCCGCAAGTAAGTTCTCGTCTGCGGCAGTTTGAAATGTAGTATGTGCAGCGCCCCACCAAAGATCACCTTGCGGCCGATTTCGCTCGACTCTCACCCGCTCAAGTATCTCGCGAGACCCCATGTCAAGAAATTGCACATCGGCTTCCGGATACTTTTGTTTGTATTGGTTGACGAAATCTCGAAGCAGATCCTGACCGTGCGGCGTATATATGAGTAGTCGATGTGGGTTGTTGGCGCTGGGCCGGCATGAGAAGAAAAGCGCGATCACAAGAATGGCTAAGGCAGTAAGAGTAAATCTAATGCGCATCTAAGCTCGGGTTTGAAATTGCTGGTTTTTTTGGAGCCCTAGCATGCTAGCATGGGCGTGAGGCAATTGCCGATTTCTCCGAATGTCCGACGACTTTAGTTTGGCGCATTCGGAGGCCCGACACCGAGGATTTCAAAAGGGCAACGTTGGGAACCAACGACAAACTAAAGTTCGTCGGACAAGCTGGCAATTGGAAATAACCTGATGGGTATCACACGAAGGATCGTCCGAGCAGGTGGCTGGAAAGTCGCCAAAAGAATCATTAAGCCGATTCCAGTTATCGGCTCGGTATTAGCCTTTGGACTTGCAGGTTACGAAATCAAGAAGAAGGGTCTCATCCCCGGAGCCGTTCACGTCGGCTTAGATGTCACACCAGTTATAGGAACTGCAAAAGGTGTCCTCGAACTCTTCACCGGAGACCTCATTCCGGATAAAAAGGATCGGCTCAAGAATCGGAATGGCGGTCCTGCGATGCCGACCAAGACGAAATAGAATTCCATAACCTGATCGGGGCCGTCGTCGTCGAACAGAAGTCCCAACCCCCAACACACTAAAGCTCTTCAGTCGGAGTCGGCCGCCCCCGTCGAATAGCACCCTCGCGAATTCCACACTTGTATTCACAACCCGACAAGGCTTCCGGTGGGTTCTGTTCGACGGGGGCGGCCGAGGACGGCCGCGCTCCGACTGAAGAGCTCTCGTGTGTTAGGGGTTGGGACTTCTGATGGGCCCCTACACGCGCACCGGCGGCCTTTCAGTGAATGGTCGGGCTGAAAGATAAGCGTGCGACAACTTTAGTAGCGTGGGTTCGGACCAGTATGGCCCAAGCAGTTGAAATCCAATTGGTAGTCTTCCTGATGATAATCCGCACGGCACACTTAGTCCTGGAATACCTGCGAGGTTGCCGGTAACGGTGTAAATATCATTCAAATACATTGCTAACGGATCGTCGACCTTCTCTCCAATGGGAAAGGCAGGTGTCGGAGAAGTGGGTGTGATAATCGCGTCGCAGCGCTCAAAGGCCCTCAGGAAGTCCTGCTTGATCAATGTCCGTACTTGTTGAGCTTTGCGATAGTACGCATCGTAATATCCCGCTGAAAGAACGTACGTGCCAAGCATGATGCGTCGCTTTACCTCTGGCCCAAATCCTTCTTCTCGTGTTTTGCGATACATCTGACGCAGCTCCGGAGCATCCTCGGCCCGAAAGCCATACCTCACACCATCGAAACGTGCCAGGTTCGACGAAGCTTCGGCCGTTGCGATGATGTAATAAACAGCGATCGCATATCCAGCGTGCGGCAACTCGACTTCAACGATTTCTGCGCCAAGGCTCCGATAAGCATCGACAACATCCTTCACTGACTTGCCTACTTCATCATCCAGGCCCTTTCCGAAGAGTGCAGTCGGAAATCCGATGCGTAAGCCTTTTACATCGCCATTCAATGATTCAAGATAGTTCGGCACTGGCGTCTCAGCGGTAGTTGCATCGTGGGTGTCTCGGCCCGCTATGACTCCGAGTACACGAGCGACATCAGCAGTATCGCGAGCGAACACGCCAACCTGATCCAGGGATGACGCAAACGCGACAAGTCCGTAGCGCGAGTTGCGTCCATAAGTCGGTTTCAAACCAAGGACACCGCACAACGACGCTGGTTGTCGGACCGATCCTCCAGTATCGGAACCCAGGGCGACTGGAACTATTCCTGCCGCTACGGCGGCCGCAGAGCCGCCGGATGATCCTCCCGAAACTCGCGAAACGTCCCAGGGATTTTTTACCGGACCAAAAGCAGAATTTTCGTTCGACGATCCCATTGCAAACTCATCGCAGTTCGTCTTTCCAATAACGACTGCTCCGGCGTCTATGAGGCGTTGAATCACGGTGGCATTGTAGGGCGGATGGTAATCGCCAAGTATCCGCGAGCCACAAGACGTTTGCATACCGATAACGCAGAGGTTGTCTTTAACTGCGACCGGGAGGCCAGCCAACGAGCCAGATGCATTTTCAGCGCGCTGAGGTGCACCTTTGTCGATGTAGAGAAAAGCGTTGAGTGTGTCGTTTAGTTTTTCGGCAGCGTTGACTGCCGCTTCGACGGTTTCACGAGACATGATGTTCAGCGGCGGTGTCTTTGATGCGATTCCTTTATAAGGCCTTTCCTATAGCACCTTCGGAACTCTAAAGTGTCCTTCTGCCGCATCGGGCGCTTCGGCTAATGCTGTCTTCTGTCCCAGAGATCGCACCAACTCATCATCACGTGACGAGTCAGTCTCTGCACCTTCTGGCGTGAAGCCTCCAATCGCCGGTTCCACGTTTTCAGTGTCAAGCTCATTCAGTTGCTCGACATAGTTCACGATCTCTGCGATCTGCGGCGCAAATACTTTGAGCTCCTCGGGTCCTAACTCAAGATGTGCCAGCTGCGCTACTTTTGCTATGTCGTCGTCTGTGATTGGCATGATTGGTTGTCCGATATGCGTCTGTCTTGTCGTGTCGCAACCAACCAAGCCTTCCGATTCTGAAGCTTGGGTTCTGTTTGTTACGGCACGACAAGCTGAAGCATATCGGACGTTATTTCCTTTTCAATGTCGCCATCGCGGCCCGTAAGAATTTCTGTCGCAACTCCTTATCCTGAATCGCGCTCGCAGCGGACAACAAGTCAAAGGGCACCTGGTTATCACCCTCATCAGCAGGCTCGCTCTTTTGCTGTTGCGTCACAATAACGGCCTTCGGATTTACTCGCAACTCGATGTCCTTAACGATCGGTTGGCCTAAAACTGAGTTGACTCTAAACAACAATTGTTCTTTCATCGTCGTCAGTTGCTTTTGCCAGATCGAATCACGGACTTCAACTATCAGGATGTTGACGTCTAGTTTGATCGCAACGGCGTGATTCTGAAGTCCTGCACCTATGCCGTGTTTCCACGCGGCAAGTGCGGCGGCCTCTGCAACTTCCTGAGACGACCCAGCGGCACGAAGTACTGTTGGTAACGATTTGATCAACTCGTCCATTAAGCAAGAGTGTAACGAAGAATGCAGACAACGTAAAAAAGACTTGAGTCTTGAAAGAACTCAGTACCACCTTGACTGTGTCTCTGTGCTGCTCTGTGTCTCTGTGGCTCTGTGGTATTTGCGGCGCCTTATTCACCACGGAGGCACAGAGACGCAGAGGAGCACAGAGATATTGCCAGGTGGCGCCGACTTCTTTCAGGCATGCGATTACTAATGTTTACCGAAAAACTCATCCTCGCTTCAGGCAGTCCCCGTCGTGCGGAAATCCTTAGTGCAGTCGGTTGGACGTTTGAAGTCGTTACGTCCGGAATCGATGAGACTCAAAAACCTGATGAAGACCCAAAGGCATACGTTCAACGGCTTGCACTCGAAAAAGCAGAAGCAGTTGCTTCAAAGCGACAAGATGGATTGGTACTCGCGGCTGACACCACGGTCGTGGTGGATAATCATTTGTTGGGTCAACCGGAAGATGATCAAGACGCTCAACGGATGTTGAAGCTGCTAAGCGGCCAATGGCACGAGGTTTTGACGGGCGTCGCGTTAATCCGAATCGGCGGCGAGTCAAACCTTGGCATCGAAACTACACGTGTTCGTTTCGCGGAATTGTCGGAACGCGAAATTGGTTGGTATGTATCAACAGGTGAGCCGAGAGGCAAAGCGGGCGCTTATGGGATTCAAGGGAAAGCAGCGCTTTTTGTAGAAGAAGTATCCGGTGATTACTTCAATATCGTCGGTCTGCCGATCCGGCTCGTTTATGAAATGATCAAGCGAACATGAATTCACTTACCACAGAACCGTACCGCCGTCGATATTCAGTCCCTGTCCATTGATGCCACGACCTTCGTCACTTGCGAGGAGTAATGCGACCGCGGCAACTTCCTGAGGCGTGACCATTCGGTTTTGGGGACTCATTTTGTTCAGTGACTCTTTCGCTGCTTCAGCTGAAAGACCGGTACGCCTGGTTATCCGCTCGATACCTTTCGCTACTATATCTGTCTCGACATAGCCCGGACAAATCGCGTTAACCGTCACGCCGCTAGCACCAACCTCCAGGGCCAGCGATCGTGTGAGTCCCATCACGCCATGCTTGGAAGCCGAATACGCAACTATGTAAGGAGCGCCTGTTTTGCCGGCGATTGAAGCAATGTTGATGATACGACCCCACCCACGTTCCATCATCGCGGGCAACGCCGCACGAGTACAGTAAAACGTGCCAGACAGGTTAATCGACAAATGTTTGTTCCAGAGTTCGTCGGTAGTATTGACCAGTGTTGCGCTTTCCGCTACGCCTGCATTGTTCACGAGAATATCGATGTCACTGTCGAAGGCTTTACGAACGTCCTGAAACATATTCTCAACGCTCGGTGAATTGGAAACATCACACACTGACGCGTGCGTTTGCAGTCCGTACTTGCCGGCGAGTTCTTCGGCGACTTCTTTGACTTGTTCGAGGGTTCTGGCAGCTACTGCTACGCGAGCACCCTCTCGAGCAAAAGTGTCGGCGATCGCTTTACCGATTCCCCGACCGCCACCGGTGATTAATGCAGTTTTGTTTTTGAGCATGGAAGTCAAGATATTGCCGATTTCCGATTGCCAATTGCCGATTTGTGCTATGTAGTTTGTGTGCGCGTCAACCAGCTATCTCTATGTGACCAGACCCGCAAAATCCGACGGTCGACAAACTAAAGTTCGTCGGACACAGCACAAATCGGCAATTGGCAATCGGAAATCAGCAATAGATTATTAATGTCCCGTAAACCGGGGTTCTCTTTTCTCCAGAAACGCTCGCACACCTTCGTGCCCGTCATCAGAGTCAAAACAACGCATCTGTGACTCAGTCTCAAAACGCAGCATAGTATCGAGATCCTGAGCTTCGCTCATATATACAGCCTGTTTCGCTGCAGCGATCACGATGGGTGGCGCAGCACACAAACGTTGAGCGAGTTGAGTAACTGCTTCGCCGAGTTCTTCAGGATCAGCCACTTGATTCACGATATTCAGACGCGCCGCTTCATTAGCGTCGATCGTATCGCCAAGGAAAAACAACTCGCAGGCTTTGTTGGGCGTCACGAGACGAGGCAGAAAGTAGGTGCCTCCCCAATCCGGATTCAATCCTACTCTGACGAAAGACTCAGTGAACGACGCGGTCGTTGAAGCAATTCGAAAATCGCAGGCTAGTGCGAGATTGCAACCCGCACCGGCGGCAACACCATTCACTGCCGCAATGACAGGCTTTGTCATTTGGCGGATTGCAAGAATCACCCGGCGGCCCGCACCCAGGATTCGTGCGAACTCTTCCGAATCCCGCCGCTCCATGAGTTGGTACATAAATTCGACATCACCGCCTGCACAAAACGCTCTTCCCGCTCCGGTAATTACAACGACGCGAACAGATCGTTCACTACCGGCGTGTTCAAGTGCTTCAGCGAGATCACGCCTCATGTGTCCGATGAATGCGTTGAGCTTCTCGGGACGATTAAGAGTGATCGTCACAACACCGTCAGTTTCATCGACTAGAATGTGTTCATACATGGACTTTGGGGTTTGGTCTTTGGTCTTGGGCTTATCGATCTTGGCTGTTGTGGGCAAGGAGCAACGTCAAAGATCAAAGACCAAAGACCACCGCCTATTTCCCCTTAAACTCAGCTTTCCTCTTACCAACATACGCGTCCAACCCCTCTTTAGCATCTTCTGATTGGAAGAGTTGTTGCTGTAGTTCGCGCTCGAGTGCCAGCCCATATTCCAGCGGAATCTCAGCTCCTGTCTGGACGCTGCGTTTGATTCGTCCAACTGCCATCGCCGCTTTTGCGGGCGTCGTAAATTGTTTCGCGTACTCCAAAACCTGATTCAAAAACGACTCGCCGGTATCAGCAATCAACAGCCGATCGATCAAACCGATCTCTCGACAGACTTCAAAGGGAAAAAGTTCTCCCGTCGCCATCATTTCAATTGCTCTCGATTTGCCAACGATGCGAACCAGCCGCTGCGTGCCGCCTGTTCCAGGCAAAACACCTAATGAGACTTCCGGAAGACCCATTTTCCCGCCCGCCTGCCTTCCAATTCGAATATCGGCAGCCATCGCAACTTCCAATCCGCCACCGACGCAGTGACCATTGATCGCAGCAATTACTAACTTCGGTGTTTGTTCCAACCGATTGAGCGTCTCGTTGGCATGAAGGCAGAAATAATACTTGAAGGTCGGAGTCACATTCGCCAACATCTGTATATCGGCGCCGGAGCAGAAGAACTTGTCACCTTTCCCGGTAATCAGGATCACTTGAACAACATCATCCATCCTTGCGGCGAGGATCGCGCGATCAAGCTGTTGCATCATTTCATAGCTGTAAGTGTTTGCTGGAGGATCGTTCAGCGTCAAAACCGCAACGCCACCTTCAACGTTGTATTCGATGAGCACCCGCTCTTCAGCAATGCCTGCTTGAGTATTTGTCATCTTCTAGAATTTCAGATTTAAGATTTCAGATTTAAGATTGCGTTCGGGCAGTAAATCTTAAATCTGAAATTTGAAATCTTAAATTGTCTTCCCGCAGTCGGGCTCATGCTCATATATTGAAACGTGCTTTCCACTGTCCGCATCAAACGGCGTACGTTGCCAGCTGCTCCAACGTTCGCGCAAACGCATTCCTGCAAGCTGCGCCATTAAATCGATCTCACCAGGCCACGCATAACGAATCTGCACCGGATAGAGTCGCACGTTCTCGCCGTCCTTGAGCACAACCTTCTGGCTCGTTACACGTTGCGTAACGCTGTCATGCTGGCCCACATCAAGCTCTACTACATCTTCAGTAACCTTCGTTGCCCAATTCACCTGGCCTCCAATGAACCGGTCCATGTTTGGCACAAAGGCTTCAATGACGAAACAACCGGTATTGGTTAAATGTTTGGCGACATTTCGAAAACATCGCACTTGTGCATCCTGCGAGCCCAACGCAAAGAAGGTGTTGAAAACGACGTATATGAGTTGAAACTCTCCATCGACCGCCACGTCAGCGAAACTGCCTTTGTATATCTTAACGTGTTCGCCACCTTCCTTAGCTTTGAGTCGATTGATCATCGATTCAGCGGCATCTATTCCGAAGACATTCACGTTCCTCGCGGCGAGTGGCAATGCTACGCGACCAGTTCCGATACCCAATTCCAACGCACGACCATCGGCTGACAATTCCACCAGCCTGTCGATCGCATGCGGATCTACGTCGGTGTACCAATCATCGTAAACGCCGGCCACTCGGTCGCCGTAGGTTTCGTCGGAGTAGAAGTTCATGGTTTAGGTTTCATTCTCGCCGCAGCGGCCGTTGAGTGCAAGGTTCTATATTGGGAGAGGGCGAGAAGAGCGCAGTTAGGAAGAGGCAATCAGCGAAACACAAATCCAAATTAATAGAGTTAGGAAGGGGGCAAGCGATCCAAACACGACTCTTAGCCAACACGAACCTAAGCGCGCCCCCGCAGTTTCGAGCCCCCAACCGATGTTCCTTGTCACGCTCTAATTCTAATCTCGGGGCTTGATCCTGCGGGGGCGCGCTCGGGGTCTTGTTGGTTTTGTTACTTGTGGGTACCGATTGCCCCCTTCCCAACTGCGCTTCCAATTCAGTTTGTGTGGATACCGCTTGCCCACTTCCCAACTGCCCTTTCCCTGTTACAGCGGACGGGCGCCATGTCCAATTCGAGGTGATTGTTTTAACGCTCGGATCCGATCGGTCACGTATTGCTTCGCCTGTCTAACACTCTCCTCAACACTCAAACCCAACGCCAGACACGATGCAATCGCGGCGGACAACGTACAACCAGAACCATGAACTTCGCCCACATCAACATATTCGTCCCGGAAATCCGTGAACTCTCCGTGTTCATTCAGCAGAACATCAACGGCGTCGTCCTCCGAACTTGAAACACGATGACCACCTTTTACGAGAACAGCTGCTGGTCCTAATTGCTTGATAACTTCCGCGGCCGCTCGCATGTCTGATTGATTCTTGATGTTGATTCCCGACAGTCGTTCGGCTTCGGGGATGTTGGGTGTCACAATTCGCGCAAGTCTCAACAGATCATTTTTCAAAAGATCCGCAGCCTCAGCTCCAATCAAATCGTATCCCGAGGTGGAAACCATAACTGGATCGACTACAGGTGCAGGCAACTCTGTCTCGCTGAATATCCTCACCACTTCGCGAATGATGTCGGCTGCCGGCAACATCCCAGTTTTTGCACCATCGATTTGCAAATCTGAAATTATCGGTTCAACTTGAGAACGCAATGATGAAGCTGTTTGATGTTCGGCACCAAACACACCGGTGGTGTTTTGAAACGTAATCGAAGTGATTGCCGCAGCCGGGAAACAACCAAACGCGGCAATCGTTTTTACATCAGCGACGATGCCGGCGCCACCCGATGGATCGAGTCCCGCGATCGTTAGAACAACTGGCCTTAAAATGCCCTCGTCAATCATTTGAATTCTTCTCTGCGTACCCCTGTGTCTCCGCGTCTCTGTGGTGAGCAACCGCATAGTCACCACGGAGACACAGAGACTCAGAGATCACACAGAGAAAGCCTCCCGAATTGTTTTGACACGCTCAGATAGATTTCTCGCATCACCAAACAACCGAATCGCGGCTACACCACTTGCTCCCGCACGAAAACATTCGGCACTCTTTTCCACGGTGACTCCTCCAATTGCAAGCACTGGCAACGCTCCGAGCTCGCTTGACACCGTTTTCAACTTCTCCAGACCCTGCGGTGGACCAAATCCCTTTTTTGATTCCGTCTCAAAAACAGGTCCGAACAAAACAAAGTCTGCTCCGCCGTCGCGCGCCGCTTTCGCCTCTGCCAACGAATGGGTAGACGCACCAATCAAAAACTCGCCGTCGCAAAGTTGTCGCACATCTGCTGCCGACATCGATTCACCGGCGAGATGCACACCGTCAGCGGATGCGGTCAACGCGACGTCCACTCGATCATTTACCAGCAAACTGGTTCGAGTTCCGCGTGTGAGCGCAACGCCTTTGACCACGAGCTCATAAAGAACACGTGTACTTAATTGTTTCTCGCGAATTTGGATTAGCGAAAGTTCTGCGGCAACGGCTGCTTCAACGAGTTGAAGGATGTTGGAGAACTCGTCTGAGTTAGGACTCGTTTTGAATGTCGTCTGTCCGCTCGTTATCAGATAGGTTAGTGGTCGTTTTGGATCGAGCGGCATTTTTAGCAGGTGGATTTGCGAGTTGGCTCTGCAGTGCGCGGACCGTTTGTTTGAAATTAAAGATTTCCCAAAACGCGATTCCGAGATTTAGCAAACCGACTCCGGTTACAGCTCCGCGGACCCAACCGGAAGCGACAACTGCCTGCAAACCCTGGTAACCAGTTTTGCGAGCAGCATATAACAGAAAATAGTTATTGCCCCAATCGCTGAGTCCCCACATTCCCTGGGGCCACCAGGGCAACACAGTTAGAAAGATGCCGATTTCCAGGCACAGGATAATGTAGAAGATGACGCTTATTCTCGCCGACATTTAGCCCTACTTGGTCTGCTTTAATCTGCTCAGCTTGTCCGCAACCTCTCGGTAATTCACGTCCACTCCGTAGACCTCAGTGTAATACGTTCGCGCCTGGGTCACATCGCCCAGCTCTTCATAAGCCCCACCCAATTCATAACGCAACGCCTGATATTCATCTTCGCTGTGACCCGGAGCGCCAAGGCCTTTCTTAAACCACATAATCGCCGCCTCGGGCATTCCTTTTTGTACGAAACAGTGACCTAGCATATTGCAACACTGCAGAAATCGTGAAGTGCCGTCAGCGGGTTTGACCAATGCGACCGAAACTTGGAACTCCTGAATCGCGTCATCGATCAAATCCATCTCTTTGTAAGCGGTACCCATGTTGTAATGGGTTTCGAAGTCTTCGTTGCCCGAGCCTTCTTCCTCCGCACTGCGGAACTCTTCGAACAATTCCGCCAAACCAGCGTCGATGCCTTTGCCCGCGGGCGCAGTCGGTTGCTTCGCGATTGGTGGACTTGACGCCGTACCAACTTCTTCAGCCAGTGATGCGAAGTTCATGTCCGCGTCGAGCGAAATAACCTCTTCGTGCGAGTCTGTCCCTTCCTCGACAGCACCGAATTCAAACTCAGCCGCCGCTGGCTGCATTACCGAGTTCAGTTTTTCTCGACGCGCCAGAATCTCAGGGTGTGCTCCAAACTGTTTTTCCAGGACTTGCAGCGTGTCGAGTGCAATATCGTTGTAACCCTGCGATATATAAAAGTCGACGCTCTCGAGCTCCTGGCGCATTATGTTGTCGCCACGGTCATCGTCCGGCTCTGTTGTTGAAGTTGCTGGTGCCTCACTAACCGTTCCACCGCCAAAATCAACTTCTTGAAACGAGCCGGAGGGTGCCGGCTCTTCGTTCAAGTCAGCAAACGATGATGTGGGATCATAAACGCCTTGATCTGGTGTTTCGTTAGTCTCAAACAGTTCAGTCTCGGCTTCAGCAACCGGTGGTTCATCTTCAACTACGGCGAACGTTTCAAACTGTGGCACTTCTTCCGAGTGGGAGATTGCTGATGAGAAGTCTTCAGGAGTTTCGTCTGGTAGTCCGCCGAGGAGGTTCAGACGATCGAGATATCGTTGTTCGTCAGGCGCCAGACGAACTAATTGAGTCAGCGCGTAACGCTCTTCGTCGGCAAGTTCAGCCGCCTCGGCCGCCTCAGCCAATCTTTCGAGGGCCGAACGAAGTGCGTCCATGTCGCGTTGCCACCAATGAATCCGCACAAGCATGCGGAGTCCGTCGACGTGGTCGGGATTGCGTTCGAGTACTCCGTTGATAATTTCGAGTAAGTCTTTTTCCTCACGGCCGGCAAGCATGCGTTCAATGACGCTCGCCAGAACTCGTAAGGTCTCGTCAATTTCACCGACCTTCAAATACAACCTTGCAACCGGCAGGTACTGTACGTAATTCGCCGGATCCTGTTTTACCATCAACGCGACCGCGCGTTCTGCACCCTTTGGATCTTCAGCCTCCAGGTAAGCTCTCGCCAACATAGAGACAAGTTCCTTATCTTGCTCCCTACCCTGGACAGCTACTTCCAACACCTCGGCTGCTTCATCGGCAGTTGCACGCACGATGTGCGTTTCTAACAAACCACGCAAAGCATCCATGTGATCGGGAATCAGTCGCAGTGCTTTTGTGTAAGCATCCAGCGCCCGATCATGAGCGCCCGTTTGAAAAAGACGATCAGCGGCTTGCACAAATGCAGCAGCTGCATCAGGACGCATACTCTCTTTCAAGTAGCCGTCAGCAAGTTTGAGGCGGATTTCAGTGTTGTTAGGATCGAGGTCGGCGATCTTATGGAGGATATCGAGAGCCCGTTTGTTGTCACCCGAGCGAGTGTACGCGTCAGCTACGGTCAAATACTGCGCACGCGCATCAACAACTAATCCCTGACTCGCGTACAGTTCGCCAAGTTTGAAAGCTATAATTGGATCGCGCGTTTTGATACGCTCGATCTTCTTGTACATCGCAATCGCCTTCAGATTGAATTCCTGCGCGCTGTAGTGTTCAGCGATTCGCTCGAAACAGGCGACGGCATCTTCTTTCTTGCCGGCGCGCGCGTACAAATCACCGAGCATATTGAGGGTCGTCAGATCGTCGGCATCGTTGTCGACAATCTGGCGATACTCTTTGATCGCTGCATTGATTTTTCCCTGTGACAGGAATTTTTCGGCGGCTTTTAAGACCTTAGCTTTTTCGAACGCCATCAGGGATATTATGTATCATTAAGGGGTAGCTTTTATCGTAGCGGCTAACAGCGGGAACAAGCGATGATGTTGCTTGTTTACATCCCCTTTTCCACTCCATAAAACGCCAAGCGATACGCTAACACGCGTAAATAAAGGTGTCAACGCACCTATTTTTAGCACTGCCGGTCTGTTTCCGGCGACATTTGGGCCAATTTTTGAGGCCAACTCTAGTTCGTTCAGGACACACTTGCTGAGGTCCGACTCTAACCACGGTTCGTTCCCACGGTTGAGCCAAAAGCTCACTTTCCTCGGACTGTTCTTGTACGTCGCCTTCGCGCCTCATTCCGTCGCCGCGAGCGCGATTGGCATAGGGATAGCCATCCTCGGCTGGATCTTGCGGACTATAGCGACCCGACATGCCGGTTTACGCAGATCAGGATTTGACCTGATCGTTTTTCTGATACTCCTCTGGACCTTTGCTTCCGCAATCTTCTCGACAGAACCTTCAATAAGTATTCCGAAACTAGAGGCGTCGTGGTGTGTGGCCATCTTTTATCTGACCCGAGCAGCGATCACTAAGAGGATTGCGCTGCTACTTGTGTGTACCTTGATTCTTTCGGCATGCGCAGGGGTTGTTTACAGCGTCTACGATCTGCTTAGAGGCCGTGGCGTTGTAGTGGAAACGGTCGCTCCGGATAGTCCCTTTCGAGAGGTTCAGATTAATCCCGGCGACACAGTCTGGCGGGTAAATGGCAAACGCGTCTACTCCGTCTCAGATATCGATTCGATAATCAAATCAGCTGCGACGGAATCGCTGACCGCAAGTGTGATCTCACATGGCGAACAAGTTGAGAGACCAGGCATTCGAATCTCTTCAGATGTTAAGCATGCGGCATCACCTTCGGGCCTGACTGGTGAATTGCGTAGTCATCGCTTCAGAGCTTCAGGTTGGACCCGACACTACGAAACGTTTGCCGAGATACTGCAGATCGTTGCCCAGCTTGCGTTTGGTTTGGCCCTCGCGAATTTGAGCAATCATGGTTCGAACAAGTATTTCAAAGTCGCGCTCGTAGCCTCCGCGATCCTTGGTGTTGGAATCGCGCTCACCGCCATGAGAACGGTGCTTCTTTCGTTCGTTGTCGGAGCGAGCGTCATCGTGTGGAGATCTCTCCGAGGAACAGTAAGACTCGTTATTACAGCAGCTCTGTTTTTGATCCTGGGATTTGGCGCAATGGTTGTTTGGCAAACTCGTGCGGAAGGAGCTTTGTCTCTCGCTGATCCGAGTTCTTCACTTCGCACTGAAGTCGCGCGAGTTGGGTTTAGGCGAATCTGGATCCATCCAATACTTGGTCATGGAATGGATGCGATGAAATTGCATTGGGCGGAGTGGGGCTTTCCCGGCAAGGAGATGCTTCATCTTCATTCAACACCATTACAGTTGGCGTTCGACAGAGGCTTGCCGATGTTAGCTCTTTGGGTTTGGCTGATGGTCGCCTTCTTAATTCATCTTTCGGAAGCAAGTCGTAAGGCAAGCGATCTCGGTGACACCAATTCCTTCGGCATCCTGCTAGGAGCTTTTGGTGCTTTGGTAGGGTTTCTTGTGAGTTCGTTGGTGAACTACAACTACGGTGATGCAGAGGTGGCGATGTTGTTCTGGTGGCTGATGGGTACTTCAGTCGCAATTTCACAGGAGCTGTTCACGCCGAATTAAAACGGCGAACGAATTGACCCTTTCATTTTCCATATCTCATTTGAGGTTTTTCAATTCTCAATTTTGCTGAGCCAAGGGTGCGCGCAAATGACAACTGAGAAATCTCAAATGAGATATGGAAAATGAAAGAGTCGCTTCGCTCGCCGTTTAATTCGCGGTGCCGGGACCAAAGGCGGAAGGTTCTTCATCCTTCCGCCTTCATCCTTCAGATTTATCCAACGCTGCCTTCAACTTTCAAGTTGTTAGTCACCGAAAATGCGCCCGGTACTTGCCGAGCTGCCATATTCGCAAGCGTCTTGTCACCGCTGTTCGAGACTACACCCTCCAAGGTAACGTGCCCACGATCCACAACGATGTGAATCGATGGATTAGTGCCTTGCAGATATCTGTACAAACCAGCGGTTCGCGCTAACGAGCGATAGGTTGCTCGTCGGATGTTGTCGTCAAATCCGGACAACGGCAGAACCTGGATATTGTTAACTACGCGCGACACGCCCGCTAAGCGTTTCACTCTTCTCTCAGCGTCAGATCGGGTTGTCGGACGGACAACCTGACCGTACAACGTAACGGTGTTTCCATTGACGTTGTAGGCTAAGTTGTCAAACACACCGTAGTACGGGAGTGTAACCAACTCATGTCGGACCTGCCTTCCGAGTTGCGGATTGGTGATAACCATTCCGCGATTTTGCTGTCCCATTGCTGGAACAACACCAAGCGCCAAAATTGCGACGATGGTCAATAACTTCGTTCGTACGTTTTTCATAATCTTCAAATCTCCCCAGGGTACGATTGGTAACCGAATGCTCGGTGCCCGCCGGGCTTCAGTTACACCCAACTTCTTTCAGCAAATTAGACACCAAGCGGCCCCAACTCGTTACACTCTGATTAGATATTTCATGTCGGTTTTGTGCGATTTCATTGCATCCCATCCGTTGGGGTTTGCGCTAAGCCATAGCTGAACCAGGGAAATTTGTCTTTTTACCAACCGCGCTTTACGATGCGCGTCATGCCACACCCACAACCCAATGAAGCTGCCCCCTACTACTCGCGCTACATTGATTTGATTCCAGGCGACGACATCCTTGGAGAGCTCACGTCGCAGCTCCAGGACACAAATGCGTTCCTGGGCGTTATCTCGGACGAGCAGTCACTCCACAGTTACTCTCCCGGAAAGTGGACAATTCGTCAGGTCGTAAACCACGTTAACGACGGCGAGCGAGTTTTCCTTGGTCGCGCTCTGTGGTTTGCGCGAGGCTTTCAGGATGCGCTTCCCAGTTTTGATCAGGATATTTGCGTGGCGGCTGCCGGCGCCAATGAAATGTCCTGGTCCGGGTTAAGAGAGGAGTTCGAGAACGTACGCAAATCAACGATCTCCTTCTTTCAGAATCTGTCGCCTGACGCCTGGATGCGAACAGGAGTCGCGAGCGACAACCCCTTTACAGTAAACGCGCTGGCTTACATCATTGCGGGCCACGTGGCTCATCATCGCAACGTGATTGCGGAGAGGTACCTGTAAGTCGTGATGTCCTACAAACTTAAAGTTTGGCTCCGCAGTTCTTAGGGTTCATCCAGAATTCAGACTCCGGAGTCCTCGACAAGCTGGAGTTTGCCTCAAAAATAACTTCGTTGTGTTCTTTGCCGCCCGGATGCTACTCTAGCCCTGCGGGAAATCTCACACCAAACTACCCGCAGGCCCCATGACAATGTCCCGACTTCCTGGAGGGTCCCGATGAAACGATGCCCGCAGTGTGAGTTCATCTATGAAGACGACCAGAGCTTGTGCGATATGGATGGCATCCTACTCGTCTTCGACTCTCAAAAGCTTCCCAAACAAGGGAAAAGTCAAAGATCGCAGTTACGAAATCGGATTCTGACGGTCTTTGCGGTGTTAGTCCTGACCTCAGTCCTTTCCCTCGTTTATTACGTTGCGACCCATCAACGGAAGGTCATCCCAAGCAGTGATTCTGGCGCCTCAGTTAACGCGACTCAACCAGCGTCAACAGATACTGCGGTCGCAAGTGAACCGGAAAACAAGGTCATCACGCCAGAACCTCATTCAGAACCAAAGCCCGTGGTGACGAAAACTACAGCTGACACCGAACTGAAAAAGCCAGCCACGCCAAAAGCGAACCCAAAAAAGGCTAGCTCAAGTCAGCCTCAGGAAAACGATTCCAAGATCGGATCGTTCATGAAAAAGACAGGGAGGTTATTAAAGAAACCATTCAAGTTTTGACGCCTCGCAGCCATCCCCTAACGGCCATTCCTTCCAGATCACACTCACCCTTCGATTTTGATAATAGACAGGCGGCAACCCCAACTTCTCCAGCCCCTCGCTTTTAGGAACTCTCTTACAATTCCGAAACCTTATGAAACGCTGCCCCCAGTGCGAATTCATCTATCCCGATCGAGATGAAGTCTGCGATTTTGATCAGACACGTCTCGTATCGGCGACAGAGTCGGAGATCGCAGCAATCACCAATACTCCTGAACGACCATCACTGGCTGAACTTGCCGCGACACACTCAAGGAAGTTTGAAGCAAGACGGAGTCGACGCGCTTTACCGATCGCTGCGGCGCTGGGCTTGATACTCGGTTTGATTTCGGTTGCGATCTACATTGCGGTTCATCGACGCATGGTTTCACGAAACTCAGAAGCAGCTACATCTCAAGTTGGACAACCTCCTGCGGTAGCGACTCCATCACCTTCGCCCTCACCGACAATTGCGAGTTCGCCATTGCCTGAGTTGGTTGCTCAAGAGAAGCCGCCAACAACCACCCCGAAAGTCTCCACAACACATCCGACAGTTCGGCTTGGTCAAGTTTCAACTGGTCCTCCGCGTACCGAATCAGCGGCCTCTTCGAAACCAGTAATTATTCTGACGAGTGGATCTCGGATCGAGGCTGACGCCGCGTGGCGAACGAAGGATGGTGTGTGGTACCGACGGAATGGAATTGTCACGTTATTAAAAGGCAGCCGAGTAAGAGCTATTGTGGGTCAGTGAACTTTGGAGTGCGACGACCTGCAGTCGCTTTGTTAAAGCGACATTTTCGAGTTTGCCCTAAATAGCAGCATCCGACGCTATAACAAAGCAGTGGCAGGCCACCGCATCCAAAGGGCTTTGGGACGCCACCGATTCGCGGTTAACATTCGCATGTTAAAGCGATCAGACTCGGAGCATGAGCTATGAAACGGTTGATCTTCGTTCTGTTGATATTGATGTGCATCGACAGTCACGCGTCGCAACAACGAGTGACTATCAGTCGAGGTTTTTTTACCGGCAAGGATTACTTCGAGATGTCGGAGACGGAGAAGCGTGCTTACGCAACAGGAGCAATAAACGGTATGTTGGTGGCTCCATTCTTCGGCGCACCTGAGGAGCGGTTGACGTGGCTGAAGACTTGCACTGCAAAGATGTCAGACGAACAAACGTCTTCGATTCTCTCCAACTACATCACCAACGATTCAAGTCAATTGAGCATGAGTCTCAACGTTGTGACATTCAATGCTTTGAAAGATGCCTGCGACAAGATGAAGCCGTAACCTTAAGGACTCTTGCCACGAAGTCACAAAGTCACGCTAAGACGCAACGGAAAATCTAACTTGTATTCGCGTCTTCGTGGCGAGTTCACAATTATCTAAGGGTCGTCACCGCACGAATAAACCGATTCACGCGAGTAGCGTCCACAGGTTTCGCCCAGTCTCCATCCTCTTTGAAAGAGGTGCCCACTATAAATCCGTCGGCATGCGGATAGAACTCTTCAATATTCTTTTCGCTGATTCCGGAACCGAGAATCACTGGCAAAGTGCAGTGGGCCTTTGACTCATGAACATCCTGGATAGTCGGTGGCTTACCGGTGACAGTCCCGGTCACGATTACACAATCGGCGCCCATGAATTCAACTGTTTCACCTGTCTCTCCTAAGCTCACATCCGCGGTTATAGAGTGTGCCGAGTGCTTCTTCTTAATGTCCGCCCACACTTGCACATTGCCGGCTCCGATCATTTTGCGATAACGAAGTAACTTCGCGGCCGACGACTGGATCAAACCTTCGTCCGCAACGTGGGCGTAGGCATATCCTTCAGCACGAATGAAGTCCAAACCTGCCGCGTGTGCGACGGCCAGGGCTTCGATATTCGCGCCTGCCAGGATTTGAATACCTACCGGAAGCGACGCGGCACTCTTCGCCTCTAATCCGATTGCAGTCATCGCAGCGACAATCTCAGGGCCAACCTCGCCTCGCAGATATGGAACGTCGTGCATGTTTTCAATAATTATCCCATCCACACCCGTCTCATGGTAGACATGAGCCTCATCGCGAGCAGACTTCACTAGCTCGGCGACGCTTTGATGATTACGTGGAGTTCCCGGCAACGCCCCAACGTGAATGACACCGATTACAGGTTTGGAGGATTTGAACAGTGATGAAGTCATGGGTGCGCGGATTATATTCGACCCCAAACGAAAATAATAAAAAGTTGCAGTCAAGGAAGGCGGCAAACAGTGAAACATAAATCCAAATTAATAGCGCAGTTGAAAAGGGGGCAAGCGATCCAAACACGAACCTCCGCCCACCAGACCCCGAGCGCGCCCCCGCAGGTTCTGGGCCCCAAACCGATGTTCCCTTGTCTGGCTCTAATTCTAATCTTGGGGCCTGAAACCTGCGGGGGGCGCGCTCAGGGTCTGTTTGGCTGAGGTTCGTGTTGGTACCGCTTGCCCCCTTCCCAACTGCGCTTCCAACTTTTGTTTGTGTGGTTACCACTTGCCCCTTCCCAACTGCGCTTCCAACTTTTGTTTGTGTGGGTACCGCTTGCCCTCTTCCCAACTGCGTTTTCAATTCTGAGGCGCAGGGTACCCCAGCCTCCAAAAAATCTTCTTGACAGCACCTACTCAATAAATTAAATACTGTTTGTCTTTGTTATTTTCTTACAAAGATCGCGCAATCCGGCCTCCCGACCTTGTCCCAAGTCCAACTCCGATTCGAAAGTCTGAGCCAAACCAATGTCTTTTCCCCTTATATCCGCACTCCGCTCAAGCGATCTCGCCATTGACCTCGGCACTGCCAACACCCTCGTCTACGCCAAAGGGCGTGGCGTCGTGCTCAGTGAACCCTCAATTGTCGCCATAAATAAGGTGACCAATAACGTCGAAGCAGTCGGTAAAGATGCCAAAGAGATGCTCGGAAGGACGCCTGGCAACATCGTCGCCATCCGCCCCATGCGCGATGGGGTGATTGCGAACTTCGAAGTCACTGAAAAGATGCTCCAGCACTTTATCCGCAAGGCGCACAACGGACGAACGTGGGTGAGTCCGCGCGTTGTCATCGGTATCCCCAGCGAGATTACGCAGGTGGAACGACGGGCTGTAGAAGATTCAGCCTACCGAGCAAAGGCCTCTGAAGTTTATCTGGTCGAGGAAGCCGTTGCCGCCGCAATTGGAGCAGGCCTCCCGATAACAGAGCCGCATGGCAATATCGTCGTAGATATCGGAGGCGGCACAACGGACATCGCCGTCATCAGTCTTGGTGGTATTGTTTACGCACGTGCCGTTCGGACGGCCGGCGATGCGATGGACACGGCGGTCGCAGAGTATGTAAAGCGCAAATACAATCTGCTGATTGGCGAACGCACCGCTGAAGAGATCAAGATCCATCTTGGCAGTGCCTTCCCATTTGCTGAATCGCTCTCGATGGACGTGCGCGGTCGCAACATCGTCGAAGGCATTCCAAAGACGATCTCCGTTACCGACGATGAAGTACGCACAGCATTGGATCCTTGCGTCACGGCGATTGTCGATGCAGTGCGCGTTGCACTGGAAAAGACCCCGCCTGAGCTTTCTGCTGATATCATCGATCGTGGAATCGTACTCACTGGTGGCGGCGCATTATTGAAAAATCTCGATCAGCGTTTACGCGCCGAGACTGGTTTACCGGTTTTTGTTGCTGACGATCCGTTGACTTCAGTAGTGTTGGGTGCTGGAAAGATGCTGTCAGATTTCGCGCTGTTGAAGCGAGTGAAGTGGGAGAACACTCTGACTTACTAGTTAAGTCGGATATATAGGACCTATTGGGCCTGTAGGACCTATTGACGAATGTTTGACCTACCTGAACAACAGCAACGTGTCGAGCTAATCATCACGCTGTTGGCGAAGCTATACGTAGTGCTGGAGCTTTCGCCTGATTCGTGCCCGGTGTGCAACAAGACACTAACTCACGATGACGAGTGTCCGATCTTCCTCGGCTGGACATTACTCGACGAGACAGAACAACAGGAGGCGCGCATAGCGATCCGAGCGCTCGCGCTCAGCATTGGCTGTGACGATTCCTTTGCGGATCCGCTACCAAACTGACACACTGTTGCCGGATTGTCTGCGCAAGAAAGATGAAGCGTTGCCCTGAATGTAATTCATTGTTTCCCGGCACAGAGAAGTTCTGCGAACTTGACGGTACTGCACTGACTGAGGCTGCCGACAATCGCGAATTCATCGAGCTCCCCCCTAGTCGTTCGAAGCAAACTCCCCTGTTTATCGTCGCCACCGTTGGCGTGGTGATTGGGGTTTTGTTGGCTCTCATGTACCTGGTCTTAACGCGTGACAAGGCGCCGAAGCCAATCGCCTCATCGACTTCTACGCCGGCCGTAGCTCCACAGACGTTGCCTCCGCGTCCTTCAAGTCGCCAGGCAGATTCAGTTCCGAGTCCAACGATTGAACCTTCACCTTCACCTTCGCCAAGTGCCGAACCATCCCCGTCCGTTCAACCCAGTCCCGAGCAAGTCAAGCTGAGCATTAGTCCGATCTCGACTGCTCGCGGTCAAAATGCGGGACCGCTGACGATCAAGTTAAATACCGGTGTGACGATTGAAGCAGATGAAGCATGGCAGACTTCAGAGGGCATCTGGTATCGAAAAGGTGGAATGGTGGCGCTCCTCGATCCCAAAGACATCAAAGCGGTTGAGAAAAAACCTGTCCGATAAACTTCAATTTTTCGTATGTTGCAGATTACGAGAGTTAAAGTTTCAGAGCTTTTTGACATTAGCCGTCGTGTTGAGCGCGACACGACAAACTAAAGTTTATCGGACATTCGCTGCTCGAGTTCTTCAACAATCGCCGCTGGTTCGCATGAGCGTTCAAATCGAATGGGCTTACCAAACTTAACAGAGACCATGCCCTTCTCCGCAAAATACTGGCGACGCCGCTTCAGTTCGTAAAGGCCTTCCAATCTCACTGGCACAACTGGAATCTGCAGTTCAGATACCAACAATCCGATGCCACTCTTAAATCGGCTCAAGTGCATCTGTCCGCGTGGAGCACGCCGGCCTTCAGGAAAAACGAGTACACTGAAGCCTCGTTCGACACTTTCGGCTGCGTACGCAAAACTCCGACGAAACCCACTCTTCTTCGGCAACGGGAATACATGAAAAAAGGTTGTGACCAGGATGTACTCAACGATCATTTGCAACCGCATAAGCATTCCTGTCGAGCCTCGTGGATGACGCCATTCGCGCAATCGCTCACCTTCCATTGCAATCGCAAGTCGATGACGCAAACGCATGGGAAGCGCGGAAAGAATTAATGCATGATCTCCGAGTGTCACGTGGTTTGAAATAAAAAGAACAGGCTCTTTGAGCTCACGAAGATTCTCCAACCCTTCCGCTTTCAGCCGGCTCATCATGCGCGTAATAGGAAAGATTATTGTGTAGAACAGTAGTGCTCTAATCCATGTTACTGGAAAATAATGCGACCACGTCGGATACGGATAGGCCGCAGAAACTTTCCTAACACCACCACGAATGATTTGCTCCACGTCACCGACTGAGGTTGCGGCAGTAAAGCTCGCTTCATCGATTTCAATCTGGTAACGATCTTCCAGCGCGCTTAGTAATTCGACTCGTCCTAACGAATCCAGTTTTAAGTCGGTGCTTAATTTGAGCGCTGGGTCACCAGCTGCGGCGAACTGTTGACCAGTGATTCGAGCAGCTTCCTCAATGACGAAATTGGAACCGTTGTCGTTAGTATTGATGAACTCAGTGCGTAACGTTCCAATCTTCGCAGCGACCTCTCTCTTCAAAACTTTTTGCGTTCCAGTAAGTGGAAACGTTGGGCCTTCCCAGACTCGCCAGTGTCTGATCTGCTGATGCTCGGTGAGCTTCTTGTTCGCGCGCTCAATTACCCTTTCAACATTCGCCCGCGGATCGTTAAGTATCAACACAGCGAGTGGTTCATCACCTTGCGTACCGGACCATTTGATTACACAACTGGAACGCACATCTGAATCCTCATTGAGAACTGCTTCGAGATCTTCCGGATAAACATTCAGGCCGCCCGAGGTAACGATGATGTCTTTCTTGCGACCTTTGAAATGAAGGTGTCCTGACTCATCGAGTGTTCCAACATCACCTGTGTGAAGCCACTGGTTGTTTTCTCGTGAAACTTCGCCACTCGCCGTCCAATAACCAGACGACACACTTGGCCCGCGTACTACAATCTCGCCCTCCTCATCCAGTTTCACTTCGTAACCAGGCATCACCTTGCCGATTGAACCACCGTTATCTTTGAAGGGATGTGTCACGGAGATCAAAGACGCGGTTTCTGTCATTCCATAACCTTGCAAGACAGCAAAACCCAATCGACGCCAGAATTCTTCTGTCGGGGCTTCAAGCGTTGCGCCTCCACAAACAAACGCCCAAAACTTCCACCCGAATAAGCGATGCACTCGTCGGAAGATCCACCAACGTTGCCAGAAGGACCTGTCTACTGCAGCTGAAAGTTTTTGTTTGAATTCTTCTTCTTCCCCTCGCAACTCATAACGTCTCTCAAGCCACTGTCGCAAAGAGTCCAGAACGCGAGGCACAAGTACCGCCGCAGAAATCCGATGTCTTCGGACTCGCTCAACGATATCTGCGGGATTCAGACTGTTGTGGAAATGGACTTCAGCACCCAGAAGCTGAGGAACAAACATCCCCATAAACTGCCCGAACACGTGACTGAGTGGAACCAGATTTAGAAATCGAATCGGATGGAAAAATCTTTCCCATTTGAGATATTTCGAGATCTCTTTTTCAATGGGCAACAAATTGGCAAGCAAATTCGCATGGGTGAGCATTACGCCTTTTGGAGTGGAGGTCGTGCCGCTCGTAAACACTACTTCAGCAAGAGTACTCGATGTGATTGAGTGCGTCTCAACCCGTCGAGGATCGTGTGAACTAACGAGCTCGAATAGTTCATCCATTTCGATTCGTGGTACTTCAAGATCTGAAACTCCGGTCGTACTCGTACTCGCAAAGATCAACTTTGCTCGCGTTTGCTCTTGAACAGCTCGGGCAAAATCAATCGTTGTGTCCTTATCGAGTGGAACGACAACTACACCGCCGATCAAACATCCCCAGAACGCCGCCACCCATTCCGCACTGTTCTCGCCACAAAGAATCACGGTGTCGCCCTCAAGGATTCCGCGGTTCATCAATTCGCGAGCTGTTTGACGTGCGTAGGAAACCAAACTCGCGTATGAGCACCGAACAAGTCGCAATCCGCGTTGTGAAACAAACAGAATGTCTGAACCCCGGCGAGTGTAATCGTCTAGATAGGAGAGGAGTGTTTCGCGAGTAATGGAGTTGTTCTGCATTAAAGAGCTCTCGCGTGATAAGTTTACGCGTGTTCCAAGGTACTCGCTAATTGAAATCATGTGAGGAGTCTAAGTGGCGAGGTTGTTTCCTAAAGGCGGGGTGTTGCACTTAATGCTCTGACCCAGTGACAGGCAGTCTATTCGTGTAGTTCGTGTGTTTCGTGGATCGCTTTTTGGTACCGTAGAAAGGCGATCCACGAAACACACGAACTACACGAACAAAAAACGGACCGGTTTACGCGAGACTATTGCTTCGCCGGTGCTTTGCCGTTGAGAACATCCGAGAGTCTTTGCGCCAGCTCTGGCGAGTTAAGTTTTTGCAGTTGAGCGAGGTGCGCAAGGGCGGCTTCGCGTTGTCCTAAAGAAAACCGCGCGACGCCGGCGAAGTAATGCGCGTAAGGAAAGTTCGGTGAGAATTTAAGCGCGAGATCTGCTGACTCGACCGCCTCCTGATATTTGCCGGCCCCGTACAACGCTTCGGCGAGAATTGCATGCGCAGTAGGGTTCTTCGGTTCGCGCTGTGTCACGCGGCGGGCATTACTGTCGGCTTCTTCATAGCGGCCCGATTCAGTACAGATGAGAGCTATGCGAAGTAGTGCGAGCGGATACTCCGGATCAATCTGAAGCATTCCGCGGAAAGCTTCCTCCGCTTCCTTAAGACGGTTTGCCTGCAGATGCGCCTCGCCCGCGGAGTTGTAGGCGCGCAACGCCGCTAACAATGTTTCGTTAGCCTCCTTCTCGCGTCCGAGTTTGATCTGCGTCAGCGCGAGGTTGAAGAACGCCTGACCATAGTTGGGATCAAGTTCGCCTGCTTTTTGGAACGCGGTAGCTGCTTCCTCAAAGCGTCCAGCACCAAAGTAGGCACTACCGAGATTGTTCTGAGCAGCCGCCAGTTGTGGATCGGAACGGATGGCGTCCTGATACTCCTTGATAGCATTGTCCAGCTTTCCCTTCGAAAAGAATTGAAGTCCGCGCTCGTTATGCTGCAATGCTTTCTGTTGTTCAGGAGTAAGCGCACGCGTAACACCAGGCTTGCTGCTTCTTCCATCCGAAGGGAAATTGCTCTCTGACTTTCCTTCCTCAAAGCGCCGACGCAGTGTCTCGTCCACAGATCGTGTCGACATCTCCGTGCGATGCGACATGAGTGTATTGAGACTATCCGTAGAAGATGGCTGTTGTGCTCCCGCACTTGCAGCAACCATCAAAATGACGGCTGCAATTGCAGTGTGCACTTTAATTCTCCTCAAAATCATGACGTCTCCAAGAGTCAAGCTGGGTGCAATCGTAAGGTCACTGGGGCTTGAAGCGCGATTATACGTCTGACTGTTACTACGATGCTAAAGATATTCTGCGAAAACTCAAATCCCATTCTCCCAGCCTGAGTGAATGTCTTAAAACTCGAGTTTGGCTTAGATTGTGTGATTCGCGGATCGTTCTTTTCAGCGACGTACCACGATCCACGAATTACACGAAATAACACTAACAAGAATGAGCAGCTCAAGTTTCAATTTCACTTTTTTGTATTCCAGTTCGAGTCGGAAAGTCTGTCGATGAAAGACTCAGGTTTGCAGTTTTCGGATCGCCGTCCGAAACTCGCAATTTCGTTTACGAAGACTGATCCGTGGCATTGGAAAACATCCACAGTCGGACCACGAGCACATCGATCCACTTAGACTTTATTGTTGATGCAAGCGGTTCTCGAATGCACGCTCTCTTGGCCTTCCCTTTGCTATATCCATCTTTTACGAATCGACTCTAACAATTGATTGGAGTTGATTCGCGCCGGTCTCCCCAAAGAAATATCCAAAGGTTTGTAGTGTGAATTGTTAGATACAAATCTACATCTTCAGTCACACGTGTGCCCATTTACCTCGCAGAGCACACACGCACCTCGTGGAAAGAAGACAAATAAGTATCAGGAACAAAGGAGAGTTTATGAAAAGACGTTTCGGCGCGAACACCCTCATCCTTAGAACGATCTTTGTATCGTTCGCGGTGATGTTGTTTGCTCTCCCTGCTTTTGCACAAAGCGTTGACGCAACTGTCAACGGAACGACCAAGGATCAGGCCGGTGCGATCGTCTCCGGCACAACGGTTACACTCATCGATAAAGCAACGGGCCGTGAAACCTCCGTCACAACCAATACAGACGGCTTTTATGTTTTTCAAAATGTTCGTCCCGGCATTTACTCGTTGCGTGCTCAACATGCCGGCTTCAAGACACAGGAAGTAGCGGCATTCAAAGTTGATGTCGCCACTCCTGCCACTGTGACTATTGAACTGGCTGCTGGAGGAGTGGAAGAAACCGTGACGGTTTCAGCTTCGGACGCGGCAGTGCCGATCAATTCAACGAACGGCGAATTGGCTACAACTATCCAACAACAGCAGATCAACGATTTGCCATTGAATGGACGTAACCCACTTTCATTGGCAGGCCTGCAGGCGGGGGTTTCTACCGGCGCCACTGATCGCACTTCAACCATCAATGGCCTGCGTGGCACGTTTTCAAATCTAACGTGGGACGGGATCAACATCAACGACAACTTCATCAGGACCGATTCGTTGTTTGGAGATGCCGCTCCAAGTGTTCCGGGTGTTGCCGAATTTACGCTGACTACTCAGAACGCTGGTCCCAGTGACGGTCTCGGTGTGGCTCAGGTAAAACTAGTGACGCCGCGTGGTAGCAAAACTTTTCATGGCAGCCTTTTCGAATACCATCGCAACGACGCGCTCGATGCAAACTCCTTTTTCAACAACGCCGCTGGTGTAGGCAAGGCAAAGTTGATTCAAAACCAATTCGGTCTTCAGATTGGTGGTCCGTTTGTGCTGCCGCGATTTGGCGAAGGCGGGCCTCGTACTTACGGAAAAGACAAACTTTTCTTCTATGCCTATTACGAAGGAACGATTGCACGCAGCGATGAATCTGTAGTTCGAACGGTTCTGACGAGCCCAGCCCGTCAGGGACAATTTACTTACACTGCAACGAATGGAACGACTCAAACAGTTAACCTGCTTACGTTGAGTGGTCTCACTCGCGATTCAGTGACGAACTCGCTAATCAATCTGACTCCGCTGCCAAATGATCTAACGGGCGGCGACCGGCGTAATTTCGCCCGTTTCAGATTCAATACGCCATCAGGAACTGACGAGCATCTCTGGGGCTTCAGGACTGACTACGACCTCAGCTCTGCTCACCGGTTTGAAGTCAGCTTCAGTCAATTTCACTTCAGCTTGCCCAACGATCCATTCAATGCGATCGGCGAACCGTTCCCCGGCCTGCCTGGTGGGGGACAACGATCCCGGCGCCCGCGACTCGCTGCAGCCTGGAATTGGACGCCCACATCTACTCTCAATAACGAGTTGCGCGGCGGGTTCATGCGAAACAAACCTCAGTTTGTAAACAACCAAACGTTTGATCGTGGATATCAAGTCACGTTTCCTCTGATCAGTGATCCTGAACAGAACTTTCTCGAGCAGGGACGTAAGACTGCCACCTATGAGCTAATGGACAACGTAGGGTGGGCACGAGAGAATCACTTCTTCCGTTTTGGAGCCAACTATCGCGTCGTGAAGATAGATCCATTCGACGCTGGCGGCACCATCCCACTCGTCACCGTCGGCTTCAACGATGTCGGAACACTGAATCCGCTGCGAACTAACCTGTTCCCAGGTGGTATCTCGTCAACTGACTTCAACAATGCAACTAGTATTCTGGCAGCTCTAACTGGCCCAATCGCGAGCGTGGATGAGACCTTCAATGCGAAGGACAAATCGTCAGGCTTGCTTCGTGGTCAAACGATTACGCAAAACTATCAGTATTGGAGTGTAGGACCATACATCGGAGACACCTGGCGCTTACGTCAGAATCTAACCATTAACCTTGGTTTGCGTTATGAGTTTGTGTCGGTGCCCGTCGAAAAGAATGGTTTACTCCAACTCCCGGTGGGCGGGCTCGAGGCACTTCGTAATCCGAATGCAACGGTGGACGCCGCGTCGGGTGGTGGCAGGCCGCTATTCAAAAACGATTGGAACAACTTTGCGCCCAGCTTCAGTTTCGCCTGGGATCCGTTTAAGAAAGGAAAAACGTCGATTCGAGGTGGCTATGGCATCTCCTATGTCATCGATAACAACATTTCGACTATCGACAACGCTGCTAACAGAGGGTTCTCCCAGGCGATTACGTTGAACGGTACTTCGGGGACACTGAGTAGCGGAGTTCCAGTCGTGGCGATTCCGTCACTCCATCTACCACAAACGTCGCTGGAAAATTTCCGACTAGACGACGGGTTTGCGCTCTTTACGTTCGATCCAAATCTTAGAGTGCCTTACGTGCAACAGTGGAACATAGGCGGCCAGCACGAAATCTTCAAGGATACTGTGTTCGAGATTCGTTACGTTGGAAATCGAGGAACGAAACTTACTCGGGCAGTCGATGTCAATCAACAGCGAATCTTTGCAAACGGGTTCTTCCAGGATTTCCAGCGCGCAATGTTCAACTTCAACAACTGCGCTGGTCGTGTTAACCCAACCGCGGCTCAATGCGCCAACCGCCAACCTCTGCAGCTGCTGCCATCGTTTGGGGCGTTCGCTCTAAACCAGCAGACATTCCTGACCGCGGTTAGACAAGGCGAACCGGCAAGAGCGTTAGACTTCTACATCAGCAACAAATCCTTCTTCTTTAGTGGATTTGGTGGCGAAGATTTCGGCTCAACACAAGCGATAACGCCTTATCTGCCGAATCCGAGTACGTACGTGGCCGACTACGTAGGTAATGGCGCTTACTCAAGCTACAACGCGCTACAGGCGGAAATTCGCCGTCGTTACACAAACGGTTTTGATTTCCAGGCAAATTACACCTGGAGCAAAGCATTGACTGATTATGAAGGCTCGAGCACTAACTTCTCGGGTCTCCTCGATCTGACACTTGGCGATGTGGTTGAGAAGCGTAGAGCTAACAATGATCTAACGCATGTGTTCAAAGCCAATGGAGGGTATGAGCTTCCATTCGGTAGCGACAAGCGGTGGATTAATAACGGCTTTATGAGCAGAGTTCTTGGAGGGCTTAAAGTGACAGGAATTTTTACAGCTCAATCAGGTCGTCCACTTAGCTTTGTTTCCGCACGCGGCACTTTGAATCGAACCGGTCGGTCAGGTTTGAACACAGTTAACACGAACCTAACGATCGGTGAACTCCAGAGTCACTCCGGATTGTTCTTCGATCGAACTACCGGCGCACCGTTGATGTTTGATCCCGATTTCATTGCAAACCGGCTGACGCTTCTTAGCAACCCGTCAGCAGGAACCGTTGGAAGTTTGCAACTGACTCCTGTAACTGGACCAGGTTACTGGAACCTTGATTTGGGATTGATAAAACGAACGCGCATTAACGAAAACGTGAACATCGAATTTCGTGGGGAGGTATTCAACGTTTTCAACCACACCAACTTCTTCATCACCAGCACGGCGTTGCCTCAGAATATTAATGCATCGTCGTTTGGTCAGATCACGGATACTTTCGATCCGCGGATCTTCCAATTCGCATTGAAGCTGAACTTCTGATGCTGGTCATCCGGGCGGCTCTCACCAGCCGCCCTTCTTTTCCAGGACCTAAAATCAAGAATTCGCAATTGGGAAGGGGCAAGCAACACTCATACAAATCAAAATTAATAGCGCGCTTGCCCCCTTCCCAACTGCGCTTTTAATTATGGTTTGTGTTGTCCTTGCCCTTTCCCAACCGCCCTTTCAACGTTCCTCCCATTCTTCCTACTTGTACTGTTCTTGACATGTATTAAAATTCCACCGTTCGAGCTTCCCAGCATAAGTATTAACAGGAGCAAAAAATGTCTCTCCATCGCCGAGCCCTACCTTTGATTATGCTCGCACTGTGTCTCGTCTTCATCAGTCCCCGCGCTTCCACACAAGACGGGAAAGAATATCTGGATCCGAAGCTTCCTCTCGAATTTCGTGTGGACAATCTCATTGCTCACATGACACTTGAAGAGAAAGTTTCACAGATGATGAACAAGGCACCGGCCATTCCGCGCCTCGACATCCCGGAATACGACTGGTGGAATGAAGCTTTGCATGGCGTCGCATTCTCAGGGATCGCAACTGTGTTTCCGCAAGCCATCGGCTTAGGCGCGACGTTCGATCCACAACTTGTTGGGCGCGTTGCTAACGTGATTTCAGACGAAGCTCGTGCCAAATATAACGACGCCCAACGTCACGGGAATCGGGACCGGTTTTATGGGCTTACGTTCTGGTCTCCCAACATCAACATCTTTCGCGATCCGCGGTGGGGTCGTGGTCAGGAGACCTATGGCGAGGATCCTTATCTCACCGCACGTGTAGGAGTTGAATTTGTTAAAGGTCTTCAGGGAAATGATCCGAAGTATTTGAAAGTTGTCTCAACCCCCAAACACTACGCTGTCCATTCTGGTCCCGAACCCGAGCGACATCGCTTCGACGCTGCAGCCGCTGAACGCGAATTGCGCGAAACCTACCTGCCGGCATTCCGTGCAACGATCACTGAGGCGCATGCCGCATCAATTATGTGTGCTTACAACCGCACTAACGGCGAGCCTTGCTGTGCCAACAAACACTTGTTGGAAGATTTTTTGCGCGGCGAGTGGGGCTTCAGCGGCTACGTTGTTTCTGATTGCGGTGCGATCGACGACATCTACCAGCGCCATCACTTCGTGAAAACGGCCGAAGAAGCATCAGCTCTTGCCGTCAAAAGAGGCACCGACCTCGAGTGCGGCGATTCTTACAAGGCTCTTGTCAAGGCGGTGAAGCAAGGCTTGATTTCGGAGGCTGAGATCGATCGTGCGCTGAAGAGACTCTTTGAAGCTCGTTTTCGCCTCGGCATGTTTGATCCGCCTGAGATGGTGCCATACACGCAGATTCCCTTCTCTGCGAACGACTCGGCGGAACACCGTCAAATCTCACTCGAAGCAGCACGTGAATCAATCGTCTTACTCAAGAACGCGAACAATACATTGCCACTCCGAAAGGATCTGAAATCGATCGCCGTCATTGGTCCGAACGCAGATGATGTTCAGGTACTGCTCGGCAATTACAATGGTCAACCCTCTCGCGCAACAACACCACTCGCGGGCATTAAGAGTCGCGTATCTCCGCAAACAAAAGTGCTTTACGACAAGGGCACTACACTGACAGAAGTCTCTGCGGTGCCTGTACCCGCGTCAGCTTTACGCGAAGTTAACGTCGAATTTTTCGCGAACATGAATCTTGAAGGTCCGCCTGCGTTAAGACGATCCGAGAGGGAGGTGAACTTCGACTGGGGAATGAATAATCCTGCACCCGGGATTCCTGCCGACCAGTTTTCTGCTCGATGGACCGGCAAACTTGTGCCCACTGTTTCCGGCAAGTATCGCTTTGGAGCGATCGCAGACGACGGTGCGCGTATTTATCTCGACGGTAAACTGATCGCGGAAGACTGGACCGATCACGCGCCGGCAACAATCACTGGTGAAGTTACACTCGAAGCGGGCAAAAGCTACGACTTTAAGATGGACTATTACGAGAACAAGATTGGCGCAGTAGCAAAACTCGTGTGGCAACCTCCGGTCGTAAGAACCGAAACGCCTTACACCGATGCAGTGAATATCGCAAAACAGGCCGATGCGGTGGTGCTTGTCCTGGGTATTTCTTCACGACTCGAAGGGGAAGAAATGAATGTGCAGGAGCCCGGATTCAAAGGCGGTGATCGAACGGACATCAATCTTCCGAAGCGTCAACAGGGCTTGCTCGAAGCTGTAGAAGCCACTGGTAAACCGATAGTTGTCGTCTTGTTATCGGGCAGCGCTCTCGCGGTGAATTGGGCTAACGAGCACGCCAACGCGATTATCCAGGCCTGGTATCCAGGAGAAGAAGGAGGAGCTGCCATTGCTGATGTACTCTTTGGGGATTACAACCCCGCCGGGCGATTGCCGGTAACGTTCTATAAGTCAGTAGACCAGTTGCCACCATTCGAGAACTACTCGATGGATGGACGAACGTATCGTTTCTTCAAAGGCGAACCGCTTTATCCATTCGGATACGGACTCAGCTTCACGCGATTCAAATACTCAGGACTCAGCTTTTCTTCACCAAGAGTATCGCCAACGCAGGGAATTACGGTAACTGCGACCGTAGAAAACTCCGGCGATCGTGATGGTGACGAAGTGGTGCAACTGTATATAACCGATCTCGCTGCATCAGTGCGCGTGCCATTGCGATCGCTTGCAGGAGTGGAACGCGTTCACTTGAAACCAGGTGAGAAGCGGGTTGTTAGTTTCACACTTCAGCCTCGGCAACTATCGGTGATTACAGACGACGGCCGCACAGTTGTCGAACCGGGTGAGTTCAGAGTAACAGTGGGGGGCAAGCAACCTGGCTTTAGTGGTGGGGCAGACTCTGCAACGACCAGCTTCGTTGAAGGACGGTTCTCAGTAACTGGTAGCGCTACAGAAATAAAAAACTAGCAACCACAGATTACGCAGATTACACAGATTTCTTAAAACGCTTTTTTGAGAGACGACACGACCAATCTCTCAAAAAAATCTGTGTAATCTGCATAATCTGTGGATACTAGTCTTTGAGGCGCTCGCAAATAAGTTTCGCTGAAGTTCGCACTGAGACCGTAAATCCAAAGAACGGTCCAAAGTCTCGCGTTGCAGGCATGCTGGTAACGAATAGACCGGGCACAGAAGTCTCAAAGTGATCATCAAGCACAGGAAACCCATTCTGAGTGTCCAACTCCTGCAAAAGATTACCTGCTGCTAAATATGGCAGCTTCGTAATGTTCACTTTATAGCCGGTGGCTAAGACGATCTGATCCACCAAGACTTTTTCTCCATTGCTTAAACTTACAAGCAACGCGCCATCCTCTTGCTGTTCGCACCTGACCAGCTCCGTGTGTGGCCATATGTGCAATCGATCATCTTGCAGTCTCGGTTCCAACCATGGCTCGATCTTTAGACGGCCTTCTGACCACAGCTTGTGATTGACGGCGTCTTTCTCCGGTTCGGACAAACGCCGGAACCAGTTTGGATCTTTAGCAATATTGTCTACGGTTGGAATAACCCACTTCCAGTCCGCGATCGCAAAGGCCGGACTCGCATGCCGATGTGAAATATGAACGGCAGCGGCACCTACTTCCAGTAACAACGCGGCCCACTCGAAAGCGCTCTGGCGCCCACCGACAATGAAGTAACGCTTGTTTGAAGCATCACCGAATTCGACGAACTCAGCAGTGTGCTCAAATCGGCCTTCGGGCAGTTTTTGCTGTAACTCAGCTGGCACATGAGCAAAGTGTCTGAACCCCGGAGCAAGCACAACCCGCCGGGCAACAATCACATCATCATCGTAAGTCGTCGCGCGATAGCTGCCGTTTCGATCCAAACGTTTTATGTAAAAGGGTAGCGGCTGGAGTTTTTTCTGATGCTGGAACCATTCACAGTACGAGAGATAGAACTCGAGTGAGAGTGGTTCGACATCCTTCGCAGTTTTTCCAAGCGAATGAGCGTACGCCTTTAGTGTATGAACATTCTGAGGATCCAGATGCCAGTCACAGTCTGAACGAAGGTACATGCCCTTGGGCATGTTCTGACGCCAGAACTCCATGGGTTTACCTACGACGAGATGATCGATGGCATCATGCGCTGCCTGTGCTGCAAGCGACATCCCAAACGGGCCCGCGCCTATTATTAAGAGATCGGTATTCATGCGCTGGGGGTCGAAGTGCTCAAGTCATTTTTCATTTGTCATTTTGACATTTTCAGTTCGTTGGACAGTTTGAAGGAGTTTTATCATTTGTTCATTTGCAGCTGTCAATGCTCGCGCCCGTGCTTCAGAGTTCGCATGACGAGAACTCCGGCGCTCCTCCCAGCAATTATCAATTGATAGAAACCTTCCAAATCACCAACTGAGAATGTCAAATGACAAATGATAAATGATTTGATCCCACGTTACTGACAAGCCTTTTCGTCACGGACGAAGGCCGAACTGTCACAAATTACGCTCCTGTCAACAGAAGAAGGTGTCTCTTTGACTGAAATCTTCAGCTTAGTCTTTGAAGAGGTGCAAGTGCTCGCCTTCCTAGGTGTCATAGTCGCAATCAGTCTAACTTCAAATAGCAACTCCCACCCTATAGTTGCGCAGGTTACACCTCAACAGAATTCAAACATGATCAGTGGTCATGTGACTGACAATGAACACAATTCAATTTCTGAAATTCGCGTCGAACTACTGAATGAGGTCGATACGGTAATCCAGGTCGTCAAGACCAATGGCTCAGGCTTGTTCGTCTTCCGAAAACTTTCTGATGGTACTTTCCACATCAGAATTCAGGCTTCAGACAAGGGTTATATCAGTCAAACGAAACGCGTTGAGCTGGCGAGGCCGCTCGGCTTTGGCGCCGCTTCAGAAGAAGTAGATTTCGTTCTCGTCGCACACAGAAACTCTAACGAACCCGGAAAGAGCGAGGTCGTTTTTGTTCAGGATGTTCCCGACCAGGCCCGCAAGTTGTATCAACGAGGAGTACAACTCCTGCAGCAATCTGATAAGAACCAGGAAGCGTTGTCTACATTCCGGCAGGCAATTCAGATCTACCCTGAATATTTTGATGCTCTTGACTTGATGGGAACCGAGCTGGTGAAACAGCGAGAATATGAGCCGGCAATTGCACCGCTTGCCCATGCCGTGGAGATCAATCCCAGGTCGCAGTCGAGTTGGTTTGCGCTTGGAGTTGCTCAATACAATCTCAAACAGCAACCCACCGCCGTCGAATCCTTACGACGTGCAGTTTCGCTCAAACAGAACTCTGTAAATGCGAACCTCTGGCTCGGAATTGCTTTGCGTCAGACTGGACCGATGGAAGAAGCCGAGCGATACCTTAAACAAGCCGATCAGTTGTCAGGATCGAAATTGGCTGATGCACACTGGCAGCTAGCTTTGCTTTATAACCAATTGAAGAGATTTGGCGAGGCCGCCGATCAGTTGGAGATGTTCCTCAAGGTGCAACCCGACTCGCGAGACTCTGAAAATATTAAGAAGCTCATCAAGCGATTTCGGGAACAGGCAGGCAAACCCTGAGTAAGAAAGCAGTCAGTACCAAGTCATTTATCATTTGTCATTTGACATTTTTCAGTTGGACATTTGAAAGAGTTTTATCATTTGTTCATTTGCAGCTCTCAATGCTCACGCCCCTTATTCAGCTCGCATGACTAGGGCTCGGGCGCTTCCTCCGTGCAATTATCAATTGATAAAACTCTTTCAAAATGTCCAACTGAAAAATGGCAAGTGATAAATGACTTGGTACTGACTTTGTTCCCACTATCGTTCCTCAACTCAAAGGCCCATCCGAGCGAACTCGGACGGGCCTTAGAGACTTCACTTGCTCTCTCTCTCAACTAAAACACAAACCGGAAACCAAACCGAACTTGTCGTGGTATCTGGCGAGTGAGCGGCTGATTAAACCGCGCATCTCTCGCGACAGTGCCACCAGTTAATCCGGCATTGATTTGATTTGTCAGCCCTCCGTTGAATATTGCACGGAAGGTATTTAACTCACCGAGACCACCAGCATTACTGATTCCGAAGTTTCCGGCAGTCAGCGAATCTGGCGAGATCTGCGTAAAGACACTGAGAACGTTGTTCTCATTCAACGCATTCAGCAGATTCAAATCGAACTTCAACGCATAACGTCCATCACCAGCTAGCTTGATGGTATGCGTCAGTTGAAAATCTGTCTGCGTGAACACTGGACTACGACCCAGGTCTCCACGCGTATTGAGGAAGGTGTACGCGCCATAAACCTGAACACGAGTAGACAAAGGCGTTCCACTCAGTCCAATAAATGACGCACCAAACTCAGTACTATTGGTGCCGGAACTATCAAACTTGTGTCCGAAGAAGTTCTTCCAGTCCAGCGTATACGAGCCGAAGACCTTCAAGGCATGCGGGCGATCTGTTGCCAACAAACCGTTGTCAGGCTGGCCGTTAGTGTTAAAGCCAAGGAACGGCAGATCGAAGAATCGGTTGACGTTTGGACTTGATCGACCGACGCCGAGTGCATCCACTTCATCCGAACTCGATAAACCGGAATAGTTGCCAGTCAGACGACTGTACGTGTAACTGACATTGAAGAAATAGTTGTTCACGAAACGTTTGTCGAGACGAAGCTCCATAGCGTTATAGAGTCGTTTCGCCAACGGTGATGCAGGAAGTCCGGGAGCGAAGGGTTGTGAAACAACACCCATGCCCGGATTCGCAATGAAGAAATTCTCATTGCCCTGAGCATCGATAAAGCCAACGTCTTCGATCGTCCGGTCCAGATTCTTACGTGTGTAACGTCCGCTGAACACCAGGCTGTTAGTCAACCCATATTCCGAGCCAACAGTGAATTCCGTCTGCCGCGCCGGCTTCAGATCCGGATCGACGCGATTGTCTGCCGGGTTGTTGGACGGGACACGGAAATCAAGTGGACCAACGAGTGTGTGAGCCAGGGAGTAGGCCCGAGTGTACGTCGTGTAGTTTGGATCGGCCAGCGGGAAGAAATAACGCAACAACTTGTCGCCGCCGAATGAACCGCGTGGCAGTTGATATTTGAAGCGGTCGTAAAACTGACCATAGCTCGCAAATACTTTCCATCTGCCGTTGCCCAAAACGTCGTAAGCAAAACCCAGGCGCGGAGCGAGTTTGGAACCCCATCCGAACTTGATCTCCTGAGCATTCGGCGCAAACGAGGGAACGTTCTCGTTTTCGAGTCGTAACCCAAGATTCAAAGTTAGACGTGGTTTCGGTTGCCAACCATCTTGAACATAAAGCGCTGTGTTTGTGCTGCGTGCAAGACCGACTGTTCCGAAATCCTGCAAATAACCATAACCAAAAGACTGGCATGGTCCAGTTGGACAAACTCCGGGGCCGATGCCTCGGTCAGACTGTCCCCAGAACAAGCGAACTTCACCAACTCCGAAGTATCCCTGATCGACATCGTTAGAGAGTCTGTTCAGCTGGTATCCAAACTTAAAGTTATGTCTTCCAGCAAGACTGTCGACGAGATAACTGGCATCGGCATCGAAGGTCTTTCTAATCGAAATGTCCTTAGACGTCTTCGTTATGTCCGATGTGCTGTTGAAGCCGGAGGCGCAGGGGTTGGTTGCAGGCACGCCGGCTGGACTACCACCATTTAGACAACGAATACGAGGTCCTACAGGCACGCCATACGAGCTGTCTTTTTCATTTAGATAGTTGCGTCCGAAACGTGCACTGATAATGAGTTTGGAAGTCGGAGTCCAAACACCACTGCCCGTGATGTTGTTTGCTGCAACGCGTCCACCCAATTGACTGAAATCATTTGAGGGAGGAGCAGACGTCGTGTACGAAGGAATCTGGCCGTGTTCGCGTTGCGGGCTGTAGGTAAATGTACCCGACACCCGCAGCGTGTCTGTGATCGAGGAATCGAGACGGACGAATTCGTAATCGTTCCGCAGGTTACGTCTGTAGTGGACTGTTTGACCGGTTGAAAACAGAAAATCTCGGCTGCTGCTATAAAACTGTGGAGCGCCGCTGGCCAGGAACCACAACCGGTTCTTGATGATTGGTCCACTCAACGTAAGGCTCGGAAAAGTATTCAAGAACGAGTCTCCCGGCGGATTGATATAGCTTAGGTGCGCCGCGCTTGTACCTTGAATTAACGGATTCGCCTGAAACTGCGGATCACTGTTATTGATCTTTCCCGTTAGTGTTTGCCTGGCGCTGAGACTGCTCGTCTCAAACTGCAATCCACCCTCGCCGTGAAACTCGTTGCCACCACTCTTCGTCACAACGTTGATCACGCCGCCGGTTGCGCCGCCAAATTCCGCGTCAAAACCACTGGTTTTGACCTGTACTTCCTGAACAAATTGGAACGGCAAATTATTGGTATCGCGTAATTGTCCAGTGCGGAAGTTAGTAACTTCAGAACCATCGATGACAAACGTGTTTTCGGCGCCGCTCGATCCGTCTACCTGGAAACCACGGCTCAACGGCTCTTCCCTTGTAGCACCGGAAACCTTCAACACACTATCAACTCTGGTTCCGCGCGGAATTGAATTGATTATGTCGGTCGTAATGTTCGTTTGAATTTTGTTCGACGACGTATCGATTGCTGCAACGTCAGCGGTAGTGATGACCACGTTCGCAGCAACAGCACCTGTTTTCAACGTGATATCGGCCGTAGTGGTTCTGCCGAGAGTCACGTTAATATCATCGCTTCGTTCAGTGGTGAAGTTAGTTGCGCTCGTTGTTATCGAATACTTACCTGCAGGTACTCGTAAGAGCCGGTAAAAACCTGAGCTGTCGGCAGTGACAGTTCGACTGAAGGCATTGCCTTCTACTAACACAGTGGCGCCTGGAATCCTGGCCCCCTGAGCGTCCACGACAGTGCCTTCGATGACACCGGTTGTTTCCTGACCATAAGCCATGCCTGCCAGGCAAAGACAGATGATCAGGATAGTACATAGTTTAGTAATCTTCATTTGTAGTTGCTCCTTCCAAAATCCGAGAGTGAGACGGCGACGTGGGCCTACCAACTTTTTGAAGGGGTAACGATCAGCGTGTCCTCTACAAAAAGTTGGAGAGCGCCATTTTCTGACTTTAGAAAGGTGCAACGACCGTGCCCGCGGAAGTAGCCCACGGCCCAGTCCAGTTCGTCACTTGCTGAGGCCCGTTCGTAGCGAAAACCAATTAATCGTAGTTGTAGAATTTGAATTAGATTGGAGAGCAGTTGCGCGGAATGGATTGAACTGCTGGGACAAGCAATGCAAGCCGTCGTGAAATTACGAGATCTCGGAGAGGTCGGGGTATGGAAGATCTTATTTTCGTAATCTCGTGTTGATTCGTGGATCGTTTCGTTTAGGTTTTGACATGCCAGACGTGTCTGCAAGCAGCGACTCTTCTCTGTGTAGCTCTGTGTCTCTGTGCCTCTGTGGTGAAGAAGACGCCTGATCACCACGGAGACACAGAGACACAGAGCTACACAGAGAAATGCCTTGGTGCAAAAACTGCTCTTGGTTCAAGTTGGTAAGTGCTCGTTAGAAAAGCGAGAAGTTGGCGGTTTGTTACCCGGAAGAATTCAAATTAGGTCACTACTCGTTTTCGCCCGTTCTCATTTCAATATAAGAAACTCAGCCCAATACTTCGCGCATCACCACCGCGAGATCACGCAAGGCCTGCTGACCATCACCCACGTATGCAGAACCATGCATCGGAATGATGGTTTTAGGCTCCAGTTCCGCGAGCCGCTGCATCACTCCGTCAGTGTGCTTCGTGTAAGGCATGTAATTGGCAAATGGGCCAGCCTGGTAATCAACTAATGTCTTTCGTGCACGTTCGATCACATCTGACTCAGTCCATGGCTCTACATCGCCACCTTGATGAAATAGATCTGAACAGAACAGACTTCCCTTCTTCTCCTCAAACAACAAGCCTGCCTCCCAGCAATGCGGCACATGTGGCGTTTGCACAAACCGAAACCTGTACTGACCGGTGGCTAAAACTTCGTTGTCATTCAGGCCCTTCGCTGGACGCAAAGCAAAGTCGTTTACACTCACCATTGCGCCGACCATGCTGCACACGGGTTGGGCATCAGGTGCAGCCTGCAGCCACTCATTGAGCGAGCCACACTCATCAGCCTCAAAGTGACTAAAGCTAATCCATCGAACAGTCGACGGATCAATCACACTGGCAACCGCATCGCGCACTAGCGGAAATACCGCTTTCATTCCCGTGTGGAATAACAGTGGCTCGTCGTCTTTGATGAGGAATTGTCTAAACTGCAGATCAATCTCTGGAATAAACGTGGAAATACTAAAAACGTCAGGTGCGATTTCGGTAACGGTGGACATAAGATTGCTCCTTAAGATGAATGATTTGAAACTCTATCCGATCCGAACCCCAATCCGAAGTAGCCATTTGAATTCTCCTCTTTTGCAGGTTGTTTCGTAGTTCGTACTTTTACGGGGACATGAACGATCCACGAATCACACGAAACCTCACTAAATTATTTGTGAACATCGTATTCTGCTACCACGCGGTTGAAGCCTGATATTCTACGAAGCGTTTGATAAAATCGACGCAATCATCAACTTCATTCCCAGGAGTACCTGAAAATGAATACCCGGATAATTTTTCTTTCGCTTGTTTTCATCACTGCGGCCGTCATTTTTTTCGCTCCGGCACACTCCAAAGCAACGCAATCAGCTACCATCTGGGCCTGGTGTATGTCCGATACGTCAGCTCCCACCGTCTACTTCGCAGGTCCGTTCGATTCGGGCATACCGGCGAGGACTCCGTCGTTCAACGGACTGTCGCTCAGCCGACAATTCGCTGAGTATCTTAAGGGTAGGTTTGACATCAAGGGAGATCCGAGGGGAATAACTGCCGCGTCGTGCAGTAAGGGAGTTAATAGCGTCGATCAGGGGGCGGCCTCTCAAAGAATGCAACAACTAATGTCGCAAATGCGACAGCAAAACAAACAAGTAGTTGAGGTGTCTGATTGGAACTACATGCGGGATGAGGTAGCGATTAAGGCATCATTCAACACACCAAGAGGAGACAGCAATTACGTGAATGTCGAGGGAGGATTGCCTCCTGACCACATGTACTGCGTCACGGATACGTTTAATAATACGGTCTATTTCGCGGACCTAATCAAGTTGACAAATCCCTCGATCAATCCATCCAGCGATTATTTCAGATTCCTGCAACAGAAGTACTCGTTCAAAGGAAACTTCAACTGCTCCGCTATCAACGAGCAACAAGCAAAGTTGTATTTGAGTGCGAGATTGGCAGGTGCACGGGCTGGCGGTAAGCAGGTTGTGAGCAGTGGCTGGCCAGCAGCAGACTTTAGTGCAACTGCTGAAGTACCGAATGATAGATACAAGGACAACGATCAGCCTGCGCAAAGACCGAACGCCAATCAATCCACACGGCCCACCCAGGCGCAAGCAATCAATGCGATCTCGATGCAGGCTTCGTCTAGTTGTTCGCACGACCCTGCGATGGGACGAGTCTACAGTTGCAACTGTCTGCAACTCAGGATACACGACTACCTCGCCCAACATCCGGCTGAGTTGGTAAGTGGCACGCCAACAGCTGCCGGTTTACTGGCCATAACAGCGTATCGTCCTGAGGACTGTATTAATGATGGCGTTGCAAAAACAGTCGCACGTGAGACAGCGAATTCAGCTGGGTTGAAATCACCGGCAAAGTTGGATTGTGCGGCGGAAAAGTTTGTGTCCGCGCTTCATGCGAATCCGATTCCTTCGAAGGCCCAGGCAGAACTCGATGCGGCGATCAAAGCGTGTAGGTAATAGTCGTGACCGAACTTTGATGAAATTTTGGTCTCACTCCGATAGGAGTGACATGTTTATAGATCGCGAAAGAAATGAGGGTGTGGCACTCCTTTAGGAGTGCAATGTTTCCGTTTTTGTTAAATCCGAAAGCAATCGCACGCGCGTGCATAGTCGCATGCAACATCGCACTGCTAAAGGAGTGCATTACCTCCAACTTCCGCTTGATCTATAGACATGTCACTCCCATCGGAGTGAAATGTCGACGTAATCTGTGGCTATCCCTTTCTTCCTTTGCGCATTCCGTCGGCGTATGATCTGCCCATCCCACATCCCTAAGGAGATACCCCGTCATGATGTCCTGTCTCCGCTTCGTCCTGATCGTTTCTGCAACGATCGGTTTCATCTTATTTCTAAATTCAGCCCCGACAAAAACTCAAGTTACTGGCTTTGGTTTCTGTCGATCAGATCCGGGGAGCTCTCCTGTCTATGTCAGTAACGTCTTCGATTATGGAACAAGTGGATTGATTGATCGCAGTCCCATTCAAAATGAGTTCGATGAATACCTGCGGGGACGCTTTGAGTACAGAACCAACGGCCCTGGAGTCGGGTGTCTCGGGAGTCGTCACGCGGGGGATAATATGCAGGAAACCATGGCCAGAAGGCGGGAGTATGAGGATGAATTGCGCCAAGGCAATAAACAGATCGTTGAAGTCGATTGGACGTGGGTTATAGATCCTGACCTGGTAGCATCTGCAGGTTTCCAACACAGAATGCCACGTCCCGTTTCACAGGGCCCCGTCGACAACAGTTTTTGTTTTTCCGAAACTTCCAACGGCACCGTTTACATAGCGGGGCCCGTTCAAACCGGCTCATCAGTAAGCATGGCAAACTTCAATATTGGATTCACTCAATACCTGAAGCAGCGATATTCCTTTCAAGGCAGAGCGAACTGCAACATGGGTACGCGTAAGACGGCGACGCGACTCGTGGCCGCGCACATTCAGGGAGCGCGCGCCGCAAATAAGAACGTCGTCGAAACGGACTGGCATTTTGATTCGAATGTTTCTTCGGTTACGCAGCAACAGGATGAAGACCGCGAGCCGGCACAAAACAGACCCTTAGTCGTGCCACAAGTATCTCAGACCGAGTTGCAACAGGCGCGCGCGGAGGCAACAAGTGAAAGACCTGTATCGAGAAATTTTTGCCAGAAGGACCCGGTACTGTCGAAAATCTTTAGTTGCCCTGATTTCGCGCAAGCTGTGTTCGTCTACAGAGTTGCTCACCGCGCCGATGCTGGTGCAAAAGAACCAGTGGAAAGTTTGGTTGACGATCCGAAGTTTTTCTGCCAGGGCTGCGTCAATGGCGTGCAGGTAATGACCTGGGTACGACGACGTATCCTGGACGAGAAGCTCAATCCCAGCAGTCAGAACTGCATCGTCTCAACGTTGACTAAAACGCTCAACAGCAATACATCCCAAGTGCGCAGCCATCTGGAGAACTTTTATAAGAGCGCGGTAGCGGCGTGTAACCCCTAAATAGTCACAAATTCTCCGCGTCTCTGCGTTCTCTGCGTCTCTGCGGTTAGTTTGGGTTTGGGTCATCGGATTTGAACGCCGAGACGCAGAGAAGAAGAGACTTCTCGGAAACTTATGACCGCCGTTTCGCGTAACAGTACAGTTTCAGCCAATCACCAAATTGAACTTCCAACCAGAAAGAGGTTTTCCATGCGTTCTTCCGCTCGATACAGTGTGACAGCCCTCGTGCTTTTTGCAGCACTTCTCGTCATCGTGCCAGTTCTTCAGGCGCAAACACCGCCCCTAATCGATCGCGACCTATTCTTCGGCGATCCCGAAATAGCCGGAGCCCAGATCTCACCCGATGGAGCTTATATTGCTTTCATCAAACCACTGAATGGCACGCGCAATGTTTGGATAAAGAAGACGAGTGATCCGTTCTCCAGCGCAAAGCCGATTACCGCGGACAAATCGCGACCTATTCCCGGTTACTTCTGGTCGCGAGACGGTAAATACATCCTCTTCGTGCAGGATCAGGCAGGTAACGAGAATTTCAATGTATATGCAGTGAATCCAGCCGATCCACCGGCATCCGGCCAGGAGGTTCCCTCCGCGCGCAACCTGACGGATGCGAAGGGAGTGAGAGCGTTCATCTATGCAGTCCCGCGGAGTGAACCCGATACGATTTACGTCGGGCTAAACGATCGCGATCCTGCCTGGCACGATCTCTACAAAATAAAGATTTCGACCGGTGAACGAACTTTGGTGCGTAAGAATACTGAGCGCATAACCGGATGGATATTCGATCTTAAGGATCAATTGCGGCTGGCAACTCGTTCAGCTGAAAACGGTGATACAGAAGTTCTGCGAGTCGACGCAAATGGATTCCAGAAAATCTATTCATGCAACGTCTTTGAAAATTGCGGACCAGTTCGCTACCACAAAGATGGAGAACGCACTTACTTCACTACTAATAAAGGCAATGTCGATCTAGTTCGGCTCGAGTTATTCAACCCAACCACTGGCAAGGAAGAATTGGTTGAAGCAGATCCAATGAATCGGGTCGATTTTGGCAATGCAACGTTTTCAGAAGTCTCTGATGAACTTGTTTCGACTTCTTATGATGACGAACGCGTTCGGATCTACTGGAAGGACAAAAACTTCGAAGCGGATTACAAGCTCCTCCAAAAGCAATTACCAAATAAAGAGATAGCCTTCGGGTCAAGCACTAAGGATGAAAAACTGTGGCTGGTATCAGCCTATGGCGATACTGATCCCGGTGCGACTTATTTGTTCGATCGCACCTCTAAAAAGTTAACTCTTCAGTATCAGATTCGGGAGAAGCTCAACCGAGACTTTCTGGCGCCAATGAAGCCGGTCAGCTACAAGTCCTCAGACGGTTTGGAAATTCCGGCTTACCTCACGCTGCCAAAGGGAGTTGAGGCAAAGAATCTTCCGGCCATCATAGTTCCCCACGGTGGTCCATGGTACCGAGACAGCTGGGGCTACAACGCGTTCGCACAGTTTCTCGCTAATCGAGGTTACGCCGTGTTGCAGCCTAACTTCCGTGCCTCAATTGGCTACGGCAAGAAATTTTTGGACGCCGGCAACAAACAGTGGGGCGAGAAAATGCAGGACGATATAACCTGGGGTGCGAAGTATCTCATCTCGCAAGGCATCGCAGATCCCAAACGCATCGGTATCATGGGTGGGTCATACGGAGGATACGCGACACTCGCTGGGGTAACCTTCACGCCAGACACTTACGCCGCCGCCGTATCGATAGTTGGCCCGTCTAACCTAATTACGTTACTCGACTCGATTCCACCATACTGGGAACAAATCAGGACGCTGTTCTATCAGAGGATGGGTGATCCGAACACAGCAGAAGGCAAAGCTCAACTTGAACGTCAGTCACCGCTGAACTCGGCAGCGAAGATCAAGACGCCACTGCTGGTCGTGCAGGGCGCCAACGATCCACGCGTGAACAAGCGGGAGTCTGATCAGATTGTGATTGCACTGCGGGATCGCGGCTTCCCTGTCGAGTACCTTGTCGCGCCTGATGAAGGGCATGGTTTTGCAAGACCAGTTAATAACATGGCGATGTTTGCTTCAGCTGAGAAGTTTCTTGCCAAGTACCTTGGTGGACGTTATCAGGAAACGATGTCCACGGAAGTTGCTCAACGCCTCAAAGATATCTCCGTTGACGTTAAAACGGTGACTCTGCCCAAGAAGATCGAAACAAGTTCGTCCGCGCCGAAACCCTCTGTGGATCTTCGACCCGGCATTTCGAACTATGAAGCGTCCATTGCTTTAGGAGGACAAAGTATTCCGCTTAAGTTGAAGACCGAGATCAAGGAAGAGAACGGCGCATGGACCGTCAACGAGACTGCCCAGACGCCGCAGGGAGAGATCACAGACACGAGCACAATCGAAAAAGGATCGCTGCTGCTCAAGAAACGTTTCATCAAGCAAGGACCGATGACGATCGAAATGAATGTGACGCCTGATAAGGTCAGTGGTTCGATGACCATGAACGGTCAGGCCAAACCAATCGATGCGAATCCCGGTGGCGCGTTGTTTGCCGACGGCGCCGGGAGTTTTGAAGTCATCGCCTCGTTACCACTGGCTGATGGCTACAGCGTGGGGTTCCGCAACTTTGACGTTCAAAGGCAAAAGATTCAAATGAAGCAACTGAAGGTGCTCGGATCTGAGAGCGTGACCGTCCCCGCGGGAAAATTTGACGCTTACAAAATCGAAATTGTCGCCGCCGATAATGAGTCCGACAAACAGACCGTCTGGGTTGCCAAGGACACCAGGAAGGTATTGAAGATCTCAGCAGTGCTGCCGAGCATGGGTGGCGCTGTGTTGACTTCAGAATTAGCGCCTTGAAGTTTATGTCAGTAGTCAGTGGCACAATAGGACCTATTAGACCTATGGGACCTATTCACCACTGACTACTCAACGCTGACACAACCCACAATTGAAAGCGCAGTTGGGAAGGGGGCAAGCGACACCTACACAAATCAAAACCAACAAGACCCCGAGCGCGCCCCCGCAGATTTCAAGCCCCAGTGAATGCAACCTGCTGGATTTGAGTTCAATTTCAAAGGGCCTGGAACCTGCGGGGGCGCGCTCGGGGTCTTGTTGGTTTTGGTTTGTGTAGGTGTCGCTTGCCCCCTTCCCAACTGCGCTTTTAATTATGGTTTGTGTTTCCTTGTCTCCTTCCCAACTGCGCTTTTAGTTTTGGTTCATGTGGGTACCGCTTGCCACCCTCCCAACCGCTTGCAATTGTGATTTGTGACTGGGTTGCTTGCCCCTTCCCAACTGCGTCGTTATCGTATCTTCGTGATATCAGAACGGAGCATTATCGAACGACCTCACACCACTCTCTGGCTGGCAATTGTCATTGGCTGGACACTGATCGGCATTACTTTCACCTTGAACTACTATTTGTTTGCCGATCATTACGTCGCGATCTTCAAACAACAGCCAAGCCTCTCGGAGATGTTGATTTGGGAGCTGCCTTACTGGTTTCTCTGGGCAGCACTCTCACCTCTCGTGTTTTGGTTAACGAAACGCTTTCCCCTTGAACGTGGCAGGCTCCTCACAAATTCACTGATTCACGTTTTTGGCTGTCTTTCACTATCAATCATTCATCGCGTTGCTTACTTAATTGTGGGTTGGATATTGCACGTCGCTGTATATCGACGACTCGCATCCATCTCGTCCGTCCTAAGCGTGTTTGTGTTATTCAACCTGCCGACCGGCTTTATGAGCTACGGCACTGTCCTGCTAATTGGCTACGTCATTGATTATTATCGGCGTCACCAGGACGAAGAACTTAAGATTTCGCGTCTGAAAACCGAACTGGCCCAGGCACAACTCCAGGTCACGCAAGCGCAACTGCAGTCTCTCAAGATGCAGTTGCAACCGCACTTTCTTTTCAATACGCTGAATTCAATTTCGACGCTGCTGGATGAAGACGTCGACGCCGCCGATGAAATGATCGCGCGGCTGGGCGACTTTCTACGGCTCACGCTGGATAACTCCGGAGCCCAGGAAGTGACCTTACAAGAAGAACTGGAGTTCCTGCGTTGTTACCTCGCGATTGAGCAAGTTCGTTTTCGCGATCGGCTGACGGTGGAGATGAAAATCGATCCTGAAACACTCGAAGCGCTGGTGCCTAACTTAATCCTGCAGCCGATTGTTGAGAATGCGATTCGGCACGGAGTCATTGCATGCATTGGCAAAGGACGGGTTGAGATTGAATCCAGCCAACAGAACGGTTCTCTGTGTTTGGTAGTCACTGATAACGGACCTGGACTTCAAGGCAATTCCGGAAAACGTGGTCTTGGATTTAGTTTGACGAAGGAACGCCTGGAACGACTGTACGACGCGAAGCAGCAGTTAAAACTGCTCGATGTCCCGGAGGGTGGATTGAAGGTAACGCTTGAGATTCCATTTTCGAAGGAACATGCGAAGACCCATCCGCAGATTACGCAGATTTCCTGAATGCATGGGTGGCTCGATGAAATCTAATAATCTGCGTAATCTGTGTAATCTGCGGACAGGATTTCTTACACAATGAGCACTTCAACAAAAATCCGAGCTCTGGTAGTTGACGATGAGCCGCTGGCGCGGAGGCGCATTCGCAAACTACTGGCGCGTGATGTTGAGGTCGAAGTGATTGGCGATTGCGCAAACGGTTACGAAGCAATCGAGGCAATAAACCGTCAATCGCCACATTTGGTTTTCCTCGACGTGCAGATGCCGGAAATCGACGGCTTTGCTGTACTCGAAGAGTTAGATCAAAGTGCAATGCCATTCGTCATCTTTGTGACCGCTTACGATCAATATGCACTAAAAGCATTTGAAGTGTCGGCCGTCGATTATCTGTTGAAGCCGTTTGACAGAAAGAGATTTCAACAGGCTTTGCAACGCGCCAAGACAAGGTTAATTACCGAGCGGGAGAGCGGTTTGAACCAACAAACACTCGCCCTACTCCAGGAATTGAAAGCGAGATCTCAATGTCTTGAGCGCCTGCTCATCAAGTCGGGTGGCCGAGCATTCTTTTTGAAGACTGATGAGATCGACTGGATTGGCGCCGAAGGCAAGTATGTTCGCATACACGTTGGCAACGAATCTTATCTGTTTCGCGAAGGCATGACAGCCATCGAGAACCAACTCGATGCGCGAAAATTCATGCGCGTCCATCGATCGCACATCGTCAATATCGATCGCGTGAAAGAACTTCAACCATGGTTCAATCATGAATATCGGGTCGTGCTGCATGATGGCACGAAACTGGTCCTCAGCCGTAGTTGTCGTAAGAAATTGACGGACTTGCTTGGTGAACGCTTGTGATTATCTGGAAGCGCCTATAGGACCTATCTGACTCATAGGACCTATTCCCCGACCAATCTTAAATCTGAAATTCCTCTCCCGTTCGTTCCTCTCAATAACAACTCGTTCCCTCCACCGTTCATTCGTGTCAAAACCGTTCCTTGCCTGCAAAGCGCCAACTAAAGTTAACAAACTTTGGGAGGTGCTTGTATGGCACAACTCTTCACCCGCAAACCGCTAGAACTTCTGCTGAAGGAAATGGCCGGCGATCACCGTCTGCGTCGAGTACTCGGGCCCATTCAATTAACCAGTCTCGGCGTCGGTGCGATCATCGGTACGGGAATCTTTGTGTTAACCGGCGTCGCCGCACATGAACGAGCTGGTCCGGCAATGATTCTTTCGTTCGTCGTCGCTGGTTTTGCCTGCGCGCTAGCTGCACTGTGCTATGCGGAATTCGCGTCGATGGCTCCGGTAGCCGGCTCTGCCTACACATACGCTTACGCTACTCTCGGCGAACTATTGGCATGGATCATCGGCTGGGACTTAGTGCTTGAGTACGCGGTCACAGCCGGCGCCGTAGCCCACGGCGCTTCTCATTACTTTCAGGATTTGATCGGGATCTTCAACCTCCATCTGCCCGACAGCCTCACCGATGCGCCCTTCGACTACAACGCCGCGTTGGGAAGATTTGTCTCAACTGGAAGATTTCTGGACTTGCCCGCGATGATCATCGTAAGTGCGGTCACCGTTGTCCTGGTTATCGGCATTCGTGAGAGCGCGAGTTTCAATACAGCGATGGTAATTCTGAAGGTCGCTATTGTGATCTTTGTGATTGCAGTTGGCGCTTTCTATATCAACACAGCCAACTGGCATCCGTTCGCTCCTTACGGTTACACCGGCATCAACTTCTTTGGCAATACTTTGTTCGGCCAGTCAGATAAAGGAGGACAGCCGCTGGGCATGCTGGCCGGCGCGGCGATCATTTTCTTCGCCTACATTGGTTTTGATTCAGTGTCCACGCATTCAGAAGAAGCACGACACCCTGAGCGCGACGTGCCGATAGGCATCATCGCTTCACTGCTGATTTGCACCACGCTCTACATGGGTGTTGGAGCGGTGCTCACTGGAATGGTTCCTTACAACACAATCGACATCAACGCACCTGTGTCGGGAGCTTTCAAACAAGTGGGACTTACCTGGGCTCAGCTTGTGATTTCAGCAGGCGCGTTGATTGGGATTACGTCAGTCGTATTGGTGACGATGTTGAGTCAAGCGCGCATCCTGCTCGCGATGGCGCGCGATGGTCTATTGCCGACAAGCTTCTTTGGTGATGTGCATCCAAAGTTTAGGACGCCATGGAAATCGACAATCGTGACTGGCATCTTTGCAGCACTGTTGTCGTCGTTGTTGCCATTGAGACTGCTTTCGGATCTCGTGAACATCGGAACATTGCTGGCGTTTGTAATCGTGTGCGCAGCTGTGCTGATCATGCGACGCACACACCCGGACGCGCCTCGTCCTTTTCGAGCGCCACTCGTACCTTTAATTCCAATTGTCGGGATCCTGACGTGTCTGCTGCTTATGTTCTCGTTACCGCCTGAGAATTGGCTACGACTCGGTGGATGGCTGGTGATCGGCTTCGTGATTTATTTCGGGTACGGACGCCGACACAGTGTGATGTCACGTTACTTGAAGAAAGAGATTACTGAACACGGTGTCTCGCCAGCTGGTGCGCCGGTGGTTGATTAGCTGCCACAAAGAAACTGGTCCACAGATTACACAGATTTCGCAGATTTTTTACTGAATGTTTCAGAGGTCGCATTCCACTGTTCATTCAATCTGCGTAATCTGCGTAATCTGTGGCTGAAAAATTCCTCTCGCAATCTTTCCGAAATCTCTCTACTATTAGCGGGACTCATGAGCGTCGTCACTCTTGAATTCCTCCGTGCTGCCGCGCTCGGCGATATCAACCGCTTGCGCGCGCTTCTGGCCCAGGGCGTCGACATCAACAGCACCAACAAAGCCAACCAAACCGCTCTCATGCTGGCTGCGGCGTTTAAGCAGACAGAGATCGTGAAGTTCTTATTGACTGCGGGCGCCAACCTCAATTGCCATGACGAACTTGGTTTGACTGCCGCCGATTGGGCCCAACAACAAGCCGAGATCATCGAACTGATCAACTCCAATGAACGTCTGCGTGCCTCCCATTACGACCTGAACGCCACACCAGCGGTCAAAACGAGCCCTCAAGAGAGGACCGAAAGTGATGCGTCAAGTTCGGCAGAGTTAGGCAGTGTTATTCTTCGCGCCAACAAACGTTACGCACAAACTGTTTCGCCCGACTTAGTAGCTACTGCGGCGGCGAGAGCTCCAATCACTGCGGAGGTTGAAATTGATGAAACTGTTGACTCGCCGAGGCCCGCAGCCGCTGAATTAAGAGAGGACACAGTCGCGCCGGCTGGTACCAGCCCTAAAATATTGGCTCCTGCAGCGAGCGAAACACTCAAGCCGGCCAGTCGGGTTGACATCGTTTTGCCGCAACCGCCTCATTCAAGATCTCCTGTTGTAAGACAGTTGTTTAGAGTTGGTATTGTTCTTTTCCTCCTCATCGCAGGTTTCGTGAGTTATCACCTGGCCACGCGAAAGGCGAACGTTGTTCAACTCAACCCGACCACGATTCCGGTCAGGGCCGCACCAAAACCGACCAAAGCCGCTGCGGTTGTCGGAGGCGACTTAGCAGGCGCCGAACTTTACATCGCAGATGCGGAATATCCACCCGATGCAACGGTCGAAAGCGGTAACGTGAAGGTAGGCGTTCAAGTGAGCAGGAAAGGAATTGTGGTTTCTGCAAAAGCGGTTGATGGCGACGAAAGTTTGCGCTTCGCAGCCGAGAAAGCAGCCAAGGGTTCCGCGTTCACCCCTGACAAACTTCAAGATCGCGGCTCGCTCATTAACGGAACGATCACTTACAACTTCCTAAAGGCCAGCGATAGCGCTGCGCACCGTAACGAGTTTGGATTCAGTGATGAGACACCCACCGAGGTGGTAGCGACGGCAGGAGGACCACTCGTGGGTGCGGAACGCAAGCTGGAGATTCCACCCGTTCCGTCCAAGCTGCATGTTGGCAAAGGTGCAGTCACAGTTGTCGTGCGCGTGAGCAGATCGGGAAGAGTTCTTTCGTGGCGACCGCTTAATGCTGATTCACGTCTCCGTACATGGATGATCAAAGGCGCACGCGCCTCAACATTCGATCTCACCAAACTTCCCGGGGAAGGTGATGTTGTCGGAACGATCACGTATCGGTTTCAGTAATAGTCAGTAGTCAGTAGTCAGTAGTCAGTTGTCGGTCGTGACTAGGTCCAATAGGTCATATCGGTCCTATGCTGCTGACAACTGACTACTGACCACTGACACCTGACCACTAACTACTTCACGGGGTGCGGCTGCTGATCGGTTGAATCCCGCGATCCCGCACTAGCTTATTGAAGCTCTCAACATCAGTTTTCATCACTTCATCAAGCCGGCTCCGCACCGTCATCAATTGGCCGTGCAAAAGTGTCTGAACTTCACGCTGCTGATTCGTGGGTCCAAAATCTGACCCCGCCAGCCCACTTGCCAGATAGTTAATCTTGGTAAGAAGTTTCGGTGGCCAACGCACTGCATCCTGACCTTGTCCCGTCAACCTTCGTTGAATCAACGCCTCTTCTATATCGGTCAGTTTTTTATCCAGCTCGTCGGCAGCAGTCCTGGTTGAAGAATCATCGGCACCAAGACCAGCAGTTAACTGATAAAGCTGCGCCCGCATGAATTCAAGCTGATTAACCATCTCAGATGCACTGTCGAGATCCTTTCTTAATGCCATTAGCATGTCCATCTGTGATGCAATTGTGTTTTCGGTGCCCTCAGAATTCGGATCTTTCTTCACGATCAATGGCTGACTGAGCTCCTGAGCGCCAACTGACAACTTCACCGTGTAATTTCCTGGCGGTAAGAGCAAAGACATCCGCGGTGCACCGGGAGCTGTCCGAGTTCCGTCAGGCCCAACGCGGACTTCCGCCGCATAGGCTGGACTCGTTCTCATCCGAACTTCCCTTGTCGGTTCTCCTTCAAGATTCCAGTAGATGCGATTGAATCCGGCGTTTTTTGTACCACTCAGAGTCCGTACTGTCTGCTTGTTTGAATCCTGGATCTTGATCTTTACATCGCCGGAAGGTGCAGTCTTCAGGTAATAATTGATCGCTGCTCCATACGGTGGATTCTGGCCAGTAGAAGGATCATCCGACATTGTCACGGGCACAGTTCCCTGTCTAAAACGATATGTCGCATGAGGCGGAAACAGGTGCGCTTCCGACGAACGCACGGCGTCGGTCATCTGTTGGACCGGAGTCAGGTCGTCGAGAATCCAAAATCCACGACCGTAAGTACCAACTACCAGATCGTTGAAGTGTTCCTGGACCACCATCCAGTAAACAGGCGTGTGGGGTAGGTTTGCCTGTAAAGGTTGCCAGTTCTCTCCATCATCAAAAGAAACATAGAGTCCGCTTTCAGTTCCTACGTACAACAGGCCCGCGCGAGTTGGATCTTCACGAACACAATGGGCATAGCTCAACATGCTTTTCGGAATTCCGTTCGTAATCAGCTTCCAAGTCTTTCCATAGTCTTTGGTCTTGTAAACAAATGGATCACGATTGTTTACCTGATGAAAATCGACAGTGATGTATGCAGCGCCGGCGTCGTATCGTGACGCTTCGATGTTGCTGATAGTCCCCCATGGAGGAAGGTTCGGAATGTTCCTGGTAACGTTAGTCCAGTTCTTGCCTCCATCGCGCGTGATCTGCACGACACCATCGTTCGTGCCTGCCCAGATCAATCCAGCTTCCTTCGGCGATTCACTAATCGCAAACACAACTCCTGCATATTCCACGCCAATGTTGTCGCCTGTCAGCCCTCCTGAAAATCCCTGGCGGCTTTTATCATTCAGCGTGAGATCCGGACTGATCACTTGCCAACTCTGCCCACCGTCCACGGTCTGGTGGACGAACTGGCTGCCAACGTAAATCTTGTTGTGATCGTGCGGCGAGATCGTCAAGGGCATCGTCCAAACAAATCTGTACTTCAGATCAGCAGCGGTCGATCCATTGACTTGATCTGGCCAGACTTCGACGTTTCTCGCCTGGCCATTGCGCAAATCGTAACGCTCCACAATTCCACCAATGCTGCCCGAGCCGGACGCGCTCGACCAGACAATGTTTGGGTCCTGCGGGTCAGGTGTCGCCCAACCGCTTTCACCTCCCGCGACGGGATGCCACGAGCTTCGCGGAATCGAACCTGTGAATCCACCGCCACCCGATCGACTCGGTCCGCGATAGGATGGATCATCTTGTTCGTTACCGTAGACGTAATAAGGAATCCGATTATCAACAGTGACGTGGTACATCTGAGCGATGGGTAACTGGATTCGATACCACGTGCGACCACGTGTCGTTGAGATGGAGACGCCACCGTCGTTGGCTACTGCGATTCGATTAGCGTCGGTTGGATCGATCCACATGTCGTGGTTGTCACCCCCTGGACTACTGCCGAACGAGCCTGGTCGAATGTTTTCACCACCATCAATCGAGACACTGTAAGCCGCGGTCAGGTAGTAGGTTTCATTTTCATTATCAGGTGCGACGGCCATCCGGAAGTAATAGTGCGTGCGACCGCCTAACGTTCTGTCATAACTGATGAGGCGCCACGACGCGCCGCTATCTTCGCTGCGCCACAGTTTTCCGCGATCAGTTTCCTGGCCTTTCAATGGGATACCATCGCCAGTTTCAATCAACGCGTAGACTCGATTCGGATTACTGCGCGCGATCGCGAGTGCGACCTTACCTATCTTGCGCGTTGGCAGACCATTGCCAGACAGGCGTTTCCACGTGGAGCCGCCGTCGGTTGATTTGAATAATCCGCTGCCTGGACCTCCACTGTCCCGTCCCCAGGTATGAATCTCGATTGTCCACATACCTGCGAACACAATCCGCGGATTCGATGGATCCATCGCAAGGTCAGAACAACCGCTGTTCTCATCGGTAAACAGAACTCTCTCCCAGGTCTTGCCACCGTCAGTTGTTCGGTAGACCCCTCGATCCTGTTGCGGCCCGTACGCATGACCTAACGCACCAATCAAGACGACATCAGGATTCTTTGGATCAACGACGATGCGACTGATGCGGCCAGTTTTCTCGAGCCCCATTAAAGTCCACGTCTTTCCCGCATCTGTTGATTTGTACACACCCTGCCCAACTGAGATGTGACTGCGAATCCACGGCTCACCAGTTCCTGCCCAAACGATGTTCGGATCTGAGGGAGCAATTGCGAGTGCACCAATTGAGGAAACTGGCTGACCGTCGAAGATTGGATCCCAATGCACGCCGGCATCGACAGTCTTCCAAATACCACCTGAAGCTGCACCAACGTAGTAGGTGTTCGAGTCACCCGGAATACCAGCAACAGAAGTAAGTCGGTTACCAGTTGGACCGATGAACCGAAAGCGTAGATTTCCGAGTATGTCACGGGAGCTTTCTTGCGCTTGGACGTTGGACTGCAGCAGTAAACCCAGAGCGAGAAGGATTAAAAGCAGGGTGAGCTTCGGCTTCAACATGAGTTTCTCCTTTTTGTTGTCCGACGAACTTTAGTTTGTCGTGCGCGTCGTTAAGTGCCCATACGCATGCGCGGCTCGAAATCCAACACACGACAAACTGAAGTTCGTCGGACTTAAGCGCGTGATTTAGTGCAGTCAGTACCACCTCGCGGTAGCGGGGGGGTACGCAGTCTGGTGTCGATTGGTCCTGAGACTGCGTACCCACCCGCTACCGCGAGGTGGTACTGACTGCATCCAAGTTTAAATCACTAAGAATCGACAATGATGATGGAACAGACCTTGGAGCGGCGGGATTATATACAACATTCGCTCGGTAAGGTCGAATTGACGTGATAACCGATGGTCCAGTTATCTACCTTCCGGACAGCTGAATCTCAGTTGGCACCTCAGGATTCATCAACGACGCGCCACCATCAGCGTAAATCACCTGACCAGTGATCCAGCCGGCATCTTCAGAACAGAACAGATTCACAACGTTACCAACATCCTCCGGAGTTCCAAGACGTCCCATGGGAGTCCAACCTCGAGAATGCCAGTTTCGAATCAATTCTTGCGCTTCGGCAGGCAGTGTGTTTAAAACGCTATTCTCGATCCAACTTGGGCTAATAGCATTTACTGTGATCCCACGAGGGGCGAGTGCAACGGCAAAATATCTCACGAGCGATTCAAGTGCGGCTTTTGCGGACCCCATACCCGCCCAGGGTTGTAATCCACCTGTGCGACTGCCTTGTGCATAGGTTATGACGAAGATTCGCCCACCATCCGGCATGATTGGGACAGCTTGTTGAACTGACACAAGAAATGCTTTGGCTTGTGTGTCCAATGCAACGTCCCACTGTTCAAGGCTCATTTCCATCGGTGATCTAAAGAAAGCCGGCAGTTCGGGTCGTGCGTTATTAACGAAAATATCGAGCTGGCCAAATTCGCGTTTGACGTTCTGGAATAGCGTTTCGATCTGCTCTGGTTTTGAAACGTCGGCCTGTACCACAAAACCGTCTGAGCCTCGCTTACGAACTTCGGCGAGCGTGTCGTTTGCGGCTGATGAGTTTTGGAAGTAATGGACTCCAATCTTTACCTTGTTTGCAGCGAGTTTGAGAGCGATTCCTCGGCCGATTCCTCTGGAGCTTCCTGTAATGAGCGCATATTTGTCACTGAGCGACATTTCAACCTCCTTCGCTCTTCCCACGTTTGGGGCAGATTGCGGGCCGCACTCTATTTCAGGCGATTACTGAAGTCAACGGAAGGCTCGCCGTGATAGGAACGATCTGCGCAGCGGCGTAATCTGTGGATAACTAATGGCGAGCGTGTGGGACATTCTTGTAAACAATTCCGCCCTTCATCACAAACACCACACGTCTAACAGTCGTGATATCCGTCAGCGGATTGCCGTCGAGCGCAATTATGTCGGCCTGCATTCCTGGCGCGATTGAACCAATCCGATCTCCCATCCCAAGCGCTTCAGCTCCACGTGAATTCGCCGACACCATCGCGGTCATCGGATCTACGCCACCGTCGCGAACTCTATCGATGAACTCTTCAGCGTTGCGGCCGTGCGAGCCAGCCACGGCATCGGTCCCAAACACGATCTTTAGTCCCCGAGTCTTGCTGGCCCTTTGCACTAGATCATGGTTCATTGGAAGAATCTTAATCATCGCTGCGAAACCTTCTTCAGTGTAGCCGGGCGTGCCGAGGTATCGTTCCTTATTCAGCAAATAGTTTTCAATAACTAAGCCTGCCTGCGGATCGAGATACGTGCCGTTTTTCGCCAGCAACTTAAGATCGTCGTCTGTAGCCAACGTGCCATGTTCCACCTGAGTACAACCAGCCATCGACGCCGCGCGAACTGCTTCCTTATAGGCGTGAACAAGCGTGCGGAGTCCTTGTTTCTTTGCTTCGTCACACGCTGCATTGAGTTGCTCCTGCGACAACGTCATGGCGCCACCTTGCCGGATGCTTTGCGACGCGAAGATTTTGATCACGTCTGCACCAGCTTGCTTTTGTTTCCTGATGAATGCTCGGATTTCCTCCGGAGTACCTGTTTGTTCACCCCGACCCATCAGAGGTTCCACTGCAGTTAATACTCGTGGTCCCGCGAGCGCTCCACGTGCGATTGCGTCACGCAATGGTAAGTCTGTTGGTGAGCCGACGCTCTGAATTGTCGTAAAACCCGCCATCAAAGTCGCCCATGCGTTAGCGGCAGATCGATACGCCGCCTCGGGCGTGGTTTCGCCCGCACCAACGTTCTTGCCGTCTTTGCCAAAACTCCAGGTAATGTGCGCGTGAGCATCAATCCAACCTGGCAATACTGTTAAGCCGCGAAGGTCATAATCAATCGGGCCTGCTTTGGGATCGATGGCGACAATCTTGTCGCCTTCAACAACGATTCGGGTGTTTTGGAGTGTGTTCCCTTTCCCATCAAGAATTGTGTCGGCTCGAATGATGATTCGCTTATCGAACTGCTGCTGTGAATAGATGGGATTGCAAATCAGGACAAGACAAAGCAGACCCGTAGAGTAAATAGAGATTCGCATTTGTTCGCTCCGCTGTTTGACGATGATTGCAACCCTTTAGCAGGCGCCCGCTGCCTTTGCCGCAGAAAATCTCGGCGTGTTCCCAACCGCTACTATCTAATCAGATAGATTCGCTTACCTTGATGTCTTCTCTAGTTCACTACCTGGCTTCGCCGTTTGCTCTTCGACTTCAAGGCATGTGCTTTGTTTGAAATAGTTAGTGCATTGGCAACCGCTAATGTAGCTCATGGTACATCACTCGCATAACGAATACTGCCTCTAAGAAGGTGTAACGAAACACCTGGCCCAGTTACTTAGAGTCACGTTTCGCTCCGTTCTCAGAAACAGAAAGGTAGGAAGTATGAAAAAGTATCTATGGTTGCCGCTACTCCTCATGGCAGTCATTGGCTCCGCTGCCCTGACCACCAAAGCCCAGTCAACGTTTGGTGTTCGAGCCAACGTTCCGTTTGATTTCAATGTTGGAGACAAGACGCTCCCCGCCGGCAAGATCACTGCCCGCGAAATGAGCTCAGGCTCAGGTGCGTTAGCAATCTCCAACCTCGATAAACGTCAACACGCGATTCGCATTGCGCACGGAGTGGCGAGCTCCAACCAAAACGGCCCAGCCAAACTCGTGTTCCGCAAATATGGAAATCGTTACTATCTGACGCAAGTCTGGATACCAGGCTACAACGGCATGGAATTTCAGAAATCGAAAACTGAACGTGCGCTCGAGCGCGAAACGATGCTTTCGAAAAACTCAACGACAGAACTTGTCACGATCATGGCCGATCTCCAGTAAGCGAAGCGAGTGCCGTCCACACATTTCAAGCTGCAATGCCCTGAAGGCGCAAACCTTCAGGGCATTTTCAGTTGAAGCGCCAGCGGCAGGACAGGAGCAGGAGCAGGAGCAGGAGCAGGAGCAGGAGCAGGCAAGATTGTAATAGGACCTACATGACCTATAGGCCCTATTTTTTCAAGACGCATCTGCTCCTGCTCCTGCCTACTGCTCCTGCTTACTGCTCCTGCCCTTGCCTCCTCCCCGACCCCACGCTTTATAATTCAACCACCCCGCCGCCCCTGTCTCCATAACCGTTAATTTCAAGGGAGTTCATCATGTTGCACAGACTGTTTGTTGTTTCAGTCCTCTGTGTTTGTTCCGCCCTCTTACTTACTACTACTACCAATGCTCAGGTCGTCGGGCAGCCGTACCGCATAAACGACAAAGAGGTCGAGAAGATTATTCGCCGCATAGAACAGCAGTCCGATCATTTTCGCTCCAGCCTGGATTCGGCGCTCGATAGGAGCCGCTTTAACGGCACGCGCCGCGAAGACGACATCAACTCGTTCATCAAAGATTTCTACGAACAAACAAAACGACTGCGTCATCAGTTCGATAGTCATAAGTCTGCTGCGCCGGATGTGCAGGCGGTGCTCGAACGTGCGGCACGCATTGACGAGTTCATGAGCCGCAATCGTCTTTCAGGGAAGGCCCAGGATGACTGGTCGACGTTGAAGACGTATCTCGACGAACTTGCCTCGGCTTACAACGTGAGCTGGCGTTGGGAAAGCTATCGCTCCGAATATCCTCCGCCGAGAGTGACGGAACCAATCGCCACGCCAGTCGGCGGCATTCCATATCGTGTATCTGATCGAGAAGTGGAAACGATTTTGAAGCGCATTGAGCAACAGTCCGATCGTTTCCGCTCAGCGCTTGATTCTTCGCTGGACAAGAGTCGGTTCAACGGCTCGCGCGAGGAAGATGACATCAATCGTTTTGTGAAGGAGTTTTACGAAGATACTAAGAAATTACGCGATCATTTCGACCATCACAAATCGACGAGTGCCGATGTGCAATCAGTCCTGGACCGCGCCGCCAGCATCGACTCATTCATGCGTCGTAATCGGCTGAGAAAAGAAAAAGCCTTACGCGAATGGACACAACTCCGAGGGAACCTCGATGAACTGGCGCAGGTTTACAACGTCAGCTGGCAATGGCGGTATTGAGATTGACATAGCCCATGCTAGCGGAACGGACAGACCACAATTGAAAAGCGCAGTTGGGAAGGGGGCAAGCGGTACCTACACAAATCAAAACCAGCAAGACCCCGAGCGCGCCCCCGCAGGTTTCAAGCCCCACTGAATGCAACCGGGTCTGGATTTCAATTTCAGAGGGCCTGGAACCTGCGGGGGCGCGCTCGGGGTCTGGTTGGTTTTGATTTGTGTAGCGCCGCTTGCCCCCTTCCCAACTGCGCTGTTAATTTTGATTGCTTGAACTCGACACTAGATTCACCTCGGACCGTACGCCAACTCATCCATCATCTCAGCAAATCTGCTCCACGAGATTCGTTTCCTGATCTGCCGACTACGGCCATACCAAAACAATGACCCTCGGCCAATCATCAGTGTTCCGATCTTCTGCCTGGACGCATAGATGTCTAAGTCGATCGACGAACCAGCCTTGAACAACTCGATAGATTGCAGATGGGCGATAACAGTGTGTTTGCGCTTCGTGCGTTTCTTTCGCATCTGTCTCCTTCAATTACGGAAGAACGATCCAACCCGCCAGGGGTACGATGTTTATAGAACGACGGAGTGCAGGAGCTTCTTGCGATCTATAAACATGTCACGCCTATCGGAGTGAGGACCATCCGCTATTCGTTTACATTTTGTTGCGAACCGATTCTACCAGTGATATACGCCTATCTATTAAGGAGAACTCATTGTGCTGTTACTCATACTCCTGATGTCCCTCTTGACCACGCCATCAATTGATGATGGTCAATACGGACACGTCGCTTTTGCAAACTCCGGCTCGCCTGCAGCTCAAAAGAACTTCCTTGAAGGCTTAGCGCTGCTACATGACTTCGAATATCCGGCTGCTGCTGATGCTTTCCGTAGGGCCCAGACTACTGATCCGGACTTCGCGATGGCCTACTGGGGCGAAGCTATGACTTTCAATCACCCAGTTTGGATGCAACAGGATTTGAATGCTGGTCGGGCAGCTTTGAACAAACTTGGTCCGACTTCGTCTAAGCGTCGCGCTAAAGCAAAAACTGATCGAGAGAAGGAATACCTCGATGCCGTTGAAATTCTTTACGGTGATGGAACCAAGGAGCAGCGCGACTTCAAGTACATGGACGCTATGGCCAAGTTACACGCCGACTATCCCGAGGATGTGGACGCAACAGCTTTCTACGGTCTCGCAATTCTTGGTACAGCGCACGAGGGTCGCAACGAAACGACGTACATGCGCGCCGCTGGTGTGCTCGAAGAAGCATGGATTAATAATCACGAACATCCGGGGCTGCTTCATTACCTGATTCATAGCTACGATGATCCGACGCACGCGCCGCTCGGTCTTCGTGCGGCACGCCTCTATGCGAAGATTGCGCCAGATGCGGGCCACGCCCAACACATGACTTCGCACATCTTCCTCGCACTCGGAATGTGGAAAGAAACCGTCGATGCGAATATCGCAGCAATCGCTGCTGCGAATCGACAGCGCCAGGGAAGAAGTCCAATACGCTGCGGCCATTATCCGAGTTGGCTTGGCTATGCCTATCTGCAACTCGGACAGTTGGACAAAGCAAAGGTAACGCTTAGTGCATGCAGAGCCGCACTCGAATCACAAACTACGATGGACCATAACAGCCATTCCATGGATCCTGACACGAGTTTGAGTGGCTCGTTCGCCAACATGCTGCTCCGATACCAGATTGATGGCGGCGATGGCAGTGGCGAGATCAGTGAATGGACTTTGCCCAGGACGGCGGGCTCTGGAGCCCGCCTCGATTTCGTTTTCGCGCGATTGATGAATCAGGTATTGCAGAAGAATGTTGTTGCGGCGCGCCAGTCTCTCACAGAACTCGAAGCCACAGCTCGAGAGGCCAAAGACGTTCTGACCAAGGCCTCTGATTCAGATCCCACCTATCGCGTGCGGCCTGACATTGTTCTGTTAGAAGCACGCGCACTTATCGCTGAGCAGGATAATGGTCTCGCGGGTGCTGAGAAGCTGTTACGACAGGCCGTTGCTTTAGAAGAAACGCTTCCCATTGCTTTTGGTCCACCTACGATCGACAAACCGACTTACGAGCTCCTCGGAGAATTTCTGCTGCGGCGTGGTCGCAAGGACGAGTCACGCGCGGCGTTCCAACGAGCGCTCGCGCGCACTCCGGGCCGCCGTTTGCCACTTGCAGGCTTGTCAGAGATTAAGTGACCGAGCGTACTTGGAGGGTCTAGCACACAAAGACACGACAAAAGAATTTATCCGCAGATTAGACAGATTACGCAGATTCTTTGAAGGAGGGAAAAGCTTCACTCCATTAAAAAAAAGAAATCTGCGTAATCTGCGGAAAAATTCCTGCATTGACAACCACTTACCCCACGTACAGAATTCTCAGACTCAACAACGAGCAAACGGAGGATTCATGTTCAAAAGTCACGCGCGAAGTGTCTTCATTACAATTTCACTGTTGTTACTTCCGATTACGGTCGCAGCAAAACAACTCAACCGGCCACTTCGAGTGGGAGTACTGGCGTCACTCACGGGACCCGGTTCATCACTCGGACAAAGTACAGTCGCTGCTTTGCAACTTGCAGCCGAACAGCTCGAAACCCACGGTGGTCAATTCAAAGTTCATCTCCTGGTCCATGACACGAAGCTGGATCCAAATTTGGCGCTCGAGGCCACTCAGGAACTTGATAAGCAGGGCGTTACCGTCATCATTGGTCCACAATCAAGCTCGGAGTTGGCGAAGATCAAGCCTTTCGCCGACTCGCATAACATTCTTGTGATTAGCCAGGGTAGCACCGCGTCGTCGTTGTCGATCGCGGGCGACAATATCTTTCGTCTGTGCCCTAACGATAAACGCGAAGCGGAGGCGGTCGTCGCTTTGATGTGGCATGACGGGATTCGCACAATAGTTCCTCTCTGGCGTAACGACGTCGGAAACGGTGGTCTGCATGATTCGGTGAAGAGTGCGTTTGAGAATGTGGGCGGCACGGTGACTGCCGGCTTTCGTTATGAGACAACGACTACGAACTTTGGTCCGGCAATAGCTGAAATCAGTTCGCAAGTTACGGCCGCCAGATCCGGTTCTCCACCTGCAACCATTGCAGTTTACCTCGCGGCTTTCGATGAGGTGGTCGGAGTCTTTAATAGCGCAGCGTCGGATTCTGTCTTATCAGGAACCGCCTGGTACGGTAGCGATGGAGTGGCGCTGTCTCAGCCTTTGCTTGACAACTCTATTGCGGCAACCTTCGCGTCGAGTGTGAACTATCCGAATCCCATTTTTGGATTGGACGATGCACTACAAAGCAGTTGGCAACCGATCTCCGACGCAATCGAAGCTCGGACAGGCATTAAGCCAGACGCGTTTGCACTTTCTACATATGACGCGCTCTTCATACTTAACCATGCGCTGGACAATTCACGACGTGTTGGTGATTTTGCAAATTTCAAATCAGCTTTTGTTGACGCGGCGAATAACTACATCGGTATCACAGGCTCCACAGCGCTGGATGCAGCAGGAGACCGCGCTTCAGCTCCCTTCGATTTCTGGGCAGTTCGGTTTACGAATGGAGTTCCCGGTTGGGTGCGTGTCGCGCGTTATAACAACGGCCAGGTGTTCTAACTTGCCAGTGGGGTGGTTCTTACAATCGGCTTCTTGAACCGGTCACAAATTGTGACCGGTTCTATTGCGCAACTACTAAGCTAAAAAGAACAACCCTCCAAAAAACCAATCTGTAAAATCTGTGTGAATCTGTGGCCTCACTATCCACCACTTATGTTCGGAACGATCGAAATCTCACATCCCTCTCCAACGCGAGTCGTAAGTCCGCCAGTGAACTGAATGTTCTCGTCGCCCACGAAAACATTGATGTGCTCTCGAATTTGTCCTTGTTCAGTTGCTACGCGATCTCGAAGACCCGGATAGCATTTCCACAGCGCCGACAATGCGTCCGCCACCGTGGCCGGCGAGTCGTCGATATCAACGCTGGCCCGTCCAGCAGTGAATTCACGCAGAGGTGATGGAATGTGAAACGTTATCACCTCTTTGTCCGCCTCGAATTGTTGAGGTTTCTCGACTTCCCTCGTGATGAGATCGGCGTCACATTATCTGACGCGTCGACAATCGCACTTCTGACGCACACTACAGGCGGCAAACCGTCCATTAGTTTCTGCCAGGTCCTTCCTTCATCCTTCGATCCAAAGAGCTTGCCACTTCGAGTACCAAAATAGAGTCCAGGAGGATCGTATGAATCGGTCGTCATTCCATCTCGCAACACCGTCTCGTGCGCGCCCTTTTGTGGCAATCCGCGCATAAGCGCTTCCCATGAGACGCCGGCATTACGAGTTCGATAAATTCGCAAGCGACCATCAACTGTGCAGCGAAACTCGTCAGACTCAACCGGAACTATGTAAACGCAGTCTGGATTCCCTGGATTCACAATCATCGCAAAGCCAAAGTCCGACGGTACTCCATTGGCAATGTCGGTCCAGTTTTCGCCGTAGTCGTCTGAGCGATACAAACCCCAGTGGTTTTGCAGGAACAGGCGTTCAGGACGATTAGGATGCATAGCTATCTTATGCACACATTGGCCAAACTCCGGATACTTCGTGGGCATGAATGTAACTCGGATGCCGCGATTCTGCGCCGTCCAGGTAGATCCTCCATCGTCGGTGCGGTAGACGCCACCTGCTGAGATCGCGACATACATTCGCTGATTGTTGGTTGGGTCAATGACAATTGTATGTAACGCCAAACCGCCATTGGCCGGCATCCATCGAAGGCGATGCGGATGATTGAATAGTCCCTGAACCAACGACCAGGTGTCTCCGTCATCACGGCTTTCGAAAAGCGCTGCTGGTTCTACTCCGCAATACAGAACGTCCGGTTCATCTGATCTTCCGGGCGTTATCTGCCAGATATTCTTCAGCGAGAGTCCACTCTCGCTGGGAAATTTAATTGCAGCTTCCTGGGGATTGGTCCAACTCTTTCCGAAATCATCAGTGGAACGAAGTACGGTGCCCCAAACGCCCTGCGTCGAAGCCCACACTCGACGTTTTCCGGCACGCCCGTCATAAGCAATGGCGTAAACAGCCTGGCCGTGAAAATATGGCCCACCAACTTTCCAGCGCGCACGCTGAGCGTTTGATTGCAGAAGGAATGCTCCTTTTGTCGTTCCAACCAACAAAAGAAAGTCTCCCTTCTTAACGTTCACGTGCTGCACCCCGTGGTGAATGGTGGTCGTGGGTGCATTGCTTCGATCGGGTCCTGGATCATTGGAGATGATCGCAGTCGACTGAACAGCCTCGAGGGCTGCCTGAACTTCACTTGCTCTTTGATACCGTTGCGCCGGCTCCTTTACGAGACAACGTTGGATGATCGCCCACAACCCTGGCGGCACTGGCGGGCCGAGTGGTTTTGGTTGTTCACTCAGAATGGAAGTGCTGAGTTCAAAAATCGTGCGACCGGCAAATGGCATTTTCCCGGAAGCTGCCTCATAGAGCACAACTCCGAGTGCCCATAAATCACTGCGATAGTCAGCTCCCTCTCCGCGCAAAACTTCGGGAGCCATATATGGCAACGTTCCGCTTACCGTGGATTGTTGTTCGTGTGAACCGAAGGTCCAGGTGGTAGCCTGGGATACGCCACTTCCAATGCGTTTTGCCAGGCCGAAGTCGAGGACTTTGACCAAACCTTCGGCGGTAATAACGATATTCGCACTCTTGAGATCTCGATGAACAATGCCTTTATCGTGAGCGCGAGCGAGTGCGCTGGCTATCTGAACGCCATATCGCAGGACTGACTCAGCGGGCAAGCCAATCTCTTCGCTAAGCGTACGAAGTGACTTTCCTTCGACTAACTCCATCACAATGTAGAGTTCGCCTTCAGTCTCGCCAACCTCGTGTATGGTGCAAATGTTTGGATGGGAAAGAGAGGATGAGGCCCGCGCCTCATGAAGAAGGTTCTGGCTTGCAACTGATTCCTGCTTAACTACCTTCAGAGCCACGTCGCGATGCAACACCTCGTCGCGGCCGAGGTAGACAACACCCATTCCTCCTTCACCGATCTTCTCGAGGACGCGATAATGCCCGAGCACTTTTCCTATCACTCAGTGCTCCTTTCGAGCGCGATGTGCGTCAGTGGAAGAATCGGGTTGACCAAAACTGCAAAGATCTTAGCCCGCATGCGTTCGTGGAATTTGCTACGTCGAATGATTTTTGTATTTCCCTGATCGGGGTTTTCAGGAAACTAATTCTAGAGTCCGACCATATGCGGGTCAAACGCGGTGTACTAATTTCAATTCTTCTATGCGCTTTCCGTTGTCTATGTCTATCCGGTGTTTTCGTGTGTTTCGTGGATCGTTTGTCCAGGCTTCTAAAAATACGATCCACGAATCACACGAAATACGCGAACGCAGCGCTCACCGTTCCGCTGGCAGCACAAGTATTGCGTCTTGCCGCGACGGTGTGATAAACGCGCCCGTGCAATCTCAGCTTCCCCCAAAGGAGACGCACATCATGGGTAGATCGGTTGTCGCTGTCATCGTCGCCTACATATCAATGTTCATTTTGAACTTTCTGGCGTTTGTTGGACTCTACGCGGTCGTGGGACCGTCTCACGCATTCAAGCCAGGGCTATATCTCGCATCGAACCGATGGATCGCAATGTCGGTTGTTGCGATCTTCATCACTGCTATTGTCGCGGGCTTGATCTGCGTGGCGATCGCTCGCGGTGGCAAGGCGCCGCTGGGTTTGGCGATCGTGATAATCGTTATTGGTGTAGTGCTCGGTATCCCGGCGGTAATGAAGCATCGGGCGAACGAACATTTGGTTCGCGCTGGTAATGTTCAGTCAATGGAGGCAGCGCAAAAGGCGTACTGGCCAGATTGGGCACCCTTTGCATTTCCATTTATTAGCGCTGCCGGGGCGTTGCTCGGTGCGAAATTGAAGCGAACGTCGTAACGCCACAACTCGGCTCGCGCGTGGGATTTTCGCTACTACTTCCGCATCCCTTCTATTTCGAAACGCGTCTGGGTTGGACTTTGCCAGCTGTTGTGAGCCATGACTCTGCCGGGTTTTCGTGTGTTTCGTGTGATTCGTGGATCGTTTGTCTAGGCTTCTAAAAATATGATCCACGAATCACACGAAATAAACGAACGCACCGCAGACCCAACTCAACGATTCTTTCTCTTAGCGGGCAAAGTCCATCAACGGAATGAACTCTTCGCAAATAGCACGACGATTCATTGTTTGACTGATTGTAAGAGTTGCTGGTAATCGGAATTCTCTGGCTCGAGCCGCACAGCTTCCTGAAACGACTTGACTGCTTCAGATTTGTTTCCTTGTTTGAGAAGCGAATAGCCGAGGAGGGCGTACACGCGAGGATTGGTTGGTTCAGATTTAACCGCTCGTTCAAACTGCGCTTGCGCATTTTTGAAGTCGTTAGTCTCAAGGAGTGAGATTCCAAGGTACATACGAACCTGACCGGCGATATTCCGCTGTTCGGCCGGGTTGAGTTCTCCTCGAAGGTGGGCGCTACCGAACGAGGCCATCGAAGTCACCATCGTCAATGCTTCCTGATACATCTTCGCTGCAGCAGCATACTGTTTTTGGTCGTACGCGATATTGCCCAGCCCCATCACAGGTCTTGGATCCCTCGGGTTCAATCTGGAAATAAATCCATAACGCATCTCTGCATCATGGTAACGTGGTGGACTCGCATTGCGTGCTGAGTTTGCACGGGCCAAACCATCTTCAACTTCGTCAATAGCCAGGGAAGCAGTGCGCGAGGCGGGACCTTCTCGCACCTCCGGATCGTTTGGTCGACCAAAAATCTGCTTCGCCGCCGCGTTGATGTCTTGAATTCGAGGAGCAACTAAAGCGAAGTCATGAGCACACGAACAATTTACGACGGTTATGAGCAACGAGGTTGCGATCGTGAGTACTGAGAGCACGGGCAAATCCTATCACAGCCACTCTCTGGAGTGCGGCGGCCTGCCTCTGCTTTGTTACAGCGCCTTGTCACCACGTGCGCAGCTGTTGTGAGGCATGGCTCTGACGTGCCGTTTGCGAGCGATGATTGGTTCTGGGCTTCGCCCTCGATCTGTTTTCCATTTCAAGAGCTTGAGGGCGTAGCCCCATTGAAATCCAAAACTCGCTTACGGCAGGGCAGAGCCATGCCTCACAACAGCTGGCAAAGCCGAGTGAAACTAGACTTGCTGCCAGTTTTTGAGACAAACTACCGTACTGAGCGCTTTTCGGTTCTGACTTGTAACCACTCTCCATTTGTGAGGTGCTCGGATGAAGACGCCCCCTGCATTCTTCACTCGCTGTCACATTGTGCATGTCATCAATCATTTCTATCCCTATAAGAAGCTAATCGAAGACACCTACGCGAGATTTGCTCAGATCGTGCAAAAGGTTGGCCTACCATGAGTACGACAGGCTATTAGCCTGTACGCAGGGATTCTTCTCTGTGTAGCTCTGTGTCTCTGTGCCTCTATGGTGAACATATCACCACGGAGACACAGAGATACACAGAGAACTGCCTTCGTGCAGTGATTGCTCTTGTTCAATTCTTGTTAGAAAAGCAAGAAATTGACGGTCGTTACACACATAAGATCAGGCGTCCCTACAAATTTCATGCGGCTTTGTTTTTGCGACGAAATTGAGCGGGTGGGCAATTGAACTCGCGCCTGAACGCACGATTGAATCCGGCTTCTGATTCATAGCCCACTGCCATGGCTACCTCGGCAACACTATCCTCGGTTGTTTGAAGTATTTCAGCAGCTAATTTCAATCGCCATCGAGCCAGGTAGGCCATTGGAGATTCGGCAAGGAAATGTCTGAAGCGCTCTGCCAGTCTTGTTCTGGATAAGCCAACCCTTCTTGCCAGGCTCGAGATAGTCCAGGGATGTGCCGGATCCTTATGAAGAAGTGCCAGCGCCTGGCCGATTGTAGAGTCGCGCGCACCCGCCAGCCATCCAATCTCATCTGGAGGAAGCCTCGTGATGTAGCGGCGCAATGTTTCTATGAAGAGTAGTTCAGCCAACTTGGCATGTACCAAATCACCACCGGCATTTGATCCATTTGCCTCAAGAACGGCGAATCGGATCGAGTTTTCAAGCCATTGATCCGATGCATCTTTCACCAGGTGTACTTTTAGTACCGGTGGCAAACCAGCAAGAAAGACCTCGCTGAGTCGTGGTTCACACGCAAGGTAGCCGCAAACAATTTTCGTAACTTCACCGCCACCACCAAACCGCACGAGGTTTAACCCTGGCGAAAAAGTTTTGAGAGAGTCGACCGGTTCTGCAAATCCGTTGCCCAACAGATGTGGATCTCCGTGCGGATACACGACTATGTCACCTGCAGTCAATTCCACACGCTTTCCTTCAGGTATCTTCGTATAGGCGCGTCCGTCAGTTAGGAGGTGATAGATGATTAAGTGTCCTGGTGTAGGCGAAACATACTGGGTTAGACCTTTCACTCCCGAATTGCTGATGCACCAGGGAGCAGAAAACTCGGCGTTGAAAAAAAGTGCCCCCTCAAGCTTTACAGCCCTCAAAACCTCGGAAAGCACATCCATCTTTAGAGCACCTCAAGCAAACTGGGCGTTTGCGACAAGAATACGGGACGATCAATCAAGCATTCAAGATCCTACTGGCCCATAATGCGGCTCGTTCATAGGCGGGGGGTAACGGGAGAGGAGATCAAAAAGATGAGTGCCAACGGCGAATTCGAAGAACTTAAGGCAAAGTTAAAAGTCACATGGATGACCGGAAACTACGATCTCTTCTCCCGTTTCATGGAGAACGATGCAGTCCTGTTTTTCCGTCGTTTGGGCGTCGGTAAAGGAACAAGACTGCTCGATGTTGGCTGTGGGTCAGGACAACTTGCATTGATTGCGGCGAGAGCAGGCGCGGTCGTCACCGGGTGCGACATCGCGACTAACTGGGTAGAGATGGCCCGAAGTAGGGCAGTCGCCGAAGGTCTCGAGGTCTCTTTTGATGAAGGCGACGCCGAATCGTTGCCGTATAAAATCGCTCAGTTCGACGCCGTGGTGAGTTTGATAGGCGCGATGTTCGCTCCGCGACCAGAGCTCGTGGCGGCGGAACTCAAGCGTGTTTGCCGGCCAGGAGGAATTATTGCCATGGCGAATTGGACTCCGGGCGGATTTGTCGGGCAAATGTTCAAAGCCATTTCCAAACATATCGCTCCTTCGGGAATGCCCGCGCCTGTCTTGTGGGGTGAGGAGAGTGTCGTTCGTCAACGTCTCAGTGAAGGCATCGACGATCTAAAGTTCGCTACTCGCATTTATCACTTTGACTATCCGTTTTCTCCGCACGAGGTGGTGGACTTCTTCCGTACGAATTACGGCCCAGCCTCAAAGGCGTTCGCCTCTCTTGATGAGAGTGCGCAGAAGACGCTGCACAACGAGCTCGTTGATCTCTGGTCGAGTAACAACAAGTCTTCGAACGGAGCTACCAAAGTAGACGCGGAATACCTCGAGGTTATCGCGAGGCGTAGTTAGAAAACTAGTTTTCAAAAAGGAGGACTCTATGAGTCGTCGAGCTGAATCATTGGCTAACCGCATCGAGGAAGGTGCAGATACATTGGCTGCCTTTGTGGAAGGTCTTTCAGAATCGGAGTGGAATCTCCCGGTGACCGCGACGGATCGACGTCCGATCGGGGTTATTGTTCATCATGTTGCAAACATGTATCCGATTGAGATTGATGCCGCACGAACAATTGCGAGCGGCAAGCCATTGACGGACGTCACGTGGGAAGACATTGCGAACTTGAACGGCAAACATGCCACGGAAGAATCGAAGGTCACGAGGCAGGAAGCGTTAGAACTTTTGCGCCTCAATAGTCGCGAGGCAGCAGCTGTTGTGCGCGCATTTACTGACGACGAACTGGACCAGGCGGCGCCATTTTCGTTGAGCTACGGCGCGCCGATGACTGCGCAGTTTGTCATCGAGGATCACGCACTGCGACACAGTTGGCATCACTTGTTCCGGATACGCGCTGCCGTGGCTCGTGCGGGAGAGAAAAAGGCGGCAGCGGTGTGGCCTTCCGCGTGTTGATTTCCACTGGAGGTCAGCCTTCCACGCTGTTTTTTCAAGTAGCAGGGCTCTGCCTCTGGTGTAGCAGCAGGCAGAGCCCCGCGGGTTCTAAGTGAGCGGCTCCGCGGCCCTCCTTGCGGAAAGCCTCTGGCTTTCCGAACAACTTCCCAAAAAACCTGAGGCTCCGCCTCTCAATTCCGACACGCCGCGCCGACTGATTAGTGACGGTTTATTAAAATCAAGAATAAGTTGGTACCTCTGCTCTCCCGAACTACATCCGAAGAGCGTCATAAATCTATCAGCTGTGGTGTTCTCTTTATGATAGAGCCTAGCGACAAAGAGGAACTTCGAAGGTGACTTAAACGTTTCTACATTTAGGCAATCGCAGGACTTCCCGAATCCTGTAAGGATTTCTATGAAAGAGGATTTACCTTCCCGACTAGCTTCTCCGTTCTAAATAAGAAAACAATCAAGAATTCATCGGGGTGAACCTACAAGGAGGTACAGGATGAAGAGCGTGAATGAGCTGCCGATTTTGATCATCGGCTTACTCGGAATTGGAGTAGCGCTATGGCAAGCGATCGCGTTTCTGGGAGCCCGAGATCCGCGGACAGGGATCCCGGACATCATGGCTGGCGTTAATCACTTATGGTGGGCAATTGCGGGTTTGATTGTCGCGATACTGTGCGTCGTAATCTATTTCGTTCGCCATCCGCGCGTCCAGGAAGAGATTCATATTAGCAGGTGAACACTTTGCTCATCCGGAGCAAGGCTACATCAGGGGTCGTGAGAAGTCCTCACTCCGGAGGAGTGTCATGTTTATAGATCACGAAACTCTAGAACAAACAGGCACTCCTTTAGGAGTGCCATGTATGGGAAGGCGCTCATTTTTATTTTGGACTGTTTGTGAGATCCACCGCGTTTTCTTCGGCGTAGTCGGCCGTGGACATCGCACTCTAAAAGAGTGCAGAACTTTGGAACTCTCGAGAACTATAAATATTGCACTCCTCCGGAGTGAGGATCGATCCCACCAGGGCTCTGCCTCTGGTGTAGCAGCAGGCAGAGCCACTGATAACCACCCTGCAAATGTCCTCCCGTTTGCCGCTATTTCTCCAAACTAACTTCCACCGGAACACCGTTAGTCAACGAGTCGAAAACTGGTGAATAGGTTGGGCCAAGCTGACAGAGCTCCTCCAGTTGTTCATCGGGAACGTTCGCTTTGATTCGAAATGTGATCTTAATGTTCTTGTAGCCACGGCGTACGTTGTCGTCAAGACCAAGGAAGCCGTGAAGATCGATGTCACCCTTAACCGTCGACTCTACTTCCTGAAGCTGTATGCCTTTCGCCGCTGCGTGATAGACGAACCGGCGACGAGCATAGCAATCGTTTACGCTGGTCTGGCTGAGAAAGACGCAGCGTTCGCCTGGCTCGAGGAAGCATACAAACAACGTGCTTTCCAACTGCAATGGATTAGCTTAGAACCTAGATTTGACAATCTACGTTCCGACCCACGTTTTGCTGATTTACTAAAACGAATGGGAAT
>DASYPT010000158.1:0-93024 GCA_036006355.1 Pyrinomonadaceae bacterium | reverse complement strand
GCTTTCCTTGCAAGGTAATACTGCCAAAGCATCCTCGCTGCCACCGCGCGATGTGGACGCCACCGTTCTGCAAGTAATTCCAAATTTTCTGGTGTGGGCCGGGTCGTGAGTGCCAACAACTCCTGTGCGGCCACGGCCAGGGCCAAATCACCCGAAGGCCAGATATCCGCTCGCAGCATCGCCATCAGCAAATAAACATCAGCGCTCCAACTGCCAATCCCTTTGACCCGCATCAAACTTAGCCGTGCATCTTCGTCGTTCATCCTTGAAAGCTGACGAAGGTTTAATTCGCCATCAGCAATCAGTGACGCCAGATGAATTAGATAAGCCGACTTCTGACGTGTCACACCGAGCGAGCGCAAACAGTTTTCACCTCGCTCCACAAACTCTTCAGGACTGAATGGATCGATTGCCGCACTCAGTCGATCGAACATTGCTTTGCCGCTGCGGAGTGAAACCTGCTGTTCGAGAATTATGTGGACGAGCGTGGCGAAACCGGTTGCTCTTCGCCACAAAGGTGGAGGGCCATGACGTTCGAAAATGCCGGCAAGCTGTTTGTCTCGTGTCGCGAGATCCCGAGCGATTTCCGCCAGCGTCTGTTTGCTCAGAACCTGAGAACGTGATTGTTCCACTTAACTGAGCGCAAGCATCAGGAAGTTTTCGAATAGCCGGCGGCCGTCTCTTGAATCGTTTGGATGCTCCCAACGCGTACGGTTCTTGTTCCAATCTTCAAATGATTTCTCGAGATGAAATTGAACCGTGTAGATGAGTTGGCCACCGGCGCGTTTGACCATCATCTGGTTGCGGCAAAGATAGGAAGTTGCGAGTAGATGAAAACCGTCCGGCACGCGGTCGAGTTGCAGGCCATGGTTTTGCCAAACACGCAGAATGCGGGCAGGTTGCGAAGATTCCTCGGGGCTATTGCTCTGAACGGAATGAATACCGGCAAAGATTGGATCCGCCGGATCAATTATGCGAATGAATCGATACTGGTACTCGGTTGGTCGATCAGCTCGCTGCTCGTGCTGTTCAAGCTTATCAAGCGTGACGACGCGCGCTCCAAAGCTGAGACCGACGAGTTGATGTCCACCGCAGATAGCGAGTACTGGTATGCGCGTTTTGCGGATGAAGTCACCAAACGTATCGATGATGGATTGCTGATAGAAGTCGAAATCGCGAAGCGTCCCGCTTAGCACAATTGCGTGTGGTTTAAAGCGCGCGCTTGCTTCCCCAATTTCTGAGAGATGCACGACTTCCGTAGTCGGCTCCTTTACGAGGCGGGAAACATTATTAAGGATATTTTCAATCGCCATTCCCGCAATCAAACGCTCTTGCTTTAACTGCGTTTCGATCGCGGGTCCCCATTCGCGAACTGCAACTGGCGACAAATCGCCCTCGTCACGAAGGAGATCATCAACCACCAGAACTCGCGCCGAGTCAATTCGCTGCTCGATTGGTTCGTACCGGCAATATGTTTGTTGATTAAAAGGAAAGGGTAATGTTCCGCTTGATTCGGCGGCCGCTTGTTCAGTGATATCAATAAGTTCCTGGGTCATCTGCTTTGGGGGAATGTCCAATCTTATCCGTCAATTTAACGCTGCCGGGTGCTTCGGTTGAACTCCGGGATTCTTGTACCCGCACCGGCAGCCAGAACCTCCGACCGAATATTAGCAAACAGCAAGCCACGAAGCCGAATACGAAGCTTTGATTTGTTTTGCTTCGCTGCTTCATCGATCAGCAGCAGCATTCTAAACCAGGACGATTCCATTTCGTCCGCCAATCTCGAGATTTTGGTTATGTCGTATGGAATTGCCACATCATTACATCCCGCCCGCGCAAAGACTGACAGATACCGGGCCGTGGCAAGATCCGGACAGAGCAAACGCTTCTTACCTATTTTGAGTTCCACTCCGAGCAGCGTGTGTTGAATGGCGATAGCGCCTTTGAGGTTGTCGAAGTGATATGACCGGGTCCTGAGCTTCAGGATGCGGTCGCGATAGATTCGAGGCAACCAACTCTCCCCCAACTCGTTTCTGATTAGTCTAGCGAGATCTTCGACAGTCACCGGCGCGACCCAAGGAATTTCAGATTTAAGATTTCAGATTGAAGATTGTTTTTTGTTCTTTGCACTTTGTGCTTCGTCTTTGGTGTTTTTTGGTTTACCAACCATGAACCACGAAGTACAAAGCACGAAGTGCGAACAACAAAAAACAATCTTCAATCTGAAATCTTAAATCTGAAATCTCTCTGCTCGGTGGTAAGGAGTTGAGAACCGAGTCTCGTTTGCAGTGCATTGATTACACGGCCGGGGAACAAGCCTAGATAAAGAACGCCTACGATCGTCAGGACTAGAGCGACGGCCAGACTAGCGGGGATTCGTGGTGAACTCCATGCACTCGTTCTTTCCTTGAAGAACATCACGATAATCAAGCGCAAGTAGTAATAAGCCGACACCGCAGTGTTCAAGACTCCAACCACAACAAGTCCGTAGTAGTGTTGGTTAACAGCAGTTCCAAATACCATGACTTTGCCGATGAAGCCCGCAGTCAGTGGCATGCCCAAAAGACTCAGCATGAAGAGGGAAAGTGCAAACGCGAGAACCGGCGATTGAAAGCCGATACCATTGTAGTCTTCAATCGCAGTGCGGCGATCACCACTCCTCGCGATCAATTGGACGACCGTAAATGCTCCAATATTCATGACCGCGTAGGTCAATAGATAGAACAGGACCGCCGTGACTGCTGAGTTACGTTGATTAACATCCGAAGCAGCACCAGCTGCTACCATTCCAACCAGTGCATAACCCGCGTGCGCTATTGACGAGTAGGCCAGCATCCGCTTGATGTTGTTTTGAGTAATCGCAACGACGTTTCCAAGCGTCATCGTGAGAATAGCCAGGATGGCGAGAACAGTAACCCAGGCATGGTGCAGGTTTGCGCCTATTGGCGAGCTTGAAGCAGCAACAACAAACGGAAAACCGAAGACAAACACTCGAAGGAAAGAAGCAAATCCGGCTGCCTTTGGCCCGGCTGCCATGAAAGCTGTCACTGGAGTCGGCGCGCCTTCGTAAACATCCGGAGTCCAGACATGAAAGGGCGCCGTGGCTATCTTGAAGCCAAAACCAACCAGCATCATTGCCGCGCCCGCAAATAGTAGTCCCGGATATCTGGCCTCGTTAATACGTGAAGCGATCATCGCGATGTTAGTTGTTCCAGGAGTACCGGCTATCGAGGTTGCGCCGTAGGTTAACGCAATTCCGTATAACAGAAACGCGGATGAGAAAGAACCAAGGATGAAGTACTTGAGCGACGACTCGTTCGAGCGAACATCGGTCCGTCTGAACCCTGCCATGACATATGTGGCAATAGAAAGGATTTCGAGTCCAAGGAAAATGATGACTAAATCGCCACCCGAAGCCATCAACATCATGCCAACTGTCGCAAACAGAAGCAGGGAATGAAATTCACCGGCAGGTAGTTCTTCGCCTTGTACCCACACGGTTGAAATCAAAAGAGTGAGAACCGATACGAGCAGGAACACGAGAGTGAATCCTAAACGCATTTCATCCAATACGATCATTCGATTGAACGCGTCTCCGGCAACCAGACCGGAAGTCCACAGCCAAATCGTCGCCACTGCTCCGCCCAACAGACCAGCCAAAGAAATTCCACCAGTGATCCATCGTTGAGAGGGTTTAACGAATGCGTCAACGAGCATCACCACCACGGCAGCCGCGCACACAATCACTTCCGGCGCTATCAAAGCCCAATTAACAATCGGAATTGAAGACTGTCCCAGGAACAATGTCATTCTGCTTTGCCTATTGGATTGTTACTGCCAAAAGACTTAACGGTGTATGAGCCGCCGCCTTGTTTACCATTTATTCGATCATGAACTGCTCCGACGCTCGCTTTTGAGCGATCGAGAAATACTCTTGGATAGACGCCCATAAAAAACATCAGAAATAAGAGCGGGATGATGAGTCCGACTTCGCGTGCGTTCAGATCTTTGAGTCGCGCATTCTCGTTGTTTGTGACTTGTCCAAAGACGACTCGTTGAAGCATCCATAACATGTAAACAGCCGCCCAAATAACTCCGGTTCCGGCGAGCATCGTAAAAATGTACGGATGCGATATTAATGTCGAAGTCCAGGTGCCAAGCAGAATCAAGAATTCACCGACAAACCCATTCAGGAATGGCAAGCCAATTGACGAAAGTGACGCGATCACAAAAAGCGTTGCAAACCAGGGCATGGGTGTTGCCAATCCGCCGAATTCGCTAATCAGTCGTGTATGCCGGCGTTCGTAGATGAATCCCACGAACAGGAACAGCGCGCCCGTGGAAACACCGTGATTGAGCATTTGGTACAGCGCGCCTTGCATTCCGAGTTCATTAAAAGAAAACAGACCGAGCACAACAAATCCCATGTGACTTACTGAAGAGTACGCCACCAGTCGTTTCACATCCGGCTGCACCATTGCTACGAGCGCGCCGTAAATAATTCCGACGATCGCCAGCGCCATGATGTAAGGCGCAACGACGCGGGCCGTGTCGGGAAAGAGTCCCAGGTTGAACCTGAGCAACCCGTAAGTGCCCATCTTCAGCAATACGCCAGCGAGGATAACTGAGCCAGCTGTTGGTGCTTCGGTATGGGCATCTGGCAACCATGTGTGGAAAGGGAAGAGAGGCACCTTGATACAGAAGGCAAGACCAAATGCCAGGAATAGTAAAAGCTCGGGTCGTGGCGCAAGTGGCAACGACGACATCGCTTGTATCAGGGTGGCGTAATCAAACGTGTGATACGTGAAGTAGAGAGCGATGATCGCCACCAACATCAACAAACTTCCGACCGCTGTGTAGATGAAGAATTTAATTGCCGCGTAGACTCTGCGCTCGCCGCCCCAGATCCCGATCAGGAAGAACATCGGAATTAACGATGCTTCGAAGAAAAGATAGAACAACAACAAGTCGAGCGAAACAAAAACGCCGATCATCGCCGATGCGAGAATCAGCAGAAACACGTAATAGGCGAGTTGACGTTTGTGAATCGCGGTCCAACTGGACAGGATCGCAATCGGCATCAGTAACGTCGTCAAAAGCACCAGCCAGAGACTGATGCCATCAACGGCCACGTGGTAGCGGGAGCCAATCGATCCGATCCAGAGGACATTATCTTCAAACTGAAATGCGGTCGTGTTTGCCCCGAGACCGGTTAGTAAGAGAAGGGAAAGTCCAAAAGTGGAGATGGTCGTAACAAGCGCGATCCACTTGTAGTGATCCTCACGATGACTCGGCAGCAGACTATAGAGCACTGCGGCCAATGCACCGATTGACGGCAATAGAATCAGAACTGTTAACAAGTGCGGCATAAGCTAACGTGCTAGTGCTGAAAACTGAAAAACGCGAAAGCGCCGATTAAGAGCAACGCGCCAAATAAGATGATCGCCGCATAACCACGAACAAGGCCGGCCTGTAAGTAGCGGCCCAGGCGTCCGGCTTCGGTTACAGCTTCGCCGATTGAATGCAAAATGCCATCGAGTACGCCGACGTCAAAGATCTTCCATAGCCCTTCGCGTGACGCAGCCTCGATCGGATGAATCAGTGCGGCGTCGTAAATCTCATCGACGTAGTATTTGTTCTCGAGAATACGAGGTAACTGAAGCAATGGCTTCGTCTTGAAGATGACCCAGCCCACACCGATCCCTGCGAGTGCTATCAGGACGGAAATCAGTGCCAGCAAACGTTCGGCGTTTATCTCTTCGGCCGAATGAGTTTCATGTAAGACGGACGAAGTGGTTGCCTCACCATGTTCCGACAATGGTGCGGCTGAGAGTTTGGCCTCAAATGTCCTCGCAGCGTGAGCACCAGGAACCGGCGCGACCACAGGCTCGAGCGTGTGTTCGATGACATTTTGATCCTTTGAACTGATAAATGAGCTGAGTGCGTACGGTACGCCGATGAAACCACCAATAGTGGAAAGCACAGCAAGGACAATCAACGGAACTGTCATGATCCATGGAGACTCGTGTGGCTCAACCGAACCATTTGCGTGATGTCCATCATGTTGATCGTGATGTTGCTCGCGGAAGCGTTCATTACCCCAGAAGGTCATCACCATCATCCGCGTCATATAAACTGCGGTCAGAAGCGCAGTGATGGCCCCGATGCCCCAAAGAATCTTGCTGAAACCGCCGGGAATGCTAAAGCCTGGAGCGCTCCAGGTTTTCCAGAGAATTTCGTCTTTCGAGAAGAATCCCGCGAAGATCGGAATGCCTGAGATAGCCAACCAGCCTGTCAGCATCGTCGCGAATGTGATAGGCATGTACTTCTTCAAATTTCCCATCCGTCTCATGTCCTGCTCGTGATGCATTCCGTGAATTACAGAGCCAGAACCGAGAAACAAGAGGGCCTTGAAGAAAGCATGCGTGATGACATGAAAGATTGCCGCAACAAAGGCTCCGACACCGCAAGCGAGAAACATGTATCCGAGCTGAGAGATAGTTGAATACGCAAGTACCTTTTTGATGTCGTTCTGAGCGAGACCGATTGTGGCTGCAAACAACGCGGTTGCGGCCCCGATGATTGCAACGATGAACATTGCCGTCGGTGCATGAACAAAGATCGCTGAGCAACGAACGATCATGTAGATGCCGGCAGTCACCATTGTCGCCGCGTGGATCAACGCAGAAACTGGTGTGGGTCCTGCCATCGCGTCAGGCAGCCAAACATACAGAGGTATTTGAGCACTCTTTCCCGCCGCGCCGATGAAAAGCAGGACTGCTATCGATGTAGCGCCGCCAGCGAAGATTGCTTTCCAGGTGAATGGGTCCACTGCCTGTGTAGCAAACCACTCGAAGGCGGAATGTGCGGCGCCGTTGGCTGGATTAGCAAAGAAGCTGACTGAGCCAGTCAACATAAAAGTAAGCATAATCCCCATAACAAATCCCCAGTCGCCGATTCGATTTGTTATGAATGCTTTCTTGGCAGCGTCTCCAGCTTCTTTTCTGTCGAAGTAGTATCCGATTAGCAGGTACGAACAGAGACCGACACCTTCCCAACCGACAAACATGAGTACGAAGTTGTCGCCCAGAACCAGCGTCAACATCGAGAACATAAACAGGTTGAGAAAAGCGAAGAAACGATAGAAGCCCTCTTCGCCATGCATGTAGCCGACGGCGAAAACGTGAATCAGGAACCCGACAAAGGTTACGAACAGAGCATAAGTGCCGCTTAGTCGATCCATTCCGAGTGCAAAGTCCGCTTGAAAAGTTCCGACTTGTAACCAGGTCCAGATGTGATCGAGTACTGGTTGTTCTGTGCGCAGCGCGCCGTTTGAATTAAAGGCAAGGTAGAAGGCGACGATTGTGGAAACAGCGACCGATCCGCACGCTATGAAGCCAATGAAGCGTTCACTGCGAACTCGACGACCAATGAACCAATTGATCGCTGCACCCGCAAGGGGTGCGAAGATAATTAGACTGAGGAGGTTGTTTTCCATCTCAACAATGGTCTTTGGTTTTTGGTCTTTGGTCTTTGAACATTTACTTGGAGGCCGAGATCGAAGACCAAAAACAAAACCCAAGACCTAAAGCTTCAAAATACTCGCATCATCCACATCCAGCGATTCACGGTTTCTAAAGATCGCAATGATGATCCCGAGGCCAACAGCTGCTTCAGCCGCTGCGACCGTCATTACGATGAACACAAACAATTGGCCGGTAACATCCTGGAAGAAACTCGCAAACGCCACGAAAGTCAGGTTCACTGCGTTTAGCATCAACTCGATGCACATGAACATGGCGATAACGTTCCGCTTAATGATCACGCCAAGGACCCCAATCGTGAACAACAGTGCTGACAACGCCAGATACCAGGATAGATGTGGTTCCATAGTCATTTATCTCGTTTAGTCTGATCGCGCAGATCAGTTATCCCGAGCACACGCGCCGCTTCGGACGTGGTATGTGCCTCAATGGTGCCTGGTTCTTCGTGCGATGTCGTCGGATCGATCTCGCTCAAAGCAAGCATTTGGTCTCCGGGCACCACTCGAGCGCGAGGTGACAGTTCGCCAGTGCGACGAGCAAGAGTCATTGCACCAACAATCGCCATCAGCAAAAGAATCGAAGTGATCTCAAACGGTAAAAGATATTGTGTAAACAGTGCCGGACCGATCGATCTTGTTAAGCCAACATCGGATCTTTGCAACGGCTCCGAATCAACAAAAGCTAAGAGGAAACTGACTTCAGCGATTAGGACTGCGGCCAAAGCAATCGCTGCCGGTACAAGAAATCCCATCCTTATGCGGCGCTTCTCCTCTTGCTCGACATTAAGCAGCATGATCACAAAGACGACGAGAACCATAATCGCGCCGGCGTAAACGATGACCTGCACGGCGGCAATAAACGGCGCTGCGAGCATCAGGTACAGAGATGCGAGCGCCATAAACACACCGATCAACGAAATTGCGCAGTAAAGCGGATTGCGCTGCGCGACCACATTGATAGCGCAACCAATTGCTAAGCCACCGAAAAGAATGAAAAGCAGAACCAGCATCGTTAATCGTTAATCGTTAATCGTGAATAGGTCCAATAGGTCGGATAGGTCCTATATTCAACTGCTCACAATACGTTCAGAAAAATCAACGTCGCAGTGACGAAAATACTGACGAGCGCCAAAGGCAACAAAAACTTCCAGCCAAAACTCATCAACTGATCAAACCGAAAGCGCGGCAACGTGCCGCGGATCCAGATGTAAAGAAATAAAAAGAAGATCACTTTGAGCAAAAACCCAATCACACTAACCAGCGCAAAAAGAAAAGTTCCTCGCCCGAAAACGACATCAGCAAATGGCACATTCCAACCGCCCAGGAACAGAGTTGTGGCCAGCATTGAAACCGTGAACATGTTGATGTACTCGGCCAGGAAGAACAGCGCAAACTTCATCGCGCTGTACTCGGTGTGAAAGCCGGCAACGAGTTCTGTCTCTGCTTCGGGAAGATCGAAAGGTACGCGGTTCGTTTCAGCAATCGCTGCGATAAGGTAAGTAATGAAACTTAGCGGTGCGAATAGAATTAGCCAGCCTGTGCCATGCCAGCGTGATTGCCCTTCGACAATCTGCCCGAGGTCCAATGAGCCGGCCAGCATGATTGGCCCAATCAAACTCAGACCCAGCGCCAATTCATAAGAAATCATTTGCGCCGACGAACGCAGCCCGCCCATCAGACTGTATTTGTTATTGGAGGACCAGCCGGCTAACGCGATTCCATAGACACCCAACGACGTGATTCCGAGTACGTACAATAAAGCTACGTCGAACCGTGCAACCACCAACTGAATTGAACCGATAACGGGGAGAGTTACTTCCGGTCCGAAGGGGTAAACGATCATTGTCATCAGCGCGGCCATCGTGGCGATGACTGGTGCGAGGAAATAGATAAAGCGGGTGGATTTATCCGGAACGATATCTTCCTTTAAGATGAACTTCAGAAGATCGGCGAAGGGTTGAAGAGAACCACCATAACCAACGCGATTGGGACCGAGTCGTCCTTGAATGAAGCCCAGAATCCTGCGTTCCGCCAACACGGTGTAGGCAACAACCAACAACACCACGACAAAAACGACTGTGATGGCGACAAACCGCAGGATTATGTCGAGAACTTGATCCACTTGTTTAAGGTTTAAGATTTCTCAGGACTTAATGGTCATTAGTTTATGGGTCCTACAGGTCGAATAAGTCCTATAAGTCCTATACTGACTACTGACCAACTGCTTCCTTCAACTTCGCATCAACCGTTATCTGATACAGTGGCGAGACTCGTGTCGTCTCAGGTCGCGGATTACCTGAGGCTAACAGATGAAACTGAGGGACCTTGTCAGTCAGAGTGCCAATCTTAAATAATTCGTGACCAACTTCCCGCCTCTCGTAGTTCTTCTCACCTTCGTTCGGCAACTCTTGAACTGATTCGCGCACTGAATTCAAAGACGATTGCGTGTCTGCCTCGTCCCTAATCTGATGTTTCACTTGCACAGGGTTCTGCTCATCTTTGATCAGCGGATAGCGAAGGCCTGCGTAGGCCGGAACTTTTTCGCCTATCTCTCGGAAGACCGAGCTCGCTGACATTTCGTAACCAAAATCGACACCCAACTCACCGGCGAGTTGCGCCGTTATCATCCAATCCGACTTCGCCTGATGAAGAGGCAGTATTGATTGTCGAACACGCTGCACAAAACCGTCGTTGTTTGTAAACGTTCCGTCAATTTCCGCATACGAAGCTGCCGGTAATACAACATCGGCGAACTCTGTCGTTTCGTTTTGAAATAGTTCCTGAACAACAAGAAAGTCGAGTTTGCTCAAAGCATCGGCGCGACCTTCCAGTTGTTGCGGCAAAAACCCGCCAGCGACGTACAGCGCCTTTACTTGACTACCAATCGAATCGAGCAACTGCTCCGCGGTAATGCCGCGCTCCATCATTCCCATATCATGAGCGCCGATGCTGTTGTTGAAGAGTGGCAGCGGATGCAATCGGAACCTGACATCGTCTCGATTAAAGGTAGACCCGAGACGAGCAATTATCGCTTGAGCGGCATCACTCATTTCTCCGCCAAACATGAAGACCACATCACCCGGACCGTCTTTTATCAACTGCCGTAGCACATCAATTTGTGCGACTTCAATTCCAGCCTTTTGAGCTGCGAGACTGTCATTAGCCGAATCAGACAGTGCCAGGACAATCGCTTCTTCACTGCCAGGACGTACATGAATGAAATGCGTGGCTTGCTCGACCAGACGAATGCGAGCGGAGTTAATGATGGCGAGCCTGGCGCCGCCGTTACGCACTGCTTGCCGCATTTGCTTGGCGGTGAGCGGTTGTAACTCCTCCGGTTCGCCACCGATCAGAATAATTGTCTTTGCGTAACGAATATCTCGGTGCGTTGCGAGCGGTGATCCAAGATTGTCAAAGAACGACTTCAAACTGAACGCATCCGTCGTCGTGTAGTTATCCGTGCCAACCAATTCAGTCGCGAACTTGTGGAGGACATACAGCGCTTCATTTGTTAGTCGAGGACTGCCTACAACGCCGACTGCATTTCTGCCGTGTTGATTGGCAACTGAGTCCAGGCCTTCCGCGACGCGACGAATTGCCTCGTCCCACGTTGTCGGAATTAACTTGCCGCCTTTTTTGTAACGGATGAGTGGCGTTCGAATTCGATCTTCATGATTGACAAACGGATGAGCAAAACGGCCCTTTACACAGAGAAACTCCCCGTTGAGTCCATTGACGTAACGGTCGCGCGCCACCACACGCATTAACTCACCACCTCGTGAGCCAAGCGACATCTGGCATCCATCAGAGCAGAAGTTGCATGTTGAAATCGTTTGCGCGAGCTCCCAGGGACGAGTCTGGTGCCGGTAAGTTCCATCGAGCAGTGTTCCAGTGGGACAAACCTCAATACAATTTCCGCACTGTGAACAATCAAGCCAGCCGAGATAAGTACCGATAACGGTGTGTGCGCCGCGTCCACCTGCTTCGATGGCATCCTCGCCCATCCACTCATCACACACTCGGGTGCAGCGCTTACAGAGAATGCAGCGCTGCGGATCGTTAGCGACCATCGGTGAGAGGTATCGTTCAGCGTAGTAGTTCTTCTTCTCAGTAAACCGTTCCTCGAGACCACCCCAGTCAAACGTCATTTCCTGTAGTTCACATTCGCCCCCACGGTCACAGACTGGACAATCGAGTGGGTGATTGGCGAGTAGAAACTCAGTCATTGCTCGTTGTGCTTTTTCGATCTCTTCACTTTGAGTAGTTACTGCCATTCCATCAGTGCAGGTGATGGTGCAGGACGTTTGAAGTTTGGGCATCTTCTCGATTCGCACCAGACACATTCTGCAGGAAGCCTGAAGGGCGAGATCGGAGTAGTAACAGAACGAGGGAATATCGAAACCTTTATCGCGGCACACGTCGATCAGACGTGCACCTTTCGGTACCTCGAAGGGCTTACCGTTGATGCTTATGTGAATTAGATCTGTTGACATCGTGAATCGGAAATCGTGAATCGTAAATCGTGGTCGAATCGAGTTTCGTGCTCTTCGCACGATTCACGATTTACGATTCACTATTCACGCTTAAATGCTTCCGAAAGTCCTCCGGAAATCTTTTAATTGCTGACTGAATCGGCCAGGCCGCAGCATCACCCAACGGACAAAACGATTTGCCTTCGATATTGTCGCAAAGGTCGAGCATCAACTGAGCATCTTCTGGCCGGCCGTTGCCGCTGGCGATGCGCTTGAAGACTTTTACCAGCCAATCAGTACCTTCCCGACACGGTGTGCACCAGCCGCACGACTCGTGTTTATAGAACTCAGTCAGATTCTTGGTTGATTCAAAAATATCGACAGTCTCGTCCATTACGATGAACCCGCCTGATCCAACACTTGAACCGGCAGCAACCAGACCTTCGTAGTCCATTCGCACATCTTTGCCGATAATGTCGGAAGCCCGCATGATGTACACAGACGAGCCTCCTGGAATCACCGCCTTGAGTTTCTTGCCGCCCAGCATTCCTCCGCAGTCTTCCATGATGAACTTTTCCATGTCGTCATAGCCCATCGGAAGTTCGTACACGCCGGGTTCGTTTACATGACCCGACACTGACCAGACCTTTGTGCCACCGCTCTTTTCAGTGCCAAGTTTTTGATACGCCTCACCCCCCATCTTGATGATGTCAGGTACAGCGGTCAGTGTTTCAACGTTATTCACAACTGTCGGTGATGCGTACAAACCTGAAACTGCAGGGAAGGGAGGTTTCATCCGCGGATGACCGCGCAATCCTTCGAGGGAACTCAGTAGCGCAGTTTCCTCTCCGCAAATATAGGCGCCAGCGCCGGTGTGCGTGTAGATCTCGCATGAAAAGTTGGTGCCAAGAATATTGTTTCCAACCAGGCCTGCTGCTCGTGCCTCTTCGATCGCAACGTCCATTATGTCGATGAGATAGCGATACTCGCCGCGGGTGTAGATGTAAGTTGTCTTTGAGCTGAGTGCATACGCGGCGATCAGCATGCCTTCGATAAGCATGTGGGGATCGCGTTCCATCAAATATCGATCTTTGAAAGTGCCGGGCTCGGATTCATCAGCATTACAAACGACGTACTTTGGTTTTGGTGAATCCTTGGGAACAAAACTCCACTTCATCCCGGTCGGGAATCCGGCGCCGCCGCGTCCGCGCAGCGCTGATTTCTTTACTTCGTTGATGACATCGTCGGGCGACATGCCATCGAGCACTTTCTTAAGCGCTTCATAACCACCGTTCGCTCGATACACATCCAGTGTGCGCGAGTTCTTGAGATGAACTCGTCGGAGCTGAAGCGGCTCACAACCGATGGCTTTGATTTGCATCTTAATTAGCCACAGATGAACACGGATTAACGGATCTGAAATATTGATTGATACGTTTTGAAAACTGCTTTATCTGTGTGATCTGTGGCTCCTATGGCAACGAATCTAAAATCTGATCGACCTTCTCCGGCGTCAGATTCTCGTGGTAATCGAAATTGAGCTGGAACATGGGTGCCGTGCCGCACGAACCAAGACACTCAACTTCTGACAAACTGAATTTCCCGTCCTCCGTCGTTTCACCTGGCTTGATTCCCAACTTCCTGGAACAGTGTTCAGTGATTGCGCCAGCTCCGCGAATTTTGCACGACAGCGTTTTGCAAACCTGAATGTGATATTTCCCGATCGGCTCGGTATAGATCATCGAATAGAAGGTTGCGACTTCCCAGATGTCTGTAGTTCGCAAACCTAAGCGATTTGCCAGGTACAAAACTCCGGCCGGATCCAGGTAGCCACGCTCGCGCTGGACAACGAACATCAAAGGAAGAATTGCCGAACGCCGCACCGGATACTTTGCAAGATGACGATCAATCTCCGCTTCCACGTCTGCAGAAAAAGTCGCCGGCGACACATCCAGATCAACCGGTTGATAAAGCGGTTCGATTTTCGTCAGAGGTTGACTCATATGCGCTAATTGGCTTTTGGTCTTAGGTCTTGGAAATCGCTTAACAAAAGCCGAAATTCCAAGACCTACGACCAAAAACCAAAGACCCAGGAGTTACCGGTCTATCTCTCCAAGCACAACATCCAGCGATCCGATGATCGCTACGATGTCGGCCACCATTTCGCCTTTCGCCATGTCAGGCAACGCTGAAAGGTTCACGAAGCTTGGTCCACGGAAGTGCACGCGATCAGGCTTTGGTCCACCATTCGATTTCATGTAGACACCTAACTCACCTTTTGACGCTTCAATTGGGTGATAAACCTCACCGGCCGGCACGTCAAAACCTTCGGCTACAATCAGGAAGTGATGAATCAAAGCATCCATGTGCGTCTTCATTGCCTGACGATCAGGCAGCACGACTTTAGGGGCATCAGCTTTGGTTGGACCTGGTTTCAATCGCGAGAGCGCTTGAACACAAATTCTGTTTGACTCGTTCATTTCGCGCATGCGAACCATGTAACGCGCCCACACATCACAGTCTGGCTCAGTCGGTACTTCAAAATCGTATTTCTCGTAGCCGCTGTATGGATTCGCTCTTCTTATATCGAGTGGAACACCACTCCCTCTCAAGCATGGTCCAGCCAGGCCCCAGTCAATCGCATCTTCGGCCGAGATATACCCGACGCCCTGCGTACGCTTCTGAAAGATCTTGTTACCAGTTAAGAGTGTGTGAAACTCACCAAGCGCTTTTGGAAAATCGGTTACGAACTGTTTGCAACGATGCTCAAAACCAGCTGGCAAATCCATCATCAGGCCGCCGATGCGAAAATACGATGGTGTCAATCGCCCGCCTGACGCTGCTTCAATCAAATTGAGGATCTTCTCTCGTTCCCGGAAGCAGTAAAAGAAAACTGTCATCGCGCCGATATCCAGCGCGTGCGTTCCCAGCCATACCAGGTGTGATCCGATCCGTTGCAGCTCGCACATGAGCACGCGAATCGTTTGGGCGCGTTCCGGGATCTCGAGCTGAAGAAGTTTCTCTGCTGCCATCACGTAGGCAAGGTTGTTACCTAATGGATTCAAGTAATCCATGCGATCAGTGATGACGATCCCTTGCTGATACTTCTTATATTCAAACAGCTTCTCCATTCCGGTATGGAGATAGCCAATGTCAGGCGTCGCCTTAACAACCATCTCACCGTCGAGAACTAACTCCAGACGCAGCACTCCATGTGTCGATGGGTGCTGCGGACCCATCGAAATGGTCATCTGCGTATCGAGTGGCCGATCGACGATCTCAAATTGTGGTGGAACGGTTGCCATTCTTACATTGATGATTTCCGATTGCTGATTTGGTCTTTGGCTTTGGGTCTTTGGCCTTCGAAAAAGAAATGAACCTCAGAGTTCATAGAAACCGAAGGCCTAAAACCAAAGGCCAAAGACCAAATCGACAATTGGCAATCGAAAATTGGAAATCACTTTAAACTGTACGGTTCGTATCCTCTTAAAGGAAAATCCTTCCGTAGCGCGTGTCCCTGCCAGTCCTCAGGCAACAAGATGCGTCTCAGATCTGGATGGCCATCAAAGATCACCCCAAACAGATCATACGTCTCACGCTCGTGCCAATTAGCTGTGCGCCATATGCTCGTCACACTGTCTACGTGGACATCGTCTTCATTCAACAGTACCTTCAAGCGCCAGCGGTGATACTTTGTCGTCGAGAACAAGTGATAGTTGACTTCGAACCGCGGCTCTTCCTCAGTGCCGCGATCGGCACCACAAAGATCCGCCAGGAAATCAAATCGTGTTTCAGACCATGTTTTCAAAAACCCGCAAACGGAAGCTATGTGCTCCCTGGGCACAATAAGCGTTGTTTCTCCCAGGGCTTCGACAACTTCGACGACCCAGTTCGGATGCTCACGCTGGAACGCCGCCACGAGCTGTGACGGCGTCTGCTCTGAAATGGTGATTGATTCTGCAGGAACCTCTGGCTTGGCCGACTCCGAGTCCATCCTCAGTTACGCTCTACTCTCTACGAAGAACGACGACGCTCATGTCTTGACGCGATTGTGTAGGGACGTGCTTCCGGCAAAGTGTTTTGTCGTGCGGTCGAACCGTCTGTAACTGGAAGCGTTCCCGGGACGACAGCTTCACGAGCTTCTGCTTCCAGGACATCTCGTCGATCGCGAACGCTTTCCTTCATCACTTTTTCCTGAAGCATCATCACCGCATGAATCAACATCTCGGGACGGGGCGGGCAGCCAGGAATGTAAACATCAACGGGAACAATCTTGTCCACGCCCTGCACTATTGCGTAGTTATCAAATACGCCTCCAGACGTCGCGCAAGCTCCCATCGAAATAACCCATTTCGGTTCCGGCATCTGGTCGTAAATGCGACGAAGCACGGGACCCATTTTTCGCGACACACGTCCTGAAACGATCATCACGTCAGCCTGCCTCGGACTGGCACGAAACACCTCCGAGCCGAACCTTGCCAGGTCGTTGCGCGCAGATGTCGCGTTCATCATCTCGATTGCACAGCACGCGAGGCCGAAGGTCGCGGGCCACAAAGAAGACTTTCGCGCCCAGTTGATAAGAGAATCCAGTTGGGTCGTTAGCACTTCCGGTAGAGCTTCGGCTATTACGTTTTCCAGTCCCATTACAACTTCCTTTAAGCCGCCGTTTTCTTTCTGGCGGCCTGTCGGGCTTCTACATCGGCGAGAGCTCGTGCTTCCGCTTCAGCTTCTCGACGTGCGCGTTCGCCCCAATCAAAAGCGCCTTTTTTGACAACATAGATGTATCCAGCCAGCAGCAGCAGAACGAACACCATCATCTCGAGATACACAAACAAACGCATATCCGCTCCTTGACTGGCCAATGACTTGTAGACAACTGCCCAGGGAACCAGAAAGATCACTTCGATATCGAACAGGATGAAAATCATCGCTATGAGATAGAACTTCACAGAGAAGCGTTCGCGTGCGGAACCCACGGGATCCTTTCCGCACTCATAGGGCATGAGCTTTGTCTTAGTTCGTTTTCGTTGTCCGACGAATTGAGAGAGGATAATGTTACCGACTGCAAAACCACCCGCCACAATAAACATCAGCAGAATCGGCAGGTAATCAGATAGGTGGAACAACATCTAGACGAATCCTTCACCTGCCGGAGAACGATCGGAATGTTCAGTGATCGTTCGCGGCGAGCGCCACTCACATACGAGATTGAGAATCATTGTACAAGCCCGATGCTAGTCGAAGTGATCAAGGGTGTCAAGCAACGCTTCTGACGTGTTAGCCACGAAAAAAAATGCTGATTGACCGTGAAAAAATGCTTGTGCTACCGTTTGAAAGTCCTCGCGAATATTGAGGTTTTTTTGGACGCTATCGAGAACTGTGGGCCCCATAGATAAGTGATTACCGGATTCAATACCGATATCGAACATGATGGTGTCATCTATCATGTGCAGACAGAAGACAAGGGACTCGACACACCAATAATTCTCTCGCTCGTTTACGTTGGTGGGGCAATCCTCGCGAGCAAGCGTGCACCCTACGAAGATCTAATTGCACAAGGTTTCAGTGATGAAGTCCTGTCCGAAAGACTCAAGCGGCAACATCGCTTGATATGCGCGGCTATCAACTCAGGTCGAATCGAAGACTTGAAGAAAATGAGTCCGCGGGTCGAAGAGCCATCTCCCGTAATTGCCGAACCCATTTCAACACCGGCTGAACCGCCCGTCTCGATTGAGGCCGAGATAATTCCGGAAGAGGCTGTCGTAGCTGAAGAAGTTGGGGCACCGCAAGACACTGATAGTGGCTTTGATCTTGAACTGGAGGACGTTCCTTCTCAGATCTGGGAGCCGCCGCCGCCAACCACTGAAGAACCACCCCCGCCAGCGCCGGAAGAGGTTGTTGTTGTGTCCGCGGACGAGGATATCCTTCAGCCCGATTATCACATTGGAGGACAGATTAATCTGGGAGATCTCTCTCAAGAGGGGCTCCAGATTTTGCTCTTGAACGATGCTGAGTTTAATTCGGGTGAGGTTCGGACCCTGCGGGTGTTGGTAGTGCACCGGAGAGGCGCTGATGAAAAGCCACTAAACAACATCGCTGTATCCATCAAGATCCTGGGTACGACTTTCAGGCCCCTAATCTATTCTCTCAAAACAGACCGTGAGGGAGTCGCAAGTGTTACGACCCAGATTCCTCAATTCACTTCCGGCCGAGCCGCAGTTCTCGTACGCGCAGTTGCAAAGGACGAGGCGGCTGAGTTGCGCAGGGTCATTCATCCCACCGGCTGAGGCATTAACGATTGCGCATTCTAATCAACGGAGAAGGTAAGGAGTGCGAAGAGGGAATTTCTTTGTCTGCTCTGATTGAACTTCTTGAACTGCAACCTCAAAGAATAGCGATAGAGTTGAATCGCGAAGTTATAAGACGAGCCGACTGGAAGAGTACCGTTCTTAGGAACGAAGACCGTTTGGAGATCGTGCACTTTGTCGGTGGTGGCTCCGGATTTTCATCTAACAGGAAATAAGTGTAGAGTCAAAGAGTCCTCGTACTGGAGCGCAGGCGTCCTCGCCTGCTAGATCCCGACCAGGGCGGAATTGGACACGGGCAGGCGAGGACGCCTGCGCTCCCAGCACTGACAACTTCTTATTGAGGGTGAGCTTAGAATTATGTCCAGCGCAATAACTGTGAAAGATTCGAAAGACCTATTCAAAATCGGAAACCAGACTCTCAATTCCCGACTCATTATCGGCACTGGAAAATATCGCAGCTACTCAGAAATGCAGAACGCCCATCGTGCGTCCGGCGCAGAGATGGTGACGATAGCCGTTCGACGGGTCCCACTCGATCGCAGTTCAGAATCGTTTCTTGATTATCTCGATCCTGATCTCAAGATTCTGCCAAACACGGCTGGCTGTTACACCGCTGAAGACGCAATCCGTACGGCGCGTTTGGCTCGAGAGGCGTTGCAGACGGATTTTCTGAAGCTGGAAGTGATAGGCGATCCGACAACGCTATTCCCTGATAACGAGCAAACTCTTGAAGCCGCACGTGTGCTCGTAAAGGAAGGCTTTATTGTTCTGCCTTATTTCAACGATGATTTGATAATGGCGAAGAAACTGCTCGATGCTGGTTGCCCAGCCATCATGCCTTTGGCCGCTCCCATTGGATCGGGACTTGGGGTTCAGAACCCTGCGAATTTGAGAATTATGCGCGAGCAACTGCCTGATGCGACGATGATCGTGGATGCGGGCGTTGGAACCGCGAGCGATGCCGCAATTGCGATGGAGCTTGGGGCTGATGGTGTGCTGATGAATACGGCAATTGCGGAAGCGCACGATTCAACGGCAATGGCAGAAGCGATGAAATTGGCAATCCAGGCGGGAAGACTTGCGTATCTCTCGGGAAGGATGCCGAAGCGTTTGTACGCAAGTGCTTCGAGCCCACTTGCCGGCGTGATTAAGTGAACTCCATCGACTCTCTCTCGTTGAAAAGAGTCTTGCCAGTAACTAACACTAACCAAACCCTTCGCACAATCAAATCAGGATCCAACGCTTGCGTGTGAAGCTTTCGCCTTTAGCCGTTGGCGATCGGCGATGACAAAGCGAATCATTGCGTAGGTGATTGTCTGAGGTAGCCTGTCGCGCAATGCCTTTAGACTTCCGGTTCCGTGCTGGTCTAATGCGGCATCAATGATCACCTTGTCATGTAAAGAAACAAAATCACAGACATCCAACTCCAAACCAGCCGCCAGGCACTTTTGCAAATGCTCCTCGACAGTATTCCTCGCTAAACCACGCTGTTTCGCAATCTCTCTTACGTTAAGCTTCTTTCTGTACAAGCCGTAACTCGCAAGCATCGTCTGCGTGGGTCTGCGGGTGAGCTCAAGATCGCTTTCGTCAGATAAAGATTTACCTTCAGGAAGACTCAACAAGACTTTATCTTTTTCGAGCATCACCGCGTTTCCAAAGTCAGTAATTGAAACTGTCGGATACTGGCCGGCGCTAACACTAAGACAACGTGCTGAAACAAGTGCTTCGATAAGAAGGACGATCTCCTCATTCTGCATGTCGTTCAGCAGACCATAAGTTGAGAGTTCGTTCAGTCGTGCACGCAATACCTGTCGTGACGCGGAGCCACGTAGGGTTGCGGCGAGTAGTTGCTTTCCGAATTGCCCTTTCATCCGTCGCGCGCAAGCCAGGATTTTTCGCACGCGTAACAACTCGTCTTCGCTCAAATCTCGAGGAGCTGATTCTATTTGAATCGATGTTTGTGAAGTTCGTATAAGTGAATTGTGTCCACAGTTCGCGCACGTTCCACAATGACGTTCATGCTTTCGATCTCCAAAGTAATCGAGGATGTAGCCGCGGAAGCAGTTCTCTGTGTAGCAGAACTCGATCATCTCTCGCAGTTTTCGCCGCTCGAGATCACCGCGTCGGGCCACATCCGGAAAGTTAACTCGCAACTGTGTAACTGGGGGATCGTCTAACAAGACGATCGTGCGATGGCGTTTAATCTCGGCAGATTGATTAGGACTCAGTACAGTTCGTTCAATGTGTCCTGCTCGCTCGAGTAAGTAGAGCGCTGAATTGATGGCCATTTCGTTCTTTTCGTCCGTACGTCTGGCTATCTCCGTGGCGGAAAGCTCTATCTGTTTACGGCCAGTCGAGACGAGGGCGTCGTATACCTCTCTGATGACCGACATGCCTGGATATGAACCATCAATGAAAAAGTCGTGAGTATTCTTGTCGGCATAGTTGAAGAGAAGCAGACAGGTCGATGGCAACCCATCACGCCCGGCGCGTCCAATCTCCTGATAATAGGCCTCGATCGACCCTGGCATCTGATAGTGGACCACAAAGCGAATATCAGGTTTATCGATGCCCATCCCGAAGGCATTGGTCGCGACGATCATCTGTTTGCGACCACTCATAAAGCTTTCCTGCGCCTGGATCCGTTCGGCATCCTTCAATCCCGCGTGATACATCGCGACGCTGAGGCCGAGATCGATTAGATTCAAGCCGACTTGTTCAACCGCTTTCCGAGTGGAGGCGTAGATGATGCCGGAGCCGTCAACAGCTTTCGCTAATCGGCGTATTCGTGAAATCTTGTCGCGTTCACGTTGAGTATGAATAACTTCGATTGAAAGGTTTGGACGATCGAAACCACTTACAAATGTCTGTGGAGATTTCAGCCCCAGTTGCTGAATTATGTCGGTGCGTACATAGGGAGTTGCTGTGGCCGTCAGTGCGAGCGTTCGTGTGTTGCCCAGTGATTCGATTACGTTCTTCAGACGCAGGTAATCAGGGCGGAAATCATGGCCCCAGGTGGACACGCAGTGGGCCTCATCCACTGCGAACAGAGAAATATTTATTGAACGCAAAGCAGCATTGAATCGAGGACTACGAAATCGTTCCGGCGCAACATAGACCAATTTGTATTGTCCACGTCGCAGTGCGTCTATGCGGGATCGCTGTTCTGCATCGGAGATTGCGCTGTTGATGAATGTTGCGGGAAGTCCGCGAGACCGCAATGCGTCGACCTGATCCTTCATTAAGGCTATGAGTGGTGAAACCACAAGGGTTGCTCCACTCATCATCATGGCCGGCAGTTGGTAACAAAGCGACTTGCCGCTTCCGGTGGGCATGACGACAACGGCGTCTTTACCTGAAAGGATAGTCGAGATGACTTCGCGTTGGCCCTCGCGAAAATCATCAAAGCCGAAATGTTTCCGTAATGCGCCGGTTGCTTCTTCGAGTTGAGGCATGGGATCTCAGATCTCAAATTTCAGATCTCAGATTACTAGTTTGAGAAGATTCTTGAAAGCCCCATCGCTGAAGTCTTCTCTCTGCGTAAGTCACAAGTCCAAACTCGAAAGGCGAAAGTCGAACGACGTTGGACTTGCGACTTTGAACTTTGCGACTTACGTAGAGAAGCCATCCCCGATCAGTAGCTATCCCGTAAGCACAACCATACTAAGCACGAACCAACACAACAACTCAGCAATCAACGAATTACTGCGCTTCGCACTTGAGCACACATGTGTTGGGCTCAATGTGTTACGAGGTGCCGGTGCAGACAACGCGAAGTCCATGGAATTCAGCGCGGTGTCGACGCATCCGCTATTGCCGCGAGCGATTGCCATGGTATTGCTCGGCGCAGGAGCTGCTGCGTTACCTTCAAAACAGTTAGCGGTACTCCCATAACCGACGAGGTCAACGATGTTAACGTCGCTCGGGCAAGTTCCGGACAGGGTAGCCATTGATCTGACGAGTGCAACTTTGCCCGAACCTGCAGCGAGTGAGATTGGTCCTGTCGCATCGGGCATCGGCAGGATCGCACCATTTGCGCCGCCAGAGGTCTCCTGAATCAAGAAGTATTGTCCGGGCGCAAGGTTGATACCAGTCAATGGAGTCACTGACCATGTCGAAGCTGTGGCGCTCGCATACTGCACTGACCATCCCGAAAGATTTACTCCGGACAGTCCAGCATTGAATAGCTCGATGAAGTCATTTCGGAAAGGCGCTCCCGAATTACCTCCGCCGCCAAACACTTGACTAATCACCACAGCAACCGGTGGCGATGGTGAAGGGCCAGGCGAGGGCGAAGCGTTTGGAGACGGAGAGGCGCTTGGACCAGGCAAGGGCGTTGGAGAAGGTGACGGCAGAGAGCCGGGTGTTGGATTGCTAAGCAGGTTTTGAGGATCACTTGGCGAGACTATTTGGAAATCCTGCGAGTTATTCTGCGTGTCCTGTGTGCTGCCTGCCAAACCGCCTGGTTTGCGTTCATAACTCTGATTCGAATCGATGGGAAGAGCCGAGAGGGTGACGCCTTCGCGAAAGGCCGAGCCTGAACTCATGCCCACTTGATCTATGACAGCATCATCTGCGAGCGTTAATGCGATGCCACCATCATTCGCAATGCCACTCGTGAACGACTGATCTCCCGCAATGTTCCCGCTGTAGCCGTTTGAATTGACCGCGAGGAAATGTCCGCGTGCTGGAATAATTGTGCTTGCATTAATTGTCAGCCGGGTAGTGATAGATCCAGTTCCACTCGACCCTCGAATCTTCAGACCACCGGCGTTCACTGGAAGCTCGCTATTGTTATAGAGCTCGATAAACTCGTCGCTGGCGCCATTTGGTCCACGTGTGCGGAATTCGCTGATGACTATTGGTGGATTAATGGATGGCGAAGGGCTCGGCGCTGGCGACGGTGTCGGTGTTGGAATCGGCGAGGGACTCGGAGTTGGTGTTGGACTCGGAGTAGGAGTCGCCGTAGGTGTCGGACTCGGAGTTGCGACATTCACGATCGCGGGTTCTGATCGAACACCTCGTCCAAATGCGACTATCTCAGCAGTTCCAGAACTGAGTGCTTTCGCCGTACCCGTAGAGTTGATAGTTACGACCGCTTCGTTATTTGAGAACCAGGTGAATATCACATCGCTCAACTCCTTATTCGCAGCATCAAAAGCTTTCGCAGTGAATCGCAGTTGTGATCCTCGTAAGAGATTAGCCGCAGGAGGTGAGACAGAGACGAAACTAACGGCAGGCGATGGGCCGAATGGCGCGCCCGCGACGGTAGTGCCCGGACTAAACGGCTGCATGTTTGACGCAAGCCGATGCAGAGCAAAGTGTCCTATAACATCAGGAAATCGGGTTACCGATTGATTAGCATCACTCGCGACTCCGGCAATAGCACCATATGTGATTGAGGTGACGATGGCACCCGCACTGTCTCGTAGCGTCACTACTCCTCCTGAATTATTTAACGACAATCCACCGCTTGACGCTTTGACAACTTGTGCGCCTCCGAATGCCGGCTCATTTTTATCGATCGGGCCGCCACCGAAAGCCACGAAGGCAGTGCCTGCTGCGAAAATGGTTCCAGTTGCGAAGCGATGTCGCACAATGTCGGTTGACGAGGACAGGGTTCGAGTTTGCAGTTGATAACCAGATAGGTCCAGGTCACGCGTTGTCGAGTTCACGAGTTCGATGAACTCATCCGCTGAAGAGTCACGGACGCCGTCATGATTTGAATCACCCGCTAATCCATCTGGTGGGTCTGCAAGCACCTCATTGATCATGATGTCTCGCAAGGGACTTCCACCAATCGTCGTGCTTGTGAGATTGCTATCGACATCGTTGGCGCTTACGAGCACCGGCACTCTCCCGGCGCCACGCAATGTGGAAGGCAGGCGCACATGAATCTCATCAAGTCCCGGAAGTGTTGAAGGAAGTACTTGCGAAACTGACAGCGATTCTCCCGCAATCGTGACTGATAAGACAGATGCGTTCCTGACACCTGTGGCAAAGATTGAAAGTGAAAGGGATCCATCTGTAGGATCAAATGGACTGGCGATCTGAGTGTCAGCAGATAACATGATTGCCTCTCCACTTGCGCTAAACACACCCGGAGCAGTTCTCGTTATTGTGGCCGTAGCTTTAGAAGGAAAGCCCTCAGAATTGGTAACAACAACCTCTGCCGGCCCATCAGGGGTATTCGAAGGTACAAGAAAAACTACCTCTTCTGGCGATGCATAGAATAGCCGCGCCAGTTGGCCATTCACTTGAACGGTTGTGCCCCTGATCGCCAGTGGCAAACTTCCATTAATCAGTTTTGACTGTTCTCTTCCTGATGCCAACTCGTGGCCACTGATTGTGGCGATGCTGTCAGGTGCAATGTGTGATTCGTTTGAATTTGTTGAGGCAGCGTTAGCGACAGTTGCCTGACCAAACTGAGGTCGCGGGTCAATAGAAGCCAGGTAGATCTCGGGATTATTCGCGAGGGCCGAATCGCTAACAGTTGCTGAAAGTACACGGGGAAAACTGAAAGCAACGAGGGAGCCGTCGAAGTTTATTGAAGCAACAACTTCACCAGTCGCTGATGATGGCGAGTTCGTAATTTGTTGAATAGACCCTGTCGGGAGATCGAGTAGATAAAGTTCAACGCTACCATCGGACGTGTTAGTGACTTTTCTGCGAGTTGCGAATGCGATGCGTTTACCATCTCCGCTTATCGTTGGATTGAGATTGACGTCGGAACTACGTGACCCAAGTTGTGTGAGTTGGCGCGGCTCGTTCTCACTTATATCGAACAGAAAGACCTCGGTTTCATTTAATCCGGTACGCGCTGAGTAGACGATTCTGTTCCCGTCGCGACTGATTGAACGACCCGCCATAACAGACAATCCTTCAACATTCGAAACCAGGACTCGAGTGTTTGTAGTGTTCAGGTCACAAACCATGAGGTCCCCAGCATCATCAGTGGCCGTGTTCCTTCGGATGAAGAAGATCCTGTTGCCGTCGCCGCTAATCTGAGGGGTAAAGGCCTCTCGATTGTCCGCGAGTTGACTCAACTGCCGATTAGTTCCGTACAAATTATCGAATAAGAAGAGTTGCGATCCGGTGGCAGAAGTCAGGTTTCGATTCGAGGCGAAGACAATCCACCGTCCATCTGCCGACAGGGCCGGGGTGAAATTGCCATCTGCAAGTCTGGAGAATTCGTTATCGGACTGCGTGTTGGTAACTTGTTGAAGGCTTAAGCCATTGAAAAGATAAACTTCGGAATTTCGATCAGGGTTTTGACCGCATAGATCTTCGGTTGAGGCGAAAGCGACCTTGGTGCCGTCAGCATTTGTCGTCGAGGAAGCTGAGCGAGACCGCGCGACGTCTTCGTAAGCAACTGAGTCAGGTCGAATGGCCGCGCGAATCAAGTGAAACGATTCGGAACCTCCAACACTCGCAAGATCGAAGGTCGATTCAAATACGAGGTAGCTGCCATCGTCACTAAGAATCGGATTTAGATTGAGAGCTTGCTCTGGCGTAACTGTTATTCGTCTTAGCTGCCCGATCGTGTTCGCGGTGCGATTAGCGAAGGGAACAATCGCGAAGGTAAGTACGATAATGAGGATGGCCGTTCGAAGCATGGTGAGATTGCTCCTTGCTTTAGTTTGTAAATGCACACTACGGCGCTACGTCGACAACAACGTTTTAAGTTCATCGGAGTGCGCCAACCAAGAAGGATGAGGACCGTTGGCCCAGGTTGTTCGGTTAACAAACGAGGGCTGAGGTCCTCGTCACCTTCTATTGCTGAGCGACGGCATTCTACTCCTCGTTCATGAAAACTCAAGAAGAAAAATTGCAGATGTCCGATATGCTTTAGCTTGTCGTGATGTAACCAACCGAGCCCCAAAGTTTCCTCGGTTGCTTAGAAACTCAGGGCTCGGTTGGTTACGTCACGACAAGCTAAAGCATATCGGACATCTGAGATGCTATCTTGTCCGTATGAAGATACTAATCACTGGCAGTCACGGCTTAGTTGGTAAGGCTCTTATTTCCGAGTTGACCAAAGGCGGTCACGAGATTTTTAGTCTCGTTCGGCATGCGAGCGGAGGAGCGTCTGAGATTGAGTGGCATCCAAATCAAGGTTCGATCGATTCAGAACGTGTCAGTAGCTTCGATGTGGTCGTTCACCTGGCCGGCGAGAGTATCGCATCAGGGAGATGGACCGACGAGAAGAAACGCAAGATTCGAGAGAGCCGGGTCATGGGAACTACTTTGCTTAGCCAAAGCCTGGCCCGGTCTGCGAAACCACCAGCCGTGTTCATTTCTGCCTCGGCCATTGGTTACTACGGGAATCGGGGTGACGAATTACTCGATGAAAAAAGCGCGCCTGGAAATGATTTTCTCGCCGAGGTTTGTGTTGCGTGGGAAAGAGCAACAGGTGAAGCCGAAGCCCGAGGAGTCAGAACAGTTCACGCGCGTTTTGGAATCATTCTGGACCAGGGAGGGGGCGCGCTCGCAAAAATGCTGACGCCATTTCGCATGGGCGTCGGCGGAAGAATTGGTGACGGCAAGCAGTGGATGAGCTGGATTGCGCTCGGAGACGTAATTCAGGGTTTGAAGTTAGTAATCGAGCACAACTCAATAACCGGGCCCGTGAACTTCGTTGCGCCTAATCCGGTGACAAATAGTGAGTTCACCAAGAGTCTCGGCGAAGCAGTATCGCGGCCCACGTTGTTTCCGATGCCCTCATTTGCCGCTCGATTAGCGTTTGGAGAAATGGCGGACGCATTGTTGTTGTCGAGTGCGAAGGTTGAACCGAAGCGTTTGCAGGAGAGCGGCTATCGATTCGAGTTTGAAAACCTACAGCCCGCGCTTGCAGCCATTCTCAAAACATAATGTCCGATATGCGTCTGTCTTGTCGTGACGCAACCAACCGAGTCCAAAGTTATCAAAGCGAACATTTGATCATTGGGGCTTGGTTGGTTGCGTCACGACAAGCTAAATCATATCGGACATTACTTCACAAACTCTTCCAAAGCGCCAAACACTTCCAAAGCGTATTTCACATTTCCAAACGGCGCAGAAACCTGGACACCTTGAATCACATCCCGAACTTCCATCAGTGATTCACGCGCAATCTTCAGTCCTTCATCTCGGCCTGCTTCCTTGCTTATCGCCGATGCTTCACGCATTCGGTCCATGATCGATGGTGTAACGCGAACGCCAGGCACCTCATTATGAAGAAACTCAGCATTACGGTATGAAACCAGTGGCCATATGCCGGCTATGATTGGAATTCGCACGTGCTCGATTCGTTCCAGAAAGTCCCGCAACTGATTCGTATCAAACACTGGTTGCGTGATCGCATATTGCGCACCAGCCTCAACCTTCCACTCGAATCGTTTGATCTCTTCTTCGAGATTGATCGCGCCGGGATTCACACCCACGCCAATACAAAAAGCTGTTGGTTCACCAATTGGATTGTTTCCGAGATCTAAACCATGGTTCAGCTTGTTCACCATGTTCGTTAAGCCGATCGAGTCGATGTCAAACACGGCCGTCGCGTCTGGGTACGGACCCATCTTGGGCGGATCGCCAGTGATCACCAGAATGTTTCTGAGACCTAATGCGGCAGCCCCGAGCAGATCGGACATCATGCCGAGTAAGTTTCGATCGCGACAACAGTAATGAAGCACAGACTCAATCCCGATTTGTTGCTCAACAAGTACTGCTGTGGCCAGTGCACTCATTCGTGATTGCGCGCGTGCGCCATCAGGAATATTCACGCCGTCAACGCCTGCCTCTTTCAGGAGCCGAATCGAATCGAGCGTCTTCTTCGCATCGACACCTTTTGGAGGCAATACCTCCACGGATGTAACGAACTCGCCGCGCGCGATCTTCCTACCCCATGCCGACCTTTGTTCCGGTGGCACGACGGTGATATCAGGAAGTGTTATTTCTTCGACGTGCACAGGCGAGGATTGGAATGCGGTTCGCTGTGCACGCGGTGATGCTGCGCGTACTGCATCTGAAATCAACTTGATGTGCGCCGGAGTCGTTCCACAACAACCGCCGATAAACTTTGCGCCAGCCTGGATAAACCGTTTCGCAAACTTCGACATGTATTCAGGTGAGCACATGTAGAACTGTCGCCCCTGCACATCGCGAGGTAGTCCTGCGTTTGGCTGGGCGGACAGCTTCTTCTTTGTCACCTCGCGCATTTTCTCAAGCGCGTTAAGAATGATCGCCGGTCCTACACCGCAGTTCAGTCCAATGACGTCAGCGCCCCATTGATCGAGTCGTTCAGTAAAAATTTCTGGAGTGGTACCAAAGACTGTATTGCCATCAGTCATGATGGTCATCTGAGCAATGATTGGCAGATCGCAGACTTCACGAATGGCGCGAATGGCTTCCCGGATCTCGGAGACGTCTGAAAAGGTCTCGAGACAGAACAGATCCACTCCACCTTCCAATAGTGCTGTGGCTTGCGCCTTGAAGAGATCCTTGGCTTCGTCGAATGAGGTTGGTCCGTACGGTTCGATTCGTAATCCCAGCGGTCCAATAGCGCCGGCGACATAAGCTCGTTCACCTGCAGCTTCCCGGGCAAGTTTCGCAGCAGTGGCGTTGATTTCATGAAGACTACCTTCGAGTCCGTACTGCTGGAGTTTATGGCTGGTGGCTCCGTACGTATTTGTTTCAATGATGTCGGCGCCTGCCCTAATGTATTCCCCATGGATCTCGCGGACGAGATCTGGATTGCTCAGGTTCAACTCGTCGTAACAACGGTTGATGTAGACACCTTTCGCATAGAGCATGGTGCCCATCGCACCATCCACGACGTGGATGCCATCGGTTTCGAGAAGCTCTTTGAAAGGAAGCATAGTTATTGCCGATTTCCGATTGCCAATTTCCGATTTGAATCCGTAACCATCGCTCTTCAAAAATCGGCAATTGGCAATCGGAAATCGGCAATAAAAAGGTCCCGCTAAACAACGCGGGACTTCAAAAGTGCTTTGAAGTGTTTCGGGCTCGTTTCCTTCAGCTCCGAGCTGTTTAGCTGGTTATTTTACGTGGCCGCAAGTCGCCTTAACTCACCACGTTTGTCATCCGTTGCTTATACGCTGCGCTCAGAACGACTGTCAAGTTGCTCGCATTCATACTGTCTTCGTACGTCACACGCCGTAGAACTTTTGGTTTGCCGTGTTCGTTCTTGATTCCTTCTCGCGGCAGGATTAGACACAATCACAGACTGTCTACTTTTCGTAGTCCGCAAGGCCGCAAGCTTGCAAAAAGACCGATAGGCGAATCGAATAAGTACATTTGTTTTGTAGAAGTTACAGGAAAGAAAATCTTAAAGAAAAGGCAACGGTCTTTGCCGTCGGTCCATCTGAGTGGAGGCTCACTTAAACCCTTAGGTCAGTCCATTAGTCGAAGCAGTATTGAAGGCCCGAAATAACTTAGGTGTACGTATGTGCATCGTTACCCTGGAGATTTTGACGAATGAAGTTGCCCCGCAGTACCCCTTTGTTTCGCTCGATAAAACTCGCGCCATTTGCACTGATCGGTTTCTTTATTTTTTCCAACGTTACCGGAATCCTCTTCAGCCGAGCCCTGGCGCCAATCGCAAAGGCAAGCTCAGCTGACGAGCTTTCCATTCCAGCCGACATCCCTTCCTCGGGTGATAAGAGTATTGATCGAATTATCTTCCGCGTAGGAGAACGTGAGGGAGTCGACCCTAGATTTATCCACGCCGTGATTTGGCAGGAATCCAAGTATGCAGTTACGGCACGTTCACACGCAGGCGCTCAAGGCTTGATGCAACTAATGCCGGACACAGCGAAGCGATTTGGTTGTTCGCATCCTGAAGATCCGGAAGACAACGTCGAGGCTGGCACAAAATACTTAAGCTGGTTGCTAAAAAAATTCTCAGGGAATGTTCAATTGGCCCTCGCTGGATATAACGCTGGTGAAGGCAATGTTGATAAGTACAACGGCATTCCTCCGTTTAATGAAACACAGAATTACGTTCGAATCATTTCAGAGCGATACGGCAAAACCTATCATCCGGTGTTAACACCAGCTGAGGCGATTGATGCGTTTCACTTGAGAGAAAATGTTGATGCGGCAACGGAATAATTAACAAGCGAACGTTCGATTCCAAAGCGCCTCGTTCCCAAGGGAGCGAGGCGCTTTTTGATCTGGTCTTGGACGCGGTCGGTACCACCTCGCGGTAGCGGGTGGGTGCGCAGACAGGATCTAATTGTCACAGGCGAGCTGCGCACCCACCCGCTACCGCGAGGTGGTACTGACTGCATCCCTCCTTGACAGCATCTAAGCTGTTTTGGCTGAATGCTGGCGGGAATCAAGCACCAGGCAGAGCTTAGCTATGGTTTGAGTCAACTCTCTCCTCAGAGTGTGAGCAAATTCTTATACACACACTGAAAGTCCGATATCTTAAAAGGAATTCCGATGAGTACCTCTGTAGACGGAAGTGGAGCCGCTCGCTCAGATGCGCTTGACCGGAGCTTTGTCGGTCATCCCGCCGGACTTTCGACACTCTTCTTCACAGAGATGTGGGAGAGGTTTAGTTATTACGGCATGAGGGCGATCCTTACGCTCTACATGACGAAGAGCTTCGCAGAGGGTGGGCTGGCGTTTGATGAGCGTTACGCAAGCGTCATTTATGCAACGTATGTGTCTTCAGTTTGGTACCTGCCGCTTGTTGGCGGCTGGCTCGCAGACAAGATTTTTGGAGCACGCCGTGCAGTTCTTTTAGGTGGAATTATCATCGCCTCGGGCCATTACTCGATGGCCGTCAATTCAAAACTCACTTTTTTTCTGGGATTGATCCTTATCGCCTGTGGCACCGGCTTACTAAAGCCCAATATCAGCGCAATGGTCGGGCAGCTCTATTCCGATACTGACCAGCGTCGCGATGCAGGCTTCTCCATTTTTTATATGGGGATCAATCTGGGTGCCTTCTTATCGCCTATCGTCGTTGGCTTTCTTGCGCAGGGAGCGTGGTTCAAGAGTCGCATTGCATCACTGGGGATGGATCCGAACTCAAGTTGGCATTGGGGCTTTGGCGCTGCCGGTGTTGGCATGACGCTTGGCATTATTCAGTACCTTCTTGGTGGGAAGAGACTCGCTAGTGTAGGGAACAAACCTGACGCTCGAAACAGTGTCGAGTCTGCTCAAGAGGTCGGCGTTGATTACCTAACGCTGGCGCTTGCACTCGTAGGTGGTGTTCTGGGCGCCGGACTGGGAATGAAATTTGGTGATGCCGGCGTGATATCGGCGTTGTTTCCTACCGTCGTTGGTTTCTTTGCAGGTTACCTCATCGGCATAACTCGTTTGCTCAATGGCGATGAACTAAAGCGTGTCTTAGTGATCTTCATCCTATTTATATTCTCTATTTTGTTTTGGATGACGTACGAACAAGCAGGATCGAGTTTGACGCTGTTTGCAGACCGATTGACGCGCACCACAATTCTTGGTTGGCAATACCCGTCAAGTTGGTTCCAGTCCGTACCCGCAATCTTTGTCATCATCTTGGCACCCGTGATGGGAGCAATCTGGCAAAACCTGGGTGATAGACAACCGTCGAGTCCTGGCAAGTTCACTATTGGTTTATTTTTCGCTGGAATTGCATTCGTAGTAATTGCGGTTGCTTCGGCACTGACAGGTGGTGGCCGAGTCAGCCCAATGTGGTTGGTAACAGTTTATTTCCTGCAGACAGTAGGTGAGCTTTGTTTAAGTCCTGTGGGTCTCAGTACGGTGACTAAACTATCGCCCGCTCGGATGGTTGGGCTGATGCTCGGAGTCTGGTTCTTGTCTATCTCGATCGGTAGTTATATTGCTGGTCTCGCTACCCGACTATTTGAAGGAAACAACCCGGCTGTTCTGACTCGAGCGTTCTCAATCTTTGCTGGTGTTACTCTGCTGGCAGCAATCGTTCTTCTTGTTCTGACACCCTTAATTAAGAAGATGACTCCCAGAGCGTCTTGAGTTCAACCGTTCAAATTGGATTATAGCGAAGGCGGACTTTGTTTTCGTTTGCGTAATCGTGCGCACATCAAAGCGTTGATATGAAGATAATAAAACTGCTTGTAATACTGGCGTTGGCGACCTCTCCTGCGCTTGCCCAAAACAAACTGCTTACAGTCGAAGACATCTTCGACCCGGTCAAGCGCGTCAACTTCAACGGCAACACCCCAACCATCCGCTGGCTCAAAGATGGAAAGCATTACCTCCTAACCAACGATGCGTCACGACGTGACGTTCCGCGGTTGCAAAAGGTCGATGCGGCCACTGGCGAAGCAGTACCGTTCTTTGATGTCGCAAAGATGCAAGCTGCTTTCGCAACGCTTCCGGGCATCAGCGAACAGGACGCTCGCCAACTATCAAACCGTGGTTCATATGAGCTGAATCCGGCAGAGACGGCGGTGCTTATTAACTGGTCCAACGATCTCTTCTATTACGAACTCGGAAGCGACCGTGCCATTCGTTTGACAAGTAATCCGGAAGAAGAAGTCGGTGAAGCTTTCAGTCCAGACGGTCGCATGGTTAGTTTCATTCGCGATAGCAATTTGTATGTTGAGGACCTGAGCATGCAACGTCGCGAGCGTGCTCTGACGCGCGACGGCAGCGCAAAAATTCTGAACGGGCGTCTGGACTGGGTTTATCAGGAAGAAGTTTACGGTCGGGGAAACTTCGGTGCGTATTGGTGGAGTCCTGATTCTACGAGCATTGCTTACTTGCGAATCGATGAGCGACCTGTCCCGGAGTTCACCGTAGTCGACCATGTTCCTTACGATCAAAAAGTAGAAGTCACACCTTATCCGAAGGCCGGCGATCCAAATCCGATCGTAAAACTCGGGGTTGTAAATGCTGCTGGTGGTGATACGCGGTGGGTGAATACGTTCAAATATCAACCCACAGATTTCCTAATTACACGAGTGACCTGGACGCCAGACAGCAAGACAGTAGTGTTTCAGGCGCAGAATCGAGAGCAAACATATCTCGATCTGAATTTCGCTGATGCAAAGACCGGAGAATCAAACACTGTCGTAAAGGAGACGAGTAAAGCCTGGGTCGCGACTAACGATAATCCCACCTGGCTTAAAGATGGCTCCTTCCTTTGGCTGAGCGAAAGAACAGGGTGGCAGCACATCTATCATTACGACCAAAACGGCAAACTGATTCGCCAGGTTACCGACGGAAAATGGGAAGCCGATCCCCTCGAAGGCGTGGACGAAGAGAAAGGCCTGATCTACTTCGGTTCAACCGAACACAGCTATATCGCTCCGCAGCTTTACAGTATCAAACTCGATGGGACCAACCTGAAGCGTTTGTCGAGCACCGAAGGAACGCACCGTATCAACATCAGTCCGGCGAACAACTACTTTCTCGATTCGTGGAGCGACATCAACACGCCTACACAAATCAGACTGTACGATGCGACCGGCAAGCTTGTACGAGTTGTGTATGAGAACAAAGTCGATGCGTTGAAGAACTACAAACTCGGAACCCCGGAATTGTTGCAGGTCAAGACGCGCGACGGTTTTGTCATGGAAGCCTTGATGATCAAACCACCCGATTTCGATCCAAATAAGAAATATCCAGTAATGTCGTTTACTTATAGCGGGCCACATGCGCCACAAGTTCACAACGCGTGGGGATCGACGACGTACATGTGGCATCAATTGCTGTCGCAGAAGGGTTACATCGTTTGGGTATGTGACAACCGCACGGCAAGTGGGAAGGGGATTGAATCGACCTGGCCGGTCTATAGAAACTTTGGTGAGTTGGAACTGCGCGATTTGGAAGATGGACTTTCGTGGCTCAAGTCTGAGCCTTATGTTGATGGTTCGCGAATTGGATTGTGGGGCTGGAGCTACGGTGGTTTCATGACGAGTTATGCGCTCACGCATAGTCAATCGTTCAAGATTGGTATTGCAGGCGGCACCGTGTCTGATTGGCGAAATTACGACAGCATCTACACCGAGCGGTACATGGGCACGCCTCAGAATAATCCGGAAGGCTACAGGAAGAGTTCACCTGTCACATCCGCGAAAAATCTGCATGGCAAGTTGTTATTGATTCATGGTGCGATTGACGACAACGTCCACATGGCAAACACGATTCAGTTTGTTTATGAGTTACAAAAGGCAGGGAAGCAATTTGAGTTGATGCTGTATCCGAAATCGCGACATGGAGTGACGGATCCGACGCTGTTGACTCATATGAGGCAGATGATGACGGATTTTATTGCGGGGAATTTATAGATCTTCACAGAGAAGATCTATTTCCTCTGACACTTTGGACAGAAGTAAGTGGACCGTCCTGCGTGTGCGATGCGTCTAATCGACGTTCCGCAATTCACACACGGCTCACCTTCACGTTCATAGACACGCCAGAATCTTTCACTCGATCCAAAGTAACTCGCCTGGCCGTCTGACAAATCAATCTTCAGCGTCGAACCGGAATTGATGGCTTCTTGTAAGACTTGTCGAATCGCTTGATACAACTTACGCGCGCGGGGTTTGGATAGCGTGTGCGCCTGCTTCAGAGGATGAATGCCCGCCAGAAACAACGCCTCAACTGCATAAATGTTGCCGAGACCAAGGACTCGTGTTTGATCCAGAAGCAGTGTTTTCAGAGTTCGACGAGAACGGGAAAGTGTCTTGAGGAAGTAGTCTTCGGTAAAGTCTTCGGAAAGAGGCTCTGGCGCAAGTGTCAACAATTCCCTGGGCAGCCTGCCGGCGTTTTTGATGAGCCGCATGCGACCAAACTGCCGCATGTCGCAGAACACGAGACGCTTTTCATTATCGAGATAGAAGACGACGTGAGCGTACGGTGGCAAGTTGTTATCGGTGGCAATCGCGACAAACTTGCCCGTCATCCTCAAGTGCGTGGTTAGAAGTGCACCTGATTCAAGTTCGAACAGAATGTACTTGCCGCGTCGTCCAACCGCTGTTACCACTGCATTCTTCAACTGTTGGTTGAATTGTGGACGCGAAATGCCGGGCGCGATTCGTTTCAGATTTAACTCCGCTGCCAGAATACGCCTTCCGACCACTACTGGACGCAGTGCTCTAACGACGTGTTCGACTTCCGGGAGTTCAGGCATTGGGGGAACTATTTCGAGTTAGATTCTACCCAGCAGAAACAAAATAAGCACAATGATGAGGACCAGGCCAAGTGTCCCGCTCGGCGCATAACCCCAGTTGCGACTGTAAGGCCATCGCGGAACGGCTCCAAGAACTAACAGTATCAGCACAATCAAGAGAATCAGACCCATGACAGAACCTCCCGTGTTCGTCGGTTAATTGTAAGGGGGTGATGTGGGAAGGATGTTGTTAGCTTAAGTGAGAGTTCACGGAGCGTCAACGTTGGACTTCGTAATCTTTGGTGTAGATTCGCTTATGTTCTCGAGGTGCGATCCCCGAATCACACGAAACCCACGAAGGTATACGACACATCATTACTGCTGCGTTGCGATAGCCTGTCCAGCATCGAGCAATCGATTACGTTTCTCGAATGACGTCGCCTCCGAGTAAATCCGAAGGACGGGTTCAGTTCCTGACTGACGAAACAGCAACCATGATTCGTCATCAAACAGAAGTTTAGTTCCGTCGAGAGTTTGAACGCCTACTACTTTGTATCCGGCAATATTTGAAGGTTGGTGTTCTGCAAGTCTCATTACGAGTTCTTGTCCGGCACTAACTTCCACATGCAGATCTCGCCGGCCGAATCGAAACTCGCCAAACTCCCGATGCAAATCAGCAAGCATCTCAGATGGTCTCTTACCTGCACTGATTATTGCTTCAAGAAAGAGCAACGAGTTCAGAATGCCGTCCCTCTCCGGGATATGTCCTTTAACGCCGATCCCGCCTGACTCTTCCGCTCCGATCAGGACGTCTTTCTGCAACATCAAATCGGCAATGTACTTGAAGCCAATGGGCGTTTCGTGAATCTCCAGGCCCATCGCTGTTGCGATTCGTTTGGTCAGCACTGACTGTGAAATTGTTACGACAACTGCTCCACTCATTTTCCTCTGACGCGCCAGGTGCAACAGGAGTAACGGCACAACGTCGTGCATCGTCATCGTTTGCCCTGACTCATCCACAGCTCCCACACGGTCTGCATCACCATCAGTTGCGACGCCTGCGAGCGCTCTTTTCTCAAGCACGCGTTTCTTCAAGGCAGCCAGATTCTGATCAATTGGCTCCGGATTCACACCTCCAAACAGCGGATCACGATTCGCCCGGATCGTTTCAACGTCGAGAGCGCCCCCGGTAAGCATTCGTTCCACCCAGCGGCCGCCGGAGCCATGCATCGGATCTACGACAACAGATCCATTGCCCATCTTGATCAGCTCGAGATCGAGATAACTCGCAAGCTGGTTCTTGTAAGTGACAACTGAGCCTTCCAGCGATTGAAGATTATTCGAAAAGGAGACGCGAATTGGTGAGCTCACGTCAACGAGCTTCTCCACCGCTTCCGTTGTTTCGGGTGCAGCGCTTCCGCCCCATGGGGCTTTGATTTTAAATCCATTGAATTCCGGCGGGTTGTGGGATGCCGTGATAACAATACCGCCGATGGCGCCGAGATCTTTCACAGCCCAGGAAATAATAGGCGTCGGCTGCGGTTCAGAGAACAAACTGACTTGAAAACCGTTCCCGGTCATGATCTCAGCTGCGTGTTGTGCGAAATGTTCTGAGAGAAACCGCCGATCGAATCCGACTACGACAAGTCGTGAAGCAGTCTGTTCTGACTTTAAGAAGTCCGCATAAGCCTGAGCCACGCGTTCGAGATTCGCGAACGTGAACTCCCGCGCAATCACTGCGCGCCAACCGTCAGTGCCGAATTTGATCTGCGCGAGTGAAGAGGTCACGAAACCGAGACTCCGGTTATTGTGTAGTCAGTTAGTGAAGTCTTGTCGCCAAGTGCTGAGCCTGGTCCGACTATCGCTGATCGTCCAATATGGCAGCCGCGCCCTACAATTGCTCCCGTCACTTGTGCTGTTGTAGCGATCCGTGTGTGCGGCCAGATAACTGAGTTCTCAACTCGAGCACGTTCTTCGACAAAACATCCCTGACCAAGGACCGAGTTAATGATTTGTGCACCCGGCTTGATCTGACAATCGTCGCCGATCATTGAAGAGTCATCGATCTCGGCAATGGTTGCCACATCGAATTGTCCTCTTCGATCTTTTATGTGAATCCGCCCGACTTTGTTCGCCAAAAGATCGGCGTGGACTTGCAGGTATCGCTCGGGAGTACCGATATCGATCCAATAGACCCTCGTTGGAATATGCGCGAAGAAAGCTTCTTTGCGTTTCAACAGATCGGGAAAGAGGCCATATTCGAAAGAATAGTTCTCGCCTGATGGAATGAAGTCCAGAATTTTCGGCTCGAGAATGTACGTTCCAGCGTTGATGGTATTGCAGGTGATTTCATCTGCCTTAGGTTTTTCAAGAAAACGGCGAATACGTCCATCCGCCTCTGTTTCCACCAAACCATAACTCTGAGGGTTTTCCACGGGATGAAGAACGACTGTAGCCGCAGCTTTTCGTTCGTTGTGTTCGCGTATAACTGCTTTCAAATCCAGATCGGTAAGGATGTCGCCATTGAAAACTACGGTGGGTTCACGAATTAAGTCTTCGGCAAATTTGTACGCGCCTGCAGTTCCCATAGGCTGTGGCTCGACGGTGTACTTAAGTTTGACGCCGTAGTCAGAGCCATCACCCAGCAGTTGCTCGATCTTGTTAGGTTGATACGAAAGTGAAAGCGTGATGTCGATAATTCCGGCGCGGCGAAGAGTATCGATTTGGTAGAGCAAAAAGGGTCTATTGCAAATCGGGACGATTGGTTTGGGAGTATAGACTGTGAGTGGGCGAAGCCTTGTACCTTTACCACCCGCGAGAATCAGTGCCTGCATGTTTGGTCAAAAAGAGTTGCAATAAGAGGTGTTCTAACGAAACGAAGTCTAGCATTAGTGGATCGTAAATCGTGAATGGTGGTTCTCTTTAAGAGGTTTTGTACGAAGCGACGCCAGTGGACTTAAGCGTCATAGTGATTCAATTTCATAACTACAAAACGTGAGTAACAAAATTGGACACCACCGGGCCTCAGCCGGTGGTACCTCAACTTCGTAGCTACAAAACGTGAAACAAAGTTGCTCGGACACCACCGGGCTTTAGCCGGTGGTACTTCAATTTCATGACTAAGAAGCCAAAAAGAAATCTTGTTAAGCACCTGTAGTAGCTGTGAAGTTGAATTACCACCGGCTAAAGCCAGGTGGTGTCCGAGTAGTTCTTGTCACTCACGTTTTGTAGCTATGAAGTTGAAGTACCACCAGCTAAAGCCTGGTGGTGTGCCAACCTTGAGAGGTATTTTCCAGTTGGACTAGACGCGGTGCAGCATTTACCATTAGCTCGTGAGGAATCGTACGGACGATTCACGATTTACGATTTACGACGAGGTTTTATGTCTGAACTAAACGAAGCGGTAATAATCGGTGCCACCAGAACCCCAGTTGGTAAGTTCTTAGGTTCACTAAAAGGGTTTTCTGCACCCGCTCTCGGTGCGATTGTTGTTCGGGAGGCGGTGAAACGTGCAGGTGTTAAGCCTGAAGATGTCGATGAAGTGATAATGGGTTGTGTTATTCAAGCAGGTTTGGGCCAGAACCCTGCAAGGCAAGCGGCCCTGCGAGGTGGTCTACCCAGTACTGTCGCTGCGGTGACAGTTAACAAGGTCTGTGGCTCCGGGTTGAAAGCCGTGATGATGGCGGCTCAGGGAGTGAAGTTGGGCGATACCGAGGTTGTCGTTGCGGGTGGAATGGAGTCCATGAGCAACGCTCCATATTTAATTCCGAAAGCTCGCGAAGGTTATCGACTTGGAAATGGTGAGCTGCTGGACGCAATGATTTATGACGGTCTTTGGGACGCCTATGAAAACTATCATATGGGCTGCACCGGTGAAGTTGTTGCTGATATGTACTCGATTGGACGAACTGAGCAGGATGAATACGCTGCGAATTCGCATCGCAAGGCTGCAGCTGCCATAAAGGCTGGTAAGTTTGATGAAGAGATCGTACCTGTCGAAATTCCACAGAAGAAAGGTGCGCCAATACTGTTTTCGCAGGACGAAACAGTAAGGGAAGACACGACGGTCGAAGTGTTGGGAAAACTGAAGCCGGCGTTCAAAGCCGATGGCACTGTGACAGCCGGAAATGCACCTGGTGTTAACGACGGAGCTTCGGCGGTAGTCGTAACCTCACTTGCCCGTGCAAAACAGCTTGGGGTCGAACCAATGGCACGCATAGTTGCGCAAGCCACGTCAGGTGTTGAGCCGCAGATGGTGATGATGGCGCCTGTTGAAGCGGTTCGAAGATTGTTGAAGAAGACTGGCTGGGCCGGTAGTGAAGTCGATCTGATCGAGGTTAACGAAGCATTCTCAGTTGCGGCACTGGCGGTGACTCGTGAACTTGGTTTGGATCCTGAAAAAGTTAATGTCAACGGTGGCGCCGTCGCACTTGGCCACGCGATTGGACAATCAGGTTCTCGTCTTTTGACTACGATCCTTTATGAGCTCAAGAGACGAAACGCGCATCGTGGGATCGTCGCGCTTTGCCTTGGCGGTGGTAACGCAGTGGCGCTTGCTGTGGAGCGATAGGAGTATCTTTAGTTGACGCCAGAAGAACACAATAAGTACGTCGCATGGTCGCATTTGGCCTACGGTGGTCTGATGGTTCTCTTCTGCCTCGCAATGATTGGCATGTTTATTGGCGTCTTTGGTTCCATGCCGGATGCCCCACCGCCGATAGTTATGCTTTTCATGACGATCTTCATCGGCGGTCTTTACAGCCTAATGACAATTCCGTCTTTTATAGCTGGATACGCATTGCTCAAGCACAAATCTTGGGCCAGGACAGCCGCGTTAATCGGAAGCGTAACTGCGCTAACGAACTTTCCTATAGGTGCTGCAGTTTGCGCCTACACCTTCTGGTTCTTGTTCAGCGAACCCGGTAAGGCAATCTTCGAAAAACGAAATTACATGCTACCGCCTGGTAGGCAATCATGGGCTTACGACGTCCAGAATAATCAAGCACAGACTACCTACACACCACCACCAACTCCGCCTGATTGGCGATAACCTCGGAGCCTCTACCATAGTGAAAGAACTGATAGGTGTTGTTGGAGCCGGCACGATGGGCAACGGTATTGCCCAAGTCGCTTCGCGTGCAGGTTATGACGTCGTAATGCGCGACGTCAGCGAACAGTTTCTCCAACGCGGTTTGCAAGCGATCGATAAGAGCCTCCAGCGCGACGTCGATAAAGAACGCCTTAGTGAGAGCGAGAAGCAGCTGATCATCGGCCGCATTAAAACAAGTACTCAATTGTCCGAGCTAGTTGAGGCGAGCTTTGTGATCGAGGCTATAACTGAAGACCAAAACATTAAGACGAGCCTTTTCAAAGAGCTCGACCAGATCGTAAGTCCCCATGCAATTCTTGCTTCAAACACTTCGTCGATATCGATCACCAAGTTGGCCGGGGCAACCAATCGACCTGATAAAGTCATTGGTATGCATTTTATGAACCCTGTGCCCGTGATGAAGCTGGTCGAGGTTATTCGCGGTTTGGCGACTTCGAATGAGACCTACGAAAGAGTGAGGCAGTTATCGGAGACGTTAGGTAAGACTCCGCTCGATTGTCAGGACTCGCCGGGATTTGTTTCCAACAGAGTCCTGATGCCAATGATCAATGAAGCAATCTTTACGCTTTATGAAGGAGTTGCGACGCGAGAAAGCATAGACGGAATCATGAAACTGGGTATGAATCATCCCATGGGTCCGCTGACGTTGGCGGATTTTATCGGGCTGGATGTATGCCTGGCGATATTGAATGTGTTATACGAGGGTCTCGGCGACCCGAAATACCGGCCTTGTCCACTTTTGCGGAAGTATGTTGACGCTGGCTGGCTCGGCAGGAAGAGTGGTCGCGGTTTTTACGAGTACTAGTCAATGCCTACCCCGATCTTCCATTACTGTCAGAGGTGTGTTGCTGCAAATCCGCTGGGCCAGGACTTTTGTGTCCGCTGTGGGACACGTCTGATGATCGTCGTCGAGCCAACGTCGGCGAGATTTGAGCTGAACGAGCAAGCAGTATCGACAGACGAGCACTTACTGGAAAGAATCTCGATCCTGGAGAATCGAGTTTCACGTTTGACCGAACGTCTCGAACGTACGCTCGATCTCTTATTGCGCCAGGTCCAGAACTCGTATTTCGATCGTTCGTTGGTCAAAACGTTGATTGGGGTTCTCAGCGAGGACGGATTTGTAGAAGCTTCAAAACTCGAGCAACTCTGGAACCAGAGATGTGAAAAAGATGCGCTTGACCAACAACAAAAGTCTCAGCGTGATGAGCTTCGTTCGAGAATACTAGCCTCTCCACCTCCAAATAACTCAAAGGCGTTTGCGGATCTTGTTGGGGAAGGTTTTCTACTTCTTCAGGACCGGCAAACTGCGATAGGCATTGACAAGCTCCTGCGGGCAGCTGACCTGGCGGATTCCAATTCCGCGCTGAATCTTTTCATTGGAGAGCATTTCTTTCGTGACGGTCAGACTCAAATCGCACGTACTTACTTGAGTCGTGCACATCAAGCCGCGCCTGATGATGTTCGCGTTTCACTACTTCTTGGTTTGAGTTGTGCCGATGATGGCGACTCCGCGGCAGCAAAAGAACTTTTGGCCAATGCACTTAAACGTGGTGGGTCGTGTTTCGCCGGCCACTACGGACTTGGCTGGGTCCATATGGTCGAGAATAGATGGCGCAAAGCACTCTCCGAGTTCAAGCGCGCGCTCGAGGTTCGTCCCTCACCGGAAGCACACTTTGCTCTTGCTTCGTTGTATTACAAACTTGACCGAGACGAATTGGCGCGTCGTCACCTCAACAAGGCAATCGAGATGGATTCGGGGTACCAGGAAGCGTTGCAACTTCTCGCTGTTGTGTATGACCGTATTGGTCAACCCCAACTTGCGCGGGATGTCCTCAGCCAGGCGGCTAAAACTCGAGTCAGTGGAAAAAGAGGCAAGAGTCGAAGGCGCGAGAAGGCTTTTAATGACTTAAAGCCACTCCCACATGGATTGATCAACGGAGCCGATCGTCGTCTTTCTACCGCTGTCAGGGAGGATGCTTTAAGGGCATTTTCCCGTACTGGCTCGAACGGACGTTAATCTTTATCGCAGTCTCTCACCATCGATCAGAAGCCCACTAACCGGATACACGGAAGCTCTTCTGTCGGAGCGCGGGCGTCCCCGGCCGCCCCCATCGAACAGCAGTCTGGAGGAAGCTAGCTGGCGCTTCATCTTCAACGTGGCGAGAACTCGGAGGTCCGAGAAAGTCGCAAACGAAGAACCGTTGAGACTCTCGATAGGGGCAACAGTGGATGGCCATTCGATCAGGGCTTGTATTCGATGGGGGCGGCCGGGGACGGCCGCGCTCCGACAGAAGAGCTTTCGTGTATCCGATCAGGGGTTTGTGTTCGATAGGAGGTTCGGTCGACCTTAGAATTTATGTACTCGTCGGTTTCGCGCGTTGACAGACCGCACCTCGTCGCTATAATGCCCTTTTGCGCACATAGTGCCTGAATTTGCTGTTCGGCGCTGTGGGGAGTGGCAATGCGGATTGAATTGGCTAATCTGGAAAAGGGTCGTGGTGATTTTAGCCACACTTATCAACCGCAAGATCTGACCCTGGATGACGAACGGGTGACGCTATGTAGCGCCACAGAAGTTCGGGGTAAGCTTAAGAGATCCGGTAGGGAAGTGGTTGTTGATGGACACGTCGATTCCTGTGTTCAGGTGGACTGTGACCGCTGTTTGAAGACGATTCAGCTCCCCGTGAGTAGCGATTTTTCGCTTGAATACATTACTGGCGGCGATTACGAAGCGACTCATGCTGCGGAGCTGACTGAAGATGTAATGGCTGTGTCAGTGTTCGACGGTGAAACCATTGACCTCGATGAAATCGTGAAGGAGCAGATTTTTCTGGCGGTACCAACTCGCGCGCTTTGTAAAAGTGACTGTTTGGGTATCTGTCCTAAGTGCGGAAATGATCGGAATGCTGGCGAGTGCGGTTGTGAGCAGAAGGAAGTTGACCCTCGCTGGTCCGCGCTGAAAGATTTGATGAATGGTAAATCGTGAATGGATCGTCAGAACCGCGAACATTGACTATTTCCCATTAAAGTTAACAACGGAGCTATTATGCCAAATCCAAAACGACGACATTCGAAGGCTCGTCGGGACAAGCGTCGCGCACACGACGCCCTGCGAGTCCCACAAACCAACTTGTGTCCTAACTGCCGTGAGCCGCGTATGCCGCATCGAGTGTGCCCGAAATGTGGTTACTACAAGGGCCGTGAAGTTATCCAGGTAGAACAGACTTAACCTTAAGATCCGTGCGAAGTCAGTCGACGAATGAAGCCCCCCTGACGGGCAAGGTCGTTCTCGACGCGATGGGAAGCGACCATGCGCCACATGTCGAAATTGATGGCGCTCTGGCTGCGACTCGTGACTTCGGAGTCGGAGTCATTCTTGTGGGACAACCTCACAAACTCGAGCCCGAATTGCGCAAGTGTGGTTGGCGTGGGGATGGTGATCGAGGTATTGAGTTGGTTGAAGCTGCTGAAGTGATTGCGATGGACGATCCCGTCGCTACTTCCGTCAGGCGCAAGAAAAAGAGCTCTTTGAGAATCGGGACTAAGCTCGTTATCGAAGGTAAAGCAGACGGCTTTGTTTCCGCGGGAAATACGGGCGCGGCGATGGCAACCGCGAAAATGGTGATCGGAACCTTGCCTGGTGTGGATCGACCGGCGCTTGCAGCATTGATTCCTACAAAAGCAGCGAAGCCAGTTTTGTTGTTGGATGTAGGCGCCAACTCAGAATGTAAACCGCATCATCTGGCGCAATTCGCTGTGATGGGTGACGCGTACTCACGGGCAGTTTTGGGAACAGTGAAACCCACAGTTGGGTTGATGAGTATTGGCGAGGAGGAGGCGAAAGGAAACGATCTAACCAAAGAGGCGTTTCCGTTGTTGAAACAGCTCAACAACATCAATTTTGTCGGTAACGTTGAAGGACGCGACGTTTTTGCCGGCATGGTTGATGTGATTGTGACGGACGGATTCACTGGCAACGTGATGCTCAAACTGTCTGAGGGTTTGACCGAAGCGATGCTGGCAATGTTGAAACGTGAACTTACCGCGACGGCCGTGACCAAAGCAGGAGCTGTATTAGCAAAGCCGGCATTTCGAAGTATCAAGAAACGTCTCGATTATTCTGAATACGGCGGAGCCCCTTTGTTGGGAGTACGCCGCATTGTTGTGATTGGACATGGACGTTCGAATGCTCGCGCTATTAGAAATGCGATCAGGAGCGTGAAAGAGTTTTCGGAGAATCGGGCTAGTGAACGAATCGAGCAGGGAATTGCAGCAGCGTCTGCGTTTCAGGCGGCGGCTTTTACGAGCGGTAATTAGTTAGGTTCTTCTCTGCACAGAGAAGAACCTAAGGTGCGACGCTTGTTTGTTTGGCTTTTGTTTTGTTACTGGATACTATTACGGCTCCCTTCATACATAGAGGCAATTAATGGGTAATCAACGCGCCGGAATACTAGGGACGGGCCACTCCTATCCTGAAGGCATCTTGACGAATGCCGATCTCGCGACGATGGTTGAAACATCGGACGAGTGGATTACTACGCGCACGGGAATCAAGCAGCGAAGAAAGGCGGGGCCAGGTGAATACACTTCGATGTTTGCAGTTCGCGCGGCGCGTCAGGCAATTGAGAAAGCGCGGGTGGACGCCTCAGATATAGACCTTTTGCTCTGCGCTACAGTAACGCCCGATCAAATTCTTCCTTCAACCGGGTGCATCATTCAGGCGGAGCTGGGTACAAATAACGCTGCGGCGATGGACATCGTGGCTGCGTGCTCCGGTTTTCTTTATGGCCTGTCGTTGGCGAATTCCATGATCTTGACCGGCCAGGCGCGTTACGTTTTGGTAATTGGTGCGGAAATACTGACGCAGTACGTTGACTACACTGACCGGCAAACTTGTGTTCTCTTTGGTGATGGTGCAGGTGCGGCGGTTCTCGGGCCTGTTGAAGGGAATCGTGGAATCCTTGGCGCAAAGATCAAGTCGGATGGACGGTATGAAGAGCAGCTCTTTTCTCCCGGTGGTGGCACGCGGCGTCCGCCGAGCGCGACGACGCTGGCTGACGGCGATCACTTTTTCAAGATGAGAGGAAATGAACTCTTCAAGGTTGCCGTGCGTTCTATGGCTGAGATTTCCCGTGAAGTTCTGGAACAAGCGGGGCATCGCGCCGAAGACATCGATTTATTCATTCCACATCAGGCAAATCAACGAATAACAGAAGCCGTAGCGGACCGTTTGAATGTTGATACTTCGAAAGTGTATTCAAACATCGCAGTTCACGGAAACACGTCGTCCGCATCGATCCCGATCGCTCTCGACGAATGTGTCGAGTCGGGCAAACTTAAAGAAGGAGATCTTGTGATGATGACTTCCTTCGGAGGCGGAGTGACGTGGGGTGGGGTGTTGGTGAGATGGTGACGCGATTTAAGATTTCAAATTTCAGATTTCAGATTGCTGTTGGTCTACGAGTGAATATTTTTAAGGACATCCGTGGCAGAAGAACAATCTGAAATCTTAAATCTTAAATCTGAAATTGCTTTCCTCTTCCCAGGCCAGGGTTCGCAATACGCGGGAATGGGTAAGGAGTTAGCTGCGAATTCTCAGGTTGCTCGGCAGGTCTTTGAGGAAGCGGATGAAGCGTTAAGCTTTTCGATCTCGCAATTGTGCTTTGAGGGTCCGGAAGACGAACTGCAGCTGACGGAAAATACGCAACCCGCAATCTTATCCACGTCAGTAGCAGCTTTTCGTGTCATGCAGGCGGAAGGATTGCCTGCGCCTCGCTTTGTCGCAGGACATAGTTTGGGCGAATATTCTGCGTTGGTAGCGGCAGGCGCGATTTCGTTGGCGGATGCTGTTCGAACTGTACGGTCTCGGGGCCGTTATATGCAGGAAGCAGTTCCAGTCGGTACGGGCGCAATGGCTGCGGTCCTGGGGGGTGAACGAAACGCGATTGAGCAAGTCTGTTTGGAGGCGAGCAAAGGTCAGGTTTGTGCCGTCGCAAACATCAACTCTCCAAATCAGGTTGTTATCGCCGGAAACGCCGAGGCTGTCGATCGTGCAATCGAATTGTTGAAGGGGATTGCGAAACGAGTAGTAAAGCTCAATGTGAGCGCCCCGTTTCATTGCGCTTTGATGAAGCCCGCTCAGGATCGGTTAACGTTCGATCTTGAAAAGGTAGCGTTTAGCGAACCGCACTCGAGAGTTGTGACCAATGTCGATGCCCGGACCGTTAACGCGCCCGGTGAGTTGCGGGATGCGCTTGTGCGACAAGTTTCTTCGCCTGTACGCTGGTCGGAATCGATGTACTTGTTGTTACAGCAAGGTGTCACGACGTTTGTCGAAGTAGGGCCAGGAAAAGTATTGTCTGGGCTCATGCGGCAGATCAATCGAGATGCGAACTGCCTGAACGTCGAAGATTTGGCCAGTTTGGATGCGGTACGTGCCAGGCTGAATGGCTGAGCGTCTTAAGAAAAATGATTTAAGAAAATCACAGAGGAGCAAACGAAATGCCCGATCAAGAGATCGAGAATAAGGTCAAGCAGATCATCGTCGATGAACTCGGCGTAGACGAAAACGAAGTAACACCAAATGCCAGGTTCATTGACGACCTGGGCGCGGATTCGCTCGATACGGTAGAACTAGTAATGCGCTTTGAAGAGGAGTTCGGTATTGAAATTCCGGACGAAGATGCTGAGAAAATTCAAAGTGTGCGCGACGCGTATAACTATATCGATCAGCACAAGAAGTAGTGAGCGGGCAAGTCGTGATTCCTGATAGGTCCTGTAAGTCGTATAGGTCCTATAGTTCGCGGCATCACTCTTCCCAAGGAGTTTTAATTTGACACGTCGTGTCGTCATTACGGGGCTCGGCCTCGTTACGCCGGTCGGCAATAACGTCGAAAGCACCTGGACCGCTTTGATGAGTGGTCGCAGTGGCGCCGACTACATAAAGAAATTCGACGCAGAAAAGTTTCCAGTCCGGTTCGCATGCGAAGTGAAAGACTTCGATCCGCTGGCTTTCATTGCGAAGAAGGAGGCGCGCAAAATGGGCGCCTTTATTCATTACGCAATCGCCGCATCCATCGAAGCCATTGCCGATAGCGGTTTCCCGATGACAGCGGAAGGGAAGTTTCCCGACGATGTCTCAGAGAACTCCGGCACTTACATCAGCAGCGGCATTGGTGACTTCTGGGCAATCGAGCGGGAACACTCAAAGCTACTCGACGACGGGCCAGACAGAGTCTCGCCATTCTTCATTGTTTCTGCCATCGTCAACCTCGCGGCAGGACAAGTTTCAATTCGCTTTGGAGCAAAGGGTCCGAACTCAGCAACTGCCACAGCCTGCGCAGCTGGCGCTCATGCCATAGGCGATAGCTTCAAGATCATTCAACGAGGTGATGCTGACTTAATGATCTGCGGTGGCGCGGAGTCGGCGATCACGCCCATGAGCGTCGCCGGCTTTGCATCAATGCGAGCCTTGTCGACGAACAACGATGATCCTGTTCACGCCTCGAGACCGTTTGAACGTGATCGAGATGGCTTTGTTATTGGTGAAGGCGCTGGAATCATGATCCTGGAGGAGTTGGAAGCTGCGAAGCGAAGGGGAGCAAAGATCTATGCAGAAGTCGCCGGCTACGGAGCTGCTGCCGATGCTTTTCACCTGACCATGCCGGATGAAACTGGTTCCGGTGCAAGGCGAGTCATGCAGCGCACCCTGAAGGATGCGAAGATCAAACCTGAGCAGGTTGGATACATTAACGCGCATGGCACGTCGACTCCCTACAACGACAAGTTTGAAACGCTGGCGATCAAAGACACGTTCGGCGACCATGCTTACAAGCTAGCTGTCAGCTCAACGAAATCTATGACCGGCCACTTGCTGGGCGCGGCAGGTGGCATCGAAAGCGTGTTCTCAGCACTGGTGTTACATCGCAAGGTCCTGCCACCGACTATTAATTACGTCAACTCCGATCCAGATTGCGATCTGGATTATGTACCCAACGAACCTCGCCCCGCGGAAGTGGAATATGTACTTTCAAACTCATTTGGGTTTGGAGGGACAAACGCGGCGTTGTTGTTCAAGAGATATGAGGAATAGGGTTTGGACTTTGGCTTTTGGTCTTTGTCTTGGATGGAGTCAGTACCACCTCGCGGTAGCGGGTGGGTACGCAGCTTGGTTTGACAATCAGATCTTTCGCTGCGCACTCACCCGCTACCGCGAAGCAGTCCTGACTCCATCCAAGTGAAAACCAAAGACCCAAGACCCAAGACCCAAGACCAAAGACGCAAGACCATGAAGATCCTGGTAATGATGAAACAGGTCGCGAATAAAGACGCGATCCTGCGAATTAACAAAGAAGGCACGTGGATTGAAGAATCGGACCTCTCTTTTGAGGTTAGTGAATCGGATGGCTATGCGTTGGAAGAGGCGTTACGCGTTCGCGAAAAACTTGGGGGCGAAGTCGTTGTTTGTTCGATGGGTCCACAGCGAGTTAAGAGCGTAATCAAAGACGCGCTGGCTCGTGGTGCCGATCGTGCGATTCACGTTGTTGGCGATAATCTCACGCGTCTTTCGCCTTATGCGGCAGCTACGGTTCTCGCGGATGCAGTTCGGGATGAAAAGGCCGATCTGATCATGACGGGACTTCAATCGGACGATAACGGATACGGCCAGACAGGCGTGATTATGGCGGAACTCTTGGGCCTGCCACACGCAACGATCGTGATTGAGGTCGATGCGAGTCCCGAGAAGTTTCGTGTAAAGCGTGAACTCGAAAGCGGTTGGTATCAATGGTACACGTTGCAACTTCCGGCCTTGCTCACTATTCAATCCGGGATCAGCCAGATTCGGTACGCCACGCTTAAAGGCATCATGGCCGCGAAGAAGAAAGAGATTAAGGAAGTGACGGCCTCATCTGAATTAACTGCCAGGCCTTCGCACCAGCGAATAGAGAAGATCTATTTGCCAACGAAGACGAAACAGACACAGATGCTGGGCAATGGTGATGCGAAAGCGGGTGCAGTGGCGCTGGCTGAAAAATTGCACTCTGAAGCGCGCGTTATCTAACAGCTTCAGATCTCTGTGTATCTCTGTGTCTCCGTGTCTCTGTGGTTAAGGCGGTTGGTTTACCACAGAGACGCGGAGACACAGAGATACACAGAGAAGAGGATCGCTAAAAGAAAATGAGTAACGGAATACTAGCTTTCATCGAACATAAGACCGGAACTATCAACAAGAGTTCAATTGAGGCGATTGCTGCTGCGCAGACTTTAGGCGGACAGGTCGGTCAACCGGTGACGGTTGTTGTGCTGGGCAGTGAAGCCGCAGCGCAAGAAATTGCAGCGTACGATGTGGTAAAGGTCATTCATGCGACAAACGAGAAGTTAGCTGAATACACGCCTGACGCCTACGCCGATGCTCTCGAACAGATTGTCAAACAAGTCGATCCCGGCTTTGTCTTCCTGACGCATACTTACCAGGTTCGTGACTTCGCTCCCAAGCTTGCTGCTCGCTTCCAGAAGTCGTTAATCAGCGATTGCATCAGGGCAAAAGTCGAGGGTGGCAATATCGGATTTACCAGAAGAATTTTTCTCGGCAAGCTTGATGCAGATGTTTCATCCGACGGTGCTGCGCCTGTTTTTGCGACGTTCCAGAGTGGCGCCTACCGGCCAGATCAGGCGAAGAAGGGAAGTGGCGCTCCCGTTGAAAGTGTAACGGTGGAAGTTGGTGCTGTTCGGATGATTCCAGAGGCGCCGTTTCAGGAAGTTAAGCAGGCTGTGGATCTCACCAAAGCCGACGTCATCGTTGCTGTGGGTCGTGGAATCAAGAGTAAGGACAATCTAGTGCTGGCGGAGAAGTTGGCAGAGGTCCTGGGTGGTGATCTGGCTGCGTCTCGTCCGATCTGTGATGCCGACTGGCTTCCGATTGATCGACAAATTGGATCATCGGGTCAGACGGTAGCCCCAAAACTTTATATCGCTTTAGGAATCTCAGGCGCGATTCAGCATCTGGTTGGCATGAAGAACTCGGGAACGATCGTGGCGATTAATAAAGATCCGGAGGCGCCGATCTTTGATATCGCAGATTATGGAATCGCTGGAGATCTATTTGAAGCCGTGCCTGTGCTGACTGAGGAAGTTAGGAAAATTAAAGGTCTCGCCTAAAAGATTCATTTTCCATATATCATTTGACATTTTTCAGTTGGTCATTTGCTCAGATCTCAGATCGTCAGAGTCATTAGTCTTTGATCAGGGATTCTGGGATTTGAGCAAATGACCAACTGAAAAATGTCAAATGATATATGGAAAATGATTCTTAACCGCCGCTAATTGTCCGCAGCAGTTGAGCAACCTCATCCGGTTTCCACTGATTATCCCGATAAACCTTCACAACCTTTCCATCCGGTCCAATAATCACGGTCCGCAATCCGTGAACGATTTGATCGTTGTCCTGAAAATAACGAAGTCCGAAAAATTGGGCCACGCCTTTGATTTGGTCTTTAGTACCTGTCGCAAAGTCCCAATGCTCGAACGTTTCGCTCTCGTAGCGCTCAGTGTGCGCTGAGCCATAACTGCGTAAGACTTTGGGTGTGTCGTATTCCGGATCAATGGTGACGCTTAAGAGATGAGTCTTCGAGTAGACGTTTTTATCCTTCTGCAACTCACGGTCAACCGCTGCGAAGTTCGTGCTCATCAGGTTGCAATATTCCGGCAACGGGCAGCGAGTGTAGATGAAAGTCAGGAGCAGTGCTTTACCGCGAAAGTTCTGAAGGCGAATTTCTTTATTGTCCTGGTTCACCAGTCTGTAATCAGGGACTTCGTCACCTTCCTTAGCCTCATTAACACCGGTCGTAGCGGCTGTATCCGAACTCTGGCGAGTAATTGTGACGTTTTCCAACCACGACTGCGCACCATCCACCACCAGCGTTGCATTTATCTCATCCCCCGTGGCCAAAAACTGGAGCGCTGATTCGTCCGGTAGCATGAATGGCATTGTCATCGCCGGCATAAAGCCTTTGACTTCCTCGTGAGCTATCGTCACAAGGTGTTTGTCTACTTCTACAACAACGACTTTGCCTTTGAGATCAAAACGTTTTTCGTTTGCTGAAGAATGACGGCGGCAGGCAGTTCCGCTGAATAGGGCCAGCGACAAGATAAGAATGATTGAGGGTATCTTCATTTCGTTTAATGTTTCAGTGCTACCTGTTCCAGACTCCCACTGCGGTCATTTCGTGTTTGGTTGAAGTTTGTCGTCGTAAAGTCGCTGATAGTTCCAATAGTTCGACATCACCTTATAAACATAGTCTTTTGTTTGAGAGAACCCGATCTCCGGAACATAGCGGTCTGCCTCACTCGATTTTGAACGAGCGATCCACCGGGCGAGATTGTCGGCGCCGCCGTTGTAGGAACCCGCAACGGCCTGTGGCTGATCCGGAAATTGCTTGAACAGATTCGCGAGATATTGAGAGCCAAAGAGAATCGCCGTGTCTGGAGAATAAAGATCGTCCTGTGAAAAGCTCATCAGGTTAAGCTGCGTTGCAATTTCATTCGCAGTTGCAGCGATGAACTGCATCATCCCTCTCGCCGCTGATACAGACTTAACGTCTGCCTGGTAACGTGACTCCTGCCTGATTATGGAAAGAACAAAGCGCGGATCGACGTTTCTCGATGATGCGTGTTTAAGCAAAGACTGGCGAAAGGGTGCTGGATAAAGAAGCTCGACTAAGTCACGAGGCGCCGCGTCCAAAACGTAGTCGGCCGGAACAGTTTTCCATACTTGCTCTGCAAAGCGAACCGAGCGGTTCGGTAGCCCGCCGCGCAATGAATATACAGCCAGTGTGAATGAATCGTCTGAAGCCGCGAAGGTTGACTTCTGCGTTGAATCTCGCCCGGCGAATATCTCCGGCATTGCTTCATCGTACAAACCAAGACCAAAAAGTGTCTGACCTAATACGGCATGATTTGAATCTGTACCGGCGTTCAGGCTGACGAGTTGAAGCTTTGGAAGTTTGTAAGTTGATGATGCCGCGTAGGCTCGACGCAGTATCTCGATGAGGTCCGCGCGTTTTGTTTTATCGTCAGTTAATCTGATAGCACTCTGCGCAGCAACACGCGCCTGTTCAGGTTGATTCTGAGTGTCAGCGGTTTTTGCGGTAGCGGCCAGGGCGTTGTACCGATTGATTACCAAGGCTCGTGTCTTCTCGTTTGCAGCCAGAGAGAGCAGGCGTTGAGTGGCGCGATTTCCGTAATACTCGTTTCGGCCGTCGGTAATGTCGAGGTAGGAACTGATCGCTTCTTCCGTCCGACCAAGTTGTTCGAGAGCGACTGCTTTGAGAAAAGCAACTTCTGGCTGAGTTGTGCCTCCACCAACCTTTGTTCCGCCAAGGTCTGGAAACTTGAGGAGTTCGTCTGCGTCACGAGTCACTGCGAGCCACGAGGCTTGAGCAAGATGAATTCGCAGTTGAGCAAATAGTGCGAGTGCGCCTCCAAGATCGGTCTTGAAACGACTGCGAGTTTGTTGAATCCAATTCAGGGCCTCAGGATAACGACCGTTTTCATGAAGAGCATCGATTATGTTCAGGTAGGGGCGCTCTGGATTTGGAGCGTCCGGAAAACGACTGATAAAAAGTTTATAGGCTTCGATCGCGTCATCCACTCGTTTTAGCCGGAGATAACTCGCAGCAAGCGAAGGCAACGCGTCCCTGGCACTCTGTGATTGAGGAAACTGATCGACGACTCGCTGAAACAGCTTCAGCGCTTCTTCATATTTCCCTTCAAGGTAGAGTCCACGCCCGAGTTGATAAGTCGCATTTGGTACGGCGCCAGTCTGAGGGTTGGCATTGATAACTGCCTGGTAGTGATTCCTGGCCCCGGCAAAATCGCGATTGAACTGATAAACAGACGCACGGAGTAGATGATCAGCCTCTGTCAGCGGGGCTGGAGGAATATCAATGCCTTTTGCTGGTTTCTGCGCGAGTTTGTCGAGTTCGCGCACTGCTGCAAGCGCGAAATCATCTGGTCGCGAAGCGTCGGGCATTTTCATTATTAATTGATTAAAGATGTCGCGAGCTTCCTGATATTTCTGTTCGCTGAGGTAAGCTTCGGCAAGCATGAGGGAAATCTCACGAAATAGAGCAGGTTTTTGGGAGTTTTGGATAAACCTATTTGCCGCAGCGATAGTTGCGGAGTTGTCTCCACTTTCGAAATAGCTTTCAACCAGTCGTAGATTTGCAGCATCGTGGAGCAGCTCATCCTGGCCGAGATTGATGAGTTGTCTCAAACGCTCGCGCTCCAAAACCAGGTCGCCCGTCGATCGTGCGAGACGTGCCATGTGCCAAAGAGCGTAAGCCGACAAGGATCCGTTGTTGGTTACGATCTGCTGATAATTCTTAACCGCAGTTGGAAGGTCTCCGCTGTTCTCCGCAACGCGGCCAAGCAGATAGTCGTATCCTTTGGAGCTGAAGAGTTCGGGATCGGCTGTTCTGACTTTCTCAATTTCGGTTCGCGCGGAATTCCAGTCTTGTGCTTCCGTGGCCGCACGGATCCGAGCATCGACATCCGTTGGCGACTGCGCAAATACTGCCGTGCTCGACAGAACGCAAATTGCGTAGGTGGCGAGTAGTGCAAGTAAATGCCTCATGCAGGGATTATCTTGTAGGAAAACTTAAATGACAAAGGGCTAGGATGAATGCGGAAGGCCGGAAACCTGCGCATCCTCGGGCTGTACCTTCGCGTGTTTCGTGTGATTCGTGGATCGTACTTTCACAACCTACACAAAACGATCCACGAATCACACGAAACACACGAAGGTACGGCCCAGACGCGAGAGAACGCTGCAGTGTAGTTCTCCGTCATCCTTCTTCCTGCCGTCCTAATCCTTCCTTTCGCAGCGCTACTAAAATTCGAACACTCGTTGTAACCTACGAATGCGAGTCAATTTAATCGAGACAAGGTAAATCAGTACATTGATCCAAAACTCCAACATTGCCGAACGAGCGCTTTTGTTAGAAGGCGCAGTCGTGGCCAATCAAATTAAAGAGAACGTTAAGACGGAAGTTCAACATCTTTCGGCAAGTCAGAGCATTGTTCCTTGTCTGGTCGCCGTTCGCGTCGGTGAAGATCCCGCGTCAGCCGTTTATGTGCGAAACAAAATTCAAGCTTGTGCCGAAGTTGGAATACGCTCGGAGCATCATGCATTGCCGGAAACGACGACGACCGGCGAACTGCTTGAGTTGATACGAACACTAAACGCTCGTGACGACGTTGACGGAATTCTGACGCAGCTGCCTTTACCGCGTCACGTCGATGAAACCCTGGTAATCGAGGAGATCGATCCACGCAAAGATGTTGACGGATTCCATCCGATAAATGTGGGGCGCCTCGCCCTGGGTCGTTCGGCGTTCGTGCCATGTACACCTGCAGGAATAATTGAGCTTCTCGATTACTATCAAATCCCGATACGCGGGGCTGATGCTTGCGTCGTTGGTCGAAGTCAGATTGTGGGTCGTCCGATGGCGCAGTTACTTTTACAAAGAGACGCGACCGTTACAATTTGTCATTCGCGCACGCATGATCTTGCAGCAACAACTCGACGGGCAGACTTACTAGTTGTTGCAATCGGACGTGCGGGAATGATTGGCGCAGAACATATTAAGCCTGGCGCAACGGTGATTGATGTAGGCATGAACCGTTTGACCCGGGAGGAAGAAGTGCTTGAGATGTTTGGCGATGGGGCAGAAAAACGGCTCGAGGTTCTTGCTAAAAGAGGAGCGACTTTAGTCGGAGATGTGAAGCCGGTTGCCGCAATGGAGATCGCGGGTAAGTTCACGCCCGTACCCGGTGGAGTAGGATTACTGACTGTGGCGATGTTGATGAAAAATACGTTGACGGCGGCAAAATTGCGTAGAGGCATCTTTGAGTGAAGCCTTCTTTGGGAGTCACAACGAGCTAAAGAGCCACTTGCAACTTTCCACTCCGGAGGAGTGACATGTTTATAGCACCGCGGCGCTGCGGACGCGTGCACTCCAGAGGAGTGCAATGTTCAGAAAATAGTTTGTCGCAGGCGGTCGGGAAAGAGAGTTCGTACGCAAAAATTTACATGGCACTCCTACGGAGTGCGATCGTTCCAGGAGCTCTCGCTATAAACATCTCACTCCTCCGGAGTGAAGAATAGTTCTGCAAGAGTCTCTAAAGCATATGCTCCGTGTCGGATTAACCGGATCGATTGGTGTTGGCAAGTCATTCGTCGGATCGGTTTTCGTCCAGCTTGGATGTCGACTACTTGATGCTGACGACACGGCGCGGGAAGTTGTATTACCTGGCACTGAAGGACTCAAGAATATCGTAAACGAATTCGGTCCGGAAGTTTTGCAGTCGGATGGTGCGTTAGACCGAAAGGTGTTGGGTTCCATCGTTTTTGCCGATCCAGAAAAGCGGCAGCGGCTAAACGCAATCCTTCACCCTCGAATTATTGAACGGCAGGATGAAATTCTTAACACGTGGGAATCAGACGATCCACACGGCATAGCAATCGTAGATGCTGCATTGATGATTGAGTCAGGCGGTTACAAGCGCTTTGACAAATTAATCGTTGTTCATTGCCGGCCAGAAGTTCAGCTTGAACGGTTAATGCTCAGAGACGGTTTGTCGCCCGATGAAGCGCAAAAGCGGATCGACTCACAGATGCCGCAGAGTGAGAAACAAAAATTTGCGGACTACCTGATCGATACTTCAGACGGTTTTGAGTTAACGCGCCAGAGAACAACAGAGGTTTACGACCAGTTAATGGACATCACCCGACAACAAACATGACTGATGTTGTTTCCGCCTCATTCTCACCGGGCTTCAGCCCGGTGTTACGGTTCGCAGGAATGCAAACCGTTTCAAACGATTTATCGTTGACGCGGATTCGGGGTTCTGTTTCGAAGGGTGAAAGTCGGAAAACCGTTAAAACGGTTCGGGGACGAGTGACGAACTAGCACCGGGCTGAAGCCCGGTGAGAATGAGACGAAGCGCCCTTTGATGCGTAACAAGCGTTCAATCTTCCAAAGAAAGCGTCACTCATCGATAAGAGTGTTTGCCGCGTTTGTAGTGGTCGCGTCGATTCTGTTTGCCGGCTGCTTTAGCGATTCCGCGCCACCTGGTTATTACGGAAAGATAGTAGTGCCACGTACGCAGGAATTTCGGTGGAGCGATGGTGGATTACCGCAAACATTTGACCCGGCCTTTGCAGCAGCGCCGCCAGATACGGACGCCGTGCGCGCGTTGTTCGAAGGCTTAACCGATTATGATCCAGTCACTCTCGCTGCTGTTCCAGGAGTTGCAACACGGTGGGAGTCATCCCCAGATGCTCGGGTCTGGACTTTCTACTTGCGCGAAGATGCAAAGTGGTCGAATGGTGAGAATGTCACCGCGGCGGACTTTGTTCGATCGTGGCAGCGAACCTTAAAGATTGGACCATTGGCTCCGCACACCGATCTGCTTTCAAATATTGAAGGCTCCGGTGGGAATCCTCCGCCACCAAAAACCGAAAAGCAGAGTAAGCCAACTCCCATATTTGGAGCCGAAGCGGTTAGCGATCATGTGTTGCGGGTGCGTCTACATCAAAGTGATGCGGCCTTTCCGGCTTTGGTAGCACATCCTGTGTTTCGGCCGGTTAACGTTTTGGACGCAAACACAACAAATCGATTGGAGCCCGATCACCTTGTTTCGAATGGCGCCTTTCAACTATCAGGCAAAGAAGGTGATCGGGTGCTGCTGGAGCGCGCAAACAACTATTGGGATGGTGCCTCAGTTTCATTGCAGAGGGTTTCGTTTATCGGTAGTTCGGACGCTGAGGACGCACTTGCTGCCTATCGAACGGGTGATGTCGATGCGGTTACAAATGCGGCTTTTGAACCGTTAGCGCTTAAGCTTCTTTCCGGTTACAGAGACTTTCGCCGATCCACGTTCGGCGCGCTCACCTATTACAGTTTCAATACGTTACGAGCCCCCTTTGATGATGTCCGCGTCAGGCAAGCGTTGGCGATCGCGATTGATCGTGAACGCGTAAGTCAGGATCACCTGGGAGGCGCGACGGAACCTGCCGCAAAGTTTTTTCCAGACGAAATGTCCGGAGAAAAACCAGTCGTCAACGAAGACGAGCTGATTGAACAAGACATCGCGAGGGCTCGAGCGCTCCTCTCCGACGCTGGTTTTCCGGACGGCGCAGGTTTTCCAACGATTCGTTTGTTAATAAATCGAAACGATCAGCAACGAATCGTGGCTCAGGCGATTGCAGCGATGTGGCGAAGTGCTTTAGGGGTTAATACAGAAGTCGTCATCAAGAATTGGGATGAGTATGAGCTTGCCGTTAAGTCCGGGGATTATGATGTAGTTCGTCGGGGAATGGTGATGCAGACGACCGATGAACTGACGAATCTTCGCATGTTGTTTGAGCGCGAAACTGTTCCGGTCATCCCTAATTCTATACCGTCACTCGCAAAGCCAGGCGAGGTCGGGAAAGCAGAAGCACCGGTTGTCACTACGGAAAATGAAGCATTGAAAGAATTGCGAGCAGTTCCGATCTATTTCGCGTCATCATTTGCGCTGGTAAAACCTTACGTAAACGGTTTCGGCGGAAACGTTCTCGATGCTCCGTCGCTGAAACGCACGCGGATCAATACCGGCTGGACTGAACGACAGCCATGAGCATTCGTCCCGACACCGAAGAGACTCGTGAAGATGCCGCCCGCGTTGTTGCAAGTGGCGGCGTTATTGCTTTCCGTACCGATACGTTCTATGGCTTAGGGGCAAATCCTCGAAACGCTAAAGCAGTTCAACGTATAAGAGCAATAAAAGGAAGGGACGATGGAAAACCAATTCTGCTCTTGATTGGGGAGCTCGCCGAGGTCAAATCGCTGACTGCGTTTGAACCGCCGCTGTTTAGAGTTATTGCAAACCAGTTATGGCCGGGACCGCTTACAATCGTTTTGCCTGCAATCGGCGCCTTGCCTAATGAGGTCACCGCCGGTTCTGGCTCTATCGGACTTCGCTTGCCGGATCATGATGGTTTGCGAGAACTCTTGATGACGTGCGGTGGCGTGTTGACGGCAACCAGCGCGAATCCATCGGGCAGCGAGCCGGCAACATCAGCACTTCAGGTTGTTGAGTATTTTCCGAGAGGGATCGATTTGATTATTGACGGAGGCGTCGTCACCGCAACCCAACCGTCCACCGTGATTGATGTGACTTGTGAGCCGCCGCGAATTATTCGTGAGGGTGCAGTGACACGTGCCGAGCTGGAAGAAATTTCAGGTTTAAGATTTCAGATTTAAGATTGGTTTGGTCTTTGGCTTTTGATACTTGGATGCAGTCAGTACCACCTCGCGGTAGCGGGTGGGTGCGTAGCTTTTCTCACCGATCTTGAGAAGACGGACCCACCCGCTACCGCGAGGTGGTACTGACTGCATCCAAGTATCAAAGCTTAAAGGCAAAGACCAAAGGCCAAAGGCCAAAGACCCAAGGCCGCTTCTAAATCTTAAATCTTAAATTTGAAATCTGAGATCTGAAATTCTAATGGGTCACGTTCTTCACGAAGCTCCAATCCCCACTCGCATCCACGTGAATGTTGCCCACGTCCTTCTTCGCGATGACTATGTTTGATTGATACCAAAGTGGGAACACAGGAACTTCGTTACTGACGATGTCCTGAATCTTCGTGTAGAGCTCCAGTCCTTTTTGCCGATCAAACGTATTCACCGCTTCGTCGAGCAGCGCATCGAGATCTTTGTTGCTATAGCGGCTGCGATTGCGCGAAGCTCTTGTCTGAGTGGGAATCTCAGAAGTCGCAAACAAGTCTTTGTAGAAGATTGGATCCTGATTGCCACCGACCCACTGCGTGTAGGCTATCTGAAAGTTTCCTCGACGCAATTCGTCAAACAAAGTGTTTTGTTCAGTAGTCTGAATCTCTACGGGGATCCCAACCTGTTTCAAATAGTTCTGAATCACTCCAGCGTATTGGCGTCCAGAAATGCTGCTTCCCGATAACTTGTAGACGAGCGGTTTATCGAACCTCATCTTCGGACCTTCGCCATCCGGATCCTTGAATCCGGCTTCATCCAGCAGCTTTTTTGACATCGCCGGATCGTACGAATAGGTATGACCTGCTGTATAAGCCCACGATTCTTCAGGGACGATTGAATTCGCAATCTTGCCATATCCCTGGAGAAGATCCTTGATCATGGTGTCGCGATCAACCGCGTAGGCGATCGCCTGCCGAACTTTAATGTTATCGAGCGGCGCAGAGGATGTGTTGATAGTCAACAGAACAACATTAGATCCCGGAAAGGCATTTACCTGTAGATTCGGATCTTGTTGCAACAGCTTCACTGCATCGGGAGATAGACTCGTGGGCATTGGCGCGATATCGACTCGGCCGGAACGCAACTCAGCCTGCAGAGCGTTCATGTCTGAAACTACCCGCACGCGAATCGCAGGAATTTTGGGTGGACCGTCCCAGTATTCTGAAAACGCTTCCGCATCCAGAACCTGTTGAGCATTATCGTAGCGAACGAACTTAAACGGACCGCTTCCTATCGGATGTGTTTTCTGTCCTTCGTAGCTGTCTTTTGGAATGATTGAAACCGGAACCAGATTGGACAGTAAGCCAACCCAGGGCTTAATCAACGTTACAACGACGGTCTTTGAATCGGGAGCCTCGACGCTCTTGATGTAACTGTGCTTATCATTTCCGACGCTTTCATAGAAGCTTGCCGATTTGGCGAAAGAGCTGGAAAAGACCAGGTCGAGCGTGTACTTCACGTCTGCTGAAGTTAAAACGCGTCCATCGTGAAACTTGACGCCCTCATGCAGTGCAAACGTATAGACGGTGCCATCGGAGGAACGCGCGATGTTTGACGCTAGTTCGCCGACGTAATCAAACTTTTCATTCTTCCTGACCAGCGAATTGAAGAGCAGTGTTCGAACGCGTTCGCTTGCTGCGTCGACTGATGGGGAACCTATCGGATCAATCGTTCGAATATTATCGCCAAGTGCGATTACGAATGAGTTGCTTCTGCGACGACAACCCGCAAGGACCAGCAGCAGCGACAACACTACCAACAAAATTAACCTGGCTGTCCTCACTTGACGGTGCCTCCATACGTGTAGTTCAGCTTCGAATTTAATTCATTAATCTCGGTAGATAGCGCCTGAAAACGTTCGAGATCGAGTGGGAGTGGTGGTGCTGCGATTGCTTTGGTTGCAGCAATTCGTTTGAGTGAATTGCGAATACGATCGGAAGGGATGGCATTCTCCTTCGTTGCACTTAGTAACGAGCGATAACCCCGGCGAATTTTCTCGGGGTCAGCACAAATCAGTAACATGTCTTCACCCGCGTTGAATGCTCGCACAACGGCATCCTCGATCTCATAGTGTCGCGCGATAGCACCCATCTCAAGATCGTCAGTCAACACCAAATGTTGATAACCGAGTTCTTTACGTAGTAACTCGGTTACGATCGCATAGTTGAGTGATGCGGGTTCCAACAAGCCACCGGTTGTTTCTTCTCTGAGTTTGATATTGGGAAACCCGCCATGACTGACCATGACGCATCGAACGCGATCGTCGCGTCGTTGAAACAACTCGATGTATGGCGCAAGGTCCTGGGCGATAAGGTCGTCGTGAGAAAGCTTTACGATTGGCATCTCTTCGTGTGAATCAACCTCACCGGCGCCAATTCCTGGGAAGTGTTTGAGACAACCCAGACAACCTGTTCCCTGGAGGCCGCGCATGTAAACAGTTGTGTAGCCGAGTACTTCACCGGGTGAACGTCCATACGAACGGGAATACAGGCCGTTTGAAAGCAGATCGCGATCGTCAGTCATGATCGACATCACAGGGGCGAAGTTCAGGTTGAACCCAAGCATGCGCAAAACCTCGCCGGTAACGCGTCCCAGCTTGCGTGCGGCTGCCAGATCACCGTGCTGACGAATGGTTCGCGCCGAAGGCATAGGCGTGAAGATCTTCCGTAGACGGTCGACCAAACCACCTTCCTGATCCACACCGAATAGCGGTGGCGTTGGTACAAGATCTCGGACACTATCCAACAATGTTCGTAATTGTTCGGCTCCGGCAACGTTGCGGCCGAAAATAATTACGCCACCTGGCTGCACTTCCTTGATCAGGTCACGCGTATCGTCGTCCAGTTGTGTTCCCGGGAGACCGATGAAGAGGAATTGTCCGATTTGTTGTTCGAGGGGAAGTGAATAGAGTGTATCTGCTGCCATTTAGAATAATGATTTCGTGAATGCTATTAAGACGCGAAAGTTTAACATAGTTAGTGGTCAGTAGTCCGTGGTCAGTTGTTAGTGATCAGCGGCGAAAATAGGTCGAATAGGTCGGGCTTTGCCTCAAAAGTCCAGTTTCATTGGATTCGGCTCTGCCAGCTGTTGTGAGGCATGGCTCTGCCCTGCCGTGTGCGAGCGATAATTGGTTTTGGGCTCCGCCCTCGATGTGTCCAGTGTGAGACCTTGAGGGCGTAGCCCAATTGAAATCTAAGCTCGCTTACGGCCGGGCAGAGCCATGCCTCACAACAGCTGGCAGAGCCGAATCCAATGAAACTGGACTTTTGAGGCAAAGCCAATAGGTCGTATAGGTCCTATACCACTGACCACTGACCACTGACCACTGACTATTTCATTTATCTTTCCCGGTCGACGTAGTATAAGGATCAGGATGCCACGCGAAATTGCCGATCGCGATCGCGTTGTCGAAGCCGTTAAGAATCTCGCTCTCACTGCCGAACTCTTCGAAGAACAAAACGGGAAGCCCAAGTATGCGGGCGACCTCGAAGTGATTGTGCATGGGCGTGATTATGGAAACGGTAAACAAGTCGGACCCTATGTCCGTCTGCTCTCATTCGACCCGGGAGAAGAGATCACTCATCAGGGCGAATGGGGAGGCAACACGTTCTACATAGCGGTTGAAGGTCCCCTGGATGTTTATTTGCGCGAAACCGAAGGGCCAAAGAAGATCGGCCATCTTGAACCAGGCACCTGTTTTGGCGAGATGGCTGTTCTGGCCGGAATTGAACGCAACGCTACTGTCTCCGTCCCCGACAACAGCACCGCGATTGTTCTTGAAGTCAGTCGACCAGCACTGCGTCTCCTCCGTAAGCTTCCAAAATTTGGTCAAAGTCTCGATGAGACATACCGCGCTCACGGCTTTGGCCGTGTCCTCGAAGATGTTTCGGCCACTTCCACTAAACAGTTAAGTCACGCTCTCGTAGAGCAACTGCGTGAGTCAGGGCGTTTCATGGTCTACGGAAAGAACCATGTGCTTTGTCGAGAGGACGCGCCAATTGAAAAGTTGATACTGATTAAGAGTGGTTGGGTCCGACGTTCGATGGGTATTCCTTTTCATGCGACTTCGCCCGAGGTTGTTATAGGCATGGGCCAAAACATAGGCGTGGACTTTCTTGGGGAAGGCTATTGTTTAGGTCTGGAAGGCTTACAACAAGGCGATAATTGGAAATACACCGCTACTTTGATGGCTCGTACTGAGGTGCTCGAGGTTCAACTCTCGGCCATCAAGCCGCACCTTCGTGATGAACTTCTTGGTACCTTTTCCAGGTTTGTTAACGCAGACAAGTCGCTGCCGCTGACGCTCGAATCAGTGCAAGACTTGAATGCTTTGAGATCAGCGGAAGAGGAGATTGCAACCGGTATTGTCGACGGCGCGAATCTCCTCGTGATGGACATGGATCTGTGCGTTCGCTGTGGCAATTGTTCACTGGCTTGCCACAAGATGCATGGACAGTCGCGACTCCTGCGCCGTGGCATACAGATTCAACGTCCGGTCTCCCTAAACAAGCAGCGACTCCAGCACGCTCTGGTGCCGCAAGTTTGTATGCACTGCAAGGATCCCGAGTGTTTGACCGGTTGCCCGACTGGTGCGATCTTCCGTGCTCCTTTGGGACACGTCGATATCGACGCAGCCACCTGCATTGGATGTTTCGATTGTGCAACTCAATGCCCTTACGATGCGATCACGATGGTTCCCCGCCAACCGAATGTTGCTAAAACAACTTTCCTTCAGAAGTTGTCTCGAGCTTTCACACTGCGTCCAGTGTCGATCTCGGTGCCGGCGGCATCGGATGATGTTGTAGCCATCAAATGCAATCTTTGTGTAGACACACCGTTGAATCCAAAAGGAGCCGGTCGTCAGCGATATTCGTGTGAGGAAAACTGTCCAACCGGTGCTCTTGTCAGAGTCAACCCCATTGAATACTTCACCGAGCTTGGTTCCACGCAAGGACTCGCCTTTCAGGACGAAACCCACGCCGTAGGCCGGAATATTCACAAGAGCGATCCCCTGGCTCGCGCCTGGAACATCGTGGGAGCGCTCGTCACCATCTTTGCTGCGGTCGCTACGATTGTTGGCCTCGCAAAGTATGGTTTCGACAGTGCGCTGGGAAATACCTGGTTAACGATGCGTTGGTTGACGGGCATCGTTGGCCTGGTCGGTGTTGCCGCAGTCATGACCTATCCATTTCGGAAACAGGTTTATCGACGACGTGCAGGTGCACTCAGGTACTGGATGCTAGCTCATATTTACTTTGGAACGGTCGCAGGTGTTGTGTTGCTCTTACACGCTGGTACTCATACAGGAGGTCTCTTAACGACTCTGCTCTACATAGCTTTCGATGTCGTCATCTTATCGGGCGTAGTCGGCATACTCTCGTATTTGATTGCGCCTCGGATCATGACTCGCATTGAAGGGGAGCCATTACTTGTGGAGGATCTTGAAGGACGTCAAAAAGAGCTGACAGCCGAACAGCAATCCATTCTTGAAAAGAGTCAAGGCTGGCTTCGAGACGAGATAACCGGGAAGATCTACCCACGATTTTTGTCCAAAGGGTTCTTGCTCCGTCAGCTAATGCGTCGAGAAGATCTAAAGGCACTGCTCGCTGAAGCTCGTGAAGAGTTCAAGGATCAGACCACACGAGTTGCTACTGACGATGAGCGTGAATTACTGCTCGACGCATTAGAAACAGCGATTACATTACGGCGTGTCGACGCACTCGTATTACTACATCGGTCGCTAAGAGTTTGGATTCCCGTTCATGTGATATCCACGGCGTTGATGCTGGCGCTGATGATTGTTCACATCGTGCAGGTGATCTTTTTTAAGGTTTGAATTAGCCACATTACACAGATGACACAGATAGGAATAGCACTGAAGATTTCGGGCTTCAAGCTCTGATCTGTTTGATCTGTGTAAATCGGTGGCAAATAAAACTTCATGAAGAACCAGTTCGTCATAATCCGCGATGACTTGCTAACTGACCCTGTCACGTTGGTCAGCGACGGTGTGCTGATTGGACGGCTGATGGCCTGTGAGATTCTGCTGAATCACCCTTCAGTATCGCGAGCCCAGGCAGGCATCAAGGGAATCGACGACAACTACTATCTCTTTCCGCTGCGGCCGAATAATCCCGCCACTCTCAACGGCAAGCCCATTGAAGACAACCAGGCATTGGCTGCCGGAGACATTATCGGTATTGGTCCTTTTCGTTTGACTGTTGATGACACGGAGGAGTCGCTTGTCATCCGCGTCTCTCTCCAATTTGGAACGGAGATGCCTCCGACCGACGCGAGCAGTCCTGAAGTGACTACGACGCATCTCGTAACTCCTGTCGAAGGAAAGAAACCTGCGAAACCTCGTGCTGCTCCCATACAGGGTACGAAGACATTAGACATCTTCTGGGATAAACGTATGCGCGAAGCGGGAAAGATGGTCCGACATTCGCCATTGTTTCCAAAGAGTCAACGCCGTTCAGGTAAGGCTCAGGCCAGTTGGTTACCGACTTCCGATCTGCAGTCACGATGGCCAGGGTCAGTTTTTGTCTGGGCAGCAATAGTCATTGGGATCCTGTCTGTCGTTGCTGCCTATGCCTATGCAAGCGTTTACACGCCAGCGCCTCTATCGAAGAGTCACAGTGCGAATGTGATACGGCTGAATCCACCGATCGCTTCGGAGCCGAACGCGGGTTCATGCACCGGTTGTCACAAGTGGAAAGGAACAATTGAACAGCGTTGTGCCCAATGTCATACCACAGACGCTTTTGTAGCCACGGTTATCAAGCCACACGAAGCAGCGGGCGTGGGTTGTATTAATTGCCATGCAGAGCATAAGGGAGCTGATTTCCAAGCCGCTGAATCTGCGCTGACAACCTGTACAGCCTGCCATAACGACAACAACAAACAATTATTCAACGGCAAGCTTGTGGGCACCCCGCACGGAGGGACCTTTGGTTATCCAGTTGTAAATGGAGTCTGGAGTGTAAAAGCCGTTGACGATGATGAGTGGGCACTGAAGCAGATGCCAGTTACGCGCCTGCCGACGGATGATGATCAGAAGTGGAAGAGCAAACAGTTTCATGCGCTTCATTCGGAGCGTGTAAAGGTGGTCGCCGGGTTACAAGGCGACGCGCAGGGACGATTGTCGTGTTCGAGTTGTCACAAATCGTTCAATCCTCCAGACCGGGAGACACCTCGAACGACCTGTGGACTTTGTCACAATGGATTAGTGCAAGAAGGAACTAACCGACTTTTGATTGCAGACTCTCAACCCAACTGCACCTCCTGTCACGTGCAACATATCAAAGACAAACGAAAGTGGGGGACGAAGTTGCTGGCAACGAACTAGGACACCACCAGGCTTTAGCCGGTGGTGATTCAATTTCACAGCTACAAAACCGATTCCCCTGCTTCCGGGACACCACCAGGCTTTAGCAGGTGGTACTTCAACTTCACAGCTAGCAATGAAAAGTCGCGGTGGCTAGCTAAGAAATTGAAGTACCACCGGCTAAAGCCTGGTGGTGTCCGCGCTGCTGATGGTGAAGTGGTTAGTTGTGAAATTGAAGAACCACCGGCTAAAGTCCGGTGGTGTCTTGAATCACCCCGCCGGTTTGTGACACGGAACACAATCGTTTGAACCGGGCACCTTGCCTTTCAGCGCAGGTCGCGCAGCCAGCGCCTTGTCGTGACACAAGTTGCAATTAAGGTGATAGGCGACATCATTCGTGAGCTTGGTTGCAGCTGGCTTGTCCGGATACTGGACCGTCGGAATTGGTGCGCTGTCGTCTCCGGTCTGGAGGTGACAGGCTCGACAAGTCTTCACAGGTTTGGAAGCAGCGCCCGCAAGTTCTTCAGCCGTCAAAACGGTTGTACGTTCTGAAGTCTTAAGTGGTGCCTTCAAACTCGCCGCAGGCTGGTCCGTATGATGACATTCAACGCACGTTAGAACTGCGGTGCCATCAGGACTGTATTTCTTGGTAGCGTGGTTCTCGTGATTAAAAGCGACCTCCGCGTACTTGTCGGACTGGCTGTCTTTATCGAGTGTGACTTCCTTTGGCTGAGTCTTACTCTCTTTCTCTTGTAAGGCGGAATAAGTGGGAAAGGTAATGATGCCGGCACAACCAAGAACAATAACTATGCTAAGTGTTAGTTTCATCAGCGGTCCTTTGTGGGTCTGGTCTAGATAACGCCTGGGGGAGTACAGAATCTTAATTAGCAGTAAAGAAACGTGTCAATTTTTTATTTTGGAGTGCGACGGCCTGCCGTCGCTTTTTCACAGAGCCCCTTTCGATCGGCAGTGCGCTGTTACAAAGCGGTAGCAGGCTACCGCACTCCAAAGCTGAAACTCGTTCCCGTGTGACACCGCTTACAACTACTAAAACCAAGATCGCCTCCAAACGCACGCTTGCCGTTATGACACGTCGCACAATTGGCACCTCGACCAGTCGGGAAGTGTTCAAATGGACCGGGCGAACTGACCTGCCTCGTTTGTTGCAGACCGGCCGTCGCGCGATGGCAATCCTCGCAAGTTAATTTTTCTTTTGAGCCGTGTCGTGCGTGACTGAATGAGTATCGGAACACACGCGAATTGGCACTTGTCGGTGTGTATGCACTCTGCCCGTGGCAGACACCACACGAAGCAATCTCGCGACCCACATTGGACTTGGCATCAGGCTTATGACACGTGTAACAAACATTATGTGCCGCGATGTTCGCGGGTATCGATAAACCAAACCCACGATTCACCAGACCTGCATGACAACCATTGCAGCCCGCCGGTGGTTTTGCAGCGCCTTGCATGTGTTGCGCGTGATCAAATTTCACGTTGAAGCTTTCTTTAAAACTCGTTGCAAAGTTTTTTAGCGGAGGTCGATTGCCGTTCACATCAATGTGACAGATCGTACACATCGGAATCTGAGGTGTGGTGAATTGACCGATATGACAGTTCTGACACGCGCTGTGGCCCGGAAACTTTGGAGCGGCCGAGTTATCTGTTCGCTGATGACATGAATTGCAACCGAGCGAAGCATGCTTTTGACTGTTATGAAGAAACTTTGAGTAATCTACCTCTGGTCCTTGCGCACTGTGAGACGCGGGATCAACGACAAAAGCCATGAACAATACCGCTGAGGCTAGAAGGAGACGCTTCATTTGATGTCCTTCCGCTTCAGTGGTGGTCGCTGAGCAATTAGGTAGTGACTTGCCGGCGGATCGAGACTTCCAACATTTGACGTGTGGCAATAGGTGCAAACAAATGCTTTGTTCTTGTCAATGGCAGCGAGTTCCTGATTGAGGTCTTCGCGAACCCCCGCCTTGGCATGGCATTCGGTACATGAAGTAATTGGAACGTCAGGCTTGAGCCCACGAACGCTGGCGGACTTTGTAATGTTGATGTGACAACTCGCGCAGTCTGCCACGTGATTCTGCTTTGCGCCGCCGCCTTCGTGCATGAACTTTAATGAGATCCGGGTCGGAGCGGTCACTGGAGTAAATGTTGAAGGGGCTAATTTGTGACAGCCAGCACAGTTTGTGGCAACCGGCTGTTGCGATTTCCAGTGACAGTTGAAACACGACTCGTGTCCCGTCGGAACAGATTTGAACGTCTCAGGTTTGGGTTGAAATCCGTCGGCCCATCCTGCCGCTGGTGATGGCACACCGCGTTGAGAATGGCAGATCTCACAGTTGTTGTAAGTTGGTAGTTTGTCTTCCCAGCTTCGACGGGCGTGCGCGAAAGCTGATAAGGATTCGTTTCCTCTAAAATTGAGAAGCGCGATAACGTCTTGATGTCGATCGTGAGGAAACTCGATTGAGAACTCAAGCTTCACACCCGGGTTTCGAAATGGCAATCGAGCCTCATCGCGGGGGGAAGTCTTAACGTGACAAACAGAACAGATGACAGGCTTGGCCCCCTTGAAAAATTGAGGTCGATGGCAACTAACACATGCGTCGTGTCCAGGGTAGTCAGTGATATCCGGATAGGTTGATGTTTGTTGCCAACGCGGCGTGGGGATTTTGTGGCAGGTGTCACAAGCCGCCTGATGTTTCTTTGTGTTGTGGGAAAACTTCGAGTAATCAATCGGGGCCGGCGTCGGACGAGTGCGCGATGATTGTCTTTGACTTCCCATATTCAGAAACGCGACTACAGCAACGCACAACGTCGCCAGGATTTTTTGTTGAGGTGTAGACATCGGGGATTATTTCTGACAAACGGGAATCGGCTTCTCAACCGCAACACACCTCACGAGTCGATCTTTCTTATTTGAAACCTGGTAAGGCGTTTCTGTAGCAATGTCACCTGGTTTGATTTGCAGTTCACATTTCCAAATATCCAATGAAGCGCCGACTTCAATGGGCAGTAAACTCGTCAGTATATAGGTGCCCGGTTCCAAATCCGTGAAATATGCAGTTCCATTTCTGTCGGTCATTGTCGACAGAGGGTGAGCGCCCGAAGCCATCTCCGCCTGTTTCAACAGCGCGTCTAGTGCGTTTCGGCGGTCTCGATAGAAGCCGTCGCGAAGGGGAGGCGGCAAGTTGTTTGTCAGCCATTTTCGACCGATGTTGCTCTGACCAAATTCTTTTTCACCCGCCGCGTAGGCGGTAACAAACTCGGGAACAGCTTTTGGTCCGTTAACAAACTCTTCCTCGACCTCGCGGCAATAAACAGATTCGCAGTCGCCTGCCTTGAGCCAATCTATCAATTGCTGACTCGCTCCGAGCTTTGAATAAAAGCAGTCGCGAGAGACGTAGGGACTTTGTTCAGCAGCATCGATCACTACTTTGTTTTGATCGAGAGTTCCTTTGAGTAGATAGAAGCGCTTTCGGGCGAGGCCTTTCGTTGACTCGCCGATTTTCACGCGGACACGGAGTCGAAGAACACCGGTTGGGTTCTGCGTTTGAGCGTTGGCAAACTGAAATGGGAAGAGAAGTGAGACTATTACGAACAACGCCCGAAGTGGGAAGCTCTCAGTAAGAGCGGCCTTCTCTCCGTGCCTTGGTGTGTCTCGTGTGATTCGTGGATCGATTTGTTTAGGTTCAGACAATACGATCCACGAATCAACACGAATCAAACGAAACACAGGACGGCACGCAGAGAACGCTGCAGATACTGACTGCATCCAAGTTTTGTGCACCTTCGGTCTCATCTCTTATTTAAAGATTCGGACTCCGCGGAAACTTCAAGAACGGCAAACGCACGCCGCGTACGAAGACTTGATCTGAACGGATCTCAACCGGCGGAGAGTAACCATTTGCTCCTGCGGCGCCGATTAAATCGTCCTGGTCGACTCCGTCACCACTAATTCCAATCGCCCCAACCAGCACACCGTTTTTATATAGTGGAACACTGCCTGGAAAAATCTGGATGCCGTTTGCGAGTCCTGGAATCGTGGTGCACTGAAACAGCGGAGTAAATGGAGGTGTCAACACTGAGACCAGGTTCGTCTTGATAATCTCGAGCTGCAATCCGTCGTTGAACGGGCTCCATTCAGTAATGGGAGTGCTAAATGGTCCTGCAGCCGTGTCGTCAATTCCATCCGGAAAGAATGGTCTGTGTAAAAAGCCATTCGCCCGATCGGTAAATGCTATCGACCCATCCAATTTGATACCGTCTGTCGCAGCTCTGTCGACGAATGCCCCAAGTCCAGCCGCGCGAAGACGTGCTGCTGCATTCGCTCCAGAGAAGAAAGCCGCCGTCCGGGCTTTTTGCACCGCAACGTCGAATCCAAATACCGGCGCATCTTGTTGACGAAAGAGTCCGAGCACTACGCCTTCGGTGTCTACCACTGCCATCGTCACTCGTGCATTGCTCCCGAGTGGTTGACGGATTGCGGCGCGAGTGATGTTTGCTTGCTGGGCGGCGTGCGAAATTATTGTTTGTACGTCCGTTGCCGTTAGGGCGTTTGTTCCAGAAGGCGCGGTACCGGCAATGAAGGGAAAGAACCGCGTGTCAACTTCGCCGCTGATACCGCCGACTACGGCAGGCGTGAACTGCGAGTCGGGCGCACCAGGCGCGGGAAAGAAAATAGATGCGCCAACCAAACTACCAAATGGAATTGTTGAGGGTGAAGGTGGATTAGAAACGTTCGAGTAAGGCAAACGAATCCCGTCAACCAGAATGTTATCGCCTCGAATTAATGCCGGAGCTTCGTAACTTCGCACCGCCGAAGCTGCAATCAGTTCTTCAAAAGGTTGATCGTTGTCAGCCGGATCTCTATCGACTGTATAAAGACCATCTCCCTCTATACCTACGCCGCCCGCGGGCTCGCCATTCTTGTAGATCGGCAGTCCACCCGGATCGCCGGACAGACCGAGTTGCCCATTGGTGCGATTTATATCTCCGCAGGGAAGCGATGAAAACTGCACGCCGAATAGCGGACCAGCCGGACGAAAACTAATGCCGGGCGGAAAATGTTCCTGAATGATGAAGCCGGCGGTTCGTGTGGTGAATGCATTTCCGTGGGTACTGAAGAACGCAGCCGTCGCTGCCTTGGCCATCGCTGCCTGTGACGACAATACAACTGCGCCTTCAAGGCCTCGTCCCAGGGTACCGTTGCCGCGGACGGTTGTTGTTGTCGGACTACCAGGCATTGCAAAGGACCCGAGTACGTTCGCTTCACGGTCCATGACATTGATGGTAACCGGATGATTCAGCGCGGTTGCTGCCGATGCGGCCTGCGCGATGATCGTTTTGACATCGTCTACGGTAAGCGTCGTTGTTTTTGGCAGGCCCGGAGTACTCACCAGCGATTCAGTGCCGGGAGTAGGCACCGAACCGGGATCGTCGGGAGGCCCGCCACCAACGTGGCCGATTGCTACGCGGACTCGATTGCTCGTGATCCCTTTGTACTTGATGCGCACGAGCACATCGCCCAAATCGTTCATGTCTCCGTTGAGACGGAGGATAATCGAGGTGGCCCACGGTTGATCGGGAACACTTCCCACCTGTTCGATAATCATCGTGTGGATATTGTGGTTTTCGTCTTCAGCCTCGGCAGTGACGGAGCTCGCGGTCTCTCCGCTCTGAAGATGCAAGTTCATCGCGAATATCATTATGCGAGTGGCATTGTCCGTACCGAACGGGATCGAAACTGTTGGATTGAATGGTTCGCGTTGGTGAGTGACGGAATCGAAAGCGACAGCTCGAGTGGAGTCTTCGCGACTGACCAGAACAGGCGCACCGAGTTGGGCTTTAGCTCCTTCGCTTGTGCAAAGAACTGAGGTGATAAAAACAATGCACACCAATCCCGCAATCAGCCAGGGAATGTGAGATTGTTTTTGAGCCAACATCGGCGAGAGCTACAAAAGCCCGACAACATTTGAAGCCGCGCAGTAATTTACCACAAACGGAACAGTGGCCAGTGAGATTTAAAATTTTTCTCTGCGCTATCTCTGCGTCTCTGCGGTTTTACAGTGCTTTGTTTTGATGACACCGCAGAGACGCAGAGAACGCAGAGATAGCGCAGAGAATGGATCCTCGAAAATTTCTTTGCATCCTTTCTTTCGTATGTTACAAGGCACAGACGTTTAGATTCCTGGCTATCCTTTCCGGAAGCGTGCTTCATTCATTTCTGCAATCCCTGGCAACCTCGGTTCTGATCTCGGTCAGTTGTGTCTCACTTTTTGGACAATCTTCAGGACGCCTGGAAGGCACAGTGAAGACATCGTCAGGATCTGCGGCTGCTGGAGTAGCCGTGATCGCAACGGATCAAGTAACGGGTCGTTCGCGACGGTTCCGAACTTCGTCTGATGGTCGGTACTCTTTCAAGCTGCCGCCTGGTGCTTATCGTCTCAGTATCGAAAAACCAAACATCGCACAGTTCGACAAGGACAAGTCGTATGGCGACTTCGCACTCGTCAAGGGTGACACTCTCGAAAATGTAATCATCGAATCCAGTAAACTCGTGCAGATCGATATTCCGCTCGCAGCTACTCAACAAGAAGGCAGCCCGCAAACACAAAAGGCAACTCCCGATCGTTGGCGCATTGAATTTCCCGAATACGATCGTTACGGTGACCGTGGCGCGCGCGGCAGAGACATTCCTTTCAAAAAAGGCCGTTGGTGGGATCCTTACAACCAAAGTGTACTGAAGGGCGATTACCCGATAAGAGGCGACAAGTTATTCATGATCTTGTCCGCTGTGAACACGACTTCGATTGAGCAACGTCGAGCTCCCACACCGTCAGACGTCAGTAGTGCCGATCCGTTGAGTGGCGAGTTTTTCGGACGACCAGAGCAACTTGCGGTGAATGAAACTCTGCAGTTCACTTTCGAGTTATTTCATGGAGACACGACCTTCAAGCCGCGTGATTGGGCCATCAAGTTTTCACCAACGTTCAGTATTCCGAATTATCTGAATGCGCGGGAAAATGGTGTGGTGAACATCGACGTGCGCCGGGGAACGAATCGAACGGATTGGCATGCCTCACTCGAAGAAGCGTTTGGTGAAGTGAAGCTGGCGGATGTGAACGCGAACTACGATTTTGTTTCAGTGCGCGCCGGCATCCAGCCGTTTGTGTCCGACTTTCGCGGATTCATTTTTTCCGACAACAATCTTGGTGCGCGCGTTTTTGGAGCACTGGACAATAACCGCGTGCAGTTTAATGCCGCTTACTTCTCAATGCTCGAGAAGGATACCAACAGCGGCCTGAATCGCTTCGACACTCGCCATCAAAACGTTTATATCGCGAACATTTTCAGACAGGATTTCATTCGCAAGGGTTACACGATCCAGGGAAGTTTTCACTACAACGATGATCGTCGCAGCGTTGAGTTTGATCGCAATGGCTTTCTTGTACGCCCGGCGGCGATAGGCGATGTGCGACCACATGCGATCGAAGTTGGTTACCTCGGAGTTAGCGGTGACGGGCATTTGGGTCGATTGAACCTCAGCCATTCGTACTATTTCGCTTTTGGACACGACGAGCGAAATGAAATAGCGGGAAAGAGAGTTGACGTTAGATCAAATATGGCAGCCGTCGAGGCCTCGATGGATCGTGATTACCTGCGCTTCAAGGGCTCGTTTCTTTGGGCGCAGGGTGATCGGAATCCAACAGATAATCGAGCGACGGGCTTTGACGCCATCTTTGACGACCCGAATTTTGCCGGAGGGCAGTTTTCTTTTTGGGTGCGAAATGGCATTCGGCTCACGCAAACAGGGGTTGGCCTGGTCCAACCGAATAGTCTTTTACCCAGCTTGCGCAGCAGCAAAACTCAGGGGCAGGCTAATTTCGTCAATCCCGGGATCTTTATCTATAACGGTGGCGTTGACGTGGAGCTCACGCAACGAATCAAGGCGGTATTTAATGTGAACTTCCTGAGGTTTCATCGCACCGAGCCGCTCGAGTATGTGTTGTTCCAGAATCGAATACGTCACGATATTGGAATCGACTACAGTATTGGCGTTGCCTATCGACCATTTCTAATCAACAACTTCACGTTAAATTTCGGGGCTGCGGCTTTGCAGACCGGTCGAGGCTTCCGCGACATCTTTACGGATCGTTCACGCAACTGTCCGCCGAACGTCGGAGACTTTTGTGAGCCTGATGTGATCAGTCCAAACAAAATGCTGTACCAGTTGTTTGGACAGGCTAAGTTGGTGTTTTGAATTTTCTTCTCTGTGCTTCGCTTGTGTCTCTGTGTCTCGGTGGTGATTAGAACGCAGACACCTCATTCACCACAGAGACATAGAGACACAGAGGAAGCACAGAGAAGACTTACCCCAATGAACCGCGCGATTCTTATTCTGTTCGCTTTGATCGTTTCTGCGACACCCTTTGTGTTAGCTCGCTCGCTTGCTGTTCCCCAATCGACTCCCCAATCAAAACTCGAAGGCTGCGTTTCTTGTCACGGACTCATTGAGCCGATGCACAAGTACGGTACAACTGGAACACTCGACAAACTCAAAGATGGAAAAGACGCCGTTGGCTTAAGTTGTACCGGCTGTCACGGTGGTAATCCCGTTCCTACAAAGACTGCTAACGACCCTCAAGAGATAGAGCGTGTAAAGAAGCTTGCTCACGTACAGCCGCGCTTTCCGGCATCCTGGAGCCGAAACGGAAAGTACTCGAGTGCGAATCCAGAGCGGACGAATGCTTTGTTAGCAAGGGAGAGCTGGGAGTTCATTCGGTTTATCAATCCAGGCGACTTGCGTGTTGTCTCAAGAACGTGTGCGGGGAGTGCCTGCCACGACGTTGAATCCAAAAATGTTGCGCGAAGCATGATGACGCACGGATCGATGTTGTGGGGCGCAGCTCTCTACAACAACGGGAGCTTTCATCTGAAGGATGCACGCTTTGGCGAGAGTTACAACCCCGATGGTCAACCGCAAACGCTCCTGCAAAATTCGACGGAAGAGCAGCGAAGAACTAAAGGCTTCCTGAGTCTTCTCGATCCGATTCCACGTTGGGAGATCTCTCAACCAGGCAATGTTCTTCGCGTGTTTGAGCGAGGAGGAAAACGACGACTCGAGGTTGGTTTGCCTGACAAGGATGAGGATCCGGGCAAGCCTGACAAGGGACTCAGCCCCCGGGGTTTTGGCTCTGCTCAACGTACTGATCCGGTATTTCTCGGTTTGCAGAAGACACGATTACTCGATCCGACTCTCAACTTTTTGGGAACGAACGATCATCCGGGTGACTATCGTTCCTCCGGTTGTTCGGCTTGCCACGTGATTTACGCAAACGATCGCGATCCTTCGCATTCAGAGTTCTACAGTAAATCGGGCAACCTTGGTCGTTCACAGACAGCCGATACAAACATTCCAAAGGATGAGTCGGGTCATCCAATCAAACATCAGTTCACCAGCCAGATTCCGTCATCGCAATGCATGGTTTGTCACATGCATCCAGGAACCAACATGGTCGCGAGTTATCTCGGGCTCACCTGGTGGGACAACGAAAGTGATGGTTCGCGGATGTACCCGTCGAAGCAACACAACCCGAGTCAGGATGAGGAACAGCAGAAACTCGACAGGAACCCTGAAGCCTCGAGCTTGCGCGGGTTATGGTCTGATTTTGACTTTCTCGCTAACACGGGAACGCCGGCATTCAATGCGCTGTTGCGCAACACCCAATTTGCCGATTCACATGGACATGGTTGGTTGTTTCGCAAAGTCTTCAAAAGAGATCGCAAAGGGAATTTACTTGATGCAAAGGGCAACATCGTTTCGCCGGACGACCCCGACAAGTTCAACAAAGCAGTTCATCTCAACGATATTCACCTGGAGAAAGGCATGCATTGCGTTGACTGTCACTTCCGACAGGATTCACACGGCGATGGAGTGTTGTATAACGAGCCGCGCGCCGCGATTGAAATAAATTGTGAAGATTGTCATGGCTCAATTCAGCAACGTGCGACATTGTTCACTTCCGGTTTCGCTGCAGCCGCAGTTAGCGGAACGACCGCTGAACGACGCAAGTCTCAGAAACAGCCCTTGATTGGACAGGATCTCACCCGGATTCGTTTTCGCGATGAAAGCGGCTCCCCCGTCGCCCTTTTCCAAAGAATTACGCGAGATCAAAAACGCAAGAGTGAGAAGGGAAACGAAATTGATCTCAAGGCCGGAGACATCGTCCAGAACTCGATGGTCGTCCCCGGTCGTTGGTGGCGAGTGCCGCAGACAATCGACACAGTTACTCCGGGAACTCGCGATTTCAATCAGCAATCCCAATACGCAAAGACGATCCGAAAAGACAATACAACCTGGGGCGATGTTCCGAAGGACGGAAATTCACTTGCCCATCGGGATAACAACATGACCTGTGTTGCATGTCATTCTTCGTGGGTGACAAGTTGTTTTGGTTGTCACCTGTCAATGCAGGCAAATCGTAAGATGCCCAACCGTCATAATGAAGGAACGACATCGCGCAATTTCACGCAGTACAACTTCCAGGTCCTGCGCGACGACATCTTCATGCTGGGTCGAGATGGCACAGTTACAGGCAATCGCGTGGCGCCAGTGCGTTCGTCGTCTGCAGTTTTAGTAAGTTCGCAGAATCAGAACCGCGAGTGGATTTACTCGCAACAGCAAACAACATCTGCGGAAGGATTTGCTGGACAAACGTTCAATACACATATTCCCCACACAGTCAGAGCAACTGAAACAAAGACCTGCAGCGACTGTCACGTTTCGCAGCAAAACAACAACAATGCCTGGCTGGCTCAGTTGCTTTTGCAAGGAACAAACTTCGTGAATTTCATGGGACGTTATGTCTATGTCGCAGCCGACGATGCTCTCGAAGTGGTCGTTGCCACTGAGCATTCGGAACCGCAGGCTGTAATTGGCAGCACGCTTCAGAAGATCGCTTACCAAGATGACTACGAAGAATTCCAGCGCGCTGGACGTGAGTTGAAAACCGCTTACGAGCATGTGGGAAATCCGCGCGTGTTACAGGTTCAATTAAGAGGTGAGTACGCATACGTGGCGGCCGGCGAAGGTGGTTTACGCGTCTATGACGTCGCACAGATCGATCAGAAAGGCTTTTCTGAACGGATCACGACTGCTCCCGTATCACGATTCGGTCAGAAATTCTGGGTCAAGACTAAATACGCGACAGCTGTCGCAGCACCGACGACGCTGGCAGTTGATCCCGCACGGTGGCGTGTCAAGACTGATGGTTCAATGATCGATCCGATTAGTGCTGCTGCTTTAAGAGGCGATGCTCGCAGTCAACTGGTCAATCAAGAGCAACCAATTCATCCTTTGTATGCTTACTTGTATGTGGCCGATAAGTACGAAGGTTTGATTCTGGTGAATGCCGCGACTTTGCTTGATGGTGACCCGCTCAACAACTATTTGAAGCGCGCGCTGGATCCCACGAAGTATCCGCGCGGCGCTTTCAATCCGGATGGTGTGTTGAGTGATGCCAGCAACATCACGATTGCCGGCGTTTACGCGTACATTACGACACCGGGCGCGGTGGTAATCGTCAACATCAATGATCCGTTGAACCCTCGCGTTGTAAATCGGATCAGTCTACGCGGACCAAGGGCGTTGGCAGTGCAGTTTCGGTATGCGTTTGTTGTCGATCAAGACGGCCTGCAGGTGATTGATGTAACCGAGCCGGAACGTGCGCGACTTGTAGAAGGAGCGAGCGTCCAGCTTTCGGATGCTCACGATGTCTATGTTGCTCGAACCTATGCCTATGTCGCCAATGGTAAAGATGGCATAGCTGTCGTTGACATAGAACAGCCTGAACATCCACGTTTGGATCAAACCTTTAATGCGGATGGTAAGTTGAATGATGTGCATCAGGTGAAGGTAGCGATGACTAACGCGAGTCTGTTTGCATATGTGGCGGATGGAAAGAATGGGCTGCGCATACTGCAGCTGACTTCACCGGAGACCATGCCGGAGTATGCTGGTTTTAGTCCAAGACCAAGGCCGGTGCTGATTGCGTCGTTCAAGACTAAAGGGGAGGCAATTGGTATCTCAAAAGGCCTGGATCGTGATCGGGCGGTTGATGAGAGTGGTAATCAGATTGCAGTGTTTGGCAGAAGAGGAGCCCGGCCGTTTAATTTTGAAGAGATCATTAGGATGCTGAAGACTAATGATGGCTTAGGTGACTGGTTTAGAGTGAGTGATGTTCCACCCAAAAGATAGTTTTCTCTGTGCATCTCTGTGTCTCTGTGCCTCCGTGGTGATTAGACCGCTTATTCACCACAGAGGCACAGAGACACAGAGATTCACAGAGAAGAATTAGATTAATTGTTCTCTGAGTCTCATTAACAATTCCTTAGCATCCTCTGCTGTTATTGAGTCTGATGTTTCTCTGATTTCTTCAATCACTTTCTGATTTGCTAAGTCAAACAATGTAGCTTGCGCTGCGGCTTTTCGGCGACCAGCTCTAGTAGCAGCTTTCTCAAGCGCGCTGTTCGCTGCCGCTGCTTTCACTGCGACCGGCTCCTCAGTCTCAGTAATCTCTTCTGCAAATACATCCAATTCATATCTCTCCAGCCTCGCCAACACTTCTCGCGCGTTTGCGAGAACAACAGGTGGCAATCCCGCGAGTCGCGCGACTTCGATGCCATACGATTTCGATGCGCGACCACGTTCGAGCCTGTGCAGAAACACCACCTCACCTTCGCGTTCCGTCGCAGTGATTTGATAGTTCTGCGCGCCAGGAAGCCTCTCTGCCAGCTCTGTCAGTTCGTGATAATGCGTCGCAAATAGTGTCTTCGCAGCATGCTCGGCCGAATCATGAAGATACTCCGCAACGGCCCAGGCGATCGACAGGCCATCGAAAGTTGCAGTGCCGCGACCAATCTCATCGAGCAGAACAAGCGAACGCGGAGTTGCACTGTGAAGGATTGCCGCTGTCTCAGTCATCTCCACCATGAATGTCGAACGTCCACGAGTCAGATCGTCGGAAGCGCCAACGCGAGTCCAAATCCGATCAAGTAGTGGTAGACGTGCTCGGTCCGCCGGAACGAAGCAGCCCATCTGCGCGAGAATGCACATGATTGCGGTTTGACGCAGGACAGTGCTTTTTCCACCCATGTTCGGACCGGTAATAATCAACAGGCGATCAGTCGAGTTATTCAAATAGAGACTATTCGGAACGAACGGGTCTTCACTGAAAGCTTCAATGACTGGATGTCTACCCTGAATGATTTCCAGGTCATCGCCGTCGTGCATCAGGGGTCTGACGAATCTTTGTCGAGCTGACGTTTCCGCACTTGAAGCAAGCGCATCCAAAGCCGCCAATGCTCGAGCTGTCATCTGAATGCGCTTAGTCTCGCAGGCGATGTGGCGACAGACCTCGGTAAACAATTCAGTCTCAAGTTGAATGATGCGCTCTTCCGCGCCGAGGACTTTCTTTTCCCAATCGCGAAGTTCAGGAGTTGTGAAGCGCTCGGCATTGGCAAGTGTCTGCCGGCGTTCATAGTGGGTTGGCACTCTTAGGGCATTAGCTTTTGAAACTTCGATGAAGTAACCGAACACGCCATTAAATCGAATCCGCAGATTAGAAATGCCACTGCTCGTTCGTTCAGTCGCCTCCATTGCCGCAATGAACTGCTTGGCATTTTTACTGACCGACCGAAGTTCATCGAGCTCAGGGGAATAGCCTTCACGAATCGTGTCGCCGTCGCTCAACTTAATTGGCGGGTCGTCATAAATGGCTTGTTCGATTAAGGTGCGAATGTCTGGGAGCTCATCCGTGTTTTCAGCAAGCACCTGAAGAAGTGACGACTGCAAGCCGGTTAGCACACTTCGAATCTCGGGTACCTGATTGAGTGAACGCAGCATCGCTATCAGATCACGTGGAGTCGCAGAACCAAGACTTATTCGACCCAGCACCCGTTCCAGGTCGGCAACCTCTTTGAGGAGCGTGCGCAGCTTGTCTCTTACCCGGTGAGACGAAACCAGATCTTCAACTGCCGCTAAACGCGCTTCGACTTCGCCTCGTTTCACACAGGGCCGCAAGAGCCACGACCGAAGCAAACGTCCGCCCATGCCTGTTACTGTTTGATCGATCACCTGCAGTAAGGAGCGTCCGCTTCCGCCGGCGAGCGATTCAACCAGTTCGAGGTTACGCACCGTCACGCTGTCGAGCACAAGATGATCCTGCGGTTCGAAGTAGACAAGATCGGTGACATGTTGCGCCGCCGCGCGTTGTGTCTCCTGTGCATACTTCAGACATGCGCCAGCCGCTCGGATAGCTTCGTCTTTCTTTGCCAGTCCATAGCCATCAAGAGTTTTGACTTTGAATTGTTCAAGCAGAAGGCTTTGACAGTCGTCTCTTTGCCAATGCCAATCATCAAATGGAGTCAGTGTCGAGGCGATGCCATATTCATTTGCCGAAACCGGGCCGGGTTCAACTGCCTGGCTCGATTGCAGTGGCAGAGGAGATGTCTGAACTTTTCCTGATAGTCCGGTCTTGACTAAAGGCGCCAACGAAGCGGGGAACAGAAGTTCACGAGGCGCAAATGACTCGAGATCGGAACGGATGCGTGCCCAGGCGTCGCGACCCGTTTCCTGCGTAACTCGAAATTCGCCTGTTGAGATATCGAGGAAAGCGGCACCCACCGTTTCACCCGCCGTGCAAACAGCTGCGAGAAAAATCGACTCGCGCGCTTCAAGCAGTTGAGGATCTATGGGCGTGCCCGGTGTAACGATCCTAACGACTTCACGACGTACAAGCTTTTTTGTTTTGCCTGCCTCTTCAGTTTGTTCACAGATGGCGACTCGATAGCCTTTTCGAACCAGGCGCGCGATGTAGTTAGCAGCCGAATGGTGCGGGACGCCACACATCGGAATGGGATTACCGGATTCTTTTTGACGCGCGGTGAGGGTGATCTGAAGTTCTCTCGAACCGACGACGGCGTCATCAAAGAAGAGCTCATAGAAATCGCCGAGTCGAAAGAACAGCAGTGTCCCCGGGTGTTGCTGTTTGAGTTCCTGATATTGCCGCAGCATCGGCGTTGGATTTGAAACGTTCATATGTGAGTAAGTGGCTCGGAATAATGTCCGATAACTTTTCGTTTGTCGAGTGCGAAAGAGGGCATTTCTCTGCGTGACCTCGGCGTTCTCTGCGTCTCTGCGTTTTCGGGTATGCGCAGCCGACAACACCGCAGAGACGCAGAGTCCGCAGAGAAGACGCAGAGAGACAACCGATTACTAAACTTGCGCGATTTATGCTAAGTTGCACGCCCAAAAAGCCAGACCCAATATCGATTTGAGCGAAACATCAAACACAACCAGCCTTTTGACCAACTCTCTACGAGAGCACCTCAAAACTTTCGAATCCTTAATCGAGACAACGGTAACTGACATCGAGCGGTCGGGTAGACTGATTTGTGATGCTCTGCAATCTGGAAAGAAAATATTGCTTTGTGGAAACGGCGGCAGTGCTGCCGACGCTCAACACATTGCTGCCGAGCTTGTAGGTCATTATGAAAAGCACCGACGCGCGTTTCCGGCAATTGCTCTGACGACTGATACGTCGGTACTGACCTCATGGGGCAACGACACAGGGTTCGAAGACGTATTTGCGCGGCAAGTGATGGGTCTCGCTCAAGCAGGTGATGTTTTGATCGCGATTAGCACGAGTGGAAAATCACCTAACGTTCTGAACGCAGTCGCAAAAGCACGCGAGGCAGGATGTCGAACGATTGCATTGACCGGAGCGGGAGCAGAACCGTTGGCATCCGCATGTGATGTTGCGGTTGTCGTTCCAGCACCACGAACCTCGAGAGTTCAAGAGGCGCACATCACCATTGGACATCTATGGTGTGAGATGGTTGACGAGTTGGTAGAGTGAATTCAGTCTGATCACAATAGGTCAGATATCTCCTATAAGTCCTATTAGCAAACAAAAACAAAACACAAGACGCCAGGATCAATTTTCTTGACACCATGGTTCGTGCCAATTAGTCTGTCCGCACGAAAATTTTGATCAACAGTTCAGCGACATGCAAGTCTGCATTACTTTCCTAAGTCGCTGAAGTAGTCGTTAGTCAATCAGGGTCGCCCAGACTGTGTTTTCGCGATAGCTAGTTTCAAATTCTTAGTCGTTTTATATCTTCCGTTGCGGATTAATCACCGGGGATTAGTGCGAGACTTACCCGACTTGTGTCCCGCCGAAAATTCGTTCACTGAAATTTGATGTTGCCACAAGAGCGCTCAACTAAGGCAAAGGTAGATTCAAAAACCTACCCTTTAGTCGAGAACCGCGAACAAGTAGCACATTCCAATGAACTCGCCCTTATTGCGCTTAGCCACACACAGCTCGAACATCGCCTCTACCTGGCGATGTTAGCCTTTGATCACGACACATCAACAAATCGTTTTACTGCTCGAAACCTGATGGATCTCACAGGCATCAAGAGTCTGAGCACAGTCAGGCGTGGGCTGGGGGGATTAATCATCAAATTGAGTATTGACAAGGGCGACGCTAACGGCGGCCGTAGGCGAGACAATGCTCATGAATTTCGGGCTTATGCCCCGAACGAAATTATTGCGCGCCGGAGAGAGAGGGGAAGCCCGGGGTTAACCGTTTATGCTCAGGGAACGCCGGGCGACGGCAACAATGCCTTCAGTCGAGCGATCTTTCGAGTTGCCGAAAATCCAATGTTGAGCCGACGTGAGGCTCAAGTCGCGTTGTTCTGCGTTCAGGGTCTGACGAATGCTGTGATCGGTGAACGCCTCAATGTCAGTGAACAAACCGTTAAGTTTCATTTGCGGCACATTTTCTTGAAGTTCGGCGTGAAACGAAGAGCCGAACTGATTTCGAAGTTGTTGATGTGATGTTGTGTCCGAGATTCAAAGTGGCAAGCAGTCCAGTACCGCGAGGTGGTACTGACTGCTTTGAAAACTAAACGCCGCCTCGCGTATGAGGCTTCCCCGGGCACGCCGGGGTTTCGATGTGTGGCCGCTTCCTTTTCTAGGGAAGGAAGAACATGCAAGGGCAGAGGTGTATTCAATGAACACGAATAACGTTAGAAGCGAATCGATAATCAGGAAGTCCAGCAAAAAGAAGAAGCGCAAGAAGAAGACCGCTCTTGTCGTGTGCCGCGATCGTAAACAGTTTTGGACAACTCAGACACAGTTCTGGCAGTGGGTGAGGGAAGGCGTTGTGATTAAGACCGGAGATCAGCCGTTGACGGGCCTGTTCAAACGTGAACATGAGGAACTTTTGGTTTTGTTGAGTAACACCGTTTTGAATCTTGCCCATCCAAATCACATGCGTGAAGCGTTGTTATCGAGACGTGTTGGGATGGCGGGCAAATGAAGTTTGGTCCTGCTTGAACTCTCTGCGTATCTCAGCGTTCTCTGCGTCTCTGCGGGTTAAATTCATCCTCGTACAACACAACGCAGAGACGCAGAGAACGCTGAGATACGCAGAGAAATAACCGGGTATCCCTATGATTCATCCTTATAAGAGTCGATTCAGTCTCCGAAACTTTTGTTTACTTATCGAAGTGACACTTGTTTTGTTCATTAGTTGTTTCGAAATCAGTGCTCAACAACCAGCACCCAATCCAGCGCTGACCACCGCATCAACTCCAACGAATTCGCCGGCCGTTCCTGATGATGCTCGCTATCGCATCGGCCCGGGTGATGTTCTCGACATTCGCATTTACAACCGTCCGACACTGTCACGCGATGGAGTTCGCGTGGAAGGAAATGGGAAGTTCCGGATGCCGCTCATCGAGACAGAGATTCAGGCGGCGTGCAAAACCGAGGGTGAGTTGGCGAAGGACATTTCTGCGCTGTACGCCAGGTTTTATAAGAATCTGCAGGTTGATGTTTTCATAAGGGAGTATCACTCAAATCAGGTTGCGATAATCGGCGCTGTCAACGATCAGAGTCGCTTTGAATTGCAACGCCGCATTCGTTTGCTCGAGTTGCTCACGTATGCGAAGGGTCCATCTACGAAGGCTGGACAAACAATCAACGTAGTCCATTCGACAGCACCAACCTTGTGCAAAGCTGCTAACGACGACGAAACAGCCGCCTTCACGAGTTACAGGCTCAGTGATACTTTGCAGGGAGATCCCAAAGCCAATCCCTACCTCGAACCGGGCGATATCGTCACGATTCCTGAAGCTGATCAGGTTTATGTCGTCGGCAACGTATTCATGCCAGTGACGATTCCTCTGAAAGAGCCAATCACCTTGTCGAGGGCAATTGCGATGGCCGGTGGCATAAAACAAGACACGAAAAAGGACAAGGTACGAGTCGTACGTCAAGAGGCAGGAACGAATGTAAAAAAGGAAATCATTGTCGACCTGACAGCGATCGAGAAGCGCAGCGCAGAAGATGTCCAACTTTTGCCAAATGACATCGTTGACGTTCCCGCATCGACCGGCCGCAGCATCCTGCGCGGATTGATCGGTGGGGGCACGCAGTCTCTAACTCAGCTTCCTGTTCGCGTTGTACCGTAATGATTGAAGGGTAGAAGGAATAATCATGAAACCATCTCGCGAACTAGCACCCAGAGATCCCGAGTTAACCACTCTGGCAAAGACTAGTGATTCTCCGCCGCATTCGTACAACTACGGCGTAGATCCAAACGCGCGTTACGAATTACATCTCATAGATTATTGGCGCGCGGTGCGCAAACGAATCTGGATGGTGATTGGAATCGTCGCGCTGATCACGATGCTGGCAGTCGTTTACGTCGCGCGTAAACCAGATTACTTCGAGGCTCAAGCCCGCGTTGAGGTCAAGCAAGAGGACAATTCAACACTGACTGGCAAGATGCCGTATTTCTATAGTGCCAGTGATGACTCCGTCTACTTCAATACTCAGTTGCAGATCTTAACGTCGCAAGGCCTGATGCGACGGGTGGTACGAACTCTGGATCTCGAACACAATCCAGACTTCCTTAAAGGCAGTTCACAAAAGCGTTCGGCGTGGCAAACAATTCTTCAAATGACGGGGATTAGTAAAGCTCAAGCACAGCCGACTCCTAACCAGAATGATCAATTACCACTGACGACTTCTTCTGTTGCGCCAGCCAGCTCACAAGAGGATCTCGTTGAAGCAAAACGGCTCGCCCCTTACGTTGCATTTATTCTCAGCGGATTAAGAGTTGAGCCGGTCAAGGAATCCCGCGGCTACTACAAAGAAACCAGTTTGATCGATATCAGATACACGCACAATGATCCTCAGTTTGCCTCAAAGATTGCGAACGGGATCGCTGAAATCTACGTGTTGTCGAATCTCGAAAAGAAAACGGAAACCAATAGTTCTACTGGGACCTATTTGCAGAAGCGCATTGCCGAATTGCAACAGCAGATCAGAACCGACGAGGAACGTTTAGTTAATTACGCGCGCAACAACCAGATAATCTCTGTCGATCCAAATCAGAACACGGTTGTTGAGCGGCTTGCTGGATTGAATCGACAACTCCTCGAAGCAGAAAACGACCGAAAGACCGCTGAAGCTGCATACAACGCTGCACGAGCACCCGGCGCCGCGGAAGCGATGACCGATACGGACGCGAAACAAGTCGCGGATTTGGAAGGCAAGTTGAACGACCTGAATCAGAAGCGCGCGCAACTTCTGATAGACGCCACGGAGGAAGCTCCCGAAGTAAAAGAGGTTAATCAGCAAATCGCTGAACTGAGCAAAGAGCTGAAGGAGTTGAAGGGAAGGAAATCGAACACGCTTCTGACGAACCTGCAAACTCGATATAACCAGACGCTTGCTCGAGAGCAGTCACTTCGCAAGTCGTTCGAACAACAACGTGGAGAAACACTGTCGCAGAGCGAGGCGGCGATCAACTACCGAATAATTCAGCAGGAGATTGAGACGAATAAATCGCTTCTGAATAGTCTCCTGCAGGGAGCTAAAGAGAACGATGTTGTGATTGCAGGAAAACCAAACAATATTTCAGTCGTCGATTACGCGCTGCCTCCTGACGGCCCAGTCGGACCAAATCGAACGCGCACCGTATTCCTGGCGTTTCTCTTTTCAATTGGTATCGGAATCTCCTTCGCCCTGTTCCTTGAATATATGGACGACACAGTTCGTTCGACTGAAGAAGTTGAGCGGCTCTTGAATCTGCCTGCGCTCGCGCTCATTCCTTCAGTCAGTTCGGCAAATGCTCTGTCTCTTGTGCCTGGAACAGCGCTACAGAAGCGAAAAGGCAACAACGGCAGCGTCGGTAACAACCCGGAGTTGTTGATGAATATTGACGGTCGTTCTGCGCTCGCGGAAGCCTATCGGCATTTACGAACTTCCGTGCTTCTGTCTACCGCGGGTCACGCCCCGAAGTCGTTGCTTGTTACTTCAAGTTTGCCTGGTGAAGGTAAGACTACGACGGCAGTAAATACGGCAATAAGTCTTGCGCAAACTGGCGCAAGCGTCGTCATCATTGACGCCGATATGCGCCGCCCGCGTTTAAAGTCAATTTTCGGCCTCCAGGGAACCTTAGGCTTAAGTTCGATCCTGTCGTCTGACGTGGGTGAGGCGGAGATGTTGGCGATGATCTTTACAGACGAGCAAACCGGACTAAACATTTTGACGTCTGGTCCGATCCCGCCGAACCCGGCGGAATTGCTGGGCTCGCCGCAGATGCGAAACTTATTGAGCACCCTTCAGAATAGATTTTCACACGTGATCGTCGATTCTCCTCCAGTGAGTTCGTTTACTGACGGAGTGCTAATCGCGTCGATGGTGGATGGAGTGTTGCTCGTTGTACACGGTGGCAAGAGCTCGCGCCACGTGGTCCGTCGCTCAAGACAATTGTTACAGGATGTCGGCGCGAAGATCTTCGGCGTCGTTCTCAATAACACGTCAGTGGATTCTCACGATTATTATTATTATCAGCGCTACTACGGCCAGAAGTACTACGAAAAAGAAAGTACCACCGCGTAGGGGGTCAACTGGTCGAAGATTAATGGCTAGGAGCAAGAACCAACGTTAAAAGAACAAGTAGGGAAGGGTGATTTACGCCCGCTCTTCTCCCGATCAAATGTGATTGGATGCAAGCGGGGGTAAACCACCCTTCTCTACTTGTTCTTTTCAAGGCACAAATTTTCTTTTAAAGGGAATGGACGTCCTCAACTCACAGCCAACACCATCTTTACCTTTACTTCGAATCGAACCATCGCATCGATGGCCATCAATCGATTTCCGGGAGTTGTGGGAATACCGCGAACTGCTTTACTTCCTAACCTGGCGTGATATCAAGATTCGCTACAAGCAAACAGTCCTTGGCGCAGCATGGGCGATCATTCAGCCGGTATTCATGATGATTGTATTCAGCCTGTTCTTCGGTAAGCTGGCTAAAGTTCCTTCCGACGGCATTCCTTATCCAGTCTTTGCATTCTGTGCACTCCTGCCATGGCAGTTGTTCGCACACGCAGTAAGCGAGTCTAGTAACAGTGTGGTTGGTAACCAGCACCTGATAACAAAAGTCTATTTCCCGCGATTAGTGATTCCGATAGCTTCGGTGCTCACCGGATTCATTGATTTCCTCGTGTCGTTAGTCGTCTTGATCGGTTTGATTTTGTGGTTCGGTCTTGTGCCAGGTTGGAGGATTATTGCCTTACCTGGTTTCATTCTGCTTGCGATATGTACGGCACTTGCCGTGGGTCTCTGGCTCTCCGCTTTAAGTGTTCAATATCGCGACGTCCGGTACCTCATTGGCTTTCTCGTGCAGTTTTGGTTATTCGCCACTCCGGTCGCCTATCCGAGCAGTATTATCCCGCAGCAGTGGCGAGCGGTGTATGCACTGAATCCAATGGCTGGTGTTGTTGAAGGTTTTCGGTGGGCGTTGTTGGGTCGGTCGTCTGCATTGGGTTCAATGCTCTGGGTTTCAGCCAGCGTTGTTCTCATAACTTTGTTGGGCGGATTTTATTACTTTCGACGCATGGAGCAGGAATTCGCGGACATCGTCTGACTAACAGGTCGGTGCCAAGACTTCAAACATGTCTGAAATAGTTATTCGCGCTGAAGGACTCAGCAAACGGTACACATTGGGACAACGAGAGCGATACACCTTGTTGCGCGACGTGATTAGTGAAGCTGCGTCCGTTTCTCTGTCTCGACTGCGGAACTCTCTGTCGCGGACTGATCGCAACGGTTCGGCCGCCGGACAAAACAAGAGTGATGGTCCAGAAACAATTTGGGCGCTGAATGATGCTTCGTTTGAGATAAGACAAGGCGAGATCGTTGGTATCATCGGACCGAATGGCGCAGGCAAGAGTACGCTTGTAAAAATCCTTTCGCGAATCACAAAACCGACCAAGGGCTACGTCGAAATCGAAGGTCGAGTCGGAAGTCTGCTTGAGGTTGGCACAGGGTTTCATCCGGAGTTATCAGGCCGCGAGAATATCTATTTGAATGCGGCGATTCTCGGAATGCGCAAACTCGAAGTAGCTCGTAAATTCGACGAAATCGTTTCATTCGCAGAGATCGAAAAATTTATCGACACTCCGGTTAAGCGTTATTCAAGCGGAATGTATGTGCGTCTCGCTTTTGCAGTAGCTGCTCACTTGGAGACCGAGATACTCGTGATCGATGAAATCCTGGCAGTTGGTGATGCGCAGTTTCAAAAGAAGTGTTTGAGCAAATTGCGTCAGGTTGGCACTGAAGGACGAACGATTCTTTTTGTCAGTCATAATATGGCGGCCGTTCGTGGTGTTTGTGAAACAGGCTTCGAGCTCAACCAGGGACGCATTGTCGCCAAGGGCGAAATCAACTGTGTGATTGATCGTTATCTCGCACAAATGATTACACGAACGTTCATTGATGTAGAAACACCGAGCTTCATAATCAATGATGTGAGCGTGAACCCATTGAACTCTGATGTAATCAAGACGTTCGAGAGCGTCGAAATCAAGGTTGTTCTGACAGCGAAGAGGGACATAGGCGATCCCGGAATGTACGTTGGCATTCTGACGTCGGAAAACGCTCGGATTGCGGGGATCGATTTCAAGGACTTCGCTTCGGTTCCCCCGATAAAAGTAGGTGAACGTTTCGAACTCGGATTTTTAATAGATGAACTGCCATTACTGGGCGGCACCTATCAACTCGAAATCCACGTGAAAGACGTTTCGCGCCACAAGATTGAACGAGTCGGGAATGTCTTTCAATTTGAAGTCGCGGAAACCAGCGTCTACGGAGGAAGGAAACTAGATGCCTGGTTTGGATCAGTGGGCTTGAAGGCTACCGCCGTTCAAAAGTTACCATCGGTAACAAGCGAAATGGTTCAGAGCGTCGAGAGTCAAGTCTCGTAGATTTTGTCGCTAGTTCCTGTGGAACAAAACCGCCAAATTTTTGTTACGCAGCAGAATTCTCGAACGGCTGCGCCCTTTGTTGTGAGGAATGGCTGTGCCTTTCCGTTCGCTCGGCCACCTCGAATTCGGCTACGCCGTTTCACTTGCGGCTACTTCGGTGGTCCGATCGAGAAGGAGGGCGTAGCCCAGATGACGAGTAGACAATTTACGGAAAGGCGAAGCCATTCCTCACAACGGTCGGCAAAGCCCAATACTTGCGAGTTCGCTGCTCTTAGAAAATAGCCATCATCAGGTAATCCATGCGAGTCCTAGTTACGGGTGGATTGGGAACAGTCGGCTCCGGACTAATCCAGGAACTTAGGTCGCGAGGTCATCACGTTGTTTCCTGTGATCTATCACATCAAGCCGACGAGATTGGCTTCTCGCTTAGAACTGATGTGGAGGCGCCCACTTATGCTCGCTGCGATGTTGGGCAGTTTCAACAAATCGAGCGTGTTTTCGAACGCATGGGACCTTTCGACTATGTCTACCATTGCGCAGCAGAGTTTGGCAGGTGGAATGGCGAGGATTTTTACGAAACGCTTTGGCAGACAAACGCCATTGGAACAAAGAACATCATCCGGCTGCAGGAACGCTTTAAATTTCGACTTATTCACTTTTCATCATCGGAAGTCTATGGCGATTGGCCTGAGATCATGGTGGAGACCGTCATGGACGACCATGAAATCAAGCAGCTGAATGACTACGCCATGACGAAGTGGGTGAATGAAATGCAGATTCGAAATTCTGCATTGCTGTATGGAACGGAAAGCGTCGTGGTGCGTTTGTTCAATACCTACGGACCGGGCGAGTACTACAGTCCGTATCGCTCCGTCAACTGCCGATTCCTTTACTGCGCACTTCATGGCCTGCCCTGGACCGTTTATCGAGGTCACTCGCGCACGTCAACGTTTCTGGCAGATACCGTTCGAACCGTTGCCAACATCTCGGATAATTTTAAAGCAGGCGAAACCTACAACATCGGCGGTAATGATTTGCATACCATTGAAGAGTTGTCGGAGGTGATTCTGAAGATTACCGCCGCGAGTCCTTCTTTAGTTCAATATCGTGACTCTGAGATTCTCACGACCAAACTCAAGCTAGTAGACACATCTAAGTCCCAACGTGACCTGGATCACCGCAACTCCTATAGCCTGGAAGATGGCATGTCCATTACCGCTGACTGGATGAAAATTGTTTATCACCTGAAGTGAGCGCAACGACCCTTCACTTTTCAACCGAATCAGAGAGGCAACCGATCGCATCGTTGCCAAACCTCATTTACATCGGCGATGTGCCGATCGAGCGCTCCTACCATGGTTCGCTTGTTCTTTACCGTCTGCTTGAAGATTATCCAGCCGGTTCATTGACGGTCATTGAAACCGGCACGAAATCAATAAGTGCACAGCGATTAACCGGCGTTTCTTATTTGTCGTTGCCGATGAGGTCGCGCTGGCTCGACACGAGGTTTCATTCACTCGTTTTGTCGTGGTCGATGATTCGTGCGGCTCGCCCTGACTTTCTAAATAAACTCAGCGAACTAAATTTTGATGCAGTAATGACAGTGGCTCATGGATTAGGCTGGTTATTAGCGGCTGCTGTAGCCGGCGAGGCCGGTGTGCCGCTTCATCTGATCATGCATGACGATTGGCCCAGAGTCGCAAACGTGCCGCAGCAGGTTCGCAATTGGCTCGACCGAAGTTTTGCGCGTGTGTATCGACAAGCCAGTTCAAGGATGTGTGTCTCGCCGTTTATGAGGGAAGACTATTCGGCCAGGTATCGATGCGATGCTGAAGTTCTTTATCCTTCACGAGCAAAGAACAGTGTGGACTTCGAAACTGTTCCAACAAGGGTGAGACCTGATGATGCGCAACTGACGATTGCTTTTGCCGGGACGATTAATTCGGAAGGATATGTTCGTGTGTTACGCCAGCTCAGCCAATCGCTGTCTAAGATAAGTGGTCGATTGCTGCTGTTTGGACCGATAACTCAGGAAGCAGCAAAACAGCATGGGCTCGACGATCAGCATGTAGTTCTGGGCGGATTGCTTTCGCCGTCTGAGCTGATTGTGCGTCTGCGCAGTGACGCCGATGTGTTGTTCGTTCCAATGTCGTTTGATCGATCGGAACGTTCAAATATGGAGATGGCATTTCCCAGCAAACTTGCTGATTACACTGCGACTGGTCTGCCGTTACTCATCTACGGACCTCCGTATTGTTCAGCGATTCGTTGGGCACAGGACAATTTAGGAGTGGCCGAAGTAATTGCGGTTGAAGATCCGGCACTCCTTGCAGCAGCCATACGACGTCTCGCAAATCCAACCACTCGTCTGGTGATGGGCCAACGAGCTATTGAAGTAGGTCGAACATTCTTTTCGCACGATGCCGCACAGCGCACCTTCCACAATGCGCTGCGCATGGAGGACCCTTGTCTTTAAGTGACTAATCCAATCCTCGACCGCATTGCACTCGGCTTAGTCAGACGTGTCCCAAATAAGTTGGCCCACCATCTAATGTTCCTTGTCCAAAGTGAACCTGCGATACCCGATGCGTGGGGTTACCATATTCGTCCTATTCACTACTACGAACCGCTGCCAGATTTTAGAGCAGTCAAACGAGAGCAAGTTGAACGTCGACGAAACCCGATTGCCGTTGAGTTCAGGTGGGACGAGCAGCTGAAACTCTTATGTCAGCTAACGTTCCAATACGGAGAAGAGCTTCGGAAATTGAGTTGTGATTCGTTCAATTTTGAGAATGACTACTTCGGTGGAATCGACGCTGCTGTTTACTACTCATTAATCAGGCACCTCGCGCCAAAGCGCATCATCGAGATTGGCAGCGGTGAATCGACCCGAATCGCCAATCTAGCGCTCGCTCGTAACCGGTCCGAAAACAAACATGGCCGGCTTACTTGTATCGAACCAAACCCGGACCGTCTGCTTGGTCAAAATCTGGAGATCGAACTGTTACAGCAGAAGGTAGAAGAAATTCCACGTGATTACTTTGATTGTCTCGAAGCCAATGACATTTTGTTTATCGATTCAACGCACACGGTTAAGTTTAGAAGTGACGTCTGTTATGAGTTCCTGGAAATACTGCCGGCCCTGACACCAGGCGTCTGGGTCCATGTTCATGACATTTTCTTTCCGAATGATTATCCGGCTGAGTGGATCCTTGAACGCAGACTGGCATTGAATGAGCAGTATTTGCTGGAGGCGTTTTTGTCGTTCAGCAATGCCTATTCTGTGGAGTTAGCGAATCATTGGCTATCGCTCGACTATTCCGATGCGCTGATGGCGCTTTACCCGGAAGCTTCCGCAATAACAATGGCGTCGAGTTTCTGGATGCGAAGAAACTAAGCACGTTTGTCAGACTCCCATCGAATCTCAGCAATCATCGCAACGCTTGGAAGACCTGCGTCGCTTGTTCGTTGTCTTG
>DASYPT010000157.1:0-11989 GCA_036006355.1 Pyrinomonadaceae bacterium | reverse complement strand
GAACCGCTTAGTTCGAAACCCGACGCTGCCGCTGCGGAGTACCCGGCTACCGCAGCTGAAGCAAAGCCCGATTCGGACACTCCGTTTCATCAGTTAATGCACTCCCCGATGCGTCTCACGCTACCAGGCAGTGAAAAGGCGCGAAACAAACTTTTAGATAGTGATGGCAAACTCAAAGCCGCTGTTGCCGGCAAAGAGTTTGTGCCAGTTAAAGGTGAGGACATCGGGGTAGAAGCTGTCGATAAATACGTATTGCGCGTTTCGCTCGCACAGCCGGCGCCATTCTTTCTTGGTCTATTGGCTCATCAACTGTTCCGCTTAGTGCCGCGAAAAACAATCGAGCAATACGGTGATCGTTGGACTGACCCGGATCACATCGTGACATGTGGTCCGTTTAAGCTGAAAGAGTGGGTTCCGTACAACAAACTCATCGTGCAAAGAGATCCGATGTTTTGGGACGCGGCGAACGTTCATCTCGATGGGATTGAGTTCTATCCAATGGCCGACAACCCGTCGATTATGAATCTTTATAAAGTCGGTGAGATCGACGCGGTGCTTAATCACACCGTACCGAATGCATGGCTCGAAGTCGTGCGTACCAAGAAAGATTATATGGACGCGAAGGAAGCGGCCATTGATTATTTGCAGATCAACGTCCTGCACCCGCCGATGAATGACGTTCGCGTGCGCAAGGCATTCAACTACGCGATCGATAAGGTTGCGTGGGCCACCTGGCGGAAAATTGTAAAGCCACTGACGGCATTCAGCCCCGAAGGTATTTTCCCCGGCTACCCGCAACCAAAGGGCGATGACTTCAATCCCGAGCGCGCACGGCAGTTATTAGGCGAAGCTGGATTTCCTGTTACTAAGAACGGCGATGGAAGTTATTCATGTCCCAGCTTTCCAGTGAAGGATGTTGAATACATTTACAACACGCAGGAATCAAACAAAGCGATGGCGGAGTGGATGCAGGCGCAGTGGAAACAGAACCTTGGAATCACTATCCCGTTGCGCAATATGGAGGCGAAAACATTCCTGGCAGTACGTACGAAGCTTGAGTACAAGGGCTTCTCGCGTGGAGGCTGGTCAGCGGATTACATGGATCCATTTACGTTCCTGAGTCTGTTCTATACCGGCGGCGACAGCGGTACAGGTTGGCAGGATCCGAAATACATCGCGATGTTAGACGAGGCGAATCGCACGCTCGATCAAAAGAAGCGGTATGAACTATTAGCGAAAGCTGAGAAGTACTTAATTGATGCGCAACCTGTGATTCCGATCGACACGGCATCGGTGAATTGGGTGAAGAAACCATACGTGAAGGGAATGTATCCCAATCCGGGATCGCTGTTTCCGTGGAAGTTTGTTTATATCGAACGCGATCGATCGAAGTGGGACGTTGGCACTCCAAGTTTGTCGGATTGATCGAAGAAACTCTGCGTCTCAGCGTTCTCTGCGTCTCTGCGGTGAAAATTTGGTGCAGGTTCTTGTTTACCGCAGAGACGCAGAGACCCAAAGACAACATCAACCTCTAATGCTCCGTTTCATCATCAAGCGGCTTCTCGTCACGATTCCAACCATACTCGTCGTAATCACAATAACCTGGGGCTTGATCAGATTAGCGCCGGGAAACTTCTACTCTGGTGAAAAACGGCTGCCGCCAGCAATCGAGAAAAACATCCGGGAGAAATATGGCCTCGATAAGCCATGGTACCAGCAGTATGGCAAGACAATGTGGAATATCCTGCGTCACCAGGACTTCGGTACCTCGCTTAACTTTCGAGGTCAATCCGTAAACACCATTATTCGCCGGTCATTACCCGTCTCCGCTGCTGTAGGCATTCTTGCTTATCTGCTTGCTCTCATAATTGGTATTCCTGTTGGTTCGATCGCCGCGTTGAAGCAAAACTCACGATGGGATTACAGCTCGATGGCTGTAACCATGCTTGGCATATCGATCCCAAACTTTGTGCTCGGGCCGATTCTGGTTCTAATCTTCTCGCTGAGTCTTTATTGGTTGCCGCCGTCGCGTTGGAATGGTTTCTTCAGCTGGAACATTCTCCTGCCCGTAGTCACACTGTCCGCTGTGTACATGGCTTACATCGCACGTCTAACCCGCGCCGGAATGCTCGAGGTGCTCCGTTCAGATTACATTCGAACTGCGAGAGCGAAAGGATTATCAGAAAAGGACGTCGTGATACGCCATGCGCTCCGGGGTGGTTTGATGCCGGTTGTGTCATACACGGGTCCGGCTTTGGCTTTTTTGCTAACGGGAACCGTCGTAATCGAAAAAATCTTTGCACTCCCCGGATTGGGAAACTATTTCATCCAGGCATCATTGAATCGTGACGAGCCATTAGTCATTGGCATCGTCGCTTTCATCGCGATTACGTTGTTGTTGATGAACCTTTTGGTCGACATTGCCTACGCGTATCTCGATCCTCGCGTACGTTACTGACATATGACCGACGAACCAATCGAACATCATCCAGAAGATCAGCCTGCGCTCACACCGCTAGGCGTTCCGCGAGAGGAAACTCCGGATCCTGATGTCATCGCTGTGGGACCAGAGATGGCTGTGGCCGAAGCCGACGTTCGCTGGACTGAAGGCGATGAAGTGATAAAGGGGAGGTCTCTCTGGCGAGATGCGTGGCGCCGGCTTCTGAAAAACAAACTTGCTGTTTTTGGTTTGGTCGTAGTGATTCTGATCACTATGGCGTCGCTTACGGGACCATGGTTGATTCATAAGACTCTCGGCTTCACGCCCGACTACATCCCCAGCAACGACGTTAGACTCATAAAATCGTTTCCGCCTTTCACTGGTCCCGACGGGAAATTTTCCTGGACACATCCGATGGGAACAGATAACGCTGGTCGCGATCAATTCGCGCGCGTGTTACAGGGCGGACAGATCTCTTTGTTCGTCGGAATCATTTCAACACTGGTTTCACTACTCATCGGGATTAGTTACGGCGCGATTGCAGGTTACAAAGGAGGGCGACTTGATAACCTGATGATGCGACTTGTCGATGTCCTTTACTCGCTGCCTTATGTAATTCTCGTAATAGTTTTGCTTTCGATGTTTCGCAGCCAAACGCCACGCGGACAACTCGTCCTGCTATTCGTGGCGCTGGGAGCGGTCTCGTGGTTGACGATGGCGCGCATTGTTCGTGGTCAGGTGTTGTCATTAAAGAATCAGGAGTTCGTTTTGGCAGCACGCGCGACTGGCGTATCGACCACACGAATCATCTTTAGACACCTCGTTCCAAACACGCTTGGCCCGGTGATTGTTTACGCGACACTAACAATTCCCCAGGTGATGCTAACGGAAGCGTTTCTTTCATTTCTCGGGTTTGGCGTGCAAGCCCCGCTGGCATCGTGGGGAAGTCTCGCTGCGGACGGTGCACAGAACATTGCGATCTATCCGTGGCAGTTAATCTTTCCCGGCGTAACGATGGCCCTGACTTTGTTTTCACTCAATTTTCTTGGCGATGGGCTGCGCGATGCACTTGATCCTCAAATGAGGACTGAATGAGTTCAACTGACAGACATCTCCTCGAAGTCAATGATCTACGGACGTACTTCGAAACAGAAGACGGCGTCGTCAAAGCCGTCGATGGCATCTCGTTTCAGTTGAAGCGTGGTGAGACGTTGGGAATCGTCGGCGAGTCTGGTTCAGGAAAATCAGTAACGAATCTATCGATCATTCGTCTGGTGCCCAATCCTCCGGGGAAAATTGTTTCGGGTGAAATTATTCTTGATGGCCAGGACATTCTCTTGCTACCCCCCGAAGAAGTTAGAAAGATTCGCGGGTGCCGCATCGCCATGATCTTTCAGGACCCGATGACGTCGCTAAATCCGTTTCTAAAAATCTCGAAGCAGTTGATGGAAGTAACGCAGCTTCATCTTGGTCATAGCAAAGGCCAGGCATATGAACATGCCATTAAGATGCTTGAGACTGTCGGGATCCCGGATGCGCGCACTCGGGTTGATAATTATCCGCACGAATTCTCAGGCGGAATGCGACAACGCGTGATGATTGCAATGGCGCTTTCGTGCAAGCCTGAGCTCTTAATAGCCGACGAACCAACGACTGCACTTGACGTCACCATTCAGGCCCAAATTCTGGAGCTAATAAAGAAGCTCAAACACGAAACTGGAACAAGTGTGATTCTGATAACTCACGACCTCGGTGTGGTTGCGGGAATGACGGATCATTTGATCGTGATGTACGCGGGAAAAATCTTCGAGCAGGCTAAGACAACTGAACTGTTTGCGCGACCGGGAAATCCGTACACGAAAGGTCTGCTTCGGTCTGTTCCCGATCCAACCGCAGAACAGGGCAAGCTGTATCAGATACCAGGTTCGCCTCCTGATGTATCTCATCTACAACCAGGCTGTCCGTTCGCACCCCGCTGCGAACGCGCTGAAGAAATTTGCCGGCGGGAGTTCCCACCATTTGTGGAACTGACACGTGACCACCATTCGTTGTGTCACTTCGCAGATGAGGTGTTTGCGGCATCGGGCGGTAATCAGGAAAGCACTCGCTCATGACAACCTTCGTAACAAACGAACACGAGCCATTGCTTGCGATACGTGATCTTGAAGTCCACTTTGATCTCGCTGGCAAGCAACGCGTCAAAGCCGTCGATGGCGTCTCGCTGGACATCTTTCGAGGAGAAACGCTTGGACTTGTTGGTGAATCAGGTTGCGGTAAGTCAACATTGGGACGCGCCATACTTCGTTTAACCGAGCCAACCTCAGGACAGGTTATTTTCCGCAATCAAGATCTTGCTCATTTATCAAGTAGAGGTCTTCGTGAGCAGCGCCGGCATCTCCAGATAATCTTCCAGGATCCATATGCATCTCTGAATCCTCGAATGACGATAGGCCAGATCGTAGGCGAACCTTTAGAGACGTTTCGATTGGCGCGAGGTGCAGCTGCAGAGCAAAGAGTGAAAGAATTGTTGGAGACGGTTGGTCTTAGTCAGCGATATATCAAACGTTATCCACACGAGTTTTCAGGGGGTCAGCGCCAACGAATCGGTATTGCGCGAGCGCTTGCTGTCGATCCTGATTTCATAGTTGCTGACGAACCGATTTCAGCACTCGACGTTTCCATTCAGGCCCAGATACTGAACCTCCTCGAACGTCTGCAAGAGCAAAAGCAGCTTACATATTTGTTTATCTCTCATGATCTGCGAGCCATCAGGCACATCTCTGATCGAGCTGCCGTTATGTACCTGGGGAAACTCGTGGAAGTGGCTGACGCAAAGACAATCTATGATGAACCTTTGATGCCGTATACAAAGGCACTCATCTCAGCTGTGCCGGTGCCGGATCCACAAATTGAAGCGACGCGCCAACGCATCACCCTGGAAGGCGACGTACCTTCGCCGATCAACCCTCCCTCCGGATGTCGATTTCACACTCGCTGTCCGTTTGCTATCGAGGCCTGCCGTGAAGTTGAGCCTCAGCTGATAGAGATCAAACCTGCCCATTACGCCGCTTGTATTAGAATCAGTCCGAGCGAACCCCACATTGAGGACGTCGCTCCCGGTGCAGCACCGGGTCTTGAAGTAAGTCAGAAGCTGACTTGACGTGACATCCCAGCCAATTCTGAACCCCGACAGAGCGGGCCTTCAGCGTGAAATCCTTGGCTTATTAGCCGTTTAGGACATAGGTAAAGTCTCTGTGTGCGGACAGCGGACCACGGCGACGGGATGTCCTGAGCTCAGAAAAGCGCCCAGACGCACGGGAAAAAGGCCCAGCATTGCCCAAAAAGGGCCTCTTAGAAGCCATGGTCGAGCTTGATCGGATGGACGACAAATCCCCCACCCCCAAGTCTCCCAGTGCAGGAGAACACCGCGGCGATGCTCCGTCAGGTTGGTCCGAGATCCAGGACACCATAGGGTCGTCCATGGGTTTAACGGTGCTGCTGGTAGATGGACATCAACCCCCCGCCGTTGTGGTGTCAAACAACAATTCGATTTGCGGCGTGCTGCAATCGTCCAAAGAGCACGTGAAGTTATGCGATCCCTATTGTGGGGAGGCTCACCGGAAAGCGATGACGGCTGGTACCAGGGTTGAATACAAGTGTCATGCGGGATTGGAGTGCTTTGTGATGCCCGTACAGATTGCTGGTCTTAAAAATTCAGCGGTAATCGGCGGCCGCGCTTTTCTTACGAGCACAGACTATCAAGCAGTGATCGAACGATTGAGAGCAGGTGATCTAAAAGGCCTCGATTCGGAAACCATATTCAACAACGTCATTTTTAGCGAGCGAGGGCGTTTGGTTGAACTGGCCCATGTCGTTGAGAAGGCAGCCGGCAGATTTCGTTCGATAGTCTCCCCTGCGGCTACTGAAAAGATTTCGAGCGCTACAACTGCCGCATCACCGGCAAAAGGTAAAGCGCCAGAAACCACAAAGACCGACTCTATTGCAAATGAGAGTTTAAAGTTGGAGGTTGAAAGACTACGCAACGAGCTGGAATACCGTTCACGTTTTGCTGATTCGTTGCAGCATTTCCTCGAACGCATTAGTTCATCGGATCCGACGCAAACCTACAACTCCATCATCAGCAACTCAAAAGACCTGCTGCGTTCCGAGCGTGCGTCGCTGCTTCTTCTGGATGAAAGCTCTAACGAGCTTGTAGTCAAAGCGGCCATAGGATTGGCAACCGATCCATCAACGATCAACCACATCAGAGTTGGTGACGGTGTATCAGGAACGGTAATGCAGACTGGAAAAGCGCTAATGGTTGAAGACGTAGAACTATCCGATATCACACCCGCTCCGGCTGATCGACTCTACAAGAGCAAATCATTCATTAGTTACCCGATCAAGATAGGTGGAAGGAAAATCGGAGTATTGAATGTAACTGACAAATCCGATGGTGAACCTTATGACGATGTTGATCTCAGTCTCCTTGAGATCATCGGCCCTCAGGTTGCGCTCGCTCTAGAACGGGCAGAGTGGCAGGAACGTGCAACTGAGTTTCAGTTAATGTCCATAACTGATCCGCTTACCGGATTACCGAACAGACGCTATCTGGAGGAACGGCTGGCAGAAGAATTGAATCGCTCGAAGCGTTACGACTATCCGATGAGCTTCCTAATGATCGATATCGACGATTTCAAGTCGTATAACGATAACAATGGACACCAGGCCGGCGACCTCGCATTGCAGATCACGGCGCATTGCCTTAAAGCGGCTCTGCGTGCAGCCGACGTGGCTTCTCGTTATGGCGGAGAAGAGTTTTGCATTCTGCTGCCGCAGACGTCGATTACTGAGGCGGGTGTTATCGCAGATCGCATACGGCAACGAGTATCAGCCACGCATTTCCCGCACGGGAAATCACAGCCATTGGGCCACGTGACGGTGAGCATTGGCGTGGCGTCGTATTCAACCATCATTAACTCAGCTGAAATTGTGATTGCGGCGGCCGATCGCGCGCTCTACAAAGCCAAGAGCATGGGAAAGGATCGGGTCGAATTTTATCAGGAGTAGGATGAGCAGCGCTGACTTCAACAGTCGAGTCTTAGCACGTGTTCCGCGCCACGATTTTGTTGGCCGCGGGGACGAGTTGGACCGCATTGTGAAGCACGCAAACGCGCAAAACGGTCGCGGGCTGTTGCTCTTAATGACTCCCTCAGCGGGTTGTTCTGAACTGCTGAGACAAGCGTATGACCAGCTCTTCAACCAGCAGTCAGATATTATTCCTCTCTACTATGCCTTTACGCGACACGAGACGACTGCAGTAAGTGCAGCTATTGAGTTTCTGCAAACAGTTCTCCAGCAATATCTCGCCTTTCGGCGAAAAGAACCCGCGCTCTGTCGTGCGCCAATAACACTCCAGGATGTTTTGGAATTAGCGCCATCGTCTGATCTGGAATGGATCGAGCCGCTCGTCAAGATGTATGAGCGAATTCGTTTCAGCAATGACAACAAAGCGCTGGTTCGCTTCTGTCTTGGTGCGCCTCAACGAATCCCCGTCCGATCAGGCAAGGCATTTGTGATGTTTGACGGCGCACAACTCGCAGATGATCTTAATGGCAGCGTGGTCCTGGGTGCGGAACTGCTGCGAGTGTTTGGACGTTCGGGTCAATCATTCGTCATCGCAGGACTGCGTCGTCAGATTCTGGATTCAGCTCGGGCAGCCGAGTCAAACTTCGAGTTGCTCGACTTGCTGCGACTCGATCAATTGCGTTCTGAAGAAGCACATTCGTTGGTCGATCACGTGGCCCTTCGCAGTAAGGTTGTATTAAGTCGTGAAGTTCGGGATCTCCTGGTTCAACAGTTCGACGGTAGCCCGTTCTTTATTACTAACTTTCTTCAGGCGGCTCGAGACAGGAACCTCGCGCTCAATACCTATCTCGATTGTGAGCGTCTATACGTTGACGAACTGCTTGGAGGTCACATACATCACCACTTCACGAATCTACTCGAAGAAATGGCACCGCACATTGATAAGCGTGTTCGCTTGATACGAGTGATGTGGGAGGCTGCCGCTAGTGATGAGAAGTCAGCGTCAGTTGAGGGATGGCGGAGGCGTCTGGAAGTGGAGCCGGCAGAATTTGAAAACACTCTTCATCAACTCCACATCCAGGAGTTTGTTAACTGGACGGGCGCGACCGTCGACGCGACGACCGGTTCTCAGACTTGGAAAGACTACTTGAGAGTTGCATACCGGCTTGCAATCAAGGCGGATTCCCGCGCGCTTGTCGTGGCGGAGACGATTGCTGATTCACTAAAGCGGGCGCCTAACACGATGGCTCGTCATTACAAGCAGTCTGACCGAATTGATCTACGTCGGGTTGTGGGAACTTTCGATTGTCAACGAGTTCCCGCAGTGCTCTTCGACTATCGTGATTTCAGCAAAACTTATAAGGGCATGGATGAAGTTGAGCTTCAGTCGCAGATCGCGTCCGAGGCTAATCTCGTGAAGCTGCCGCAGACTGTACATGTCGCAAGTTGTTACGCATTCGATAGTGGCAGTCGAAAGGCTTATGAAGAGGAACGGTGCGTGGTTGCGCACGGCTTCGAAGATGGGATCTACACTGATGCGCAGCAGACCGTCTGGTTAATTGCCGACCTGGAATCCAAGCTCGAAGTCGACCTCGAACTAGCGAAAAGCTGGTTTGACCGGCTCGACTCGTTGGCCCGTCAAAACGACTTTCAGCGGTATCGGGTCTGGCTTATCTCTAATGAAGGATTTGACGAGCCTGCCGGCGACCTCCTTCGACAACATGAGGCTTTTTGCTCAAGCAAACGGCAACTTGAGATCTTGATCCAGCAAATCGGCGCAACCTTAGCTATGCAACCAGCGCCTGTGGAAGCCGCTGATGAGTTTCTGATGGTGGTCCCAATGGGCGAAGAAAACGAGTTGCTGGCCGCCAGTGCCGTAGAGCAAATTGCGCGCCGGCTGACGTTTCCACCGCAGGCCATCAACCAGATTAAGACCGCCATCGTCGAGGCTTGCATCAATGCCTCGGAGCACAGTCATAGCCCAGATCGAAAAATATATCAGCGTTTTCGGGTTGAAAGTGATAAATTAGTCGTCACTATTTCGAGCCGCGGCATCATGCCGACCAATATTGGAAGTAACAACGCGCACTTAAGTAAACAAGAAAGCAGTGATTCGGCCGCTGAAGAGCGACGCGGTTGGGGCTTGAAACTCATACGGTCCTTAATGGATGAAGTTGAGTTTCAGAGAGTCGATGAAGGTACCAGCCTGAGGATGACGAAGTACCTTCGGACCAGCTAGGCAAAGCGGCATTTGCCGAGTCGTACATCGCCCATACATAAATTGCATTCGTAGCAGAGGGGGCTGGCGAGTGGACATTTCAACTGGTGCTACGGTCAAGTCGCACTGCGTTGGTACTACCGCTATAGTTTACGCAAGCGACTATCTCAACAAGCTGACAGGCGAGAAAATAGAACGGGAATGTCGGCGCCAACTCGATTCGGGTTGTCGCGCACTAGTGATCGATTTCGCCGACACTCAACTCGTTAACAGCATCGGCATCTCGATCCTGCTCGGCATCATCGACATCGCGGAGAAAAGCGGCGCTCAAGTCGTTTTTTCCGATGTAAACAATCAGACAATTCAATTGTTTGACATGTTGGGACTCACCCGACACGTGGCGCTCGCTAAGAACGAACAGGAAGCGCTCTCCACGTTATCCGGCTTCAACCCGACGCCAACACTTCATTAAGAGTCGCATGGAGCCTTCTACACACAAGCTCATTCACACTTTCGGTGCGCTCGCAGATCTCGGTCAGGAAGTTGCCAACACCGGAGACTTCACTGAGATGGTGCGAACATCACTCCACTTGTTGCTGGGGACGCTGGCCCTTCGACGAGGCGCCGTAGCTGAGTGTAACGACGTGAGAAATCTGGGGTGCGTCGCAATCTGGGGCTTGGACCAGACGTTCCTGCAAGAGTTTTCGGTGACTGAACAGGAGCAAAGCGAGTTGCTCGGCATTGAAAGCCCAGCGCTCCTCGTCAAAGAATCAAATGCATCTTTTCTACAGCGGTACTATGAGCCTTTGATGACAGGAGGCATTGAGCTTGTGGTCCCGATGATTGTGCGTCGGGAGTTGACCGGCTTTGTGTTGCTGGGCGGGAAGGCAAGTGGTGAAGAGTTCTCGGCGGACGACTTCGAAACAATACGAGCAATGGTCCGTCACATCGGCGTTGGAATTCACACCCATCGTTTGATTGAACAGGTGGCACAACGCGCAGAAGAGAATCGAAGACTCTATGAAGAGTTACGAGCAATCTATCGCGATACAGTGCGCGCTTTCGCGGCAGCGATTGATATTAAGGATAAGTATACCCAGGGCCACTCGGAACGCGTGGGTCGCTACAGCGAGATCATCGCTCGAGAGATGGGCTGGAGCGAAGAGGAAGTAGAGGGAATTCAGATCGCCGGTTACTTGCATGACGTTGGCAAATTGGTGGTCGATCGCAACATCATCAATGCGCCTTATCATATCGATGCAAAGTCTTCGAACGAGTTGAACAGGCATCCCGTGGCAGGCTACGAGATCCTGTCTCCGATCAATCATCCGTACGCCGATATTCCTTTAATGGCCAAATACCATCACGAGAGGTTGGACGGACGCGGGTACCCGGATGGGCTCACTGGTGAACAGATTCCGCTTGGTGCGAAGATTGTGTCTTTGGCGGATTCGTTTGACGCAATGACGACGGACCGTCCCTATCGCAGGCGACGTTCGTTCGAGGATGTGATTAGAGACTTACGTCAGAACAGTGGAACACAATTCGAGCCAAAAGTAGTTGTTGCCTTCGCGCGGGCCATCCTCAATGAAATTTCCGGGAACGCGAAAGAGCGACGCATCATGAAGATGCTGGGTAAGGGTTATCTGGACGGCGAAAGAGTTCCGCTGTTACTCAGTGATCTGATCGCCGAATTGGATGGAAATCTTCAATCAACTGCAGCCGGCGGTTAAAACAAAAGTTTCTCGAAATAGATACTCATAGGATCTTCGCGGTACTCACCAAACGGCGGCCGGCGCTCGAATCCGTACTTCTCATATAGACCAATCGCCTCCTTCTGATAGATTCCAGTTTCAAGTCTCAAGACGTTGATACCGTTGGCACGAGTGTGTTCAGCAAGCCGATCGAGGATGTTCATACCCAAACCAAGGCCACGGTAAGTTGGTCTTACAAACATTCGCTTAACTTCACCATAATCGTTTGCGAACAGTTTCACTCCTCCACAGGCCGCAGGTTGATCGAGATAGCTTAAGACAAAGAAGGCGACGCCTTCGCGGACGAGTTTGTCTACGCTAAACGCATGACGACTCGAGGCTGTGTAGGGCTGCTGGTCCAGGTGTTCGTCAAGTTCGCGAATCAGTGCCACAGCCGCAGTTGAATCAGGAGGCACTTGTTCGATTGTTATGGACACGTGGTCTTGATTAGAGCATGTGAGAAAAAAGTACAAGTAAGCAAGGGCTCTT
>DASYPT010000156.1:0-22420 GCA_036006355.1 Pyrinomonadaceae bacterium | reverse complement strand
AATAATCAATTCTTGCCCGAAACGAAATCGGAAATTCTCCAAATCGTGGATCGCTTGCGTCAACAGGAAGGTGTCGAAGCCGTAATCCTCGGAGGAACAGAGTTGCCATTGCTCTTAACGGGCGAGCAACACAACGGAATTTCACTACTCGATACAACGCGCATACACGTCGACGTTTTGCTCCGCCATTTGTCCGACGAACTTTAGTTTGTCGTGGTTTGGATTGAAGCCCGCTGATTTCTCCGAGGTGGTAGACCTCAAGCACAACAAACTAAAGTTCGTTGGACTCTTGACCAAGGGTGACTTTACGACAACTCAATCGCTCACCTCAGAAATAGTAAGGCTTATGATTGCGCCCGCATTTCCTCACGAGACCATCGACAATGTCGAACTTCTGACCGGCGGCTTGATCAATACCAACCTAAAAATCCAGTTTGCCTCAAAACATTCGCCCGTGGTTCTTCGGATCTATCGTGATGGCCCAGATACCTGCCGTAAGGAAGCGGCCGTTTACAATTTGGTTAAATCAGAGGTACCGGTCGCGAGAATCATTCATGCCGAGCCAAATGGACTTAATGGCAGCGACGCGTTTGCGGTTCTGGAATTCGTCGCGGGCGTAGCGTTTCAACCCCTGAAACGCAGCAAAGATGAAAAAGCGATCAAAGAGGCTGTACTATCTATCGGCGAGACACTTGCTGCGATCGGCAAATTCAAATTCCCGTCGTCAGGAAGACTCGTCGTTGAAAAGGATCAACTGCGCGTTGGCGAGGAGTTTATAGCAGGGCCTAATCCCATCCCTCGCCTCATGGATCGCTTCCTTGACTCACCAAAGTGTCAACAACGAGCCGGGGCCGAACTTATCGGTAAGTTACACAAGTTTGCCTGGTCGTGGGTTGATCGCCTGCCGGATCTCGATACTCAACCGTGCCTGGTACACAGCGACTTCGGGAATCGAAACATCCTGGTCAATGAAGTGAGCGGACACTGGAAAGTAGTTGCAGTGCTTGATTGGGAGTTTTCGTTTTCAGGTTCACCTCTACTGGATGTCGGCCACTTTCTGCGTTACGAGCGTCGTGATTCCCCTCTGCGCGAACCATACTTCTCGCAATCGTTTTTGGAACACGGCGGTTATTTGCCGGACAACTGGCGGGAGATTGTACGTGTCATCGATCTGACGGCTCTTGTCGAGTGCCTGACACATGACAACCTTCCCGGCGATGTTGAAGCCGAGTTACTTGATTTAATAATCGCCACACTGACTGAGTTAGGTTAAGTAGCAGACAAAAGAAACACAAAGATCAGTTTCTTAATCCGAGTCATCTGTGTTCATCTGTGCCGATTTAGAGTATGATGCGCGCATTCACCCGCAATTAGAACTGGCATATCCCGATAACTTCACGGGCGAATTTTCAGAACTTCCCCCATAACAAAATATTCCCATTGCTTTGGAAGTGTTGATCTTCCAAATGAACAAGGAAAGGACGGATAGTATGGGACTCTTTGACAAAATGTTCGGCCGCGGCGCGTCAGAATCAGAACAACAACAAGGCGCGCAACAACGATTCAACGAACTAAAGCAAAAGTACCAAACTGTGCTTACCACAGCCGACAACGAGCACATTCAGTTTCTAAACCTGCACGTGCAGGACAATAAACTTTTCATCAAGGGCATAGCGCCGTCGGATGAAGCAAAGAATAAATTCTGGGATCAGATCAAACTCGTCAACCCCAATGCTGACGACATCACTGCGGACATTTCAGTGGATTCGAGTAGAGCGGTCGGCGCAGCGGCAGGTGGTGGTCAGGGAGCAGGAGAGACGTACGAAGTGAAGAGTGGCGACAACCTCTCGAAGATCAGCAAACAGTTCTACGGAGATCCGAATGAGTACATGCGAATCTTCTACGCGAACCGCGACAAACTTCGCGATCCCGACAAGATTCAGGTTGGACAGCAGTTGCTGATTCCGCCGGCTGACAAGTCGTAACGACGTAGCGAAGCGGGCACCCCCGGTAAAGCCTGGGGCGCTGGCCATGGGTAATCGCATATTTCGAATATCGGGCCCGCGAACCGGGTGACAGCGCATGGTCGTTGAAGACCATATGAGACTCACGAGCCGCTGTCGTCCACTTCGCGGGCTTCATTTCTTTGACCGCCTGGTTCTGCGCCCTCGCCACCATCGCCGGCCAACGACCTCCAAAACGCTTGCCACAAAAATCCGCTGGTGGTGTTAGTCCTATGGATTCTCGTCAATCATATGCAAAACAATGGAGATTCGATCAAATGATGAAGACTCTCTTCCTTCTCGCCACCGTTCTCCTCTTGTGCTGTCCCACTGCCGATGCGAACCAGGCGTCGCGCGACAAAGTGATGGCTGAAGTACAACGACTTGGTGGATCCGTCGAGTTCGACCAAACTCAAAAAGACAAGCCCATTATGAAAGTTGATTTACATGGAACCAAGGTAACTGACGCGGACCTCGCAATCCTGAAAGATCTGAAAGAGCTTCGTATCCTCGATTTACGCCTTACACATATTGGCGATGCTGGTGTCGCGAATTTGAAGAACTTGAAGAAGCTGCAAACGCTGAATCTGTTCCGATCGGAGCTAACTGATAAAGGCCTCACGTACCTTCGCAACCTAAAGCGGCTTGAAACGCTCCTAATCGGCGGGACTAAGGTCACAGATGCTGGCCTCGCTAACTTGAGAAACATGCAAGAGCTGAAGAAACTCAGTTTGTTTCAAACAAAAGTGACTGATGCGGGAGTCCCTCATCTCAAGCGGCTTTCGAAACTCGAAACGCTGCTGATTTCCGGTTCGGGGATTACCGAGACCGGCACTCGCGAATTGCAAGTAGCTCTTCCAAGACTTCGCTTCTCCGAGACTACTTAAAGCAGGTTCTTCAGCTTCTTCTCTGCGACTCTGCGCTCTCTGCGTCTCAGCGGTTTTTATCGAGTGTCAAATCCTTCAATCAACCTTGGAAACAGTCAGTACCACCTCGCGGTAGCGGGTGGGTACGAAGTCGTAACCAGTCGATCCTGAACTTCGTACCCACCCGCTACCGCGAGGTGGTACTGACTGCCCCAACGTTTTCAAGAAGACAAGCAGCCGTTCGCTTGCTACGGAGAGAGGCAAAGAAAATATTTGACTCTTGTCAAAAACCGTCCTGACGCTGCGAAAATCCTTGTCCAATGTTATGGTGTGCAACGACACACCCCGGAACTGTTAGCGAATCAGGCGGGCTAAAATTGCGCTACAAGGTAACCTCATTCATTCCGCTGTCGTTTTTGATCGTTGCCGCTGCAGCGAGCGCGCAAACTCCGCATGATCAATACCGGATCCTCCGAGCTCCTCGGGAGATTCCAGAAGCTTCACTGCCCTGCTCACAAGAGGAAGACGCATGGTGGAAGGCTGTTCGTAAAGCTGGTACCGCTCTGCGCCGTAGTAAGGGTGGGAAGAAAGAGCTCACAAAATTTACAGAGTTGTTGAATGAAGCAGCTGCCAAATCCTACAAGGTACCGGTTGCGGATCAGCGTCCCCTGAGCGTCAATGCGGCCGAACCAGAATATTCAGAGGAGGGGCGGGCACGCAATATCAATGGCGTTGTCATGCTAAGCGCAGTTGTCCTTCCTGACGGCACTCTGGATAAAGTCAGAATCACAAAAAGCCTGGGTTTCGGTCTTGATGAAAAAGCTATTGAGGCAGCCCGCAAAACTACGTTCCTGCCGGGCGTGAAGAATGGCGCGTTCGTGCGGACCTTCATCCAGCTTGAAATGAATTTCAATATTTATCGGATTAGATAGTCAGCGGTCACTCGGCAGTCGTGAATGGCAATAGGACCTATTCGACCTATAGGACCGATTCTAGTAACGATTACATTTTGTGCGCGGTCCAACACAAAGCGCGTGACATCCAGGCACGTCCGTGTAAAATAGCGCATCTTCCAGGCGTCTTTATTAAGTCAAAAAAAGCAAACTCAGGTTCCACTTTTCAGGAGGCCTCCAATGTTTCGCAAAGCGTACGCTGGTTTTCTGCTCGTAATCGTTCTGTCGGCGACTTCAGTCATAGCGCAGACTGCTCGCCACCCGCTGCGACTCGACGACATGACACGTTTTCGCGATGTCCGCGACCCACAACTCTCACCAGAAGGACAAGTGATTGCCTATGTCGTCGGAACAATTGACGCCAAGGAGGACAAGGGCAGTTCGCATATTTGGATGGTTGGGTTTGACGGATCTAACAATCGTCAAATCACGTTTAGTCAGGACAGCGAGAGCTCGCCACGTTGGAGCCCTGATGGAAAGTATCTCTCATTCACATCGTCACGACCGGGCAAGGCGCGAGGCAATCAGGTTTGGCTACTTGATCGGAGCGGCGGCGAAGCACAACAGTTAACTGAAATCAAAGGACGCCTGCAAGGCTATGAATGGTCGCCTGACTCAAGGCGTTTGGCGTTGATTGTCGGCGACCCTGACCCGGAAGCCGAACCAGCACCGTCGCCGCAACCAGGCGCAACAGCTACGCCACGCGTGCCTAAGCCAATCGTTATTGATCGCTATCGATTTAAACAGGACGTTCAGGGCTACCTCCTGTCAGGCCGCCATAGCTACATCTATCTTTTTGATGTCGCTACAAAGAAACTCGATCGTGTGACCAGCAGCAAATTCGACGAAGGTTCCATTGCATGGTCTCCGGATGGAAACCGCATCGCCTTCTTTAGCAACCACGCGGATGATCCGGATCGCGACCCCGCTGCGCAGCTTTATGTTGTTGACGCAAAGCCGGGTTCCACTGAGAAGCAATTGACTTTGCCTGAAGTTCGCGCTGGCCGATCGCGGCCTGAATGGAGTCCAGACGGAAAGTGGCTTGCTTTCTTCGAAGGTGACGAAAAGAAGTTCGGCGCCTACAGTATGGATCACCTCATGTTGGTGGCAAGTGATGGAAGCAGCCCGGCAGCAAGATTCAAAGCCACTGAAACTCTGGATCGAGGTGTTTCAACTGCTCGGTTTAGTCCCGACGGACGCACAATCACCTTTCTGGTCACTGATGATCGATCCGTTTATCCCGCGCGAGCCAACGTGTCAGGTGGTTCAGTTGAAAAGTTAATGAAGCCACCGGTTGTGTTGAATTCATGGTACACGGTTGCGGGCCACACGATCGTCCTTTCCGGAGGCGATTCTAAGGCAGGCGAGATCTACGCATTCGAAAAAGGCTCTCTTCGTCAAATCACACATCAGAACGACGCCCTGATCGCCGAACTCGACCTCGGAGCCACTGAGGACGTCGAGTTTAAGAGCAAAGATGGTACCGACGTTCATGGTCTGCTCACCTACCCGGTTGGCTATGTAAAAGGAACAAAGGTCCCTCTCCTACTGCGAATTCACGGCGGACCTAATGGGCAGGATCAACATTCTCTCAGTCTCGAGCGGCAATATTTCGCTGCTAATGGCTACGCCGTTTTGGCAGTCAATTATCGCGGCAGTTCAGGGCGCGGACAGAAGTTTTCACGATCAATCTTTGCCGATTGGGGAAACTATGAAGTTCAGGATCTTCAGGCTGGCATCGATCACGTTATTAAGATCGGTGTCGCTGACCCTGATCGCCTCGGAATTGGTGGTTGGAGTTACGGCGGCATCCTAACAGACTACATGATCGCGAGCGACACGCGATTCAAAGGCGCGACGAGTGGCGCCGGCACCGCGTTCACAGTCTCCTTTTATGGAACTGACCAGTACATCATTCAATACGATTATGAAATTGGGCCACCGTGGGATCCTAAAGCGTGGGACACCTACGTGAAGCTTTCCTATCCATTCCTGCACGCAGATCGTATCAAGACACCGACTCTGTTCCTTGGAGGAGAGCGAGACTTCAATGTGCCAATCCAGGGCGGACAGCAAATGTATCAGGCGCTTAGAAGTCTCGGAGTTGATACACAACTCATCATCTACCCGAACGAGTTCCACGGCATTCAACGCCCGAGTTATCAGCGTGATCGGTTTGAAAGATATTTGGCCTGGTATGACAAGTACGTAAAGAAGGCCGTGGGTCCTTCGAGCACAGCAACGGCGAAATAGTTTAGTCAGAAGGGGCGGTAGCGGGGCAGTAGCCCGACTGTCAAGGAGGGCTCAGCATGGTACCGATAGAGACCAGATGCGAGGCCTCCCTGACAGTCGGGCTACTGCCCCGCTTGATGTCTACATGATTCACATTGGCATCATCGGCGGAGGTGGAATCAGCGACACTCATGCGAGAGCTGCACAGCAGGTCAAAGGCACAAACATCGTGTCCTTCTTCGGCGCCAATCAAGACAAGATCGCGCAACTTAGCAAAACCTACGGTGGCAGCGCCTACAGTGAGTTCGAAGCCTTTCTTAATCACAAACCGATGGACGCTGTGATAATTGGCAGCCCCTCCGGTCTACATGCGGATCAAGGAATTCAGTGCGCGAGCCGAGGGCTTCATGTTTTGGTGGAAAAGCCTATCGACGTCACCGTCGAGAAGACGGATGAGCTGATCGCGGCGTGTGAAAAGGCCCGCGTAAAGCTTGCGGTCTGTTTCCAGGATCGTTTCGCGAACGACAGCGTTCGACTGAAACAACTAATCGATAGCGGAGGCTTAGGGAACCTCATTCTCGTCTCTGCAAGAGTGAAGTGGTACCGGCCACCCGAGTACTACAGCAACTCTCGTTGGCGAGGAAAGTTAGCCCTCGATGGAGGTGGGGCATTGATTAACCAGGGGGTGCACACTGTCGACTTGCTTCTGTGGTTACTTGGTGAAGTCAAGAGAGTATATGCAAAGTCATTGACTGCGCTTCACGACATCGAATCAGAAGATACGCTAGTGTCAACGCTCGAGTTCGCAAACGGCGCCATCGGCACAATCGAAGCCGCTACTTCCGTCTTCCCGGGATACGATCGCCGAATCGAAATTACGGGTTCCGAGGGCACGGTAGTATTCGAACACGATCGAATCATTCGCGCGGATTTAAAGAAACCGTCCCGGCTTGCTTTGGAGTCGCAGCCTCAGGATACAAATCGAAGCTCGAGTTCCCCAATCGTCACGGATGTAACAGGGCACAAACGAATCCTGGAAGACTTTATCGAGGCTATTCGGACAGACAATAAACCGCGCTGTGATGGTTACGAAGGCCGGCGCAGCGTCAGATTAGTAGAAGCCATTTACCGATCGGCAAGGAGCGATCAGCCGGTGGACTTATCATGAACAAACGAGCTCCCGTTTTTTCGCGACGCGATTTTCTCCGCGGTCTATCAATCGCGACCGCAGGTTTAGCCCTCGGTCCCAACTACATCGCCGATCTGCTGGCCCAGAACAGCGGGCGGAAATTGGGCATCGCGATGCTCGGATTAGGTAACTACGCAAACAATCAACTGGCACCCGCGCTGCTCGAGACCAAACTCTGTCAACTGACTGCTGTCGTTACCGGCCATCCGGAAAAAGGTGAGAAGTGGGCTAATCAATACAACCTGAAAAAGGAAAATATTTACAGTTATGAAAACTTCGATCGCATCGCGAACAATCGCGATGTTGACATTGTTTATATCGTTACACCTCCATCGCTACATCCTGAGTTCACCATACGAGCTGCGAAGACAGGCAAACACGTTATCTCTGAAAAGCCGATGGCCACATCCGTCGCAGACTGCGACCGCATGATCGATGCTTGTAAGAGAGCGAAGGTCCAACTCGGTATCGGCTACCGGATGCACTACGATTTGTTTCGGAAGGAGTTGATGCGGATTGTTCAAACTCAGGAGTTCGGCTCATTCATGAAAATGACTGGCAACTTCAGTTTTGTGATGAATCAACATCAATGGCGCATCGAGAAAAAGCTAGCGGGAGGTGGCGCCATGATGGACCTGGGCATCTACGTTGTTCAGGCCGCTATTCAAGCAGCCAATGCCAATCCTGTCTCGGTCACAGCTCATGAAGAGCCAAAACAACGGCCTGACTTCTTCAACGAAACTGAAGAGACATTGAAGTTCACGTTGAACTTTGAGAATGGCGCAACGTGCGAAGGAACGACGAGCTTCAATGGACAGGGGAACAACTTTCGAGCAGAAGGAAGTAAAGGCTGGTTCGAGATGAGCAAGGGTGCGTTTAGTTACAACGGCGGCGTGGGCCAAACCAGCAAAGGCCCGCTCAACTTTTCATGGATTAATCAACAAGCTGCGCAAATGGATGACTTTGCCGAATGTGTCTTGACTGGACGGAAGACGCCCGTACCAGGCGAGATGGGTCGCAGTCACATAGCAATCATTTCAGCTGTTTATGAAGCCGCTCGCACTGGCCGGATAGTAAAGGTCTAGTCACTAGAAGGGATGTATAGGTCCTATAGGTCAAATAGGTCCTATATGATCGGGGCAACTATGCGCCTTCGCTTTATCGGAATCCTTTGGCTTTCGCTTCTGATCGCATTCACCCCATGTGTCTCGCAGGCCCAAAACAGGGCGGAGACCGATAAGCTCGAGCGAAATATTCGTGCGGAACTTGGCTTCCTGGCGAGTGATGCTATGCAAGGCCGCGGCAGTGGCTCGGGATACGAACGTCTTGCGGCGGAATATATCGGTTCTCAGTTTCGACAGTTCGGCCTCGAGCCTGGCGGTGACAAAGATGGAGCTGGACAACAGAGTTTTGTTCAACGCGCTACACTCTCCACCAGTAAATTCACGGAAGCACCTACATTAACGGTCACAGCAGGAAACGACGTTAAGAAATGGTTATTCGGCAAGGACTTTCTCGTCTCATTCCTTAGGTCATCAAGCATCTCGGGAGATCTTCAAATAGCAGACAGCGATGCTAAGTTTACAAAGAATGCGGTTGTATTGGTTAAGCTTCCAGATGGCACTGACCAACAAAAGCGTCAGGAATTAGTCCGTAAAGCTCGCGCAGCTCAAGCAACAGCAGTGTTACTGCTTGAAAGCGAAATCAACAAAAAAACGCGCGAGACCGGAAGCGTTCGCCTGCCAAACCTTTCTACTCGAATTGAAGGCGATACCAGTTCGGATGCACGCTTCGCGATCATCTCGTTGAATAAAGACGCATTTGATTCCATTGCGACGATGGCGCCGGGCGCGAAAGTTGAATTTGGTGGGCCAACGCAATCAGGCGGTGAGGCATATACGTGGAACGCAGTCGGTTTGTTAAGAGGCTCGGATCCGACGGCCGCCAAAGAAGCGATAATCCTGAGTGCGCATCTCGATCATCTCGGCACTGCCGAAAATGCCGCACCTGGCAGTGACGCGATCTTCAACGGAGCGGACGACGATGCCTCGGGCTGCGTCGCGGTCCTGGAATTAGCTCGGGCATTATCAGCTCGACAACGACCTAAAAGAACCATCTATTTCGTTTGTTTTGGCAGTGAGGAACGCGGAGGTTATGGTGCGCAGTACTTCGTCGTGCATTTACCCGTTGCTCTGGAACAGGTTGTTGCTGATGTCACGTTCGAAATGCTTGGTAGACCTGATCCAAAGGTGCCGGCTAATACGCTTTGGTTAACAGGCTATGAACGCTCGACACTCGGCCCGGAACTTGCGAAACATGGCGTGTTGCTCGTTGCCGATCCACATCCTCAGCAGAATTTCTTTCAGCGATCCGACAATTACACTCTTGCATTGCGCGGAGTAGTTGCGCATACAGTCTCCAGTTTTGGTTTGCATACTGATTATCATCGGCCAAGTGACGATGTCTCTAAGATCGACTTCGGGTTCATGACCCGGGCAATTGCTTCACTGATCAAGCCAATTCGATGGTTGGCGGATTCATCATTCAAACCTGCATGGCTGCCCGGCAAGATGCCAACCCGAGGATGAGCGCATGAAGCCTCGATTCTTTGCTACTCCTCTCCAGTTCCATAATTGGCTTGCCCTGAATCACGATTCAGAAAAAGAGATCCTGGTAGGCTTTCACAAGAAGACATCAGGTAAGAAGAGCATTACCTATTCTGAAGCGCTCGATGAAGCTCTGTGCTTTGGTTGGATCGATGGAGTTCGAAAGAGTCTCAATGACGAAAGCTATACCATCCGTTTTACACCTCGCAGAGCAAAGAGCATTTGGAGTCTGGTCAACGTTCGGCACATTGAAAGGTTGCAGAAAGAAGGACGAATGCAGCCTTCTGGGGTAGCTGCATTCGATGCTCGGGATCCGAAACGAACCGGGATTTATGCTTTTGAAAACAGGCCGCGCAAGCTTTCAAGGGAATTTGAAAAAATCGCTCGCGCAAACAAGAAAGCATGGGAGTTCTTCAGTGCTCAGCCACCGTTTTATAAGAGGACCATTGCGTTCTGGGTAATGGATGCAAAGAAACAAGAGACGCGTCTGAGCAGGCTTAACCGGCTCATTGATTCGTCGGCGCGAGGTGAGCGAGTTGGAATACTCGAGTCGAAGAAGAAGTCTTAATCTTTGCGTTGAACCTTGAAAATGAAACAAATAAGGAAAGAACAGTCTGGAAAAGAACAAGTAAGGAAGCGCGGTTTACCCCCGCTGGTGGTCCACAATCACCCCTGAGATCTGAGTTGGGCCACCAGCGGGGGTAAACCGCCCTTCCTTACTTGTTCTTTCCTACAGAGATAAAACATGATTCGGACATGTCTTAGATCACTAATCATCGCGATAGTCGTTCTGGCTTGGCAAACTACTTTTGCACAAATAACCGACAACTATCAGCCTGGTCCTGACTCCAAACCACAATCCGGCGTTCCTAAGGGCGAGGTGATCAAACTCAATTTTGACAAGTCTAAGATCTTTCCTGACACAGCTCGCGATTACTGGATCTACATCCCCGCACAATACAACCCGGATAAACCTGCATGCGTGTTTATCTGCCAGGACGGAATCCGCTGGGAAGCTCCAACGGTCTTCGACAACCTCATCTACAAAAAGGAAATTCCGATCACGATCGGAGTATTTGTAGCGCCAGGCGTGGTCAAGACTGCAAATGCAAACGGTGCTCTTGATCGCTTCAATCGTAGCTTCGAATACGATGGCTTAGGTGACGGCTACGCCCGCTTTCTACTCGACGAACTATTGCCGGAGGTTGAGACGAAGAAAACGTCTGACGGGCGAGTTATACGACTGTCCCATGAAGGCAACGATCGATTGATAGCTGGAGCTTCCAGCGGAGCCATTGCAGCCTTTACTGCGGCTTGGGAACGACCGGATGCCTTCACTCGCGTGTTTAGCTCAATCGGCACATTCGTCGATCTACGTGGTGGGATGCGTTATCCCTCCTTGATTCGCCGGTATGAACCAAAACCGATTCGCGTGTTTCTACAAGACGGCTCCGGCGATCTGAATATTTACGGCGGTGATTGGTGGATGGCGAATCAAACGATGGAACGCGCTCTGGTGTTCGCGGGTTATGAAGTTGAACATGTATGGGGCGACGGCGGTCACACCGGGAAACATGCAACCGCGATTTTTCCTGACGCATTGCGTTGGCTTTGGAAGGATTGGCCGAAAGCAGTTGCAGCGCACGACTCTAAGAATGAGACACTCACGAACGTATTGATACGGGGCGAAGGCTGGCAGCTTGTTTCTGAGGGTTATAAGTTCACTGAAGGTCCGGCGGTAAACGCGAATGGAGAGGTTTTCTTCAACGACGTCACGAACAGCAAGACTTATAAAATCGGCCTCGACAATAAGACGACAGAGTTTGTTGCTGACTCAAAAAAAGGAAACGGTGCAGCATTCGGTCCTGATGGACGCCTTTACGTTGTAGCGAGTGGCGCGCAAAAAGTGCTGGCTTATGATCCAAACGGCAAAATGACCGTCATCGCGGAAGGATTTGTCGGAAACGATCTGGTCGTCGCGAACAACGGGAATGTCTACGTCACAAATCCACCGGCTGACAATGAGATTGCGCCCAGCAAAGTGTGGCTGATCAAACCCAACGGCGAGAAGCTTGTTGTGGATACTGGCCTGAAGTATGCGAACGGTGTGACGTTGAGTCCTGATCAGACTCTGCTTTATGTTGCGGATTATCGTTCACACTGGGTTTATAGTTTCGTGATCCGACCTGATGGCACACTGACTTCCAAACAACGATTTTTCTGGCTGCTTGTGCCTGACACATCAGATCAAAGTAATGCTGACGGACTCCGGGTTGACCGGGATGGACGACTCTATGTGGCAACAGCAATAGGAATTCAGATCTGCGATCAGGCGGGGAGAGTGCAAAGCATTATTCCGACTCCTAATCGTCGTCTGTCTAATCTCACGTTTGGCGGAGGACAGTTTGATACCTTGTATGCGACCTGCGGTGATCGAATATACAAACGAAAGTTAAAGGTGAAAGGTGCACAGGCGTGGGACAAACCGATCAAACCCGCCCCGCCAAGATTGTGAGTGGCAGTGACCGCTCGAGGAAACTTGAATGTGCGGGTTGATCACTTTAGAGACTCTGCTCTACCAGAACCTAACAACCAGAATCTACAAAATCTACTTCGTGTAATTCGTGTGATTGGTGGATCGTTTGTTGTGCGACAGGAGAGAGCGATCCACGAATCACACGAATTACACGAAGTAGATTTTGTAGATTCTGGTACTTGCTAGATACTGGTTTGTAGATTCTGGGATTTGTTAGATTCGAGTTGTTAGATTCTGGTATCAACAACGGTTTGTTAAAGACATGAGCGAGGAAGCACTATCAACACAACCAGCAAAAGGCGGTGCGCTGCCACTACCGCCAGGGCCAAAGGGTCACTTCATTCTGGGCGTGATGCGGGAGTTCAACAACGACACGCTTGGTTTCATTGAGCGCTGTCGTGATTTTGGCGATGTAGTTCGAACACGTTTTCTATATGTCCATGCTTACTTTCTCTACAACCCCGACGACATCGAGACGCTGCTTACAAGCAAAGCCAGGAGTTTTCGCAAAGCTGGGTCACTGCGGTCGCCGTTCTTTGCACGACTTGTTGGCAATGGCCTGGTCACCAGCGAAGGGGATTTTTGGCGACGGCAGCGCCGTTTAGCCCAACCAGCCTTTCATCGGCAACGGATAAGTTCGTACGGGAGCGTGATGGTTGAATATGCGACCCGCCATCTGAACAAGTGGCAAACTGGTCAGGTGCTTGATATCTCGCGTGAAATGAATCGACTGACGCTGGAGATTGTTGTTAAGACACTATTCAATGCGGATGTCTCGAAAGATGCCGACCACGTGGCGGCTGTTTTATCAGAAGTAGTCAAGCCGTTTGCATCGCAAGCCACTTTGAAATGGATTGCAGATAATCGATTACCAACACCCGGACATCGCCGTTACTTCAATCTTGTGGCAGAGATTGATCGCATCGTCTTTCGTATCATCGCGGAGAGACGCGCGAGTCGAGCCGATGAAGGCGACCTCCTCTCGATGCTCCTCGAAGCGCAGGATGAAGACGGCAGTCAGATGACTGACTCTCAATTACGGGATGAAGTCATGACCCTGTTTCTGGCCGGGCATGAAACCACTGCGCTGGCGCTTTCCTGGAGTTGGTATCTGCTGGCCACTCATCCAGAAGCTGAGAAGAAGTTTCATGAAGAACTTGCGACGGTACTGCAGGGGCGATCACCTACAGTGGAAGACCTGCAGCGACTGACATACACAGAGAGGATCGCCAAAGAAACAATGCGGCTCTATCCACCGGCCTATGCAGTGGGTCGCGAAGCTTTGGAGGATACGGATCTTGGTGGATTCCGTGTACCGAAAGGAAGTCAGGTATTTGCTTTTCAATGGGTCACGCAGCGCGATGCCCGCTATTTTCAGAACCCCGAAGCGTTCGATCCGGACCGCTGGATGCCTGAACACAGTGAGAAACTTCCAAAGTATGCTTACTTCCCGTTTGGCGGCGGACCACGACAGTGTATTGGAAATTATTTTGCGATGATGGAGATCGTGTTGCTGCTGGCAACCATCGGTCAACGGTTCAAGTTTTCATTAGAACCAGATCAGAAAGTCGAAGTCTTACCGGTGCTTTCGCTGCGGCCGAAGAACGGGATCAGAGTCATAGCCGACATGAGAAACGATTTGCGCCCTGCGTAACGTTCGTGTGATTCGTGTGATTAGTGGATGTGCTTTGTTGGCGAGAAAACGATCCACTAATCACACGAAAGAATTGCGTTGCAAATCCCGGCTTCTGTAATCTTAGCGCCTGGATTTCAAACAACTCTGAAAGGCTAACCTCACATGGCCAAATTAATCTTAGCGGATGAGGTTTATCAAATTGTCGGAGCTGCAATGGAGGTGTACTACCAACTCGGTTGCGGCTTTCTTGAGCCCATATACCAGCAAGCTCTCGAGATCGAGCTTGGGCGCAGGCGCATACCATTCGAGCCACAACAGGAATTGATGATTTGCTACAAGGGCGAAATCTTGGAAAAGAAATACATAGCGGACTTCATCTGCTTCAACCAAATCATCATCGAGCTAAAAGCACTCAATGGCCTTAGCGGACGAGAGATAGCTCAATTGATGAATTACATGAAAATCACCGGAATGCATGTTGGGCTGTTATTTAACTTTGGCAGTACGCCAAAGCTTGAGTGAAAGCGCTATGTGATCTGACCCATATTTCCCACTTCGTGTAATTCGTGGATCGTTTCGTCTTTGGCGGAAAAAGCGATCCACGAATCACACGAATTACACGAAGTAGATTAGACTGTGGGCTAAATTCCTACTGCTCTCTCTTGCTGAGCCGACCAACAACGAAGCCGGCGCCAAATGTGAGTATCAGCAGTACGAACACCGGCAGCATCATCACAATCATGCTCACAAGGTCTTGCATCATTTTCTTACTCTCCAGACTCGAATGGAAGTGAATGAGGATTTGGGGTGCCAAGACAACTCTAAATCAAACAACGTCGGGAGGACAACAAAAGTTTTTTGGGTTTGGCAGAAACTAGCAAAGAACAAGTAATGCAGGGCGGTTTACCCCGCTCGCTGGATGTTTTCCTCCCAAGCAGCGGGGGTAAACCACCTTCCTTACTTGTTCTTTTTATGAGATCCCAATATTTGCGCTAATTTTCAGACATCGCTCGGGCAATCCGGACCCATTCCTCGACGCTCAGACTTTCGGCGCGTCTCCGCAACTCAACGCCTGCTTTGCAAAGAACAATGCTTGCCCCACCATTGCTCTTGATCAAACCCTGAAGACTGCCGGATGCACTTCGTAGATTGTTGAGGATTGTCTTTCGCTTCTGCATAAATCCGGCGCTGACGATCAACCAAAGCAACTCCTCATCACTGAGATCAAAGGCGAGCGTTTGACGAAACTTTAATCGCACTACACTGCTCCACACTTTGGGTTGCGGACGAAACGATCCGGGCGCCACATCAAACAACTTCTGAGCCTCGCAGTAGGCTTCGACCAAAACTGATAGATACCCTCGTTCAGCCGAACCGGCAGGCGCCATTATTCGATCTACAACTTCCTTTTGCAGCATCAACACCATCTCCGATAAACAGCCTCGCTGGACGATGAGTCTTTGAAGAATCGCGGTCGAAATGTTGTAGGGTAGATTCGCAACTAACCGCGCCTTTTTGGCTGGCTGAATCGCGCCACAGAAGTCAGTCCGGAGAGCATCCTCCTGAAGAAGCGTGAAGTTCTCGCTTGAATAAAAGCGTTCGCGTAGCATTGGCGCAAGATTGCGGTCAAACTCGACGGCTATTACTCGAGCTGCGCGCTCAATCAAAATCGTTGTGAGCGCGCCCAGGCCAGGCCCGATTTCAATCACTGTTTCATCGGGCTTTGGATTGAGCGCTTCAATTATGCGATTGATTACTTGAGGGTTTTTGAGAAAGTTCTGACCCAAACGTTTAGTGGGCCGGTGAGCAACACGTATTGATGAGTCATGTTCATCGGGCACATTCTTTACTCTTTAACAACAGCGGGATAGCCAGTGACTTCAATGTCGTCACCGAGCCGGATAACCTCGACACCTTCCAACTTCAGCGCGTCTTTCATTCGTTCGACCCCTTCTCCGCCGACGGCAGTCGGGGCCTTTGAACCGCCCACGATCTTTGGCGCGATAAAGAATGTAGCTTTGTTGATCAAACCGGCATCGACAAAAAACCCTGCTACATTTGAGCCTCCCTCTACCAGAACACTCGAAATTGAACGCCGCCCCAGTTCCTCCAACAGAGCAACGATATCGCGATCTTCACTCGAGATGATTTCGATCTTCTTTTGATCAAGCTGTTTCGCCCGGGTCTCGTTAGCAGCTCTGTTTCCCACAACCAACAATGGAAACTGTTGAGCAGTCCTGACGAGATTCGAATCACTCGGAAGTTCAAGGCGGTCATCCAAAACAACTCGAACAAGTGAACGCCGCCGAGGCAGAGTTGATCGATCCGTAAGGAGAGGATCATCGACAAGCGCTGTGCCGATTCCGATTAGGATTGCATCGTGTTCATGGCGGAGTTCGTGGACACGCTGGAGAGATTCAGGCCCGGTAACCCAGCGGGAGTCTTTCGTCCGAGTTGCAATTTTCCCGTCAAGCGAAACTGCGAGTTTCAGATGAACGAACGGTCTGCCGGTTCGCATGTAATGTAGATACGCTTCATTGACACGAGCTGCCTCCTTTGCAAGCAGGCCTGTTTGAACTTCAACACCGGCAGTGCGGAGATGTTCAAAGCCTTGTCCTGAAACTCTGGGGTTCAAGTCCTGGATAGGTGCGACTACGCGTCGAATGCCTGCAGTAATCAGAGCTTCCGTACAAGGAGGTGTGCGCCCATGGTGCGCGTGCGGCTCAAGCGAAACATATGCAGTTCCACCTGCAGCTCTTTCTCCTGCCTGGGCGAGCGCGATTGTTTCCGCGTGCTTTACGTCTTCAAAAAGATAGAAGCCTTCACCAATGACTTCCCCGAATTCATCAACGATGACGCAGCCGACCATTGGCCCAGGACTTACGAGACCGCGACCATTGCGTGCGAGTTCAAGCGCGCGCGCCATGAATTCGCGGTCAGAATCTGTCCAGACCATTGGAGTTTCAGTAAGGGTTGTTGTCGAGTGCACTTCAGCTTCGCTAGTTGCCAAAAAGACTGTTCACATATTGTTCCGGGTCGAACACGACCAGATCATCAACCTTTTCTCCGATGCCCGCGTAGCGAATGGGCAAGCTGAGTTCCTTTGCAATCGCCACTGCAATTCCGCCTTTTGCAGTGCCATCGAGTTTTGTTAGCACGATGCCGGTGACTCCCGCCACCTTTAGAAATTGACGTGCCTGCTCCAGCCCGTTTTGGCCCGTTACCGCGTCAACGACAAGCAAAGTTTCGTGAGGCGCTCCATCAACTTCTTTCGCAGCCACGCGCTTCATCTTCTCAAGTTCAGCCATCAAATTCGACTTATTATGCAAACGACCTGCGGTATCAACAATCAAAACATCCGATCCTCTCGCCTTCGCAGCTTTTAGAGAATCAAACAGAACCGCTGCCGGGTCAGTTCCCTGTTTCTGCTGTATCAGTGGAACACCCGTACGGTCGGCCCAGATGGCCAACTGATCTGAAGCAGCGGCGCGAAAGGTATCAGCAGCACAGATCAAAACATCGTTGCCTTCCGCCTTAATGCGTTGTGCCAACTTACCGATCGTTGTTGTCTTGCCGACACCGTTCACGCCAACGATCATCATCACGTACGGCGCAACGCTTTCGGCCACCGTCGTTTCTGATGCAACCCCTTCTCTTTCCGACGCCTTTAGGATCTCGAGTAGTTCGGACTTCAACGCAGTTTTGAGCGCTTCCATATCGTTAATCTGTTTGCGGGCAATGCCACGGCGCACTGTCTCCAGTACTGCAAGCGTCGTGTTAACGCCTATGTCGGCTGCTATCAAAACCTCTTCGAGTTGATCGAGCAGTTCGTCGTCGATCTGTTTACGACCAGCGAAGACTGTATCCAGTTTCTCTGATAATGATTCCCGAGTTGCCGCAACAGCTCTGCGGAACCTTGCTGAGAACTCCTGCTCAAGAGCTTCCTCCTGAGCTTTGAGTTCTTCCATTGAAAGGTTCAGGCCAAGGACAGAAGTGGCAAATGGAGATCTCGATACAACGGGTTTCTCACGAACCGGGTTGGAGATCTCAGAATCCGCTCGTGTCTGTGGTTTTGCGACCTGACGTTGAACTGTTTCGACCGGAATCGGAGTTGGTGCGCCTCCGGAAGCAGGTGGCACAAGTGACGGGGACTCCGTTACTTGTTTAGCTCCTTCCGGTTGAGTATCGACGGGCGGCGCCTCAACTGGTTTCGCAGGTTCATTTAGACCGAGACGGACAAACTCGTCTCCTGATTTCCTTCTCCAAAAAAGTCCCATAATTGCGAAATTAATTAGCTCCTGATTTAGTGCTCGATTAAAACACAACAGCCACGTCCCCACAAAAAGGACGTGGCTATAGGTCATATAGGTCCTATTCTGTTCAGCTAATCGCTAGTCTCTCTGTCTCTTGAATTGGCGATAACACTTCGGGGTTCGTGCCTGGCGTCGCCGGACGCTTCAACTTAACCGAACCCGGTCGAATTTGACCTTCCCTGCAGGCTGCTGTGAACGCGCCAACAACCTCAGCGTCATAGCGGGTATTTACGAAGCTCTCAATTCGCTCGACAGCGTCTTCAAACTTCATAGCCTTTTGATAGGGCCTGTCGGTTGTCATCGCGTCGAACGTGTCGGCGACTGCCACAATCTTGCCCATCAGAGGAATCTCCTCGCCTTTAAGTCCTTGCGGATAACCTTTGCCATCCACCATCTCGTGGTGCATGTACATCCCAGGCAAGAATTCCTTCATGGCTGGAATCTGAGACATGATTTTATATCCCTTTTGCGGATGCTTCCTCATGACCTCAAATTCTTCATCGGTCAGGGCGGCGGGCTTCTTTAGAATCTTGTCATCAATTCCGATCTTCCCAACGTCATGCAACAACGCGCTTATTCGAATCTTCTCTACTTCGTCATCGTCCAAACCCAGACGTTGAGCGATCGCAACTGAGAAGCGGGAAACGCGCTCTGAATGACCACGTGTATATGGATCTTTACCGTCAATCGCTGCGGCTAGACTCTTCACTGTGCCAATAAAGAGTTGCCGATTCTCCTCAGCAGATTTCTGCAAGTCGCTAATGAACTTCTCGATCTGATCCGTCATTACATTGAACGAATTGCCAAGGTCACCAAGTTCAGTTCTACTTCTGATGGCGATTCGTTGCGAGAAATCACCCGAAGCGATGCGATGGGCGCCACCCGCTAACTCGCGAACAGGGTGCGTCAGCATCTTGGCAAAGAAGATACCGATGAGGATCGTCAACAACGCGGCAACAAGACTGATCCACATCGTTTGCCAACGCATGTCGGCAACTGAAGCAAGTGCTGCTACCTCGTCCTGAATCGCAATCACACCCAATCGGGAATTCTTATCGAGTTCGGCAGTTGCGTACGATCCCAGCATTTCCACCGAGCGTCCGTTCCGGGTTGCAGAAAAAGGTGCAAGTGCAGACTGCACCTGAGCGCCCGATTCCAGCCAATCCTGCACCACCTTCAAGTCTGTCATCGACTTCTCTGAAAACGCCACGCTTGCTTCAGGGTGCGCTACAGCACGACCGTTTTGATCAACGACGAATACGACTGGCAATCCGGCATCGAGTAGTTCCCTCTCGCTCTTGGATGTCGGCTGCTGTACCGCGTGAAAAACCTCTTCAAAAGAGACGATCGCAACGACCGCTGAAACAACCTCCTGGTTGTTCTGACCTCCCAGCACCGGCTCAGCAATCGTTAGCGCCATTTCCTGACCAGAGCGGATGATTTGGGGACGGCTCACTACAACCCCGCGGCCGTTCATATGGGCGAGTACCTCACTGACGCGCGCGTCTACTTCGTCGAGCCTAATGACGTTGGATTGGAAAGCCCTGTGAGGTTTACCACCGACCGGCCACAAGGCCAGAGCGATGAGATTTGGGTCTTCCTGAAGCGTTTTTTGAAGTCGTTGGTCGTACCCCTGGTCATCGAGCGCCTGGATTCCCCCGGCGATCTCGAAGGCGCGTGCCAGCCCCGTGACGACGTCGCGATATCTCTGGCCATAGAGTTCAATCTGACGAGCCTTGTCCTGAACTAACTGAGCCTGATAGCGGCCTTCGATGGAGCGCAGTTCCTCGGCGCTGCGTCCCGACAGCAGAAAGCCGGCAAACGCCAGAGGCAATAGGCCAACCAGGAGCAAAACTCCCAGAACGATGTATAGGAGGCGAATTCGGCCGAGATTTTCGAGCATTCTAAAGTTTTGGCAGGTACAATCGCGGTGGGGTCTTAGCGTAAATAGTCACTCGACCATCATTGGCCAGCGACCGAACCACATTATTCACGACCGTTCAGCAAAGTGTCAACGAGTTTTAACGCAACTCACAAATGAAGCCGATTCGACGTGTGTTTTGATCAACTTCTTCGGGCTGATCCGCGTCTAAATGCTTGAGCGGCAAGGCTCCGGAGGAGCCGTGAAGGTCGAATGAGCTGACGAGCCCCATTGACCAACGCATGGATACCGTTACCACCGACGAGATAATTGTAGAGCGTGCTCTCAGCGGGGATGCGGAAGCTTTCGGCGAAATCGTGCGTCGCTGGGAGCGCCGTATTTTTGCGCTTGCGTATGGGATGCTCGGTCGAGAGGAAGACGCCCGTGATGCGACCCAGGAGACGTTTCTGGCGGCGTTTAGAAACCTTCGCGGATTTCGAGGTGAAGCCAAGGTTTCGTCGTGGCTCCATCGAATTGCCGTCAATCAGTGCATCACCAGGCAGCGTCGCGCCAAGGTTCGCAGTGAATCAGCATTGGAAGAAGAGCAGGAAAAGGATGCGGGCAGTTTTGCTGCCCCTCTGGGCTTGTCACCAGTTCGAATCACGGAAAGCACGCAAATCACGCACGCTGTTCGTCGCGCGGTTAACAGTTTGCCGGTAGAGCTGAGACAGATTGTAGTGATGAAAGAGTTTGAAGAACTGACGTTCAAGGAAATCTCAGACATACTGGACGTTCCGTTGAGTACGGTCAAAAGCAGGCTCTACACCGCACTCAAGCAGTTACAGATGAAGCTTCAACGTTTTGGCCGCGGAGCCATTTGAAAGACAGGTAAGAAGATGAAGGATACTGTCAACAATTCGACTTGTGACCGTCAGGACGATTTGATTTCGTTCTTGTATGGAGAAGCGGACACAAACGACTTCAAACAACATCTGCAGGTTTGCAAAAGCTGTCGGAACGAGTTTGATTCGCTCGGTGGAGTTCGTGAATCGATTGCGCTTTGGAAAACGGAGGCATTCTCTGCGCCTCGGGTAGAGATCGCTACCGTTCCCGCAAGACGACGTTCGGCAGTTGCCGCGTTGCGAGAGTTCTTCGCTTTGTCACCATTGTGGATGAAAGGCGCCGTCGGTTTCGCTGCTCTGGTCTTTTGTGCAATGGCTATTCTGCTCGTGAACAGAACCCGTCCAGTGCCACCACCGATTTCCAATGCGAATAGTGCTACGTACACCGAAGAACAAATGCGGGCAGCAGTTGCCAAGGCTTTAGACACTCAGGCCAAGGAGTTCGCGGCAACCACCGCGGCTAACAATCCGCAAGAAGTTAGACCCGCACCGGCGCCGATAAAGAACCGGCAGGTTGCGCCCGCCAACCGCGCTGGGCAATGGGCATCCCATAAGCCGTTATCCAAATCTGAACGCCAGCAACTAGCATCTGACCTTCGCTTACTTTCGTCGCGCGAAGAAGACACTCTTAATCTGATTGGCGATCGCATAAACCAGGAATTTTAGAGGTAACGATGAAATCATTTGTCAGACTAACACTCCCCCTAATAGTTCTAATCCTGAGTGTGTACGCGATCTCATATGCACAAGATCCGCAGTCAAATTCCGCCCCTCCTCAGGATGCGCCAGACCTGCTTGGTAGACTTCGATTGTCTCCCGATCAGATTCAGCGGATTCGACTGATCCAGCGAGATACAAAAGATGAACGCGCTACCATTCAACAGCGCTTGCGCGAAGCGAATCGAGCACTTGAAGAGAGTCTGGATGCCGAAAACGTGGACGAGTCCGTGATTGATCAACGGATGCAGGACGTCAATGCCGCGCAAAATGCACAGTTGAGACTGCGAATTCAGACGGAGCTCAGAATTCGTCGCATTCTGAATCCGGAACAACGGGCGATGTTGAAGGACATCCGTGTGAGGGCTGGAGATCTCATTAGAGCTCAAGACCGTCGGGCATTGCGCCCTGAGGCTAACGGATTGAGGCCCAACGGCAACGGAGTACTTCCCCGCCGCAATGATCCCCTACGGAATCCTCGCCCCTAATCGCGTGGGCACTCACGAAGACGCCGATTGGCCATTACGGTCTGATCGGCGTTTTCGCTTCGTATCACTATCCGCGCGAATTACGACGACGAGCGACTTTGTCTCAAAAGTCCAGTTT